>NZ_CM132202.1:1347266-2020899 GCF_053653995.1 Peribacillus sp. JNUCC 23
GTACGAGAGGCCGCATGTTCACGCATGGTACGCTTTTGTTTAATTCCGAAATGGATCATATTGTCTCAAGTTTAAAAGTGAAAAAGGACAAGATCGAATCGAAAGGAATTAAATCGGTCAGAAGTCGTGTAGCCAATATCGCAGAGTTCCTTGAAGAACCCATGACCATTGAAGAATTCCGTTCTTTGATTCTTAAATATATCTATGAAGAAAAAGAAACCATTCCTGAGTATGTTTTAACGGAAGAGGATTGGGCAAAAATTAATGAGATTTCTAAAGAACGTTACCAAAACTGGGATTGGAACTATGGTAAATCACCGAAGTTCAACTTACAACATTCACACCGCTTTCCAGTAGGGTCAATTGATATTCGCTTAGAAGTGAATAAAGGAAAAATTGAAAACTGTAAAGTATATGGAGATTTCTTTGGTGTCGGCGATGTGAGCGAAATTGAAGAGAAACTTACGGGGATTCGCTATGAACGCACTGAAATTGAGCGCGTCTTAGCAGATGTTGATGTGAAGCATTACTTTGGGAATGTAACAAAAGAAGAAGTTATTAATCTTATTTACTGATAGAAAATTTAAAAAGCCGCCATTATCGTTTGTTCGATAGATGGGGCTTTTAGTTTTCTTCTATAGATAAATCACTGGCGATTACAAGAACTCTATCGTGAACTTGTGATTATTAGGCTGAATAGAATAATAAGGCCATATTTTTATAATACTCCTTAAAGTACATGTTCAAAAGGGAGGATAAAAGAGCCGAGAAGTTCGAGGAGCGCATCTCAAGAGGACCCGGAAGACGGATCTTTGATGCGATTCTCAATCTTTTTACCGGACTTTTTGAACAACCGCTTAAAGAGCATTATGATGTTCCACTTGAAAAATTTCTGCATATTCGATATGATAGCATTTAAAAAATTCAGGCTTGACAATAAGCTTACTATAATAGAGGAGGGGATTGAATGAGAGACGTGACCCTACTTGATATATTTCAACATCATATTACACAGAAATATTTAAATCGTTCTGGGTTAGTGCACGCTATTGCTGTTGCATACCATGCCTTTCACTTGGCTAAAGAGCAGAATGTGGACGTCGATATAGCTGCCAAAGCCGGTTTGCTTCATGATATGGGACATTTTACATGGTATAAAAATGGGAAGTGGGATTATGACCTTTATAAACAAAATGATATACATGCAATAAAAGGAGCAGAAAGAGCTCATAAGCTACTTATTCGACTTGGAGAAAATCCAATCCAAGCCAAAACCATATCCCTCGCGATTCTATTCCATACTGATTCATTTCTACCTACAAATGACATTATTCGCACGCCACTTCAACAAATTGTAAAATGGGCTGATGAGAAAGACGAAGAAGAAGGTGGTCTCCATCATTATCGAAAGATTGATTTTGAGCGTGCAAAAAAAAGCATTATCCGTCTTGATGAAATGATTGAAAAAGTAAGAAATCATGAAGGTTAGTTGCACAAAACTTACAATTTCAATATTAGGAAATGGTTCTAACTTGTCCGTTATGTACTACACTTAAAGTAGGAAGTGATAAGGAAGGGGTTGGATTATGGTAAGAAAATCGGTCTTAACTGCAATCGTTTTATTTGGTTTATATATAGCTGGTATGTATGTGTATATATTTCACGGAGCCCAATCTATTATACCTGAAGCTTTAAAAGGAACGGTTGCAGATCCAGCTGTTTTTTTGAGTGAAAGGGAATGGGTATTGAGTGAAGAGTATTCGAAAATCAGAAATTTTCTGTTTTTTGCGGCGGTACCATTTGATTGGTTATTTTATTTTCTTATTTTAGCATTTGGCATTTCACGAGGGTTTGAAAAATGGTCTTTATCGCAAACGAAGTGGAAAATTGTTCAAAATGCTATTTATTTATTTTGGTTATCTTTGTTGAGTTATGTTGTTGTGTTCCCGCTTAATTATTATCGCTACACCTTAGGCAAGAGCTATGGAATCAGTACTCAATCTTTTACTTCATGGATGAAGGATGGAGTGATTGAGTTTTGGGTCGATTTCGGGACGATGATTCTTATTGTCTCTGTTTTATATTGGCTGATGAAAAAAAGTGCGAAGAAATGGTGGCTGTATGCCTGGTTTTTGACGATTCCTTTTTCATTATTTATCATGTTCGTTCAGCCGGTAGTTATTGATCCACTTTATAATGACTTTTATCCGCTTAAAAACAAGGAATTAGAAACAAAGATATTAGATATGGCAGATAACGCGAATATTCCATCTGAGCATGTATATGAAGTGAATATGGCGGAAAAAACGAATGCCTTGAATGCATATGTCACGGGAATCGGCTCCAATTCCCGAATTGTTTTATGGGATACGACTTTGAGTCGGCTTAATGATCAAGAAATTCTCTTTATCATGGCGCACGAGATGGGGCACTATGTGGAAAAACATATTTATTTCGGAATTGCAGGTTATTTAGTCTTAACGCTTGTTGGTTTATGGTTCACTGCGAAATTGATGAATTATACCATTAGGCGCTGGGGGAAAGTTCTAAACATATCAGAAGTTAGCAGCATTCGTTCATTCCCATTATTTTTATTGATTACATCTATTTTATTGTTCGCTTCCAGTCCTTTATCTAATTATGTGTCAAGGTATCAGGAAAGCCGAGCGGATCACTATGCGATTGAAATGACTCAAGATAAAGATGCTGCAATTAGTTCCTTTCAGGAGTTGACAAGAGCTGGGTTAAGTCAAGTGAATCCTCCTTTGCTCGTGAAATGGTTTCGCTACACACACCCCTCCATGCTCGAGAGAATTTCAATGCTTGATCAATATGATACGAGTAATCAGAATGAATAAGCTGACTTCGGTCAGTTTATTTTTTTGTAAGAAAAGAATGTATTTTACATTAACGGCGCTTAAAGACTTAGATAGATCGAAGAAGAGTAGGGGGATGAAGAAAACCCCATTGATTGAAGTTTCATTTTATACATTTTGCAATGAGTTTTAGTGTCAATTCATACACCTGACATATTCGAGTATTGAATGTATATTAGAATAATTATTTTTGTGACCTATAGCAGATGACAGTTTTTCTTATCATGTATCCCCTAAGGAATTTCCTATATAATCTGAAAAGACTATTAAATTATTTTTCCTTTATTTCTCTACTATAATAATAATCATTAGTAGAAAAAATATCTAAACCGAACAATTATTTCTGTGGACAGAGGAGTCTTTTGTGGCTTTAAATGATCAGGAAATATCACTGGTTTAAAGGGAGAGTAGTTATGCGTAATATTTTGGTCATAATAATTGGCTCCATCATTGTTGGGGTTGCTTATAATTTATTTTTGATTCCCCATCAAATTTTAAGCAGTGGACTTAGCGGGATTGCGATTATGCTTGGAATCATTACACCCTTCAATACCGGAATTTTGAACTTTCTGCTTAATTTACCTTTATTAATATTCGGAGTTATGAAATTAGGAAAACGTTTTATTGGGTATACAATTTTGTCTGTCGTCGTGCTTTCAGTTACCTTGTATGTGGTTCCTGTTCAAGCAATCTCAAATGAAGCGATCCTGTCATCGCTGTTCGGCGGTGTTATTACGGGAATTGGGATCGGGATTATTTTTCGGGCATCCGGATCTTCGGGTGGCTTTGATATAATTGCGATGCTGCTTACTAAGAAGAGAGACTTTCCGCTGGGAGCGTTAATTTCGGCAATGAATGCTATTGTTGTTATTATCTCTGGATTTGTGTTTGATTGGGATTCGGCTCTTCATACACTTGTTGCAATTTATGCAACAGGAAAGATCATCGATACGATTCATACGAACCATATTAAATTAACATTAATGATCATTACAAATAAGGGTGATGAGATGAAGAAGAAACTGCTTACTAACCTTTATCGAGGGATTACAGTAATGGATGGAGAGGGCGCATATACAGGGGAAAGTCGAAAAATTCTTATGACAGTTATTACTCGCTATCAGTTAACGGATGTTAAATTGATGATTAATGAAATCGATTCGAATGCATTTGTTAATATTACGGAAACGACCGAGGTAATGGGGATGTTTGATAGAGGAAAATAGTGAAGAAAGTAAGAGTTTCATAAGGGTCTGACCACACACGCTTCATACAGCTATCGTGTTATCCACGTATTTTATTCTGTGTGAAGAATGGTGGGTCAGACCTTTTTCTTTTGTAGACAACCTCATTTTTGGGGGGCAAGTTGCCTACCTCCTCTTGTCACATCACACTAGCTTAAGAAGTAAAAGAACGATCTCAACCGAATGGAATGCGAGTGTTTTCAAGGTTGAACAAGGCGCTTGCGCTTTTGTTCTTAAGTACCAAACATTTTTATCAATTCGTTCATTTCGCTGCTTAATTTTAGAAATAAAGGCTTATTCCTCTCATCGAGTGCTTGGTCGATTTGCTGTTCAAGCTGTGTTCTTTTGTTAATGAGTATAGATTCGTGAATAATCATCTCAATGAATGTATCCTGCAGTGAAGCGTCCTGGTTTTTCTTATTGGCCAAATACGACTTTACTAATTCTGAAGGTAATTTTTCATTTTTCATGAAGATCCACTCCTGACCTTTTTTTTATTATATGGAATCCTTAGAGGAAAAATCAATAAAAATTTTAAATTTTCAAAAAATATTTTAATTCTTGTGGAAATGTTTAGTTTTTGTAAATTTGTTACAGAATTGCTAAATGTACACAAAGTGGGTATATATAACTATTTTTTGTGATATTATTGATCCCGAATGATGTAAAAAGGAAGGGGAAAAGAAAAGTGAAAAAATCAAAACGATCATTAATTGAAAATTATGAAATCACTCCATTTACGTGTTTCATTAAGTCGATCGTATACGGCAGCAAAATCTATTCGCAAGTTGTTGAAACAAATGATGAATTTATCTCGCCATTCAAGCCCAAGGTAATTATCAATCAAAGCTGTGAATACTTTGGAAGTAGCTATGAAGGAAGAAAAGGTGGAACACGGCGATTAATTGGCGTTACTCATAAAGCGCCAATTATTATTGATCAGACAAACCCTATTTTCTTTTTTCCAACTACTTCACCCATAAACGATGATTGCATTTGGATTGCGCATCACCATGTTATAAAGTATAAACAGAAAGACAATAGAATGGTTCAAGTTTATTTTCGTAACAACATTACGTTAGAGGTGAATATATCAATTGGTTCATTCACGAATCAAATGCAAAGAACTGCAGAACTTGAGTCTAAGATTAGTAAAATAAATAAAGAGACAGGAAAGATGGCTTATGGATTGCACAGAATGTATAACAGTATGGAAGCTTCAGAGACCCCTCGCAATTATTCAGCTAAAAAAACTGAAGAATAAGAAGAGGAACGGAGACATGATGAATTTGTGCGTTTCTTATGTCTCCTTAGATAAGGTATGAAAGAGACATTTAGGTAAATACTTCTTTGAAATAACTTCGCAATAATTCTTCTACCTTATTTTTTAATCGTGGATTGAAATAATTATGGTGCTCTTCATATCCTTTGTATAAAAAGCAATACATCGTAAATTCCTGGTCTCTCTTTAGTTCGCTAACCTTAATATTTTCTTTTTTTAAGTATTTTCTAACTTGAAACAAATCGGATTGAGCTAATTTCAACGCTGCTTCTACCATTTCTAAGTAAGGCCTCTTCATCTTGAAAGAACTGCCCTCAATTATGTGTAAATCGCGATTGAAAATTGTAACGACCATAGGAAGATAGAGTGCTTTTTCAATGATATTGCGGTCGTGTTCTGGAATTCGAGTCATTATCATCCCTCTTTCTGACAATACCCAACTGAAATTAAAGCAGGAACGTTTGTTCTGAGTTGTAATGATAATGGAAAATGTATCACTAATCAAGTTAAAATTAAATGAAAATGTGATTATCGGTTGTCGAGTGAGGGAAGTATGAAAATGAGACTAAATTCTAGATAAGTCATAAATTATTTATTTATTTCAAAAAATAGCTTATGATTTTAGTTAAAAGATAGGCGTATAATCGGGAAGCTTCACATTGTTCAAACATAAGGGTGTTCCAAAATGAAAGGGTCAGGCCCATATCTACTTTATATCGTTTATAAACGTGCAAATAGCGCAATAAACGGTGTAAAGAGTATGGGGTCAGATGCTTTGGGACATGCCTATGTTTCACATATTGTAAGTGGATCAAAAGAGCATAAATGATATACATCTAAGCTGACTACTCCAGAAAATAAGCAAGAGAAGGAGCATTGGATTTTTTTGACATTGAGGAGATTGAAATGGATTTGGAGCATATTCGTGATTGGTTTACATTAGAAAATATATTGGGGTTAATTGAACAGTATCGTTCGTTCGGACCATTACCAGGGATTTTTTTACCGATGTTTGAGTCGTTCCTACCTTTTCTGCCGCTCTTTGTATTTGTATTTGCAAATGCGAGTGCTTTTGGCCTATGGCTGGGGTTTATGTATTCATGGATTGGGACCGTTACGGGATCGTTGCTTGTTTTCTTCTTATTTCGCCATTATGGGCACCGAAGGCTATTAAAGTTTCTTCAAAAAAATAAACAGATTAAAAAGCTTATGAATTGGGTAGAGAGACATGGATTCGGCCCGCTTTTTCTTCTACTTTGTTTTCCGTTTACTCCTTCTGCCCTTGTGAATATTGTAGCTGGTCTTTCGAATATAAGACCGATGCCATATGCACTTGCATTATTAGGTGGGAAGCTGGTCATGATTTTTACGATTAGTTTTATAGGATACGATATAACTTCATTGTTCCATCAGCCGTTACGCACGGTAATCGTTATCATTATAATCTTTGTATTATGGCTTGTTGGGAAACAAATAGAGGCAAGGCTAAATAGAAACATGAGTAGGGAAAATGAGTAATGGCAGCGGGTAAAATGAAACGTAAATAATGATGACATTCTGGTCGGTGTTATATGTATGATGAAAGTTTAACGTGCCACCCCTACCAATCATGGAACAAGAAAAATTATCGATTTAAGAGTATAATAAGTAAAAAAGGCATTGGAGATCCAATGTCTTTTTTTGATTAAATACTTGATATGATGAACGAATAGATACAGAAGAAAAAGCTAGAAAAGGGGGCAGGGTAATGGCGTTGAGATTTATTACTGGACGATCAGGGTCAGGAAAGACGGCAAAGGTGCTTGATGAGATACGTGATAGGCTTGTTGAAGACCCAGCTGGAAAACCGATTATTTATTTAGTTCCGGATCAAATGACATTTCTGTCTGAATATAAATTAATTAAAACACCAGGCCTAGAGGGAATGATGCGAGCGCAGGTGTTCAGCTTTAGTCGTTTAGCATGGCGAATCCTTCAAGAAACAGGCGGGGGCAATAGGCGCCATCTTGACAGTGTCGGAGTGAACATGCTCATCCGCAAAATCATGGAAGACAAAAAGACTGAGTTAAAAATGTTTCGTCGTTCAGCGGACAAGCCTGGCTTCATCGTGCAAATGGAAGAAATGTTGTCTGAGTTTAAACGCTATTGTCTTGATCCTAAAGATATCAATGAATTCCGAGAACGTTCTATACAATATTCATCAGAAGATGCCGTTCGTGATAAACTACATGATTTAGAGTTAATTTATCAAGCGTTTGAAGATGAATTGGTAGGCAAATATTTGGATTCAGAGGATTACTTCCGTTTATTGATTGAAAAATTGGCTCAATCAAGTTATATAACAGAAGCTTCGATTTATTTAGACGGTTTCTATAGCTTAACGCCTCAGGAACTGCAAATTGTAGAAGAATTATTGAAACAATGTAAGGATGTAACTGTTGTATTAACGCTTGATCAGCCTTATAGGATATCCCCACCTGATGGGTTAAATCTTTTCAGACAAACCGGTTCAACTTACTTCAATATTTATCAACGAGCATTGGCCTTAGGCGTTACTGTTGAGAATGATGAACATTTAGAGAGTGCGCCACGTTTTAAAGGAAATCAAGGGCTGTCGCATCTCGAAGCCAATCTTACTGTGCGACCAGCGCATGAACTTAATGGGGAAACGAGCGTTACAATCGTACAGGCGATGAATCGAAGAGCAGAAGTAGAAGGAGTTGCCCGGACAATCTTGCGGTTTGTTCGCGATGGCAATTACCGCTTTCGGGATTTGGCTATATTGGTCCGAAATGGCGAATCCTATCATGATCTGATCAACACGGTTTTTTTGGATTATCAGATCCCTGTTTTTATCGATACAAAAAGAACCATGTTGAATCATCCGGTAATTGAACTCATTCGCTCTACCTTAGAGATTTTGAACACAAATTGGCGTTATGAACCGGTGTTTAGAGCTATAAAAACAGAACTTCTACATCCAATCAACCTGAATTCCGATATCATGCGTGAAAAGGTAGACCGATTGGAGAACTATGTACTCTCTCGAGGAATAAAAGGGAATAGATGGTATCAAAAAGAACCATGGACCTATAGACGAATAAGAGGATTGGAGCTTTTGGATAGGCGCCAGACTAATCAGGAAAAGCAATTGGAAGATGAACTTAACGAACTGAAGGAACTTTTTAATTCTGCCATTTTACGTTTATCCAAACGCTTGAAGCGTGCACAAACAGGTCGAGAAATGTGCGAAGCGCTGTATTTATATTTGGAAGAACTAAACATTCCGGAGAAGTTAGAAAAATTGAAGGCTGAAGCAGAAGAGCGAGATGATCTGATCAGTGCACGAGAACATGAACAGGCGTGGAATTCGGTTGTTAATTTGCTTGATCAATTCGTAGAATTACTCAGCGAAGAAAAAATGACGTTAAAACAGTTCTCAACTGTAATGGAAAGTGGTTTTGAAACATTAAAGTTCTCCCTCGTTCCACCGGCAATTGACCAAGTGCTTGTCGCAAACCTTGATTTATCAAGGCTAGATGACATTCGTACCGCATTTGTTATAGGTCTAAATGAAGGTGTTTTACCAGGTAAGGCTGGCAAGGATGGGATTTTATCAGATCAGGACCGTGAAAACCTAGCCGCTAACGGATTTGGGGTTGCACCAAGCTCAAAGCTCCGTTTATTAGATGAAGAGTTTGTCGCGTATAAAGCTTTTACAACACCATCTGAATCACTGTATTTGACGTATCCGTTAGCAGATGAAGAAGGGAAAGCACTGCTTCCTTCTTCCTATATTAAGCGGGTAAAGGACGTGCTGCCGCAAGTGAAAGAAGTAGTGTTCATGAATGACCCGTCTGACTTAGATGCAAGTGAACAGGCAGAATATGCTGCGAATTACGATGTTGCTTTGTCTTATTTAACAGCGCAGCTTCAGCTTAAAAAAAGGAATTACCCAGTTCATCCTGTATGGTGGGATGTTTATAATGCCTATATGGATCATGAATGGATGAGGCCAGAAGCAGTTCGGGTGCTGTCGAGCTTATTTTACCAAAACAAGACCAAAAGAATATCTGAGGAAACGAGTAGAAAAATCTATGGAGAAACCATTTTGGCCAGTGTATCTCGGATGGAAATGTTCAATAGCTGCGCGTTTGCTCATTATGCTGCCCATGGATTGAAGCTACAGGAGCGTAAGATTTTTCGTCTGGATGCTCCTGATATTGGTGAAATGTTTCATGGTGCGTTAAAAATCATCTCGGATTATTTATATGAACGGAACATAGCCTGGTCCTCTTTAACAAAGGAACAATGTTTGATGCTTGCAAGAAAGGCTGTTGAACGACTCGCACCGAAGCTGCAAAACCAAATTTTATTGAGTAGCAATCGACACCACTATTTAAAGCGAAAGTTAGAGCAGGTAATTGGACGAGCTTCCATCGTCCTAAGCGAACAAGCAAGGCAAAGCGGCTTTGTACCAGTAGGATTAGAGCTAGGTTTTGGGAAAAATGGTCAGTTACCACCGCTTTCATTTGAGTTGAGAGATGGAACAAAGATGGAGTTAGTCGGCCGGATTGACCGCATTGATAAAGCGGAAGAAAACGACAGTGTTTATTTACGGGTGCTAGACTATAAATCCAGTGAAAAGGATTTGAATTTAAGTGAAGTGTATTACGGACTGGCCCTGCAGATGCTCACATATTTAGATATCGTGATTACTCATTCAAGCTCTTTGGTTGGAAAAGAAGCATTGCCTGCCGGTGTACTTTATTTCCATGTCCATAACCCGGTTGTCAAAAGCAAGGGTATGGTCGATCTTTCGGAACTTGAACAAGAAATATTTAAAAGTTTTAAAATGAAGGGTCTGCTATTAGGTGATCCAGACGTTGTTCAATTAATGGATCAATCATTGGAACAAGGGGTTCTTAGTAACTCAAATATGATTCCAGCAGGTTTAAAAAAAGATGGAACATTGCAGGCTAAATCTAAGATTGCAAGTCAGGAAGAGTTTTCGCTCTTGCAAAATCACATCCGTCATTTATATCAAGAAGCGGGTAATGAAATTGTTGGCGGCAACGTAGAGATTAATCCTTATAAACTTAAGGATAAAATTCCTTGTACGTTTTGTGCATTTAAGTCCGTGTGTCAATTTGACCAATCCACGGAGGAAAACGAGTATCGATTATTATCTTCTACTAAACAAGATGAAGTATTGAATGTATTAAGAGGGGAGGCTGCAACACATGAGTAAGACAATCATCCCGGTAAAGCCTGATCATGTTACATGGACTGAAGACCAGTGGAAAGCGATCTGGGCAAAAGATCAGGATATACTCGTGGCTGCGGCGGCTGGATCAGGGAAAACAGCTGTACTTGTGACACGGATTATTGAAAAGATTTTATCGGAAAAAGAGCCAATTAACGTAGATGAGCTATTAGTTGTTACTTTTACGAACGCCTCTGCCGCAGAAATGAAGCATCGAATTGGTGAAGCGCTGGAAAAGGCAATTTCAGACAATCCGAAATCACAGCACTTACGAAAGCAAGTGAGTTTAATCAATCGTGCTTCGATCTCGACCCTCCATTCTTTTTGTTTAGAAGTAATTCGGAAGTATTATTATTTAACAGATATTGATCCTGGATTTCGGATTGCCGATTCAACAGAAGCGGAACTGCTTCGCGATGAAGTGATGGAAGAACTGCTTGAGGAACACTATGGTCAAAGCGATGAGGAATTTTTTAGATTGGTGGATGCATTTACTAGTGATCGAAACGATGCAGCTCTTCAGCAGATTATCCGTTCGCTTCATAATTTTTCCCAATCGTACCCAGACCCTGAATCATGGTTACATCAAGCAGCAGCCATGTATAATATTGCAGACGATGCAGAGATTGAAGATCTGCCTTTTTGGGATTCATTAAAGTTCGATATCTCTATGCAGCTTCAATCGGCTCGGGATTTACTGGAACAAGCGCTTGATCTGACAAAATTGCCAAGCGGTCCTGCACCAAGAGCGGAAAATTTGTTGGATGATTTAATGATTGTAGAACGATTGGAAAAAGCCAATGCTGAATCATGGCAGCAAATGTACGCCAGTATGCAAAGCTGGAAATTCACAACGGCCAAGAGATGTTCGGGGGATGCCTTCGATAAAGAGCTTATTGAGCTAGCTACAAAGCATCGGAATAAGGCAAAGAAAATTCTTGAAACAGTCAAGAGTGAGTTGTTTTTGCGAAAGCCTGAGCATTATCTGCAAGATATCCGAGAATTAAAGGGCTATGTTGAAACATTAGTCATACTTGTCAATCAGTTTGATGCCAGGTTCAAAACAGCGAAGGCGGAAAAGAACATCGTTGATTTTTCCGATTTGGAGCATTATTGCTTAGCCATTTTAACGGAAAATGTGGAAGGTTATAACCGCACTCCATCACAAGCAGCACTGGAGTACCGTCAGCAGTTTAAGGAAGTATTAGTCGATGAGTACCAGGATGTCAATTTTGTACAGGAATCGATTTTGAAACTGGTTACAGCTGATGGGGAGAACACGGGGAATATGTTCATGGTGGGTGACGTTAAGCAATCCATTTATCGTTTTCGCTTAGCAGAGCCGAATCTTTTTCTTGGTAAGTACAAGCGTTTTGCCCAAGACGGGGATGAATCAGGATTACGAATTGACTTGAATCGTAATTTCAGAAGCCGTAAAGAAGTATTAGATGGAACTAATTACTTATTCAAGCAGCTGATGGGTGTACTCGTTGGTGAAATTGAATATGATGAACAAGCTGAATTGAAAAAAGGGGCAGATTATCCTGAGGATTCCGAATATCCGATTGAATTATATTTAATTGATGGTGCTATTTCAGAGGAATCGAGCTTTAAAGGGGAAGACGGAGATAATGTCGAAGGCTTTGAAGCGGATGAATTGGAAAATGCACAGCTTGAGGCCAGAATGATGGCAAAGCTTATTCAAAAAGCCGTTACTGAAAAACAGCAAATTTACGATAGCAAAACTGGATTATATCGTTCTGTAACGTATCGTGATATTGTTGTCCTGCTGCGTTCTATGCCATGGGCACCGCAAATTATGGAAGAATTTAAGAAACAAGGAATTCCGGTATATGCAAATTTATCAAGTGGTTATTTCGAAGCAACTGAAGTGGCCATTATGCTTTCACTGCTGAAAACGATTGATAACCCACAGCAAGATATTCCGCTCGTATCTGTATTACGCTCGCCCATCGTCGGCTTAAATGAAGAAGAGCTTGCACAGGTGAGACTATTCAATACAGGCAGCTATTATGATGCATTGGCAGATTTCTACCGGAAAGCCGATCATGATCAATATCCGGATGTTTATGAAAAAGTTTCTATGCTTTATCGAAACCTAACCAAATGGCGGAAAATGGCTCAGCAAGTATCTTTGTCAGATTTAATATGGCAGCTTTATGGTGAAACGAGATTTTATGACTTTGTTGGCGGAATGCCGGGCGGGAAGCAGCGTCAGGCGAATTTACGTGCTTTATATGACCGTGCAAGACAATATGAGACTAGTTCCTTTAGAGGATTATTCCGCTTTTTACGATTCATTGATCGAATGCAGGAGCGCGGCGATGATCTCGGGGCAGCTCGTGCACTTGGGGAGCAGGAAGATGTAGTTCGCTTGATGACGATTCATTCATCGAAGGGGCTGGAGTTTCCGCTCGTTTTTATTGCGGGGCTTTCCAAACAATTCAATATGATGGATCTTCGGAAGTCTTATTTGCTAGATAAAGAGTATGGCTTCGCAGCTGACTATGTGAATCCAGAGCTACGCATCACCTATCCATCGCTTCCGCAGATTGCGTTTAAGAAAAAGAAACAACTTGAATTGATCGCAGAGGAAATGCGTGTATTATATGTAGCAATGACTCGTGCTAAAGAAAAGTTATATCTAATCGGAACATTGGAGGATGTCTTGAAAAGTGTTTCTAAATGGATTGGCGATGCAACTGGTTCAGAGTGGTTGCTGAAAGACTATGTTCGTGCAAATGCGCGTAGTTATATGGATTGGATAGGACCTGCGTTAATTCGTCACCCTAGCAGTACTGCATTCTTGGAGAGTGTGGGTCTTACAGTCAACTATGATGACAATAAGCTTAAGCATCCATCACAATGGGTCATTAAAACGGTACAAAGAGAACGGCTTCAAATGCAGGAAGATGAAACGGTGAACGAAGCAGAAAGCTGGCTTGAGCATGTTAAGAACGCTGAGAAAATCGATCTAGAGTCTGAGTTTCGTGACAAAATTATGTCTCAACTTGCATGGGTATATCCGGAAAGAGATGCTAGTGTAAACCGTTCGAAACAATCTGTTTCGGAGTTGAAACGTCAGCTTGAATTTCGAGATGAGCAAAGTTCTACGGAACTGTTGCGTAAATATGAACGCCCGATATCTAATCGACCTGCTTTTATGCAGGAGAAATCATTAACACCTGCTGAAAAAGGGACAATCACCCACCTTGTGATGCAGCATATTAGCGTAAACGAGCCGATAACGATCGAATCCGTTCGGCAATTACTGAACGAGCTAATCATAAGGGAGCTGTTAACGGAAGAGCAGAAGAGTGCTGTTAACATCGAGGTAATTGTATCATTCTTTGATTCTGAAATTGGTCAAAGAATGCAAGGAGCGTCAGTGATCCGCAGAGAAGTTCCATTTACATTGGCGGTAC
This sequence comes from Peribacillus sp. JNUCC 23, assembly GCF_053653995.1. Next base: position 1,361,381 of record NZ_CM132202.1, read on the forward strand.
CGGCAAGTGAAGCATACTCTCATTGGCATGGAGAAGAAGAAACCGTTCTTGTTCAAGGTGTAATCGACTGTATATTTGAAGATGAAGCTGGACTTGTTTTATTGGATTATAAAACAGATGGCATTACCGGTCGTTTCCATAATGGATTTGAAGGTGCTAAAGAAATATTGGCTGACCGTTATCGAATTCAACTGCAATGGTATACGCGCGCAATTGAAGGGATATTGAAGAAAAAGGTGAATGATCGCTATTTGTTTTTCTTTGATGGCGGACATTTGTTAGAAATAGAATAGTAAGAGAATATGTGCAAACAGGAGGATAAAACGAGCTAAGAGATTCGGGGAGTGATGGTCTCTAACCATTTATATATGGAGTAATACGTGAGAACAGGAAAATGATAAAGAAATTCGCAAACTTTTTTTACTGGACTTTTTGAACAACCTTTAAAAAAGGGTCAAACCTTGCATTCTATACACAGTTTTAGTGTTCATCCACTTAATGGAACTGTATAGGAGTGCGAAGTTTGACCTTTTGATTATGAAAAAGCTTTCTTGCTTTGATTCTATTTTAGTTATTCCCGGCAATTGGCTGATCAACACCAGCCAGATCGAGAATATTACTTCCACTTAGTCCATTTGCATTAAAAATAAAGAGACCAGTGCTACTAGAACCAGAACCTGTTACTGTTTTTGACGAGCTTTTCGGAGAGATGGCAAGTGCGTCGCCAAATTGCACGATTCCCCCAGCATTACTGGTTACTTGAACGGGACCAACGATAGCCGGCATGTAAATCATCCTTTTAAGAAAGTTTAGTATGCGATTATAAATTAAATCACATCGACCTGTTTAATGAAAATTAAAAATGAGTTAAGATAAACGAATATTTGTGCCCTCGGATTATCATGTGATTAAGTCTTTAGCTTATCAAAGGGAGCAGATGAATGTATGGTGAAATTTTTTTAGTTTTCATTGTCTACTGGTAGAACTTCGTTTTGGAACTGAATCGTTCCTTCAGGTAGAGTATTTACACCTGTTTTATTCTTAGAAATATAGCGAATATGCATTACTCGATTACGCATTCTAATATGGTCGGTATTCCCAACACTTACTACGGCTGAAGCTGAAACAGCACTAATTTTAATAGCTCCTACAGAGATAAATGGTTGAAGATGGTTAGTATTCATAACAACTGGCTCTACTATAGGCAAAAGGGGTGGATAAGATTTGAATAGTGGATAATCCTTAAAATCCTTATCTTGAATGTGCATAACATCTGAACGGCGTTGAATGGCTAATACATCATTCTCGCTATCAATAAATTGACAATCCCCAATCTGAATGAATGAACTATATATAGCAAGTTGAATATTAATCCTATCGACTTTAGAAATTCTAGAAAACATCTTATTATCCTTTTGGTGCTAATGGGAGGAATGTACCGACAATTAATGATTCGGGTGGTGTATCAAATGCAGAAGAAAGTTGTATCGTTTGAACATCTCCGATTTGAAATACAGAAGAACTGGCTACAATCCGAACCTCGATTTGCCCAACGCATAATTCACCATTTGTAATGTTAAATTCCATGATTTGAATTTCCTCCTGACTGTTTGTGTGAAGCTATAATAAAATTTCGAATAGCAATATGAATATCTGTGTTGAGTTTTTCTATGATTTGTTGTTTCATTTGTTCGTGACGATGTGGAGAACGCTCATCTGGTGACGTATGGTTTAGATATTGTTCAATTCGCTGCTGAAGCTGCTTTTCGAGATCATTTCTAATAAATTCATGATAGGATGGGTCGAGCTTGGCGTTAATTTCACTTTCAGTATCTGTAATCAGTGTATCAAGATTGGTAAGAATGTGATTTTGAATGTCCTGAATAAGTTCATTTCTTGCTGGAAACATGTACGGCTCAAAAGTTGATGGATTCGATGATGGTACTGCTAACTCTTCAATATTACTAAGGTCTTTTGGATTTAATCCGATGTTCAAAGTTCCTTCGAGTGTTTCCACTTTTAATTGATCAAACTTATATTCAATTCGTTCAACATTGACAGTTGGTTTAGCTTTTAATTGTTCCAACTGTTCCAACAAAGATTGAACCGTGGACTCGAGGTTTTCAATACGCTTATTTTGGCTCGAGAGATATTTTTGCATCTGTATGGTATAAGAGTAGAATTCATTCATCGTTCTCATCACCTCGCTTTTTTCGCCAAATGATACAGAGTACAAGTTTCATACAAAACTCCTATGGCTTTAAAACGTCGCCATTTACCATGCACCGATCCTTGTAGTACGCTACACTCACCTAATCACAATGGCGGCGGTACGGAGCTGGAATAAAGAATGTATATCTATAAAATAAATAGAATATTATAATAATTTTGTGAATTATAAGATCTCTATATCCTTCATACTACAACAACATTCATCAACTAATTTCGAGCTGGAGCGCCTCCTGCAACATGCGCTAAGGGCAAAGGCTCTAGTTCTAATTGCGGTGCAGGCCCAGTAAATCCACCCGTATTACTAAGTTGAGATAGCGGTTTAATGACACCAGCACTGCCAATTTGAAAAACGGAGGAATTCCCAATACTTGTAATTTTAATGCTATGAATGTGAATGTTTTGTTGAATATTAAAAATCATCAAGATTCCCCTCTCTAAAACGGTTCAAACATTGAAAAGGATTGGTTGATCCGTTATATCCGAATCATACGTATTTGTGACACTGTTCCCGTTATATAACGAAATGTTATCTCCAGTATTAAATGAGCCAGCACCGGCATAGGTTTTCGTAGCGGAATATGGAGTTACTTTAAATACATCTCCAATATTGAAAACGGCGCTTGTTCCAAGGCTGATGACCTGAACGACTCCAACGATGGCGGGCATAAATAACTCCTCCTAAAAAATTTCCCTGCCATATACTATGTAATTTGCGCAACGTTGTGATTAAATCGCCTAATCAGTGATATAGAAAATTTCTAATGAAGGTAGTGGAGAACTGAATGTGAAAGAAATATTTCATTATCAAACAACAGCGTGTAGAATATTAGAAAAAGCGTACAAATGGGGAGGTGAGAGCAAAGAATGAAACAAGATGGACAAACCATCGATGGAAGTCAAAGGGTTCAAAGCATCGATAGTTTAAGAGGGTTAGCTATACTTGGGATTTTTCTTGTAAATATGCCTGACTTTCATTCACCATTTTCACATATTAATCCACTTGAGTGGTGGAGAGATAACCCAGATCGTATATTCTACATATTGGTTGATTTATTTGCTCAGGCAAGCTTTTACCCAATGTTTGCGTTTTTGTTTGGCTTTGGCGCTGTTATTCTTGCGAAGCGGGCTCAAGACAGAAATCAGTCATTTCCACTTGTATTTTCTAGAAGATTAGTCGTTCTTTTAGTTATTGGGTGTGTTCATGCCTTTTTCATCTGGCATGGAGATATATTAATCAATTATGCATTGTTTGGATTTTTCTTTCTGTTATTTTATAGGATGAGCGGCATAACTCTCCTATGGCTCGGTTCGCTTCTCTTTGCCATTCCAGCATTATTGTTTAGTTTATTGATGATGTTGATTTACTTTACAATACCTGACGATGCTGTAATACTAACGAATTTTGAAATGGTTAAGGCTTCTATTGAAGCATATCAATTAGGTACCTTTATGGAGATTTTTCAGCAACGTTTTGTGGAGTGGTATATGGTTAATAATTTAGGGAATGGTATCATCCTCTTTTTCTCCATCTTTCCGTTGTTTTTGATTGGTGCAGGGTTTGCGAAGCTAAAGTGGTTGGAGAAAACGAAAGAGCATCAGCGAAAACTGGCGATGATTGCAGTTGTCTGTTTAGTCATCGGCGGTTTGCTTAAAGCAAGTCCATACATAGCGAACTACAATTATTTTACCGTATCTCTGCAAGACATGATTGGCGGTCCAGTGATATCGATTTTTTATATTACTGTAATTGTATTACTTCTGCAAAACAAATCTATTGCAAAAATTGTATCGCCACTAGCCAATGTCGGTAGATTATCGATGAGCAATTATTTGCTACAGTCCATCATTGGAACATTATTATTCTATTCGTATGGCTTTGGGTTATATGATAAAATTTCTTTTACAACAGGAGTCGTACTTGTTGTTGTTATTTACTTCTTACAGCTTGTACTCAGTACAATTTGGTTGAAGTATTACCGGATGGGACCAGTTGAATATATCTGGCGGTTTGCTACTTATGGCACTCGGCCAATGATGAAAAAGTAATCGTAGCAAGGGGGAATATGGATTATGAAATTCGCAACGGTAAAAGTGAAAGGGAAGAGTCAAGTTGTACTTGTAGAAAAGAATAATTCCAATGTATTGCTACTGCAAGCTGCAGCGATAAAAATGGGTGAAGCGATTCCCACAACACTACTCCAATGTATTGAAAAGGCTGAGATTTTTTTACAAAAGGCAAAGGAAATTGAACAATGGGCATCCACTCAAAAGAACAAATCAGAATTTTATGTGGATGAATACGTTTGGGAAGCTCCAATTCCGCGGCCAGCGAAAAATATCTTTTGTGTGGGGAAGAATTATGCCGAACATGCTGTTGAGATGGGAAGTGAAGCAGACATTCCTGAGCATATTATTCTATTTTCAAAAGCACCAACTGCTGTGATTGGCCATGAAGCAGACATTCCTCGTCACGAAGGCATAACAGACGAACTAGATTATGAAGGTGAGCTTGCTGTTGTCATTGGCAAAAAGGGTAAAGAGATTAGACGGGAAGAAGCGTTGGATTACGTGTTCGGCTATACGATTGTAAATGATATCACAGCAAGAGACTTGCAAGTAAATCATAAGCAATATTTGCTTGGAAAAAGCTTGGATGGTTCATGCCCAATTGGTCCGGTTATTGTAGAGAAGTCAGCAATCGGAAATCCTAATCAACTGGACATTGAAACCCGAGTCAACGGTGAAATCAGACAGCAATCCAATACCGAACAATTTATTTTTCCAGTTGAAGAAATCATTGCGATTCTTTCCAAAGGTATGACACTTGAACCAGGTGATATTATCGCCACAGGGACACCAGCTGGAGTTGGTAAAGGATTTAAACCGCCCAAATTTTTACGAAAAGGGGACGAAATAGCGATAAAAGTCAAGGGAATCGGAACACTTATAAATACTGTTCACTAAATGTTCATTATTTCCTGCAACTGAGGGTATAGTTTTGTTTTTAGATATTTGTCTATGATATGATGAAGGAGAAACTGTTAAGAGGGGGATTTGAAATGACTCATATGCACATTACAACTTGGCTTGTCGCTATTATTCTATTTTTTGTAGCGTTTACTATGTACAAGCAGGGTAATGCGAAAAAAGCTAAAATTCTACATATGATTACAAGACTGTTTTACATCTTAATTTTACTTACTGGTGGAATGTTGATGGGATCTCAGGTTGGTTACTATATGTGGAAAATGATCGTTGGTCTGATTGTCATTGCTATGATGGAAATGGTCTTGGTTAAAACGAAAAAAGGCAAGGGTACGGGTTTATACTGGGCTATTTTCATTGTCTCATTCGTTGTTGTATTGTACCTAGGACTAAAACTTCCTCAAGGCTTCCATCCGTTCTTATAAAGTGAAACTAACATCAGTGAGGTTTTTTCATCCCTACTGATGTTAGTTAAACCGGGATAAATCATTTCATAACACTCATAGTTAAAGAGGATGACTAAATTAGAGTTTGCCCAGCTACCAACACACAGTTTATCGTGTTACTTTCATTCCACTTAAACTGAATGTAGGAATTTCGGGTCAGACCCTTATCTATAGGACATTCTCTTTTCTATTTTTATATTCTAGGTCTTCCTTTTAGGTGAAGGTGCTAGGAATGTTTAGAGTTTATTTTTTCAATGATAATCCGTTTGCCCGTATTTATTGTAAATTCAAAGCGGTCATGATTTGTTGAAGTGTAAAAGAAATGATGCTGTACAGAGCATACGGAAACTTCGTTGTCAAAAACTAGGAAATTCACGCCTGTTTTTGGAGATGCTCCTTCTGAGAAGTCAAGCTGATTATAACAGTAAATGCAATCATGAATCGAGAAATCTAGTGAATTTAAACTCGTGATAAACTGGACGAATGACTCAGTCTCTATTTTTTTCAATAATCTTTCTAATGAGCTTAACAATGGTTTGCGAATTTTTACTGTTTCCCCGTCATATAAATGGATCATGTCTTTATGGACTTTTACAAAACCATTTTCTTCAACGATTCCTCTGTACCAATTTTTTCTCCGATAGATATCTATTTCCAGTTGTGAATATTCTTCTAAAGAAGTAGCTTCGTCGGTTTCGTTATCAAAGAAAACCCATTGCTGATTGATATTCTCAACTGTTCCTTCTAAAAACGCGCGATTTTGATGATTAATAAGGTTCATTCGTTGCTGATCATTCATAATTTACCTCCAAAAATGGATTACCTCCCCTTCTTTTTAGACAAAATGTCTCTATTTTATAACCATTTAAGCGTAGATTTATTCCCCAATTTTAATCTGTAGAAACATAAATACATAAAATGAACAAGAAAGTGATAAGAAGTTTGGATTGAAATCATTTATCCTTCATAAACCCCATCTTTATAAACCGCATCCTATGGGGCTAACTATCACTTATGGAAATTTTACTTTAGCGGACAAATAACCATTTATCACCTTATGCATAGGCTATCTTATATTCTCGCTGCATGGCTCATTTGGAAATGTGTCAATGTAGGGCTTAAATAAGGAGTCAGCAGTTGAATCAGAATGTTAGCTGGATATAATGCAGCTATAAGAATGGTGAATTCTGTGAGGCCGATTGAAAGGATGAAGGTTATGTGCGGTATTACAGGTTGGGTTCACTTTCAACGAGATCTGCGCAAGGAAAGAACGGTTATAGAACAGATGACGAATACACTGGTGAAAAGAGGTCCAGATGAACACAACATTTGGCATGATACCCATGTGTCGTTTGGTCATCGCCGGTTGACTGTCGTCGATTCAGAAGGCGGTAAACAGCCAATGGCAAAAGAGAAAGACGGAAATTCTTATATCCTTTGCTACAACGGTGAACTTTATAATACCGAAGAACTTCGCAAAGAACTACTATTAAAAGGATATTCCTTCAAAGGTCATTCTGATACAGAAGTTTTACTAACTTCTTATATAGAATGGAAAGAAAAGTGCGTGGATTTTTTTAATGGCATTTTTGCCTTTGCGATCTGGGATGTGAACGAGCAGAAGCTATTTATTGCAAGAGATCGTTTGGGCGTGAAGCCGCTGTTTTACTTAGAAACAAATGGCGGTTTCTTGTTCGCTTCAGAGCTTAAAGCCATTCTGGCGCATCCTGAAGTGAAGGCTGAAGTAACAAGAGAAGGTTTGGCCGAAATATTCGGGCTAGGGCCATCGCGAACGCCTGGATCAGGGGTATTTCGTGGCATAAAGGAACTGCGGCCTGCACATGCATTAACTTTATCACAGCAAGGTCTTAGAATATGGCGTTATTGGAATGTGAAAAGCATGGAACATCAAGATTCGCTTGAAGAAACATCAGAGAAGGTGAAGTTTCTTGTTTGTGATGCTGTGACTCGCCAGCTCGTTTCCGATGTACCATTATGTACGTTTCTATCAGGTGGTGTTGATTCTAGTGCCATTACAGCAATCGCTGCTGATTCCTATAAAAAGACTGGGAAAGGGAGGCTGCATACTTATTCGATTGATTACGAAGACAATGACAAGTTTTTTCAATCGGATGAATTTCAACCAAACTCTGATGCCAAATGGATCAAGCTGATGTCTGATCAATTCGACACAGTGCATCATAACTCAGTCATCACTCAGGAGACATTAATTGATTATTTAACCGAAGCTGTCACAGTTAGAGACCTTCCCGGAATGGCAGATGTAGATTCTTCCCTATTGTGGTTTTGCAAGGAAATCAAACAAGACTTTACAGTGGGTCTATCAGGCGAATGTGCGGACGAAATATTCGGTGGATATCCGTGGTTTCATCGCAGTGAAGATTTGAAACGCTCAGGGTTTCCGTGGATGCGTTCCACAACTGAACGAGTTTCTTTGCTAAAAGAAAATTGGCGAAGCAAACTAAGGTTAGAGGAATATGCTGAAGCGAAATACTTGGAGACGATTGCGGAGATGCCAAGACTTGATGGAGAAAAAGGAGTAGAAGCAAAAAGGAGAGAGCTATTTTACTTGAATATAGTATGGTTTATGACCACGCTACTTGATCGGAAAGATAGAATGAGTATGGGGGCAAGTCTCGAAGTTAGGGTGCCATTTGCCGATCATCGTCTAGTGGAATATGCATGGAATATCCCATGGGAATTGAAAATGACAGGAAATCGGGAAAAAGGAATCTTGCGTAAAGCGTTAGAAGGCATGCTACCAGAAGAAATCTTATATCGTAAAAAAAGTCCCTATCCGAAAACACATAATCCGGTATACACAGATGGAGTCCAAAACTGGCTAAAGCATGTACTAGAGGATCGAAACTCGGTTCTTCATGAGTTCTTCGATAAGCAAAAACTTCACGATATTATCGAATCAAAAGGAGCGGCGTTTAAAGAACCATGGTTTGGTCAGCTTATGTCAGGTCCACAGCTTTTAGCGCATCTTGCTCAAATTGATGTGTGGTTTAAGGCATATGGAATTCAAGTTATTGAATCATAAAAGATCGAGAATTTGTTCCGGTTTAACAGGCTGTAATACCCCCACCGCAATTTTTGTGTGAGAATCAAGAAATAAATAGGTGGGGGTAAGCAGCCTGTAAATCCCCGATTGGTGAGATACAGTGAAACTTACCGCTGTGATCTTCAGTGGTTTAGTTGAACCAATCGGGTTCGTACTGTCGATTGATCGAAGCGAAAGCGTAGATCTTAGCGACAGTAGAACGGGACTAACCATCAGAGGGGATGAAAAAAAACCTCTGACGGAAGTTTCACTTTATGTGTAACCATTTAGTGATGAAATTATCTGTTAAGTAGGGTATCATTACCAAGTAGAAATAAATTCTTCTTGGTAATGGTTATTCTTTTGGATGTAATACCCCAGTATTTAAAGCATTTATTAGTCTGATTTATCAATCAAAATAATAAAATTCTAAAAATTCACTTGTCAAAATCAAGAATAATTGTATAATTAGGTTTATAAAGTAGTGCAATCGGTTTCGCAAATTATACCTAAACCTTAGAAATCTAGAAGTCTTTATTTTTGAGGAATTTTTAAAGATAAGATGCATAATTTTATTATTAGGATAATTTGGTAGCGTTTACATATTGGATTTCCAGCAACAAGTGCGCAAACGATTGCTGACTTGTAAAATCAAAACACAAATGGGGGTTAATTCATGAAGAAGCCATTGTCTATTTTTATGATGCTTATGTTGGTACTTGGTATACTTGCTGCATGTGGAGCTCCTGAACGAGAAACAGGAACAAAATCCACGAATGAAACTAAAGATAAAGATAAGGCAGCAGAGGAAGCAAAACCAGAAAAACTAATTGTATGGGAAGACATTGATAAAGCAGTAGCCCTTAAGCCAGCAATTGAATCATTTGAAAAAGAATACGGCATTAAAGTTGAGTTTCAAGAGTTGAATATGGCTGATAAAATGCGTGATCAATTGCGACTAGATGGACCAGCTGGAAACGCTCCAGATGTCGTGACATTGCCTCATGATCAAATTGGTCAAGTGGTAATAGAAGGTTTGATTCAAGAAATCAATGTATCAGATGATGTTCTTCAAACATTTACTGAATCATCTGTAAGCGCTCAAATGTATGATGGGAAATTATTTGGTCTGCCAAAAGCGACAGAAACACCTGTATTCATTTATAACAAAGCATTAATGAGTGAAGCGCCCAAAACGATGGATGAATTATATACTCAAGCAAAAGAGCTAACAAAAGGTGACCAATACGGATTCTTAGCGCTATGGGATAACTTCTACTTTGCACATGGTGTAATCGCAGGGATGGGCGGTTATGTATTTAATCAAACGGACAAAGGTCTAGATCCAAAAGATCTAGGTTTGAATAACATCGGTGCGATCAAAGGTGCAGAATACATCCAAAAATGGTACAAAGAAGGACTATTCCCTAAAGGAATCATTGGAGATAACGGCGGTTCAACGAAAGATGGTTTATTCAACCAAGGGAAAGTTGCCTCTGTAATGGATGGTCCTTGGGCATTCCAAGGAATGAAAGATGCTGGAATTGATATCGGTATCTCTGAGATACCTACACTCCCAAATGGTGAGCATATGAAAACATTCATGGGTGTTAAAGGGTGGAATGTAACAGCGTTTACGAAAAATCCATACTGGTCAACAAAATTAGTTGAATGGTTGACAAATGAAGAAAACGCGAAAATTCGGTTTGAATTAACACAAGAAATTCCACCGGTGAAAACATTGATTGAAGATCCGATTATTGCAGAAAATGAAGGTGCTAAAGCTGTGGCCGTTCAATCACAATACGCAGTTCCAATGCCTAATATTCCAGAAATGGCAGAGGTTTGGGAGCCAGCGGCTTCGGCCCTACAAACGATTGCAACAGGAAAGGCTGAACCGAAAGCAGCGATGGATGATGCAGTAAAAACAATCGAAACAAACATTACAACAAATCATCCTTCAAAATAACGGATGGAAAAAATAATAAATACAACTAAATAATAGGAAACGTATTAGGTCAGACCTCTACAGACTAAGTTAGCCTGTAGAGGCAGACCCTTATAGGTGATTGATTCGTTTTTGAACATCCTCTAATAGAATAGCTACCGGCATTAGGCCGTTTTTTAAACACTCATAAGGCAAGCGTTTGCACATTAAAGTAAGCAAAAAGTAAAACTTCTATCCGTGAGGGCTCTCGTGCCCTCATAAATGGGTAGTTAAACCGGTATGAAATTCTATGCTCCTATGAAAGGGAGGTTGATTAAGGTGGATGTTATAATTCCAGCAACTAAACACGGCAGAAATGCTGCACTATTATCCATCATTCCTGGATTTGGGCAGTTTTATAATAAACAATTTGTAAAAGGATTTATCTTCCTTATTCTAACAATCGCCTTTTTCGCCAGTTTCTTAGATACATTGAACTGGGGCTTTTGGGGGTTGTTCACATTAGGAACGATTGCTGGACTTGATCATTCGATTTTCTTGCTGATTGATGGAATTATTGCCTTAATTATTACGGTGATTGGTCTAGCTATCTATGTATTCAATATGTACGATGCGTATAGTACGGGAAAAAAACGCGACCTTGGATTAGCGACTTCTTCAGTAAAGGAACAATATCATAATTTACTAGATAGTGGCTTTCCTTATTTAATGGTTTCACCAGGTTTTCTGCTATTAATTTTTGTCGTTATTTTTCCATTACTATTCGTTATTTTATTATCATTTACCAACTACGATTTGTATCATTCACCACCAGCGAAGCTTGTAGACTGGGTCGGAATCCAAAACTATATCGAGATCTTTAAGCTGGATTTATGGCGTAAAACATTTTTCGGTGTACTTGGATGGACGCTTGTTTGGACATTTGTGGCAACAACACTTCAGGTAGCACTTGGTATTTTCCTAGCGATCCTTGTGAACCAAAAGGATTTAAAAGGAAAAGCAATTATTCGTACGGTCTTTATTTTACCTTGGGCAGTTCCGGCTTTTGTTTCGATCCTAATTTTCTCAGGAATGTTTAATGAATCATTCGGCGTTATTAATACAGGTATCCTTCATGCGTTTGGAATTGATCCGGTTCCTTGGATGACAGAAGAAAACTGGACTAGACTTGCATTGATCTTCATTCAAACATGGTTAGGTTTTCCGTTTATCTTCGCCATGACGACAGGTGTGCTTCAATCGATTCCAGATGAGTTATATGAAGCAGCAAATGTGGACGGAGCGACCATTTGGCAGAAATTCACCAAGATTACCTTGCCGATGATTTTATTTGCGACAGCACCGATCTTAATCACTCAATATACCTTCAACTTTAATAATTTTAACGTAATCTTCTTATTTAACGGTGGTGGTCCAGCAATTCCAGGCCAAAACGCCGGTGGTTCAGATATATTGATTTCTTGGATTTATAGTCTGACTATGACTTCTGCGCAATATGGGAAAGCGGCTGCCATTACAATGCTTCTTTCAATCGTTGTTGTGACAGTTGCCCTATGGCAATTTAAACGGTCAAAATCGTTTAAAGAGGAGGATATGAACTAATCATGAGTATGAAAAAAAACAAAATCATTCGCTTAACTATTTCGTACCTGATCATCCTTCTGATGTGTGTAGTCGTCATTTATCCATTGCTATGGGTTATTGGCTCTTCCTTTAACCCTGGTCAAAGTTTATCAGGTGCATCAATGTTCCCGAAAAATCCAACAACTGCACATTATACGTATTTATTTGACTCGGAAAAATCAAATTATATTAGTTGGTACATGAATTCTCTAAAGATTAGTATTATCACGATGATCTCGACAGTCATTTTAGTATCATTTACAGCGTATTCATTTTCTAGATATCGTTTTATTGGACGGAAAAATGGACTGCTTACATTTCTAGTTTTACAAATGATTCCTAACTTTTCTGCATTAATCGCAATTTTTGTATTAGCGAACCGCACAGGCTTAATCGATACGCATCTAGGATTAATTTTGATTTATGTCGGTGGTCAAATTCCGATGAACACATGGTTAATGAAAGGTTATTTAGATACGATCCCTAAAGAGCTTGATGAGTCTGCAAAAATGGACGGAGCAAGTCATATGAGAATATTCGTACAAATTATTATGCCTCTTGCTAAACCAATCATTGCAGTTGTTGCTTTGTTCGCATTTATTGCTCCATTCGGTGATTTTATCCTAGCGAGAATTATGCTACGGAGTAATGAGAAATTTACAATGGGGGTTGGGCTATATGAAATGGTAGCGAAACAATTCGGAAAAGAATTTACAACCTTTGCAGCTGGTTCAGTCTTAATCGCAATTCCGATTGCAATCTTATTCCTCTGTTTCCAAAAATACTTCGTTTCAGGTTTGACGGCAGGTGGCACGAAAGGCTAATCTTAAAGGCGTGAAGAAGTTACATAAGGGGGAAGCAGAAATGAGAAAAAAAGCATTTTCACTCATTTTGCTTTCGTTCTTACTTATTTACGCCCTACCCGCAGGTGCTGTTGAAAAGGAAGAACGAAAATGGCAGAATGAAATCGTTTATTCATTAATGATTGACCGTTTTAATAATGGGGATCCAAAAAATGACAAAGATGTGGATGTGAACGATCCACTTGCTTATCAAGGTGGTGATTTTGCCGGCATAACAGATAAACTTGACTATATTAAAGATATGGGATTTACAGCCATTATGCTGACGCCTGTTTTTGATAATGAAGATGGTGGCTACCACGGTTATTGGATCAATGATTTCTATAATACAGATGAGCATTTCGGGACCATTGATGAATTCAAGCAGCTTGTAGCAGAGGCTCATAAACGTGATATGAAAATTATCCTTGATTTTGTGGTCAATCATGTAGGACCGAATCACCCATGGGTAAACGATCCAGAAAAGAAGGATTGGTTCCATGAAAAGAAAGAAATCACAAACTGGAGTGATCAGAATGAAGTTGAAACAGGCTGGATATATGACCTCCCTGATTTAAATCAAGATTACCCAGAAACACGGAAGTATTTATTGGATGCTGCTAGATGGTGGATTCAAGAAACCGATATTGATGGATATCGCTTAGATACAGTCAAGCATGTGGATAAAGGTTTTTGGAGTGATTTTTCTAAAGTAGTCAAAGAAGAGAAGGAAGATTTCTATTTAGTTGGTGAGATTTGGCTGGATGATCCTACTGCTATTGCCAGCTATCAAGATACAGGCATTAATGGCTTTATGGACTTTCCACAAAATGCAAGTATGCGTGATGCTTTTTCTAAACCTGATCAATCATTGAATTTTCTATTCTCTGCACTGACCCGAAACGAAAAGATGTTCACCCACCCTGAATTGCTTGGGAAATTTATTGATAACCATGATATGACAAGGTTTACCCACGAAGTTGTTGCAAATAAGGAAAACCCGGAAACACGCTGGAAGCTTGCTTTAACGTATATGTATACAACACCGGGAATACCAATCATCTACTATGGTTCAGAAATAGCGATGAACGGTGGAAGTGATCCGGATAACAGACGACTTATGGGATTTAAGGCAGACCCTGTGTTAATTGATTATATTACGAAAATAAGTGAAATAAGGCAGCAACATCCGGCGCTAATGAAGGGTGACCTTGAAGTGCTTCATGCTAATGATAGTTCGGCTGTGTTTAAACGAACTTTTAAAGATGAAACGATTGTTGTCGTGATTAACAATTCATCGAAGTCACAAACGTTTGACCTAGACGCTGATAAATTTGGTAATGATAAGGAATTAAGAGGAGTGGTTGAGTATGATTTAGTACGCAATAATGATGGGAAATATTCGATTATTATTGATCGTGAAAAGGCTGAGATATATATGTTATCAGATAAATCAGGTCTGAATATTCCGTATATGGTTGCGATGGGAGCTGTCATTTTTGCATTTGTTATTTTCATTGTCTTCATTTTGAAAAGATCAAAGCGTAATCGATCTTTCAAATAGAAAATAGTAAATTGCCCTCCCTCGCATTCTATTTAAAGGCCAATCACAAGTATACTCTAAATTGGAAGTGGTACTTATAAAAATTTCAACTGAAACAAGCCGATACAATAAGAATCGGGAGGGGATTTAATGAAAAAGCAATGGTGGAAAGAGGCAGTTAGCTATCAGATTTATCCGAGAAGTTTTATGGATAGCAATGGCGATGGTATTGGGGATATTAAGGGGATTATTTCTAAGCTCGATTATCTTAAGGATCTGGGAATCGATGTGATTTGGATTTGTCCATTTTTCAAATCCCCCAATGCGGATAACGGCTATGATATTAGTGATTATCAAGATATATCCGGACAATTCGGTACGATGGAGGAATTCGACGAGTTGTTGGCAGAAATTCATGCACGTGGGATGAAATTAATCCTAGACTTAGTTCTTAATCATACAAGTGATGAGCACTCATGGTTTATCGAGTCAAGGTCTTCGAAAGATCATCCTAAACGTGATTGGTATATATGGAAAGAAGGCAAAGGGGATTCACCGCCAAATAATTGGGAAAGTATCTTCTCTGGAAGCTCTTGGGAATACGATCCTGTCACAGATGAATATTATTTGCATATTTTCGCAACGAAACAGCCTGATTTAAATTGGGAAAACCAAGAGGTTCGTTCGGCTTTGTATACAATGGTAAATTGGTGGCTTGATAAAGGGATTGATGGTTTCCGTGTTGACGCGATTAGTCATATAAAAAAACGGGAAGGATTCCCTGATATGCCTAACCCATACGGGCTTAATTATGTGCCGGCATTTGACATGCATACAAACCAAGAAGGGATTCAAGGTTTTCTCAAAGAATTAAAAGAAGAAACTTTTGCAAAATATGATATTATGACGGTCGGAGAAGCGAATGGGGTCGGAATTCACCAAGCCGATGATTGGGTAGGTGAACAAAATGGCAAGTTCGATATGATTTTCCAATTTGAGCACCTAGGTCTTTGGCGAAAAGGGATTGAAAAAGATGTTGATGTTGTCAATCTAAAGGAAACTCTTTCAAAATGGCAAACAAGTCTACATGAAAAAGGCTGGAATGCTTTGTTCTGGGAAAATCATGATCAGCCCAGAAGCGTGTCAAGCTGGGGGAATGATACCGAATATTGGAAGGAAAGTGCGAAAATGCTCGCAGCGTGTTATTTCTTCATGCAAGGAACACCGTTCATTTACCAAGGGCAGGAAATTGGCATGACAAATGTCCAATTTGAATCGATTCAGGATTATGATGATGTAGGTATGATCAACTTTTATAACATTGAAGTGGCTAAAGGCACTCCACATGATAACGTGATGGAAGTGATCTGGAACAGCGGAAGAGATAACTCAAGAACGCCGATGCAATGGAGTGATCATGAAAATGCTGGATTCACGGATGGAACCCCTTGGATGAAAGTAAATCCAAACTATGAAACGATAAACGTTGAACAACAGAAAAAAGATTCCGATTCGATTTATCATTTTTATAAAAAAATGATTCAGCTTAGAAAGAAGCATGAAGTGTTTGTGTATGGTGAATATAGACTACTTCTGAAGGAACATCCTGCTGTATATGCATATACCAGAACGTTAGAAAGTCAATCGGCGGTTGTACTTAGCAATTTCAAAAATGCGGAACAAACAATTAGCTTACCTGAAATCAAAGCCGAAGCATCGGAACTCCTGCTAGCGAATTATCCGGATGGTGCTGGAAGGCTGGCAAAAGAGGTTACCCTTCGTCCTTATGAAACAAGAGTGTACTTGTATTAAAAGAAACGGCGGAGCCGATTAATATGTATCGCTCCGCTTATTTTTTTAAATAAAAAATAGAAATAATGTAGATTCAAGGTGTATGATAGGTGCATAATTTTTTTTTGTTTTGTATAACAATACGAATGTAAGCGCTTAGAGAGGAGTAGGTGAATCATGGCAATTACAATAAAAGACGTTGCAAAATTGGCGAGTGTTGCTCCTTCGACAGTTTCGCGCGTCATCGCAAATAATCCTCGAATAAGCGAGAAAACAAAGGTTCGCGTCCGAGAAGCTATGGTAGAGTTAGGGTACCATCCAAATTTTATTGCACGAAGTCTTGCTAGTCAATCTACTCAAGTCATCGGTCTAGTTTTGCCGAGTTCATCCGATGTATTTTTTCAAAATCCATTTTTTTCAACGGTCCTTCGCGGATTAAGTGAGGGGGCTCATGAAAAGCAATATGCATTGCAAATGAGTACAGGAAAAACGGAAGAACAAATTTATCAGGATGTTGTCAACATGGTTCAAGGAGGAAGGGTAGATGGCATTATTCTGCTTTATTCCCGAATAGATGATAAAATCTTAAAATATTTGCGTGATCGTCAATTTCCGTTTGTCGTCATTGGCAGACCATACGAGTGGGAAGAAGAAATTACTCATGTGGATAATGATAATTACCGGGCTTCACGGGAAGCAACGGAATATTTAATAAGACTAGGCCACGATAAGATTAGTTTTATCGGTGGTAATATAAACCTAGTTATGACAATGGAGCGCCTGCAAGGATATCAAGAGGCTCTAAAAGGAGCAGGTATTCCAATTGTTCCTCAATATATTAGACACGATGAATTCTTGCTTGAACGTGGTCAAGAGGCAATCCAGGGATTACTATTGCTAGAAACTCCGCCAACCGCTCTACTTGTAACAGATGAATTGATGGCAATAGGTGTTGTTAACATGTTAACGAAACTAAAAGTAGCCGTACCAGAGAATATGTCCATAGTTAGTTTTAATAACGTCTTTTTTTCTGAATTAGCTAGACCGCAATTGACTTCAATTGATATTAATATTTTTGACTTAGGCTACCAGGCAGCGAAAAGTTTAATACAACTGCTTCTAAATCCTAAAGAACCAGTGAAACGAATTATCGTTCCTCATCAGCTGATTGAACGGGTTTCCTGTATAAACATATAAAACCTATTAACATGAAGGATCGATCATGAATTACGCTACATTCGCTAAAATCACAATGGCGGCGGTGCGGAGCCAAAATTTCGGAAGCTTTCTTGATCATATAAGTTTAGCTGCTAAGTAGCGGGCTTACTAGTAAGTCGCGAAGCCCCGTCCCCATGTCCTTCAAACGGGAGGTCTCAAGTCAGACATCGCAATAATTACATACAAGATAGATTAGTGTAAAAATAAAATTTGCTGTATGTTAAAACGACGTCAGACCGTTTGAGACATCCCTTTTATTCATCCATTTATAACAGTTCCGCCATTTACATGTATCGTTTGCCCACTAATATAGCTTGCATCATCACTTGCTAGGAACACATAGGCACCTGCAAGCTCTTTGGGCTGTCCAGCTCTGCCCATTGGGGTATCCGCTCCAAATTTGGCTACATCTTTTTCATTGAATGATGCAGGAATTAAAGGTGTCCAAATCGGACCCGGAGCTACATTATTAACACGAATTCCATCTTTCGAAATGGAATTGGATAGTGCTCTAGTAAAGGAAACAATAGCTCCTTTTGTAGAAGAGTAATCAATCAATTTGGGATTCCCTTCGTACGCAGTGATGGAAGCTGTATTGATAATGCTACTGCCTCTCTTTAAATGTGGCATTGCTGCTTTTGTGAGATGAAACATAGAGAAGATATTCGTTCTGAATGTTTTCTCAAGTTGCTCAGCTGTAATATCAAGAAAGTTTTCCTGGACATGCTGCTCGCCAGCATTATTTACGAGGATATCCAATGCACCGAACTCTCCAATTGTTTGCTCAATAACTCCTTTACAAAAAGATTCATCCCCTACATCTCCTGAAAGCAGAAGACATTTCTGTCCTTCCTTTTCTACAAGCTCCTTTGTCGTTTCTGCATCACTTTGTTCCTCTAGATAAACAATCACAACATTTGCGCCTTCTTTTGCATAGTAAATCGCGACTGATTTACCAATTCCACTATCACCACCTGTAATAATCGCTGTTTTTCCTTGTAATTTACCGCTTCCTTGATACTTTGAACAGACGGATTCTGGCTTTGGGTGCATTTCTGATTCAACACCAGGTTGATGATTTTGATGCTGTGGTGGAAATGTTTGCTTATTCTGCTTGTCCTTGTTTTCCATATAGAAACCTCCTATTTCGTAATATCTACATCATTCATATTCCTTCGAATTGAAAAATAAAAACGTGGGAAAATATGGGGTAAGTATGAAAACTAAGGTAGGGAAGGCTTACGAGGAAATAAAGAGGAAGATGCCAAAAAAGAAAGGGGGAGAACCCGCATCTACTACATATCCTTTCGATAATGTGTAAATGATACGATAAACGGTGTATAGGTGTGAGGACTTACCCTTTTGTGACGTACTCTTATTATTCTACTTTGTTAAAATCGCACATTTTCTTTAATTACAGCCATTCTGAGAACTACCGCTTATCTAAGAAAAAAAGAAGCCTAGGAAGTCAAAGTACGGACTTCCTAGGCTTCTTTTTCACATTAGCGATAATTCATAAATTGTACCTCAATTGATAAGTCTGCGCCACGTATGGCAGAGATAATGCCTTGGAGATCATCGCGGTTCTTACCAGTTACACGAATTTGATCATCTTGAATTTGGCTTTTCACTTTAAGACCACTATTTTTAATAATGGTATTGATTTTCTTGGCATGCTCTTTATCAATCCCTTGAATCAGCTTTGCACGCTGACGAACGGTACCACCTGAAGCCCCTTCGATTTTGCCGTAATCCAGGTTTTTGATGGGGACATTACGTTTTACCAATTTGCTGATCAATACGTCTTTTAGCTGATCAAGCTTGTATTCATCATCGGAAACTAAAACAAGCTCTTCCTTGTCAAGTGTAATCGTGCTAGAGCTTCCTTTAAAATCATAGCGAGTTTGAATTTCTTTCATTGCCATTGTTACAGCATTTGTTACTTCTGAAAAATCAACTTGTGAAACAATATCAAATGAACTATCTTTAGCCATTTTTACCTCCCGGAGTACATTGATTTCTATATATTATAGTGAATGTGGCTATGTAACACAACTGAAATGCATGCATGTAGTTGTGTTACATAGATAAAAGGAAACAAATTATGATGACGTTTCTGGTAATTTATTTAAGAAAAATAATGCAATTGTTCCTGGTCCGGCATGAGAACCAATAACTGCCCCTATCGAATTAATTACAAAACTTTCTGTTCCAAATTCTTCTTGTATAGCTTGCTTCCATTCGAGTGCAGTCTCTTCATTATCCGCATGGCTGATTGCGATGGTTTGTTTGTCTAAATTTACCCCACGTTCATGCATAATTTCAATAACACGTTTCAATAATTTTTTATTACCACGAATTTTTTCAAGGGGAATCAGCTTACCATCTTCAACATGAAGCAGTGGCTTAATATTTAAAAGACCACCGACTATCGCAGAAGCTTTTGAAATTCGCCCGCCGCGCGCAAGGTATTCAAGATTGTCGACTGTAAATAAATGCTCCATATGTTGGGCTTGGAACGTGATATTCGCTACTAATTCTTCCTTTGAAGCACCACCATTAGCAGCATTGACCGCAGATTTCACGACAAGTCCATACCCTAGGGAGGCACATTTTGTATCGATAATCTCTAAATCAAGATCTGAAAAATCTTCTTTTACTTGATTTCGGGCCATTACGGCTGTTTGGTATGTACCTGATAACTCAGATGAAAAGGCAATATAAATCCCTTGCTTTTTTTCTTTAGCCAACTCCGTAAATATTTCAAACAAATCTTCGGGAGAAGCTTGAGAGGTTTTAGGCGATTTTCCGTTACGCATGGCTTCATAGACTATATTTGGCTCGATCGTTTGTAGATCTTGATAATTTTGTCCATCAAGCAGAACTTGTAACGGAATAAAACGAAGGTTGTTTTCTTTATAGTAAGACAGTGGCAAGTCGCTTGCACTGTCAGCTAGGATGGTGATTGTCATAATTACACCTGCTTTCTAGACTTGAATATATACGACTAATAATAGTGTAGCATGTCAATGAAAAAAAACAATCCACTTAAGCATGGAATAACAGCTAAAGGGTAGTAGGATACTATAGGTAAAGATTGGGGGCAAAATATGTATCTTTTAGAAGGTAAGAAAATCATTATTGTTATTATCGGTGCACTTTTTAATGCGATCGCTATGAATCTGTTCCTGATACCCGCCAATATTTATGCAAGCGGGTTTACTGGAGTTGCTCAACTAATATCCACATTACTTAGAACGTATGCACCGTTTACCATTTCAACAGGAATTATTTTATTTATTTTAAACGTTCCGATTACGATCATTGCATGGAAAAAAATCGGTCGCGCATTTACTGTATATAGCTTTATCAGTGTCGGATTAATGACTGTATTTATGGAGGTAATTCCTGTTTACAAAATGTCGCCTGATATATTATTAAATGCAGTATTTGGTGGAGTTATAGCGGCAGTTGGGGTTGGAATTACACTGAAATTTGGGGCATCGACTGGAGGGATGGATATCATCGCTATGCTCCTTTCCCGTGTAAAGGATAAGCCGGTGGGTACGTACTTATTTCTACTAAATGGAGTGATTATCGTCACTGCTGGAGCGATTTATGGACCAGAAAAGGCGCTTTATACGCTTGTCACTCTCTACACTTCAACAAGAGTCATTGATGCTATCCACACACGTCATGAGAAGCTTACGGCGATGATCATAACGAAGAAGGGGAATGAGCTTAAGAATGCCATTCACTCAAAGCTTGTCCGTGGCCTAACCACAGTTCCAGTAAAAGGGGGATATACAAATGAAAACAAAGAAATGATATTGATCGTGGTTACCCGGTATGAGCAATATGATTTAGAAAAAATCATCAATGAAGTGGATCCTGAAGCGTTTACGAACATTCTACAGACAACGGGCATAGTAGGGTTGTTTCGAAAGGAATAAAAAAGAGTCAGACCCCACAACTCCTATATACAGTTCAATTAAGGTGTGTGTAACTTGATAAACTGTATATAGAGTGTGGTGTCAGACCCTTTAAGGATTTAAAATAAGCAAAAATCTCAGACCTAGTTTTAGCTTCTAGTTCTTTGGTGCTTGTCCTTTGCTTATTTTGACTCTAGCTTATTCTGTAGCTCTCGCAACTGAACTTGTTCTGCTTCAGTTGAATTGGCGTAAGCAGAAGAAAGTGCATTTTTGGCGATCGCCATTGTTTCCTCTTGGTTATGATCTCCATTTCCTGCTTCTTCGACAAATTTTCTAGCTTGCTGAAATAATTTGTTTGCCATTATAATCCACCATAGCTTTGTTCAGACATAAGTTGAGTTCTTTTTTCTTCAGCTTCAGCGTACGTAGAATGATAAGGGATTCGTTCAGCATGCTGCAAGACCGTATTCTTCCCTTGCTGTACAAAACGTTTGGCTTTGCTACTTTTACCCATTCTTATCGCCTCCGTATTCTAAAGCGTCTGGAGATTGGTTTAGAAGGATTTGTCTCCTTCTTAATCAACCTCACTACTAGTTTGGCTTACTCAGCTAGAATTAAAAGCGGGAATAAATAGAAAATTTCATATGAGTTACTTAAAACTTCAAATTGAACTTATCCTCAAGGAAAACAGCGATTCCATCTTCTTCATTGGTTAGTGTGGTGGCATTGGCAATTGTTTTCAATTCGTTAATGGCATTGCCCATTGCCACACCAGTCCCAGCATATTTAATCATCTCGAAATCATTGTCTTCATCACCGAAAGCAATGATCCGATCCTTTGGTATATCTAAAGATTTGGAAACACGGTCAAGACCAACCGCCTTATTTAATCCGGTTCGGACAATTTCAATTACATGGAATGGGTCTGCCCAGCGGCGATGGTCGATAACCTCAGCATGAATATCAGACAAATGTTTTCTGATATCATCTACATATTGTTGCTCAGTATGGATTAACATACTTGTGGGAGGTGCGTTAAGAAAATTACGCAAATCACCAGTCGTGATATTCGTACTCCCCATTTGCAAGAGATCAATTAGTTTTTCATCATGATAATGAAAGAACACATCATCACGTACTTCAGCAATAATGTTATGATAAGTAAAATTCTGAACAGCTTCTACGATATCTTTCGCAACTTCAATATCAAGTGGTGAGTGAAAAGCTCCCCAAGCATTGTTTTTAGGATGGTGTACGAATGCTCCGTTGAAATTTACGATTGGGGTGTTTAAATCGAGCTCACGATAATATGGTTCACTGGAACGGTAGGGTCTGCCTGTTGCAATCATAACCTCATGACCGTCATCTTTTAACTTTGCTAATGTTCTTTTTGTCCGATTGGAGATGTTTTTTTCATTTGTAAGTAATGTACCATCAAGGTCTAAGACAATCAGATGTTTTTCAGTCATTTAGTCACCTTCTATTTCTATTTTTTTTTGGATATGCTACTAATATTACCCTTATTTGTAAGCAATGTTAAATCTTTTTAATTTTCTTATTGTTCCTGTATAGTGAAGAGTAATCTTGAAATAACTTATGCTAAAAAGTATTTGCTTAATTAATGGGCATAAGTTTGATAAGATGTAGGTATCGATGCAGATAAAGGAGTGAATAGAAATGGACCAAGATTTAAAAGATAATTTAATGGGTGCATTAGAACAGGTCATTGATCCTGAACTTGGAGTAGATATAGTGAATTTAGGTCTCGTATATGATGTTGATATGGACGAAAACGGGATGGCTACTGTTACAATGACGCTAACAGCTATGGGTTGCCCACTCGCTGGAACGATTGTGGATAATGTAAAATATGTCCTAGAAGATATTCCGGAAGTGAAGGACTCAGACGTAAACATTGTTTGGAGTCCACCTTGGTCAAAAGACCGTATGTCAAGATATGCGAAAATCGCATTAGGTATTAAATAAATATTTAAGCTAGAAGGAAAGTAAAGCCGTCAGTCAATCTGGCGGCTTTATTTCGTGAGGTCTCGGTGTATTATCGAAGAATTTTCCAATAAGACATCCATAAGAGATTGCTCTAAACCCCAGCGATAAAAAAGGTTCAGGTTCTAAAAGCCATATCACTTTATGAAGGTGGCGGTGCGGAGCCGAATTATCGGATGCTTTCTCGATCATATAAGTATACCCGCTAAGTAGAGTCGCTATATATGTAAGTCGCGAAGCCCCGTCCCCATGTCCTCCATACAAAAATACCAATATTTAAAAATAGTTTAAAAAATTCGCTCATTTTATAAAAATACATTTGATTTTATTTTTATTCAGTCATATAATACTATTATTATAGAATCGTAGGGAAGAATACAATGGAGATGATAAACTTGAACGTTTCAATTGTTGGTGCTACAGGCTATGGCGGATTAGAACTTATTCGTCTTTTGAAAAATCATCCAAACATGAAAATTGCCTCTTTGCATACATCATCTAAATTTGATAGGAAAATAAGTGAAAGTTATACACATTTATTGCATGAAGATTTTGTGTTAGAAGAAATTAATCCTGAAAAAATTGCCGATAAATCCGATATTGTTTTTCTAGCTACACCATCAGGAGTCTCAGCAGAACTTGTCTCCGCTTTTTCTCAGGTGAATGTTAAGGTTATTGATTTATCCGGTGACTTACGCTTAAAAACACCAGGTGAATATGAAAAATGGTATAAAAAAACAGCTGCACCGCAGAAAATCATTGATTCAGCTGTGTACGGTCTTACGGAATGGAATGCCCAGCACATTAAAGAAGCAAACGTGATCGCAAATCCGGGCTGTTATCCAACTGCAACATTACTTGGCCTAGCGCCATTATTTACAGAAGGCTTAGTTGCGGGAGATGTCATTGTTGATGCAAAATCAGGCGTATCTGGAGCAGGAAAGTCACCATCAGATATGACCCATTTTAGCGATATGAATGAAAATTTCAAAATATATAAAGTACATGAGCATCAGCATATCCCGGAAATTGAACAGCAGCTATCTGCGTGGTCACAGAAAATAGAGCCCATTACCTTTACGACGCATCTTGTCCCAATGACGCGAGGAATCATGGCGACCATGTATGTAAAGGTAAACAAACGAATTTCTACACAAGAGCTTTATGATCTATATCAAACGAATTACAATTCACATCCTTTCGTAAGAATCCAAAGATCTGGTCAGTTCCCGGTCACGAAACAAGTATATGGCTCTAATTTCTGCGATATCGGGATGGCGTATGATGAACGAACAGGAAAAGTAACGAT
Source organism: Peribacillus sp. JNUCC 23 (assembly GCF_053653995.1). The sequence goes on from NZ_CM132202.1 coordinate 1,386,321, forward strand.
TGTCTCGGTTATTGACAACCTTGTGAAAGGTGCAGCCGGGCAAGCGATTCAAAATGCAAATATTATGATGGGCTTGGAAGAAACAGCAGGTTTATCCACGATACCCATTTATCCATAACTATTCGGAGGTTAATTATGAAAACACTGCAGCGTGTTGCATCTATAAAGGAAATCGAACAAGGAAGTATCGTTACACCACAGGGGTTTAAAACAGCAGGTGTTCACGCTGGATTACGCTATGCGAAGAAAGATCTTGGGATCATCTTATCGGATATTCCTGCGTCAGTTGCGGCTGTTTACACACAAAGTATGATCCAAGCAGCTCCCCTTGAAGTGACAAAGCAAAGCATTCAAGAGGAAGGGAAGGTCCAAGGAATCATTGTTAATAGCGCTTGCGCCAATGCCTGCACTGGCAAACAAGGACTAAAAGACGCCTATGAAATGAGGGATCTGGCTGCTTCGAAATTCGAATTACCATCACATTATCTTGCGGTTGCTTCAACAGGTGTTATTGGTGAATACATGAAAATGGATAAAATTAAGCGTGGGATTGAACTGTTAGAACCATCATCCGCGGATAAGGATGCTATAGATTTCGAACAAGCAATCTTAACAACAGATACCGTAACGAAGAATTGTGCGTACTCAGTCGAAATAGATGGGGTAACGGTTACGATGGGTGGAGCAGCGAAAGGATCGGGAATGATTCACCCGAATATGGCTACGATGCTCGGATTTATTACGACAGATGCAGCCATTGAGTCTAGCGATTTACAGCTTGCACTTTCAGCCATAACTGATCAGACGTTTAATCAAATTACAGTAGATGGCGATACATCAACAAATGATATGGTACTTGTTTTAGCAAATGGTAAAGCGGGGAATCAAGCGTTATCACCAACACATCCTGAGTGGGATACATTTATTCAATTATTGAAACAAACGAGTGAAAGCTTGGCAAAGCAAATCGCCAAAGACGGCGAAGGTGCAACCAAACTAATCGAGTGCAATGTTTTTGGAATGGGTACAAAACGCGCGGCACAAATCATTGCCAAAACAATCATTGGTTCTAATTTAGTTAAAACAGCAGCATACGGAGCAGATGCGAACTGGGGAAGAATTATTGCCGCAATGGGACGCAGTGGAATCGATTTTAACCCGCAACAAGTCACAATTGCTTTCGGAGATCTCGTTGTATTAGAAGACGGTGAACCAGTTGATTTTTCTGAAGAAACCGCTAAAGCTTATTTGGAGCAAGATTTACTCGTGATAAATGTTACGCTTAAAGAAGGATCTGAAACAGGAACAGCATGGGGCTGCGACTTAACTTATGATTATGTGAAAATCAATGCGAGTTATCGATCCTAAGGAGTGTGCAGAATGAAAACCTTAGTTATTAAATGCGGCGGTAGTATTATTGATGAACTGTCAGAAACTTTTTTTGAAAGCATAAAAGAACTGCAAAGCCGTGGCTGGCGAATGGTCTTTGTTCATGGTGGCGGTCCGGATATTAACGCCATGCTTGAACAAAGCAATATCACACCAATCTTTGAAAATGGACTACGTAAGACAACAGCTGAGGTCATGGAAATTGTTGAATTGATGCTTTCAGGTAAATCGAACAGAAGCCTTGTTCATAAGCTTGAATCACATGATATTAAAGCGATTGGCTTAAATGGCTCTGATGGCAAGATGTTGATTGGGAGCTATATTGATGAATCGGCTTTGGGCGCTGTTGGCGAGATTGAGAAAATTGATACAGATCTATTGGAAGTGCTTCTTCAAAAAGGAATATGTCCTGTGCTAACTCCCATCTCAATTACGGAATCAGGACAGAAGCTGAACGTGAATGCTGATATGGCAGCAGGTGCGGTGGCAAAAGCACTTGGTGCACAAATGTGTTTATTTGTTACTGATGTTAAGGGAGTTCTAAAAGAAGGCAGCTTACTCTCACAGCTTACAGCAAGGGAAACGAAAGAAATGATTAAAGAAGGTACCATTTATGGCGGAATGATACCTAAGGTGACCACTGCGCTTTCCGTTTTGGAAAAAAATATACCAGAAGTGATGATTGTCAGCGGAAAGTCTTGTTTCTATGACAATAATGATTTTATTGGCACGAAATTTGTTACACAGGAAGGGGTATATCAATGAGTTCATTATTTCCAACCTATGAAAGATGGCAGATTGAACCAGATCAGGCGTTAGGATCTTGGTTAACAAGCAAGGATGGTAAGAAATATTTGGATTATACGTCTGGAATTGGCGTGTTGAATCTGGGACATTGTCATGAAAAAGTAAAAACAGCCGTTGAAAAACAATTAGCTTCATTTTGGCACACATCGAATATGTTCGAAAATTCAAAGCAGGAAAAAACCGCTTCACTCATTACGGAGGCATCTGGTCTAGGGTCTGTCTTCTTTTGTAACAGTGGTGCCGAAGCAAATGAAGCTGCGATAAAACTCGCACGGAAAGCATCAGGGAAAAATAAAATCATTACTTGCATTCAATCATTTCACGGGCGTACTTTTGCGACGATGGCAGCAACAGGGCAGGAAAAGGTCAAAGTTGGTTTTGGGAAAATGCTTGAAGAGTTTACCTATATTCCATTCAATGATGTAGATGCATTGGTAAACAGTGTGGATGCAGACACTGCTGCAATTATGATTGAAATCGTTCAAGGCGAAGGCGGGATTCATAAAATTGAACAGGAATTCCTGGATGCAATAAAATCTGTAAGTGAAAAATTCGACATCTTATTAATTATCGATGAAATTCAAACGGGAATTGGCCGTACTGGTAAGCCATTTGCTTTTCAACACTATCAGATTGATCCGGATATTATTACAATTGCTAAAGGGCTAGGAAATGGCCTTCCTATCGGCGCAATGGTAGGAAAGAAAGAGCTTGCCAAGTACTTTGGACCAGGTAGCCATGGATCGACGTTTGGCGGAAACCCAGTCAGTATCGCAGCAGCAGAAGCGACGGTTCAAGAAGTGTTCAAAGAGGACTTTCTTTTAGGAGTAGTTGAAAAAGGAAACTATCTTTTCGATCAATTGAACGAAAAACTAAAGGATTTAGAAAACGTGAAAGAGATACGCGGGATGGGGCTGATGATTGGGATTGAATTAGTGAATGCTGGTCAACCGATTTTACTAGAACTTCAAAAGCAAGGGATACTTGTCTTGACAGCAGGTCCAAATGTAATAAGGCTACTACCGCCATTAACAACGAATAAACATGAATTGGATATATGCATTGAAAAGATTGCAAATGTAATAGGAAGTAAGCAGCCAGTCTAAAAATGACTGTATTTTTTACAAATCGAATGAATAAAAATACTTTATGTTATATAAAAATACAGTCTTGCATAGGAGTGAAATCATGAAAAACTATTTACATTTATCAAATGGTCAATCTTTTGAGGGAAAATTATTAACTAGAGATATGAACGATGCCATGCAAGGTGAAATTGTCTTTTTTACAGGAATGACAGGCTACCAAGAAGTGTTGACAGACCCTTCATATAAAAATCAAATTGTCGTATTTACGTATCCGTTAATTGGAAATTATGGGATTAACGATGAAGACTTTGAAAGCAGAAAGCCGCATGTAGCTGGTGTAATTGTTTATCAAGGAGATATGAGTTATTCTCATTTTCAAGCCCGTCATTCGCTAAAAGATTATCTCGATAAATGGAATATTCCATTGCTTAGTCAGATCGATACGAGAGCAGTTGTGAAGACGATTCGAAAATTAGGTTCTATGGAAGCTGCGATTACACCTGATCCGAATTATCAAGTGCAAACCAGCTATAATGGAAATACTCAAATAGTATCAGAAGTTTCTTCTAAGGAAATTACGAGTTATGGAAACGGTACAAAGCATGTTGTGCTTCTTGACTTTGGTTACAAGAAATCGATTTTGGACAGTCTAATCAGTCAAAATTGTAAAGTAACGACAGTACCTTTCAATACGGACCTTCAAACGATTCAGAGCCTGAATCCGGATGGTGTAGTCCTATCTAATGGGCCGGGTGATCCAAAGCAACTAAATCATTTACTTGAAAATATCAAAAGCATACTTACTCATTATCCGACGATGGGCATATGTCTTGGTCACCAACTTACAGCTCTTGCATTTGGTGGGAATACGAAGAAAATGCTTTTCGGTCATCGAGGTGCCAATCAGCCAATTGTTGATTTGAAAACGAAACGGGTATACATGAGCTCGCAAAATCACAGCTATGAAGTGGCGGAAGAGAGTTTGATGAACACAGGATTACAGGTACGATTCCGCAATGTGAATGATGGCACAGTTGAAGGTTTGGTCCATACTGAACTACCGATTGTTACGACACAATACCATCCGGAAGCTAACCCAGGCCCAGCGGAAAGCGGGGAACACTTTTCAGAGTTTTTACAGATGATAAATGACTATAGCGGGAGAGAAAAAGCATATGCCTAAGAATCATTCCATACAAACTATCCTAGTAATCGGATCAGGCCCGATTATCATCGGGCAAGCAGCAGAATTTGATTATGCTGGTACTCAAGCATGTTTAGCGCTTAAAGAGGAAGGCTATCGGGTCATTTTAGTGAATAACAACCCAGCTACAATTATGACGGACGACATGAATGCAGATGCAGTATATTTTGAGCCATTAACCTGTGATGTACTTGAAAAAATCATCGCAAAGGAAAAACCAGATGGCTTGCTCGCTACATTAGGAGGCCAAACAGGATTAAATCTTGCGTATCAGCTTCATGAAGCTGGAATTTTGGAAAAGTATGGCGTTACATTGCTCGGGACTCCAATTGACTCCATTAAAAAAGGAGAGGACAGGGAGCTTTTTCGACAATTGATGTTTGAAATCAATGAACCAGTTCCTGAAAGCATGATTGTTCATACCTATGATGAAGCGGTTGCTTTTGCAGAAAAAATTGGGTTTCCGATCATTGTTCGGCCAGCGTATACACTAGGCGGTACTGGTGGCGGTATTGCAGAAGAGATGGACGTATTCAAGGAGCTTGTCAGAGGTGGGCTACAGGAAAGTCCGATTACTCAATGTCTCATTGAGCGGAGCATTGCAGGTTTTAAAGAAATTGAATATGAAGTAATGCGAGACAGCAATCAAACTTGTATCACGATTTGTAATATGGAAAATATCGATCCTGTTGGCATTCATACAGGAGATTCAATTGTTGTGGCACCTTCTCAGACGCTTTCCGATGAAGAATACCAAATGCTACGCTCGGCATCGATTAAAATTATTTCAGCATTAGGGATTATCGGCGGTTGTAATATCCAATTTGCTCTTGATCCGAATAGTAAAAGCTATTATTTAATTGAAGTGAATCCTCGGGTAAGCCGTTCTTCGGCACTTGCTTCAAAAGCGACGGGCTATCCGATTGCCCGCATTGCAGCAAAATTGGCAGTTGGCTATCATTTGTCAGAACTGATCAATCCCGTTACGAAGAGCACGTATGCAAGCTTTGAACCTGCACTTGATTATGTAGCTGTAAAATTTCCTAGATGGCCATTTGATAAATTTCCAACAGCAATGCGTAAGCTTGGAACACAAATGAAGGCGACCGGTGAAGTAATGGCCTTGCATCGAAGTTTTGAAGGAGCTCTTCAAAAAGCCGTTGACTCACTTGAACTAAAGACATTGGGTCTTCAGTTAAAGTCATTAAAAGAAAAATCTTTATCAGACTTGTGGGATATGCTTTATGCGCAAACAGATGAACGAATTTTTGTGATTTTCGAATTACTTCGCAGAAATGTTACAATAGAGGCGATTCATGAAGCAACTAAAATGGACTATTTTTTCTTAGCGAGTTTTTCAACCATAATAGAAATGGAAAAGAATCTTGCTGACAAAAATCTTTATGATCTAACGAAGGAAGAATTCGTGTTCATAAAGGAAAATGGCTTTTCTGATCGTTATTTGGCATCTATATGGGACGCATCAGAATTTGACGTGAGAAAGCAGCGGATAACGCTAGGCGTCACAGCGGCGTATAAAACGGTTGATACATGTGCAGCCGAATTCGAATCTCATACGAATTATTATTACTCGACGTATTTCGGTGAAAATGAGCAGGAAAAGTCAGCTAAACAAAAGGTCTTGATTATCGGCAGTGGACCAATCCGAATTGGGCAAGGGATTGAATTTGATTATTGTTCAGTACACAGTGTTTACGCCCTACAACAAGAACATGTAGAAACTATCATGATTAATAATAATCCTGAAACAGTGAGCACAGATTTTGCCACAGCTGATCGCCTTTACTTTGAACCTTTGACACTTGAGTATGTTTTAAATGTAATAGAGGCAGAAGGGATTCAAGATGTAATCGTTCAATTTGGTGGTCAAACTGCGATTAATCTTGCACAGGGGCTTGAAGAGCAAGGCATTAATTTATTGGGAACATCCTTTGATATCGTTGACCAATTAGAAGATCGTGATCGTTTCTATACGTTGCTACAAAAGCTTGATATTCCTCATGTTCCTGGTGAGATGGCGAATAACGCACAAGAATTACTGAAGCAAGCTGAACAGATTGGCTTTCCTGTTTTATTACGTCCTTCCTATGTAATTGGCGGTCAGGGAATGGAAATCATTCAAGATCGTAAAAGTCTAAATAATCGTTTGAACAATGGAGAATCTCTTGTTTACCCTGTACTTCTTGACTCTTATATACCTGGTCAAGAAGCTGAGATTGATTTAATTGCCGATGGCAGTGATATCTATATACCTTTAGTTGCCGAACATATTGAAAAGGCAGGCGTCCATTCTGGAGACAGCCTAGCTATTTTTCCAAGCACAACTATTTCCAATGAAATGAAAGAAAAAATGGTCGAATACTCGAAGAAAATTGTCGTAGAACTTGGCTATAAAGGATTAATGAATATCCAATTCGTTATCCAAGGTCAAAAGATTTATGTGCTTGAAGTCAATCCACGTGCAAGTCGAACGATTCCTTTAATCAGTAAAATTAGCGGTGTTCCACTTGTCCAAGTTGCGACAAAAATATTGCTTGGGAAATATTCTTTGTCGAATTTACTGGGAAAAATAGGGTTAGAAGATGATTTCTCGTATTCTGCCATTAAATACCCAGTCTTTTCAACATTTGCTTTAAATGGTCTTGATTCGAAAGTTGGACCAGAAATGAAATCGACTGGAGAAGGTATTGCCATTGCGAATACAATCAATGAAGCATTAGCGAAAGTTTATCATGGTCAAAGAGACGTGCATAAAAACGGTTTATTCATTTCCCCTACGATCCATCTAAGTGAGGAAATGTTAAATCGAGTGCTTGATGCAGGAATGGTTATTGCGGATGGTGATTTTGAATCATGGCTTAAACAAGGAAACGGTGCGGCAGTATTGTCATATGGAAAATCTGAGGAAGATCAACATTTGCGATTATTAGCAGCGAAATATCGTATCCTCGCTTTTTCAGAAGAAGAAACTTTCCTTGCATACTTACAATCGCTTTCTGAAAAAGAGATAAAAATTGCTTCACTACAAACTTGGCTTAGTTTAGATAAAAAGGGAGTGACACAAGTATGAGTACAATAATCAAGAACGGAAAAATCATTCAGCAAAAGGATTTTCTTACACTAGCTGATGTTGCTCCTGACTCAATTTTGGAGTTGCTAAAATTAGCTAGTGATATTAAGTCGAAATGGGCAGCTAATGAAGAGTATGCACCATTAAAAGGAAAAACGTTAGGGATGATTTTTGAAAAATCATCAACAAGAACGAGAGTGTCGTTTGAAGTTGGCATGCTACAACTTGGCGGGCATGGCTTGTTTTTAAGCAGCAATGATATCCAGATTGGTCGTGGAGAAACGGTAGCGGATACGGCAAAAGTCTTATCTCAATTCGTTGACGGAATTATGATTCGAACATTTGGGCATGAAAAGATTGAAGAGTTGGCTGCATCGGCAACCATTCCTGTTATTAATGGCTTAACAGATATGTTCCACCCATGTCAGGCACTAGCTGATTTATTGACGATTCAGGAAGTTAAAGGGAAGCTTGCAGGCCTGAAAATGGCATATATTGGCGATGGGAATAATGTCGTACATTCTTTAATGATTGCCTGTGCAAAAACGGGAATTGACTTTTCCATTGCGTGTCCAGCTGGATATGAGCCGAATAAGGAAATTATTGAATACGCGAAAAAAGAGGCTAAGCAACAGGGATGCGAAATTGTCGTGACAGATTCTCCTGCTGAAGCCATAGAAGGTGCTGACATCGTTTATGCAGATGTCTGGACATCAATGGGACAAGAAGCAGAGAATGCCGTTCGATTAGAAGTATTTAAAGAGTATCAAATTAATGCAGAGCTAGTAAAGCATGCGAAAGAAGACTATATTTTCATGCATTGCCTTCCAGCTCACCGTGAGGAAGAGGTAACAGCTGAAATTATTGACGGACCAAATTCTGTCGTTTTTCATCAAGCAGGAAATAGGCTGCATGCTCAAAAAGCGATTTTGGTCGACTTGCTTCAATAAAAATGATTAATGATAATCAAGTTATTGAGAAAAAAGCATGTTTGTTTAAAAATTTCGCCTGAAAATTGCTGATTTTCACGAACATACCATTGATAATCGCACTCGTCTTTGGAAAGACTAAAAGTACAGTCAGCAAAAGGAGAGTGATGATCATGGGTCAAAATCATCAATTTAAATTTGGACAAAAAGCGCCGAATAATGGGGTTTATGTTGAAATAGGTGAAACAGGAAGCACGGTGAATAATCCGAAAAAAGTAAAGCTGAAAGCAGGAGAAGCTTTCCCTGAAAATTCGAATCACAATCGTGTTTGGATGTACCAACGTAAACCATAATCATCAATTCAAATAGAGAACATCAATTGGGTCAGATCTCGTACTCTACATACAGTATCATATACTGTAGTTCGTAGCGGCGAGATCTGCCCCTTTGCTTTTGCCCTTATATAAGCCTTCTTTCTTTAAATTTAGTGGGTTTTATTGTACAATAGACTTAAAGGTCAAAGAAGGTCAAAGTATAGATCATGCCATCTGGCTTAATGTTGGAGGGATACTTATGGATATGGAAAAAATGACAGAAAAATTGCAGGATGCCTTTATAATAAGTCAGGATTATGCTCTTTCCCGAAACAACCAGGAATTGAATGAACTGCATGTTTTACAGGCTCTGTTTGATCAAGATGAAAGCATGTTAATGAGAATTCTTTCAGAGAGTGATCAGCCGATAAATCCATTTGAAGCAATGCTTGAAGAAGAACTAAACAAACTACCGCAAGTAACAGGGAGTACAGAAGGAAAAGGTGTTTATTTAGCAGCATCGCTACGAAACATAATGGAAGTAGCAGAGTCTGAAATGAAACGTTTTTCTGATGAATATTTGTCTGTAGAACACATTCTACTTGCGATACTTAAAGTGAACAAAACTTATACTAAGAAACTATTTTCACCATTCAATGTAAACTATCAGACCGCGTTAAACATTATCAAGGAGATTAGGGGGAATCAGAGAGTGACTAGCCAAAATCCTGAAAGCACATATGAAGTACTAAAGAAATATGGCAGAGATCTTGTGGCAGAAGTAAGGTCTGGGAAAGTCGATCCTATTATTGGAAGAGATTCAGAAATCCGAAATGTCATTCGAATACTTTCGAGAAAAACAAAAAACAACCCTGTGCTTATCGGGGAACCGGGTGTAGGGAAAACCGCTATAGTGGAAGGTCTTGCACAAAGAATTGTACGAAAAGATGTGCCAGAAGGATTGAAAGACAAAACGATATTCTCGCTCGATATGAGTGCACTCGTCGCTGGTGCGAAATTCCGCGGCGAATTTGAAGAGCGCTTAAAAGCAGTTCTAAATGAAGTCAAAAAAAGCGATGGGGAAATTTTATTATTTATTGATGAAATCCACACGATTGTAGGTGCAGGCAGAACCGATGGCGCCCTTGATGCTGGGAATATGTTAAAACCGATGCTTGCCCGCGGCGAATTGCATTGTATTGGTGCAACGACGCTTGATGAGTACCGGAAGTATATTGAAAAAGACCCGGCTCTTGAAAGAAGGTTCCAACAGGTACTTGTATCAGAACCAGACGTTGAGGATACGATATCCATTCTCAGGGGATTGAAAGAACGGTTTGAAATCCATCATGGTGTCAGAATTCATGATCGTGCCATTGTAGCAGCGTCTGTATTGTCTAATCGCTATATTACAGACCGATTTTTACCTGATAAGGCGATTGATCTAGTAGATGAAGCCTGTGCCATGATTCGGACTGAAATCGATTCAATGCCAACTGAACTAGATGAGATTACCCGGAAGGTCATGCAGCTTGAAATTGAAGAAGCCGCACTTCGGAAAGAAAGTGATGAACCGAGCAAAAATAGATTAGCCATTTTGCAAAAAGAACTATCTGAGCAACGTGATCAGGCAAACGCAATGAAAGCACAATGGCAAATGGAGAAATCATCCTTACAGCATGTGTCTGAGCATCGGGAACAATTGGAAAAGCTTCGCCGTGATTTAGAACAAGCAGAAAATGAATATGATTTAAATCGGGCTGCAGAATTACGACATGGATTAATTCCACAAAAGGAAAAAGAACTAGCCGCTCTTGTTGCGAATTTAGAAGAGGATAAACAAGACAAGCGTCTATTACGTGAAGAAGTAACGGAAGAGGAAATTGCGTCGATTGTAGCACGCTGGACAGGAATTCCTGTTACAAAGCTAGTGGAAGGAGAAAGAGAAAAGCTTCTCCGGCTCCCTACAATCCTAAGCGAGCGGGTAATTGGTCAAGATGAAGCAATCGAATTTGTTTCAGACGCGGTCCTCAGAGCAAGAGCAGGCATTAAGGACCCGAATAGACCGATTGGTTCTTTTATCTTTTTAGGACCAACAGGTGTAGGGAAAACAGAGCTAGTAAAGGCACTTGCAGAAACTTTATTTGATAGTGAAAACCAAATGATTCGAATCGATATGTCAGAGTATATGGAGAAACATTCAGTTTCCCGGTTAATCGGGGCACCTCCAGGTTATGTGGGATTTGAAGAAGGAGGACAGCTTACCGAAGCGATCCGACGTAAGCCATATTCCGTTATTTTGCTTGACGAAATTGAAAAAGCGCATCCAGACGTATTCAACATCCTCTTGCAAATGCTTGATGATGGTAGAATTACAGATTCGCAAGGCAGAACCATTGATTGTAAAAACACAGTCATCATTATGACATCAAATATCGGCTCCCATTATTTATTACAGTCCGATTATCGTCAGGATGAAATAGAAGAAACGGTGAAAGAACAAGTGATGAGTGAGTTGCGCAGTCATTTCCGTCCTGAATTCTTAAATCGTGTCGATGATATTATTTTGTTTAAGCCTTTATCGAAATCTGATATTGGAAAAATTGTTGATAAAATGGTCTTTCAACTCCAGGAACGTATTGAGGATCAGCATTTAACACTCACGATCACAGATGAAGCGAAGGAATTCATTGCCGATCAAGGATATGATCCTGTATATGGAGCACGACCGCTTAAACGATTTATCCAAAAGCAAATTGAAACAAAGCTTGCCAGAGAAATTATTGCGGGGAAAGTATCAGATCAACAACAAATTGTATTTGACTATGACGGAGAGAAGATTTTTCTTGTATAAAAAATAACCAGGACTTAACTTCCGCCGGGAAGATGTAGTTTGAAAAGAGGCTGACAATAGTCGGCCTCTTTTACATGCTTCATGATTAAATTAGTGGCTTGTCTTTTCAACCGAATCATTAGGAAGGATTGTAGGCACAATCAGAATTAAGATAGTGCTTACTACTCCTAAAATAGAAGCAGTTGTAAAATTATATGCTACACCAATCATGGAACCGGCAACATATGTTAGCATATGCATCAATATGAATGCCCAGAAAAAAGTCATAAAATAACGCATGGATATTCACCTCATTCTATTGCATTATGTTTATCTTATCATATTTACTATTTCGATAAAATGGGTTTTTATCAATTTTCGAGTAAACTAAAGCTTTTGCCAATAAATATATGACACAACAAGATTTACACGGTATCATAGGTATATAACGTTTCCATTTGAAGGGAAAAATCATAATATATAACAAGTATTAATTAAAAGGAGTAAGACAAATGGACCAACGTACTTTTCAAATGGATGGACAGTGGAGTATTGTTTATTATCCATTTAAACCGAGTGGGTTTTCCATTCTTCTTATTGGTGACAGCGGTCACTTCGTTTGTGAAGGAGATAGTTATTGGCTGCAACACCCTGGCAGACGAGGTATCCTGAATCACTTAAAAGATTCTGGCTACACGCTTTATTCCTCACATCTATATGGAGCAAACTGGGGGAGCAAGAAGGCAGTTGAATTAGCGGAAAAACTTTATTTCATGATGATGAAAAGTGAAATTCTCAATGATAAAATCCATATACTAGCAGAAGGGGCTGGTAGCTTAGTAGCATTAAAGCTTCTTGAGTTTATGGATGACAAAATTCGTTCTGTCGTTTTAATTGATCCTTGGTTATCGATAAAGTCACCGTTATTGAGAGAAAGGGAAAACAAACTGTACTATAAAAAATGGCTTCGAGAGGTAGCGTTCGCCTATGATAGAGGCCTAAATGAGATTGAAGAATATATTGAAACTATGCCGGATCATCCAATTCCAACACATACTCCTCTGAAAATTATTCGCGTTCTAGGCAACAATGATACGGCTCAGGCAAATCATTATAAACAACTCAATGAACAAAAGAGAAAAAATCTAGAAATGGTTTATTTACTCCCAGAAAAAAGATACAAGATTCCTTATCAAATCCAGCAGTTTTTCAAGAAAAATGAAGATACAATTTGAATTTAGAACTATTTACAATAGATTAGGCATACGATACAGCATGTAGTGGAAAGGCTCTAGTCATAACCTAGTCCTAGATTAGGGGGGACATGATGGATCAAACGATAATCGTAGGCATGTATCAATTTGTCGGGTTTCACTTAACAAAATATCTGCTAGAACATGGTAATGATGTAATAGGGATAGATTGGGAATTAAATGAGGAAAAAGAGCTCGAAATCGGTAGAAACGCAAATTTTTCTTTCCAGAAGCCTAGTAGTTTATCAGACATGAACGTATCAAATGAGAAGACCATTTATATTTCTTGGTATGACTTCAATAAACGAAGAAGTGTTTTTTCAGTTGAGGAGACAGAGGAAATCCTTCTTGCTCTTCACAGTTGGAGTATGCTCCCAAATGAAAATCGGCCGGCGGTAGTTCTCCTCTATCCACTGGGAGTAGAAAGTCAGCAGATTCTTACGATCGTTGAACAAGCCGAATGGATGAAGGTGGTTTATCTACCAACGATTTATGGACCAGGTCAGTCTGAGGAGTCGGCATTTGAGGTAAGTATTCAGAAAAAAAGTAGATCAGAAATTGAAAAGGCGTTAGCATGTGAATACAAAAATGATGCCATCTTTATCGATGATTTATTGGCCAGTTTACCTCAAATTACAACATTGAATGAAAGATTAATTACTGTTAAAAGTAAACAAGAAAATCAATGGTCGCTATGTGCTCAGCTAGTATTTCATCAGGAATTATTAGAAGGACTTAGAGGAAATTCTGAAATTGATTCAAAACATCAAACCTTTGTGTTTGAAATAGAAAACCATACTACACCTGAAGAGGGCATTGCATTACAGGTACAGCATGGCAATCATTGATTGGTGAATGAGTTATCTAGTCATTCATAAATAGAATAGGTAAATTCCTTTTCATTTCTCTCATGTATGGGTATTATATTCAATATGAATATCTAATACAGTTTTAAGAATGTAAGTCATCCTTGATACAGACCTTGTTTTCAAAATTTGCTCAAATTGAATGGTTAGATAGGATTTCGAGATGAGGATACTACGATGGTCAAGGAACTTGCTTTTTTTAGAGGAGGATTAACCATGCAAAACGATAAAACAATGGAATTCATGGCGATTGCGATGAAGTATTTTCCAGAAGCTAAAGCAAAACTTGAAGAATCAGGTGTAGAGGTTTCTATGGAAATGGCAATGCCGTTTCTTGAAATTTTCAAAAGTGTCATGTATGAAGCATATGAACTAGGAAAAAAAGATGCAGTAAATCAATAATAAATAAAAGAGGGTGGAATTTCGCATTCCACCCTCTTTTATTTATCCCGGTTTAACAGGCTGTAATATCCCCACCTCAATGTTTGTTTAGAGAATCAAGAAAAAATTGGTGGGGATAAACAGCCTGTAAATCCCCGATTGGTGAGATACAGTGAAACTTAGCTTTGTGGTTTTCAAAGGTTTAGTTGAACCAATCGGGTTCGTAGTGTCGCTTTATCGAAGATTTAGCGACAGTAGAACGGGACTAACCATCACTTTATTTTCCTTTAACTTGGGACAATAGTTGAGCGAAAAGCGGATTGAATTTCTGGAGGGAAGGCTTCGTTTTCTCGTAGAGAGATAGTAAAGTATCGACATTTTCCATCAATTGAATGTAATCGATATCAGATGTAGTTTCTTTTGCAATAGATTCTGTTTCTGTTTCAGGTTCCTTTCTCTTTGAAAACATCATCCTTGAGAAAAGATCAGTATTATGGGACTGTTTATGATCCGTCATGTATGAATTCCTCCTTTTTATTTGAGTTGATGATATTAATCTAGCATTTAGTGTATTGTATGGGAATGGTTGGCTCCTTGCTTAGGCTCTTGTCCAACTTTTTCTGGATGTGAATCTTTTACTCTTTTTATTCATGCTCTTGCAACATGAGCTTCTTTAATATAAAATTAGCACCAGGTAATAATAATTGATGATAATAACGGATTAATAATAGATAGGGGATGGCAAAATGAATGCAGGAATAATTGGAATTGGACGCTATTTGCCGGAGAAAGTGTTAACGAATTTAGATTTGGAAAAAATGGTAGAAACGTCAGATGAATGGATTAAGACTAGAACTGGTATTGAGGAACGAAGAATCGCTAATGATGATATGGATACATCAGATATGGCCTATGAAGCGGCTTTACAAGCAATCAAAAATGCGGATATAGACGCAAAAGATATTGACTTGATTTTAGTTGCGACTGTGACACCGGATCGGCCGTTTCCCACTGTAGCATGTATGTTACAAGACAAGCTTGGCGCATCAAAGGCTGCCGCGATGGATATAAGTGCTGCATGTGCCGGCTTCATGTATGGCATGGTAACTGCAGAGCAATTCGTTAAAACGGGGACATACAAACATGTGTTGGTTGTCGGAGTTGAGAAGCTTTCAAAAGTTACTGACTGGGAAGACCGAAATACGGCCGTTTTATTTGGTGACGGTGCAGGTGCGGCTGTGATTAGTCAGGTTTCAGATAATCGAGGTATTCTTTCATTCGAGTTAGGCGCAAATGGTGCAGGTGGAGATCATTTGTATCAAGATACTGGAAGTAAAATTATCATGAATGGTCGCGAAGTATTTAAGTTCGCTGTACGTCAAATGGGAGAATCATGTATAACGGTTCTTGATAAGGCTGGGCTATCAAAAGAAGATGTAGATTTCCTTATCCCTCATCAAGCAAATATTCGAATTATGGAAGCGGCGAGGGAAAGACTTGGGCTGCCAATTGAAAAAATGTCTACTACAATTAGAAAATATGGAAACACTTCTTCAGCCTCAATTCCAGTTGCATTGTTTGAAGAACTTGAAGCAGGAAAAATCAAAGATGGTGATCTAGTTGTGATGGTCGGCTTTGGCGGCGGATTAACTTGGGGAGCCATAGCTATGCGCTGGGGGAAATAATATAGAACCTTGCGACGGTTATTTCTAAATAAAGAAGGGAGAATACTATATGACGAAACGAAGAGTTGTTGTAACGGGAATTGGTGCTGTTACACCCCTTGGGAATGATGCTAAGACAACCTGGGAGAACATACTTGAAGGTAAATCAGGCATAGGTCCATTAACGCGATTAAATGCAGATGAGTATCCTGCTAAGGTAGCAGCAGAATTAAAAGAATTTAACATCGAAGAATATGTGGATCGTAAAGAAGCCCGAAAAATGGACCGATTCACACATTATGCTGTAGCAGCTTCCACAATGGCGGTAAAAGACGCTAATTTAGAAATTAATGATATGAATGCAGATCGAATCGGTGTATGGATTGGTTCAGGGATTGGTGGAATGGAAACGTTCGAAAACCAACATGAAAACTTTTTAAATCGAGGCTATAAGAGAGTAAGTCCATTCTTTGTTCCGATGATGATTCCTGATATGGCCTCTGGTCAAGTTTCGATTGCCTTAGGCGCAAAAGGAATCAACTCATGTACAGTTACAGCATGTGCATCTGGTACGAACTCAATCGGTGATGCATTCAAGGCGATCCAACGTGGTGATGCTGATGCAATGATTACGGGTGGAGCAGAAGCCCCAATTACAAAAATGGCTGTGGCTGGATTTTGCGCAAATACTGCCTTATCGACAAACCCTGATCCGAATACAGCGAGCCGTCCTTTTGATGTAAAACGTGATGGCTTTGTTATTGGAGAAGGTGCTGGCATTATCGTTTTGGAAGACCTAGAGTTTGCACGAAAACGCGGTGCCACCATTTACTGTGAAATCGTCGGATATGGTTCAACTGGTGATGCTTACCATATTACCGCACCAGCTCCAGGCGGTGAAGGTGGGGCAAGAGCAATGAAGCAAGCAGTGAGTGATGCGGACCTCAAACCGGAAGATATTCAGTATATAAATGCGCATGGAACGAGCACAGCTTATAATGACAAATATGAAACAATGGCGATAAAAGAAGTTTTTGGCCAACATGCAAATAAATTGGCAGTAAGCTCGACTAAATCGATGACAGGACATTTGCTAGGAGCAGCTGGCGGTGTGGAAGCTATTTTTACTGCACTAGCTATTCGTGATCAAATCTTGCCACCGACGATTAATTTGGAAAATGCTGATCCAGATTGTGACTTAGACTACGTTGCCAATACAGCTCGTAAAGCAGAGGTTACAGCTGCCTTAAGCAACTCATTGGGCTTCGGTGGTCATAATGCAACAATCGTCTTAAAAAAATATGAAGACTAAAAAATAATTGATAGATTCTCTACTACATTTTAGGATGTCCTATGAGGGTCAGATTGCACACTACATCTAGTTCATAGTGCTACATACACTACATTTGAACGCTATAGTTGTTATGCTGTCTGATCCTTTAGTGTGCGACGTCCAAATGGGAAGAGAATCTTTTTTTTGATTATAAACGGAAAGGCTATGTTAAATGACGATGTATGAGCCACAGGTAAAAAGTGAAGTAATCCTTCAGCTAAACCAGAAAATCTTGTATAGCGATATACAAAATAAATTGTATTCATATTGGATTAGAAAATTTATTAAACTACTTCGGGAAAATACCATTCATTGACTGTATCATCATTGGCTGCCCAACATATGATGGATAAAACATAGTGGGGGTGAGGGTGATGGGAATTATTGAAACGAATGTTTGGCTTCAAAACAATAGTAGCCCAAAAGAAATATGTAAACACTTAGAAGGCGAATTCCCGAAAATGAGACCGAATAATATATATCGGTTGTTACAGCAACATGGGATGTATCGAGATTCACGCCAAGCAAAAAGAGACATAGAATCTTTAGTTTCAGAGAGCATCTGGAGTAAAGTAACGGCTATTTTTCAGCGCTACCAAAGGTTATGGAAAGGCCCAGATATCCCTGTTTATATTTTCCCAATGAATGCAGGGGGCTTATTCAATCAATCACTAGATACAAAATCTGGTTTAGCTTTTCGGGATAAATTATTCCTTTTTGTCCGTCCTGGTATTAGTTTGAAGGAACTTACCGCTGTGTTTATTCATGAATACCATCACGTCTGTAGGTTAGCTTGCGTTAAGCAAAATGAAAATGATTTCACGTTGCTTGATCGAATGGTCATGGAGGGCTTAGCAGAACATGCTGTCATGACCTACCTTGGGAAGGAGTACTTAGCAAAATGGACCAGCTTATATTCGGATGAGCAGTCGAAACATTATTGGGAGAAATACCTTAAAGAAGATATTCAGCTGAAGCGTAACGAGAGAAAACATGACCAATTATTACTTGGAAAATCACCTTATCCAAACATGCTCGGTTATAGCACTGGCTATTTTTTGGTGAAACAGAAAAACGATCTTACAGTGAAAAAAACATTCGCGGTCTCATCTGAAGATTTTATTTTGGGGGCAAAGGGAACGGGCTTAGGTTAAATGTAATTAAGAGGTTGTATCTAATGGTAACGTCTTATATAGAGGAATCTTTTCGTGTTTTAAAACCGCATTTTTTTGGTTCCGGCTCGCAAAGGTTAGAAAGGGAGGCTGAAACACGCGCCAATATGGGGGGATTGCTTAAATTGCCCTCTTGCATATCACCAGGCAAGGGTTTCTTGAAAACGCTATCAAGTGTATGTAGATCAATCAGTTTTTTTGAGGTAAAACCTGTAATCTAGTGAAGTGCACCTCATCCTTGTTTCTTAGAAAAGAAAAATAATCATCTGCCTATAAAAGGAATAAATTCTCTCACAACTGCCTATACTGATGGACAAATAGAACTAAGTAAGCGAGGGGTCAAATGATGTTATATCTTCATGATGTTTGGGTGAATTGGTTTGAAGGAGAAGAAAACGGCTACAATATTTGCCATTTTCATGAATGGAGAAAAGATGACGGAATTGAACTACTCGATCAAGTTCCGCTTTTAAAAATTTCGTCAACCCTTTTTCATTACATAGAAAATGATTTGTCTGAATTACCGAAAGCACTACTCAATGATATTTATCAAAAAGCCTATGCAAGAAAAAACCATGAAAGAATTCAATTGGATTATTGCTTTGTCATTACAGACGGAAGTGGGATACTAGCAATTGATACAATTGGCTATCACATTCCCATTCGGAAAAGCAGGCTAATTCCACGCCAAGAGCAAATTGTATACGACATGATTGAAAACAATCCTGCCTTAGAGTACACATTTACTGATAATGCTGCAACGGAAAAAGAATATCATATATTATCACCATCACCGCAATATATGGAAGGTCTTACCCGGAAAGAACGCCAATTAAAACAGCTTTTATTTATGGCTATGGATCAACTATTTACAGCCAAACACACAGCTGAAATTCGCTACTGGTTTACAGAGTGGTCACCAGAAAAATATGAAAGTATACAGGAGATGAATTTCGAGGAAGCTTGGGTTGGATTATATGAAGAAATGAAAGCAGGCTGGTCAGATAAACATCTTCACATGTGTGAGTACTTGGTAAAAGGCCAACCATTTTTTGAAAAGCTATGGGAAATGGAAGTCGGCGACAGTCAGTCCATGTTATAAAATAGACACAGAAAAAGACGTACTCAGAAACGAGACGTCTTTTTCTATTGGCCAATCATCATTGCAATTTAGTTACTTTCTTTTACGTCCTAATCCCATACCATTAGACATTTTGCGGAGCATTTTATTTGCTTCGATATTTGCTTTTTGGGCACCTCGATCTAAAATTTCATCCAGTTCAGTAGACTCAAGTAGACGATAGTAGCGATCCTGAATCGGTTGGATTTCTGCGAGAACGACATCTACTAATCCCGATTTAAAGTCGCCATATCCTTTACCTTCATATATCGCTTCGATTTCAGCAATCGATTTACCACTAAAGATGCTATAAATGGAAAGAAGATTAGAGACGCCTGGTTTATTTTCTTTGTCGTACTTGACAATACCTTCTGAATCGGTAACTGCACTTTTAATTTTCTTTTCAATTTGTTTTGGATCATCTAATAAGGCAATCGTCGCTTTTTTATTTGGATCAGATTTACTCATTTTCTTTTCAGGCTCTTGCAGAGACATAATCCTTGCGCCAGCTTTTGGTAGGCTAATTTCAGGAATCGTAAAGATCTCGCCATATTTCCGATTGAAACGTTCAGCCAAATCCCGAGTTAATTCAATATGCTGCTTTTGATCTTCACCAACAGGTACAAGATCTGAATTATATAGAAGGATGTCGGCGACCATCAATGGTGGGTATGTAAGTAAACCAGCTGACACGCCATCTTTCCCAGCAGATTTGTCTTTAAATTGAGTCATTCTTTCCAACTCGCCAATATAAACATTGCATGTCATCATCCAGCCTGCTTGGGCATGTGCTGGCACTTCAGATTGGATAAAGATCGTATTCTTTTCTGGATCTAAGCCAATTGCCAGATATAACGCTGCAAGATTACGGATATTTTTTCTTAATTCTAATCGATCTTGTGGAACAGTAATTGCGTGCTGATCGACAACACAAAAGTAGCAGTCATATTCATGTTGAAGTTCGACGAATTGCTTCATCGCGCCAATATAGTTGCCTAATGTTATTGAACCGGTAGGCTGTATGCCTGAAAAAATCCTTTTCACCTATTGTCACTCCCTGTATAAGCTTAAAAAATAATAGTAAGTTTACTTCTTTCATTGTAGAGATATTTACTGTTGAAATCTACTTATTTTCCTTACAGCATCGCCATTATTGCAAAAAATCATAAGTAATAAATATATAATCCAATAATTAAAATGAGTAACAGAATGAATCCAGTTGAGAAAGGGATACTAAGGTTCAACGTTATTAAATCAGAAAGGCGACGCATTTCGCCTTCTTCTTCCGTCTCTGTACTTTTACTTGGCAATACTTTACGAAAGCTATAATGGATGACATCAAAAAAACCTTTTTGTAGTACCAACGTAAATAAAGAGAAGATTAATAAGCATCCAGTTATATAAAAGATCATATCAAGGAAAGAACGCAAGGTTATCTCATGATACAAGACTAGAGATAAAATTAAAGAAAGCAAAACCATTGCAACTGTCCAAATCATCGTTTTTTTCATTTTCACTACCCTCTCTACATGTTACTAAAAAAAGTATACCAAAACATAATGAGGTACATGTAATAAGTTGTTGTTATTTAAATATAATAATTATTTTTTAAAAAAGGTGATTACAAAAAAACTAAAAAAGTAATTAGGTACTATTTTAAAAATGAAAAGGCTTAATTTTGTGAAAATTACAATTAAATTTACGATTAGTAGGTAAAAAAAGTAAGTATACTTATTTTTTTAAAAATGATTACGAGACATTAAATTATTTTTAAATATTTATGTACAAATTCTTAATTTTTTGTATAATAGTAAATGTTACATAAAAATAAGGGAAGGGTGTATCGATTTTGAAAAAATCTAAATATTCACTGCTTTTGGTACTGACATTGGTGCTAAGTGTATTCTTGGCAGCATGTGGTGGAAAAAGTGCAGATAATGGTAATGAAAAGTCTGAAGGTGCAAAAACATCTAATGCAGCACAAGAAATTAAAGTCCTAAGTAAATCTGAGATCCCAACATTGGATTCTGTTAAGACGACAGACGAAATTGGCTTTAACGTATTAAATAGTATTAACGAAGGTCTTTACACACAAGATAAAGATGGTAGTTCTGTTCCTGCTTTAGTAGACGGAGAGCCAGAAGTGAGTGAAGACGGGAAAACTGTAACATTTAAGCTTATCGATGCAAAATGGTCTAATGGAGATCCTGTGACTGCACAAGATTTCGTATTCGCTTGGCAGCGTGCAATTGATCCTGCTACAGCTTCAGAATATGGTCCATATATGATGAATGGAAAAATTGCAGGCGCTCAGGAAATTACGGATGCTGCAGTTGCCAAAAAAGATTTTGATTTAAATACTTTAGGTATTAAAGCAATCGATGAAAAAACGCTAGAAGTTAAATTTGAGAAAGTTCTTCCTTACTGGAAAGACTTAATGGCATTCCCAACATTCTATCCACAAAACGAAAAGTTTGTGAAAGAAAAAGGCAATGCATATGCTAGTAACGCAGAAAACCTAATATCAAACGGGGCTTTCAAATTAACAGCTTGGAAAGGTCCTACTGCTATGGAATGGACTCTTGAAAAGAACGACACTTACCGAGATGCAGATGCAATTACACTTAAGAAGATTACATTTAATGTTGTTAAAGATAACAATGCACAAGTGAATGCATTTGAAGGTGGAGAAGCAGATATCACTGATATCTTATCATCCGATCTTGTTCCACAATATCAAGGTGATGAAAGAATGGTTAGTGCCCTTCAACCATCTGTTTACTGGATTAAAATGAACTATAAAAATGAAGCACTTGCAAATGTAAACATTCGTGAAGCACTTGCAAAAGCTTTCAATAAAGAGGATCTTGCAGCAAGCATTTTGAACAACGGTTCAATTGCAGCGAACTATTTTGTACCAGACAAGTTTGTAACAACTCCAGACGGTAAAGATTTCCGTGAGAAAAACGGCGATTTGATTGTGTTTAATGCTGATGAAGCAAAAGCAGCATGGGAAAAAGGTTTAGCTGAACTAGGACTAGACAAGCTTGAGCTTAGCTACCTAGGTGGAGACACAGATTCAGCTAAGAAGCAAGATGAGTACATTGTAAACCAATTGGAAACGAACCTACCTGGATTAAAAGTTAATCTTGAGAGTGTTCCATTTGCAATTCGTCTTGATCGTGCAAAAGCTGGAAACTATGATTTACTTCACTCTGGTTGGGGTCCTGACTATCCAGATGCAATGACATTCGCTGATCTTTGGTTAACAGACAGCCCGAATAATGAAATGTCATATTCAAGCACTAAATATGACGGGTTAATTACAAAAGCTGAAGAAGTGGCTGCGAATCAAGAAGAGTATGTTGCAACACTTCAAGAAGCTGAACGCGTATTCTTAGCTGAAGACTATGGTGTGGCACCAACTTACCAAAGAGCAGATAACATCCTAATTAGTCCTAAAGTTAAAGGATTAGTTGCTTTACCATTTGGTCCAAACTATTCTTATAAATGGATCACAGTTGAAGAATAGGATACCAAAACATATAAAAATGGTTTGAAAGTAGAAAAGAGAGTATATGTACTTGATATACTCTCTTTTCCCTATTATAAAAATTGTCGAATTATAGAGAAAATTCGAATATGTAGGAGGTGTGCAAATGGCTCGATATATTATAAAAAGGTTTATTTATATGTTAATTACCTTATTTGTTATTGCCAGCCTAACCTTTTTCTTGATGAAATTGATTCCAGGTACGCCTTTTTCCACAGCGGGAAAATTATCACCTGAACAATTACAAATCATGAAGGAAAATTACGGATTAGATCAACCTATAGCGGTACAATACGCACAATATATTGTTGGTTTACTTAAAGGTGATTTAGGAATTTCGTTTCAGTTTAATAATGTTCCAGTCACACAATTATTACTTGAGCGGATTCAACCATCACTAGTGTTAGGATTTCAAGCCATCTTTTTCGGTACGATTATCGGAATTGTGCTAGGAGTTATTAGCGCATTAAAACAAAATACTTGGATCGATTATAGTTCGACATTCATAGCTGTTCTTGGTAAATCGATCCCTAACTTCGTGTTTGCGGGTGTCATGCAATATTATATTGGCGTTAAGCTAGGCTGGTTACCAGTATTGTTCTGGAAGGGCTGGGACTACACCATTATGCCTACGATTGCACTAGCTATGTTCCCTATCGCCATTACGGCTCGATTTATGAGAACAGAAATGATTGATGTATTAGGTTCAGATTATATTACCCTTGCAAAAGCGAAGGGTGCAAGTAGCTTCGAGGTTGCCTTTAAACATGGATTACGAAATGCGTTAATCCCAGTAATAACAGTATTAGGACCTCTAACAGTTTCCTTAATGACGGGTTCTCTCGTTATTGAGCAGATATTTGCCATCCCGGGAATCGGGGAACAATTCGTTAAAGCGATAACAGTAAATGATTATTCCGTTATTATGGGAACGACTCT
Organism: Peribacillus sp. JNUCC 23; assembly: GCF_053653995.1. The sequence continues at coordinate 1,410,257 of NZ_CM132202.1, forward strand.
GTTATTCTCATTTATGTTTGTTGTCATTATCCTTATAGTCGATATTCTTTATGGGGTTATTGATCCGCGGATTAGGTTGTCAGGAGGTAAAAAGTAATGGCGAAAGAAGATATGAAAATAAGTAAAGACAAGTTTGCTCCTGCCATTCTGGATGCTTCCTTAGGTGAGGTAATAGGCAAGCCTAGCTTAAATTTCTGGCAAGATTCATGGCTAAGAATAAGAAAAAATAAAGCAGCTCTTGTTAGTATGATTGTGATGCTTTTGGTCATTATCCTAGCCTTTGTAGGTCCACTAATTAGCGGACATGGAACAAATGACCAAGATTTAAAACGGACAAATTTGCCTGCTAAAATCCCGGCATTGGAAAGTGTAAGCTGGTTACCCTTTGACGGAACAATGGTCCGTAATGATGGTACAGTTGTCGATGTATATGAACAGAAGAATATTGATGAATACTTCTGGTTTGGGACAGATTCTTTAGGCCGTGATTTATTCACGCGTGTGGCAAAAGGAATTCAAATTTCCCTTTATATCGCTTTCTTGGCAGCATTATTAGACATGGTAATCGGCGTCACCTATGGAGCAATAGCAGGATACTTTGGTGGCAGACTGGATAGTATGATGCAGCGTGTAATCGAAGTGATTTCTGGAATACCAAACCTTGTTGTCGTGATATTAATGATCCTCGTTTTCAAGCCAGGGATTATGTCGATTACGATTGCACTTGCTATTACAGGATGGACAACGATGGCGCGAGTTGTGCGAGCTCAAGTGCTAAAATTGAAAGAACAAGAATATGTACTTGCTTCAAGAACGTTAGGAAACTCTCATAGCAAAATCATTTTCAAACATTTACTGCCAAATTTAGCGGGTGTTATCATTATTAACACCATGTTTACCATTCCAAATGCAATATTCTTTGAAGCATTCTTAAGTTTCATTGGTTTGGGACTTTCATCGCCACTAGCTTCATTAGGTACGTTAATTGATGATGGATTTAAAACATTGAGATTGTATCCACACTTAATGATTTTCCCAGCAGTCTTTATCAGCATCATTATGGTTTGCTTTAACATGATTGCAGATGGTATCCGTGATGCATTGGATCCAAAAATGCGCGATTAATAGGTAGGTGAAAAAGTTGGAAAACATATTAGAAGTTAAAGATTTGAATATATCGTTTCATACGTTCTCGGGAGAAGTTCAAGCGATTCGAGGTGTGAACTTTGAATTGAAAAAAGGTGAAACACTTGCAATAGTAGGAGAATCAGGATCAGGTAAATCAGTAACGACTAAAGCAATTATGCGCCTTTTACCGCCGCAAAACTCGGAAATAAAAAGTGGCGAAATCCTTTTCAATGGTAAAGACTTAGCTAAGTTAAGTGAAAAAAAGATGCAAAAAGTACGTGGAAAAGACATTTCACTAATTTTTCAAGATCCAATGACATCTTTAAATCCGACAATTAAAGTCGGTAAGCAAATCATGGAACCGATTCTTAAGCATCAGAATGTTAGTAAAAGTGAAGCGAAAAAACGGACGCTTGAATTGCTTAGTATGGTCGGGATTCCGAATCCTGAGCAACGCTTTGAACAATACCCACACCAATTTTCTGGTGGAATGAGACAACGTGTCGTTATCGCAATCGCTCTTGCTTGTAATCCGAAGGTCTTGATTGCAGACGAGCCAACAACAGCTCTTGATGTAACGATCCAGGCTCAAATTCTTGAATTAATGAAAGAATTGCAGAAGAAAATTGATACGTCAATTATCTTCATTACGCATGACCTTGGTGTTGTTGCCAATGTAGCGGATCGTGTAGCGGTTATGTATGCCGGAAAAATTGTTGAAATTGGCACGGTAGACGAAATTTTCTATAATCCTAAACACCCATATACATGGGGATTAATCAGCTCGATGCCGAGTCTAGATTCCGCAGAGGAAGAATTATATGCAATCCCGGGAACTCCTCCAAATTTATTACATCCGCCAGTTGGTGACGCATTTGCGCCACGTAATGAATATGCGATGCAAATTGATTTAGAAGAGCAACCCCCAATGTTTAAAGTCTCTGACACGCATTATGCGGCAACTTGGTTATTGCACCCTGATGCACCAAAAGTAGAACCGCCAGCAGCTGTAGTTAAACGGATGAAACAATTCCAAGCTGGACAGGAGGGGCAATAATGGTTGAACGTGAAAAGTTACTCGAAATTAAAAATCTAAAGCAATACTTCAATGTCGGCAAGCCAAATATGGTTAAAGCAATTGATGGTATTTCTTTTGATATTTACAAAGGTGAAACATTAGGATTAGTCGGTGAGTCTGGTTGCGGTAAATCAACTACTGGTCGAACGATCATTCGCCTTTACGATGCAACGGATGGCGAAGTTATTTTTGATGGCGAAAATGTCCATGGCTCGAAAAGTAAAAAACAATTAAAAGATTTTAACCGAAAAATGCAAATGATTTTCCAAGATCCGTACGCGTCCTTAAACCCGAGGATGAAGGTCATTGATATTATCGCTGAAGGAATTGACATTCACGGCTTAGCGAAAACTCCTAAAGAGAGAGCGGAACGTGTATACAGTCTACTTGAAACGGTAGGTTTAAATCGTGAACACGCTAATCGATACCCGCATGAATTTTCCGGCGGCCAGCGCCAACGTATCGGAATTGCCCGTGCGTTAGCTGTTAAACCTGAATTCATCATTGCGGATGAACCCATTTCAGCATTGGATGTTTCCATTCAGGCACAAGTTGTTAATCTATTGAAAAAACTACAAATTGAACATGGTCTAACGTATCTTTTCATTGCACACGATCTCTCCATGGTTAAGTACATCAGTGATCGAATCGGAGTTATGTATTTCGGTAAATTAGTGGAGCTTGCACCAAGTGATGACTTGTATAACAATCCAATTCACCCTTATACACAATCTCTGCTTTCGGCAATCCCTCTTCCGGATCCTGCAAGCGAACGTACAAGGAAACGAATTATTTACAATCCAAACATTCACAACTATAGTGAAAGTGATGATGTGAAGATGCGCGAAGTAAGACCAGGACACTATGTGAATTGCTCTGACAAGGAATTTAAACAATATCAACAAATGTATAAGTAATAACAAAAAAACGATCTCAATACAGAGATCGTTTTTTTGTTATTATCAAATCTATCATTTTTCCCAAGAGTACCCCTTATTCAAATTTTTGTTAAAAAATGAAGAAGGGGGTGAAGGGGCAGTTTTTATTTTTCAAAATAAATCGTATTATTAGCAATCAGGAACGTATGTTTGGTATAATCGATATAGGAGGTGAGAAAATATGACAAAGTGAAACGAAGGAAAAAGGAAGTATAAAACGCACCAAATTTGGATTAAAAAAGGACATCGTATGTATGGGTATTTTCAAAATATGACTCAAAATGTTAAGAACATGTATAACACCACTAATTTTTACATACGCCAGGTTTACACAGGACTTACACAAGATAAAGAATAGCACCTTTACAAAAAGAAGTCTTGGATACAGTTGATAAAAAAATAGATCGGATGAATGATGTTCAACTTTTGGCTTATCAAAAGAGCGTAATGAGACAAAAAGCCAAACCGAAAGAAAAACAAACAGAAGTGACATGTCATCTTTTTACTAAACCATCAAAAGAGCAACCTTACGTAAACTATCATTTTTTGGATGCTTTATTCAAGGTCGTTTCACCAAAAGATTATCGCTCTCTTCCGGCGCAATGCAGTCAATCTGTAATGAAGGTAGTTTTTCAAAACTGGAAATCTTTTTATGTGAGTTTAAAAGATTACAAGCAAAATCCTTCTAAATACAAAGCGAAACCAAAAATCCCTACATACAGTCAGGCAACAAAGAAAGAAATGACTTTTACTAACCAAGATTGCGTCATTAAAAACAAGTTCGTGTGATTCCGAAATACAACCAATATGTTGTAGAGTTAGTAATGGAGATCTCTTTTGAAAAAACAGAAATAGAAGATAACGGTAGGTTTATGAGTATTGATTTAAGAATTGATAATCTTGCAACCATTGTAACAAATACGGGACGAGCACCCCTATTAGTCAAGGGCAAACATGTCAAATCTATCAATCAATACTACAACAAAAAGAAAGCTTATCTTCTTGGTATTTTACGACAGGGAAAACAAGCAAATGAAGCTCCTTTTACTTCTGAACGATTAGAAAAATTACATCAAAAAAGATTCCTTAAAATGAAGGATATTTTTCATAAGGCAAGTTCAGAAGTGATAAAAAATCGCGTTAGAAGAAAACACCCATACCACCATCATTGGACAAAATAAAGCGTGGAAACAATGGCAAAAGAAACAACCAAACTTTTGTGAGTATTCCCCACGGTTTGTTGATCAGCATGATTACATACAAAGCATCGCAGCACGGAATTAAAGTCGTTGTGACGGAGGAATCCTACACGTCCAAAGCAAGTTTTCTTGATGGTGACGATCTCCCAACTTATGGTGAAAGCGATAGAAAGAAACACTTCTCCGGTAAGCGTATGAAAAGAGGGCTATATCTTTCACATCGGAATGGGTTCATCAATGCGGATGTAAATGGAGCAGCTAATATTTTGAAAAAAGCTTGGTTGCGATTAACAAAAGAAACGGACTTCAATATGAAAACCGTGAATGTTTGGAACCCCCAAACGATGATTATGTAAAAAAGAAGTCTCAACGGCAAGACCAATGTGTATATAGTCTACTGATGTGACAGCCCCACTGCTCGTTAATCGTTCAGGTTCACGGAGAACTTTTAGGTGAATCCATCGATACGACAGAACCCCTTCCTCAAAAATACGTTAGCATTTTAGGTGGGGGAGCATTCAGGAAAATAGGAACAAAAATGGAGTATAGGAAAAAATGAAAGATACAAACTAAAATGTTTAGAACAAAATAAATTGGGTACTTTAAATAGTGTTAAGAAAAAAGTAATTGAGAATCATTTATGCTGATTTTCAATTAGAATACCCATTCGTAATCTAAAATGACAAAGAAAGATGGCTTGATTATAAAATAAAGCTTGGACTATGAAAGCGTATCAAACTTTGTGAAAAGAGTATGCAATTTGCTGATTTTAGTGTATAATATTAATATGAATTACTATTTTATAGTTATTTCAATCTAGACCTGAAACTGAAATGAATGATAAGTTTCCCATCATAGATCGTCGATTCTATACTTAGGGAGTGTGAGTGTTAACATGGTAACTTTATATACATCACCTAGCTGTACTTCTTGCCGTAAAGCAAAAGCATGGCTCGAGGAACATGATATTGCTTATTCTGAAAGAAACATTTTTTCTGAACCGCTTACAATTGAAGAGATTAAAGAGATTCTTCGTATGACAGAAGATGGAACAGATGAGATTATTTCGACAAGATCGAAAACTTTCCAGAAACTAAATGTAAATGTGGAATCTCTTCCACTTCAAGAACTGTATAGAATAATCAAAGATAATCCAGGTCTATTAAGAAGACCGATTATCCTTGATGAAAAAAGATTGCAGGTTGGATATAACGAAGATGAGATTCGCAGATTCCTACCACGTAAAGTCCGTTCGTTCCAACTACGTGAAGCTCAGCGAATGGTCAACTAAATTATAAGCAGAGGCCCTGTCTAAATTATTGACAGGGTTTTTTAATATATCTCTTTTTTTAGATAGTTGATACAAATGCGTGCGAAGCAAGATGCTGATGGAAGAAAGTAGTGTCCTACAATATTAATCTGTTCATCGTTTACTTTACATAAGAATATCCACTATAGATGGAGTTATCCCGCATTAACGGAAAGTCAAGACCCCATTGATTGAAGTTTCATTTTATTCCAAAAATATTTCCTGTTTTACAGTTGCATATCCTGTGGGAATTTTGTAGAATATATGGAACATTAGGCAATCGTTTGTTTTTAACCGATTGAAGCTTTTTTATTTCCATTATGAAGAGTTTTATCATAAAATAAATTATGACAACATATTTCCTTATCTACCGGTAATGCAAAAGGGTATGGTGGGTAACGATAAAAGAAAGAGCAAAATTTTTCGGGGGTAAATCCCTTCAAAACATGCACAGAAGGGAGAGGATTTACGTGGAGATCGAACGTATAAATGAAGATACAGTGAAGTTTTACATTTCTTATATAGATATTGAAGATCGCGGCTTCAATAGGGAAGATATTTGGTATAGCCGAGAACGAAGTGAGGAACTTTTCTGGGAGATGATGGATGAAGTACATCAAGAAGAAGAGTTTATGATTGAAGGTCCATTATGGATTCAAGTTCAAGCTATGGAAAAAGGTCTTGAGATATTGGTTACGAAGGCTCAATTGACGAAGGATGGTCAGAAGCTAGAACTGCCGATTACTGATGAAAGATTTGGCGAACTACATGTCGATGATAAGCTTGAATCCTTGTTAGATGAACAATACCAAGGGAAAGACGATGGCCATGAGCCCATTCAGTTTGAGGACGGTATCATTGAGTTTATCACGGAGTTCAATGACTTTGAAGATGTCATTTCACTAAGTAAGCGCAGTGGTCTTGATCACTTTAAGACACAATTATATGCCTATAATAATAGATATTTTCTCTATATCGAATTTGAGGAAGAGGACATTGAAGAAGAAGAAATTGATGATGTTTTAAGCCTTTTACTTGAATATAGTCAAGAATCTTCAATCACAATCCATATGCTTGAAGAATATGGAAGAGTGGTAATGGATGAACATGTTTTTGAAACCGTCCATAAATATTTTTCATAACTAACAGCCGATTTCATTATGAACGATAATGATGTCGGCTTTTTTGTATGATAATATGCCTGATCTTTTTTTTAATATCCTCGAAAAAGAGGAATGGCTGTCTTTATGTAGAATATGTTGTAAAGAAAGGGGGAATTGTATGCTCACTGCCAGAGGTGTTCAAGGAAATATCATTACACTTCCTGGAAATATCCCGAAAGAACGGCTAGCTGAATGGCAAACAGATCCTTATTATTGCCCTTGTTGTGCAGCAGAGCTAATCCTAAAGGCAGGCCAAATCAAGATTCCGCATTTTGCTCACAAAAAAGCATTCGCTTGTAAAGCCTCGTCTGAACCAGAATCAGAATATCACCTTTTAGGAAAGCGAAAATTATTCCAATGGTTTGTTAACAATCGTATTGAAGTAGAAATGGAACCATATCTTCCTGAAATAAGACAGCGGCCCGATATCCTCATCTACTATAAAGAACAATCCTATGCGATTGAATTTCAATGCTCTCCCATATCGGAGGAAGTATTTCTCTCCCGAACAAAATCCTATCAAGAAGCTGGAATTAAACCGATTTGGATAATAGCAGAGAAGCGAATTAAACGTAAAAAAACTAGGCAGTATTCACTTTCTGCTTTTCAATGGCTATTTGCCATGAATACTGTTCATTCCCCGATGATCCTAACGTATTGTCCAGAGCAACATAAGCTGTATATGTTAGATCCTTTAACTCCATTCTCCCCACGTACAACCTTTTCAGAGTTAACAGTATTACCTCTTAGCAACACTCATCCGAACATCCTTTTTTCCACTAATAAAACTTGGAAATTTCATTTTATTGAAGAATGGCGAGCGCAAAGAAAAGCGTGGGCTATCCACAAAGTAAAAACGGCAAAGCATACTAATCCGTTTTTCAATGAATTATATAAGAATGGTTTGTCCCCGGCATGGATTCCGAGCGAAATTGGACTCCCTGTGGAAGGAATGGTGATCCTTGAAACAGCTGCAGTTGAATGGCAAGGGTGGATTTTCATGGATTGTTTGCAACATAAGAAAATCGGCAGTCGCATTTATCGTAGTCAAATTTATCAATCTTTTCAGCGGCGGGTTACAAACGGTCAGATTCGATTAAGAACATTGCCAATGCTTCCTGTGAAAAACTCTTTTTTAGCAGTGGATGCCTATTTATTTTTATTGGCAAAGCTTGAGATTTTGGAATTTGGAGGAAAAGGGATTTATATAATAAAAAATAAGCTTGCCCCACCTACAAGTAGTGTTGAATGTATGCAATTAGAAAATGATCTCTATTCCAAGCTTTCGGAAATGATTTTGTGATAATAGGTAAAGTACAATAGAATATGTATGATCTATTGTTTCTTAATTGAATCGAAGCGGAAGGATTTTTTCGAACAATAGAGAAATAATATGGTAACGAGAAATTTTCATCAATCGAGGTTGGACCACGTGACTTAGAATCATACATTGTTACCACGAGTTTTTTAGTTGTGTTAATAAATCGGAATTAAGTTGTTTCTAGAATGGAGGAATATATGTATGGGACAAGAAAATGCAATAAAAGCATTACCTGCTAGGAGTGAAGTGGTGGTTGAGGATACGTGGAGATTGGAGGATATCTACGTAACGGAAGAAGATTGGGAAACTGCTTTTCAAGAAGTGAAAGAAGACTTATTAAAGGCAGATGCATATAAGGGCACCTTAGGTGAAAGTGCCGAAAAGCTTTTTGCAGTATTGCAATATCAAAATCAAGTATGGGAAAAGTTAGGAAAAGCCTATACATATTCACATATGCGTTATGATCAAGATACAACAAATTCGTTTTATCAAGGAATGGATTCACGGATAAAAAGCTTGGTTGCCCAAGCGAGTAGTGCGTTTTCTTATATTGTTCCAGAAATTCTAAGTATTGAAGAAAGCAAAATTAGTGAATTTCTTAATGAAAAGGAAGAGCTTAGATTATATGCTCATGCTCTTGAACAAATTAATCTTCAACGACCACATATTTTGTCAGCAGAAAAGGAAGCATTACTTGCACAGGCATCTGAGGTTTTTGATGCTTCAAGCAATACATTTGGTATGCTCAACAATGCAGATCTCGTTTTCCCAACTATTAAAGATGAAAACGGTGAAGAAGTAGAAATTACTCATGGCCGCTATATTCGATTTCTTGAGAGCGAGGATCGTCGCGTGCGTGAGGATGCATTTAAAGGTGTATATGAGACGTATGGCAAGTTCCGTAATACTTTTGCAAGCACACTTGCAGGTCAAGTTAAGAGTGATAATTTCAATGCTTCTGTGCACAACTATGAATCTGCCCGTCATGCTGCATTAAGTGATAATAATATACCTGAAATGGTATATGACAATCTTGTTCAGACAGTAAACGAGAACTTGCATTTAATTCATCGTTATATTGACTTGCGTAAAAAAGTACTTGGCTTAGAAGAGCTTCATATGTATGATCTCTTCACACCGCTCGTTAAAGAAGTGAAAATGGATGTAACATATGATGAAGCGAAAGAATATATTCTAAAAGGACTAGCTCCTTTAGGAGAAGACTATCTTAACGTATTAAAAGAAGGCTTTGAAAATCGTTGGGTGGACATTCATGAAAACAAAGGGAAACGTAGTGGCGCTTATTCATCTGGTGCCTACGGAACGAATCCTTACATTCTGATGAACTGGCAGGATAATGTCAATAATTTGTTTACTCTTGCCCATGAATTTGGTCATTCCGTTCATAGCTATTACACAAGAAAGCATCAGCCATATCCATATGGAAATTATTCGATTTTCGTTGCAGAAGTGGCTTCAACTTGTAACGAAAACCTGTTGAATGATTATCTTCTTGATACAATTGAAGATGAGAAGAAGCGAATTTATTTATTAAATCATCAATTGGAAGGATTCCGCGGCACGCTTTTCCGTCAAACCATGTTTGCTGAATTTGAGCATACGATCCATAAAAAGGCACAAGATGGAGAAGCGTTAACGGCTGAAGTATTAACACAAGAGTATTATGAGTTGAATAAAAAATATTTTGGGCCCAATATTACTATCGATGAGGAAATTGGCCTTGAATGGGCTAGAATTCCGCATTTTTACTATAATTACTATGTGTATCAGTATGCTACTGGAATCAGCGCGGCAACAGCTTTAAGTAAACAGATCCTTGAAGAAGGAGAACCGGCCGTCCGTCGCTACCTAGAATTCCTGAAATCAGGAAGTTCGGATTACCCTATTGAGGTTTTGAAAAAAGCAGGCGTCGATATGACGAAGGCAGAGCCGATTCAAGAAGCTTTAAAAGTGTTTGAAGCAAAGCTAACTGAATTGGAATCTTTATTAGCGTAAAGGATGGAGGATGACTTTAAGACATATTGCTCTTAAAGATCATCCTTTTAGGACATGGGGCAGGGCTTCGTGACTTACTAATAGTGCGTGTTCAAAAAGGAGGATAAAAAGAGCCGAGAAATTCGACAGCTCTTTTTTGTCCTCCTTTTTGAGTAACCTTTAATATAGCCAATCTACATAGAAGGAATCCCTCTTTTATTATAGAAAGAACTCCAAAATCCAGCTTCGCACCGCCACCATTGTGATGAGATGAGCGTGGCGTGTTACAGGATTAATCCTTCATAGTAAATGGTGGCGTTATAGCGTCATACAGTTTGGTATTATGAAAACGTAAAGGTACTAATAATCGATAAAGCGCTCTCTAATAACCTTTGAACCGATTTTTCTGACTGAAAGTAAAGACAATGATAAATAGGGTAAGAAAAAGAATAGGTGAACTGATGTATAGAGGGAATAGTCCTAGAAAAGCTAAAAAATGCAGGGAAAGTGAGATCAGAATCAACAATAAGAATAAGATAGTTTTCATGTTACTTACCTCCAGAAGTATTCTCTCTATAAACTATGCATCTGCATTCTAAAAATATGACAATTTTGTGAAGGAAGTCATATTATGTTGAAAAATGTCGTATATATTGTTATATTATTGTTGTGAAGTTAATCACAAACAAACTTATACCCCTTTGTTTGACCGTGAAGAATTTCTCCCATCCCCTTTGTTCGTATATTATAGATAGGAAATCCCAGCAAATTCGCGATTTGCTGGGATTTTCTCATGTTGGAATGCGAAACGCGTTTTGGGCTGGAAAATGCCCATTCAGGTCTGGAAATCTCGGTTCTTGATGCAATCCAGATCTTGGCAGAATCTTATACTTGTCAACCATTATTGGGAGCCTTGCTTTTTCCCCCACATTAACGGGAAGTAAAACCGCTACTCCAAGGCATTACCAAATCTTTCTTGTGAATTCAATCACATAGTTGTTGCTTAGAAGTGTGAATCATGTTATATTATTGTTGTGAAGTTAATCACAAACAAACTTATACCCCTTTGTTTGATCGTGAAAAATTTCTCCCATCCCCTTTGTTCGTATAAATAGATAAAAAAAACCTAGCAAATTCGCGATTTGCTAGGTTTTTTGCATAATAGGAGCCCTGTCAAGACAGGCTCTTATTTAAATGAATCGTGTTTATTTTCGATATATCTCCAGAAGGTTCCGTATTTGGCAGGGATTTTTTCTACAAATTGCTTGAGGATAAGTTGTTTCATTTCTTTTTCGACTTCTTGTTTATTCATATTATAAACTACTTCAATTTCTTTCGTTGCGACAAATTTATAGCAACGTATAAATGCCTCAAGGGAAGGCGGAGTTGCGGGAGTAGGAAGATTTTTAAGCATTTCTTCAAGAATATTTACATACACCTCATATGCATACAAGCCGGATACTTTGATTCCTTCTTCTTCAATATTTTCATTAAAGAAGACGAGGGAAGGTATTTCATTCACTTCCATCTCAGATGTAATCTTCAGATCACATTGAAATCCTTTTGCTGCACTTGTAGAAGTGATGTCATTAAGGAATTCCTCCACATCTAATCCAATTTCACGTGCGCATTTTGTTAGGACTTCGAGATTGGAGATGTCCTGCTTGTCAAGGAACAGTAGCTCTTGTAACCTTCTAATGAAACGGGCTGACAGCTTTCTACTTTGTAATTCAGCTGCCTTAATTGCAATGGAAGCAGCATATGGTGAAGAAATTGGATTCTCAAGCCACAAGTTTCCATCACACGACATACCAGAGCGGCTGGCTGTCCTTTCCCAAGTTTTTGCCATATTTTCATAATACTTGGTTTTTGTGTTATGAAGGGTAGACAGTTTCCCGCTTACAACATGCTTGATACTGAATAATTGACCATACTCGATATGGAGTTTCTTAATAATAGGCTCAAGCGCCCAGCATTCAGGACATATTGGGTCGATAAACACATAGATTTCAATCGGCTTTTTTCCAATTCCATAGCAATGCTGCGATTTAATCCAATTAGATATGTTGAAAATTGGTTTCTGAGCGCTCAATTTCCTTCTCCTTTCATGTCTTGTTCGGAAGTATTAATCATATGTTGTGCTGTCAAATAAAGACGATGATAATAAAACTCTCTTATATCTCCAGCGAGTCCGACTGTATCCATTGCTTGCCTCATGCAGGATAGCCATGCTTCGGCACGACTGGGAGTGATCTCAAACGGAAGATGACGGGCCCTTAGCATGGGATGACCGTGTTCCTCTGTATAGAGAGAGGGCCCTCCTAGATATTGAGTCATGAATTGTTTTTGCTTACGGACTGTTTCCGATAATTCCTCAGGAAAAATGGGCTTTAATTCCGGATGTTGACTCACATTATCATAAAAGACATCGATTAATTTATATAGAAGCGCCTCTCCAATTACTTCGAATGGTATAGGGTTCGCTTGTGTCATGATGATTACTCCCTTTAAAAAGAATAAGTATATTCTCATTTTAACAACGCCGTTGCAATATAACAAATATCTAGCTTAAGGAAATTAGATATTCTGTACTACTACACAAAGTCATAGAACATTTCTTATTGAAATTTGCTCTTTGGACAAAGTAAAAAGCACCTGAAAGGATTTGTTCTCCTTTGGGTGCTTCTTACACATATCGCTTCAATTTTGATTTTAGGATCGTTCTTAGCTTAAATACGTTTTCATGACTTTTTGCACGTAATTTTGTGTTTCTTTAAATGGTGGAATTCCATTATGTTTGTCGACATTTCCTGGTCCGGCATTATAGGCAGCAAGTGCAAGTTCTGTATCTCCATTATAACGGTTTAGCATCTTGCTTAGGTATTTACTTCCAGCCATTATATTTTGAATAGGGTCTGAGATATCTGTTACGCCAAGACCTTTTGCTGTTGCGGGCATAAGTTGCATAAGACCTGAAGCCCCTGCATGGCTTTTGGCAGCAACATTAAAGTTAGACTCTTGCAAAATGACGGACTTAATCAACTTTTCAGGGATATTGTATTGCAAAGCTGCTTGCCGAATAACATGATCATAATCTGTTTTTTTATCAGTACCTTTGCTAATGGAGTTTAGGATGGTTGGCGGTAAACTTGGCGAAATACTGATTGGTAGTTGACTTGATAAGCGAATATTGGAAGTTTCCTCGCTGATTTTGTCATATACAGTTCCTAGTGTCTGCATAGTAGTTTGTTCACTCGGATTGTTTGTCATATATTCCGATAAGAGCTTTTGAAACATGTCATTAGTAGATGTTTCTCCTGTACTTGTCATTGTATTAAAACCTTGAAGGGCTTGAAGTTCTATTAAAGTTCTAAAATCTTCTATTTTCAATATTTACACCTCTGAATATGCTAGTGATTATAATTGCTTCTTCTTAGTTTGGTAAAATCGTCTAACCTTATTTTCGGTTTTTCGAATTGGAATTTGAAGGCTATCTAACAATTTCTCGAAAATTTCTTTTCCTGCCAATTTATTCGTCACTTCATATTCTACCTCAAAATCCTCTGTATTTAAATAAAGACTATGATCAAGGACGAGTAGACCACCTTGATAAGTGAACTCTGCTCGATTTGTCCCGAGTGTGCCGAAAAATTGTATATCCGAATCAATGCCCATTTCAGCAATTAAAGTGGTGATATAACCTTCGGGAATGCGATTTCCTTGAAGCAGAGATTCGGCTTCTTCTTTTGAGAGCGACTGATTCGTTTCAAGTAGACCCTCTTTTGCAGGTTGCTTTAATGTTAACTCATAATGTCCTTTTTTATGACGGATTCTTAGTGCTGATTCGTTCTCCTTTAATGAAAATTGAGGTGTGTCGAAATAGTGATTTTCCTGATAGATAAAATCGGTGTCTTTAACAGAAAAACTCTGTTTTAATCGCTGGAATTCTGCTTTTGTTAGTAGATTTTTAAATTCAATTTCAAGATGCTGGTTCATTAGGTACTTCCTTTCTAGCTATTTTTTATCCCGTATTAACAGGCAGTAAATCCCCATTCAAGGCTTGAGGAATCGAAGAAGCGTAACTGGGTCCACGCTGATTGAAGTTTCACTTTATTCGTATCATATACGTTTGTGTAGGAACTCTACAAGTAAAATTCTGTTTAATAAAGGGGGAAAAGTGTCATGAATTTGAAAATTTGCTAAGACAACCCTGAATATTTAGGAATACCTTGTAGGATGTGATAAAATATAATCGTTAAAATGGGAGGGTGAATGATTTATGAGAGAGAAAATACATATTGTAGAAGCGGTTATTGAATCAGGAAATCTTGTTTTGATTCCTAATCAAGAAGTGGAAATTGCTCATCTATTACCGAAGGAACAAGTAATTGTAGATTCGGATAATGTTTCCTTCATTTATTTAGCAGAAAATGTTGAAAGTTATACATATATTTTCTTACCTGAAGCGATATGGGCATCATTGAAACGGGCTATGGAAGAAAGGTTGCCAGTTATGCTGAAGTCTGGGGATAAAAAACTAGAATTACCGAGTATCTATGAAGAACTTACTTATTTAATTGATAATATTGAGGGAAATGGAAATTACGGGGAAGAGTTTGTTGCAAAAGTTGAACAGATGTTTATCCCGGTTTAACAGCCTGTAAATCCCCGATTGGTTCAACTAACCATCAGTGGGGCACTACACCCCACTGATTGAAGTTTCACTTTATCCCGGTTTAACAGGCTGTAAGATTCCATCTTAAATAAATCGAGAAAGTTTAAAAGTGTGAATCGGTGTGATAAGCAGCCTGTAAATCCCCGATTGGTTCAACTAACCATCAGTGGGGAACTACATCCCACTGATTGAAGTTTCACTTTATCCTGGTTTAACAGGCTGTAAGATTCCAACTTAAATAAATCGAGAAAGTTTAAAAGTGTGAATCGGTGTGATAAACAGCCTGTAAATCCCCGATTGGTTCAACTAACCATCAGCCGGGAACTACACCCCACTGATTGAAGTTTCACTTTATCCAGTCGCATTTCGGATAATTAAGTTATATGGCGTGAAGTCTACTGCGTCCTTCTTGCTTGACTTATGAATGACGGACTGGCAAAGGATGTGTTGACTTCGGCGTTCGCAACAGGACTTGGCAAACCTTAGTCGAAGTTCTTTAATAGGCGCTTTCGCTTTTCTATGAACAGGTGGTGTGGCAATGGAACATTGGGATGACTTTTTGGCTCCGTATAAGCAAGCAGTTGAAGAACTGAAGGTAAAACTTAAAGGATTACGCAATGAATTTGAGCGTGATCATGTACATTCACCAATTGAATTTGTGACAGGTCGAGTAAAACCGATTGTAAGTATTTTAGATAAAGCAGCAGAGAAAAATATTCCACTAAATAAATTGGCAACTGAAATGCAGGATATTGCAGGATTACGAATGATGTGCCAATTTGTGGATGATATAACAAAAGTGGTTGCGTTACTAAGGGCCCGAAATGATTTTGAAATCGTAGAGGAACGGAATTATATCTCTCATAAAAAAGTGAGTGGCTATCGTTCTTATCACGTTGTTCTTCGGTATCCTGTCCAAACGATCCATGGTGAAAAAAAGATTCTCATTGAAATACAGATTCGGACACTCGCCATGAATTTTTGGGCAACGATTGAGCATTCTCTAAATTATAAATATCGCGGAGATTTTCCAGAAGATATTCGAATACGCCTACAGCGGGCAGCTGAAGCAGCTTTTTTGCTGGACGAGGAAATGTCGCAAATACGGCTCGAAATACAGGAAGCCCAGCGCGTTTTTTCACGAAAGAAAGATAAAGCAAAAGAATGAGCAGCAGAAAACATGAAGGTGGGATTGTATGAAATTTGCCATAACCTCAAAAGGTGATTCGAAGTCGAATACTTTAATGCATCGAATGAGGACGTATCTCCAAGATTTTAATTTAGAGTATGACGAAGACAAGCCAGATATAGTCATTTCTATTGGGGGAGACGGTACCTTACTATATGCCTTTCATCGTTATAAAAACCGCCTTGATAAAACCGCCTTCGTTGGCGTTCATACTGGCCACCTTGGTTTTTATGCAGATTGGATTCCAGAGGAAATCGAGAAGCTAGTGATTGCATTGGCAAAAACTCCATTTCAGGTCGTTGAATATCCGCTACTTGAAGTGATTATCAAGTATCAGCATGGCGGGAGGGAGTCGCGCTTTTTAGCATTGAATGAATCAACGGTTAAAAGTGTGGAAGGTACACTTGTGATGGATGTGGAAATGCGCGGTGAGCATTTTGAAACATTCAGGGGAGATGGGCTTTGTGTATCAACCCCTTCTGGGAGTACGGCATACAATAAAGCTTTGGGTGGCGCGCTTATTCATCCGTCAATTCCGTCGATTCAACTTGCAGAAATGGCTTCCATTAATAACCGAGTATTTCGGACGGTAGGATCGCCGCTAGTCTTGCCTGCTCATCATACATGTATGTTGAAGCCTGTTAACAATGTTGATTTTCAAATTACTATTGATCATCTTTCATTGCTTCATGAAGATGTAAAATCGATACAATTTAGAGTAGCGGATGAGAAAATTCGATTTGCGCGGTTTAGACCGTTTCCTTTTTGGAAGCGAGTGCATGATTCGTTTATTGCGAATTAAGGAGTTACGGTATTTATGTCAGACAAAACTGGATCCCCATTTCGATTAAATTGGAGTGTAGAGAAGAAAGATGCGGGAAAGATTTTAAGAATTTTTCTTTTCGAACAAGGTATTTCAAAACGCGCATTAACAGCAATTAAGTTTGATGGAGGGAAGTTGACCGTCAATAAAGAGGAAGTGACTGTTCGTCATGTACTTAAGACGGGAGATACTGTAACAGCAGAATTCCCGCTTGAAACTGGGAGTATTGGGTTGCTTCCAGAAAAGTTGCCCCTTCATATTTGTTATGAAGATGATTATGTAATGGTATTGGTTAAGCCTGCTAATATGAATACCATTCCTTCGAGAGAGCATCCAACCGGGAGTCTCGCGAATGCAATACTTTCGTATTATCAGGAACACAGCATTACTGCGACTGTTCATATTGTTACAAGATTGGATCGTGATACTTCGGGGTTAGTGTTAGTAGCGAAACATCGCCATATCCATCACCTCCTAAGTGAACAGCAGAAGGCAGGAAAGGTTCGCAGAAGGTATGAAGCGGTTGTTGAAGGGATTTTGGAGGAGCAAGGGAAGATAGAAGCTCCGATTGGGAGGAAAGAGACGAGTATTATCGAGCGTGAGGTAAGAGCAGATGGTCAATATGCCTGTACGAAATTTAAGGTATTGCAGTCTGGAGTGAATCATACTTATCTATCGTTGCAACTGTTAACAGGGAGAACGCATCAAATCCGTGTTCACCTTGCTTATATCGGTCATCCTCTTTGTGGAGATGATTTGTATGGCGGACAGCTTGATCGAATATCGAGACAAGCTTTGCATTGCTGTCAAATAACATTTATTCATCCAATTACCGGAACTATTCTTACTTTTCAGGAGAAACCGCCTGTGGATTTTCTACAACTTCTTACACTTATTCACTAAGGTTAAACAAAGAATGTCTATGGGTCAGACCATTCACTCTATATACAGTTTAAAGTGTTACATACACATCATTGGACTGTATCTAGGAATTGTGAGGTCTGGCCCTTTGATTTTTTAGACAGGTTTTTTAAAAAGAATCTTCATGATTCATCAAAACTTGTCTTGAATTTTTCTGCAAAAAAAGGCAGAGTAGATGATACAGAAATCAATTCTAATTCGGGATAACGAAGTGCAGTCAGTTTTCCACCGAATACACAGCCTGTATCGATATTATAGGTTCTGTTTACTTTTCTTGGTTCTAATACCGGGGTATGACCATAAATGATTGTAGCATGACCGTGATAGAATAGAGCCCAATCCCGCCTAACAGGGGAGCCATCAGGATGTTTTGCGCCGGAAACATCACCATATAGGACAAATGACTTCACTTTATCATTCATTTTTCCAATATAATCGGACCGGATACCTGCGTGAGCAATTACAAGTTTTTCATTGTCAATGACTTGGTAGAGTGGAGATTGTTCGTATAAGTCCATGAATTTCTTGCGGATGATTTTTTGCTCGCGTACAGGTAGCTCTTTATATTCAGCTACTGTCGTTTCAAGTCCATGCGTAATCTGTACCTTGTTTCCAGAAAAATAGCGATACAGCTTATTGCAATGATTGCCTGGAGCATATAGGGCTAATTTATGAACGATCGTTAGTTCATATACGGATTCAATGACTTTTAATGATTGAGGACCTCTATCCGTAAGATCACCTACGAAACCTAGGATTCTACCGTCAGGATGAACGGGATACCCTGTTTCCCAAGAATATCCTAATTCATCGGTTAATTGGATAAATTCTTTGTAACAACCATGAATATCACCAATAATGTCAATTTTCATTGTTTCACCTGCAAACTTGTTGGAATAGTATTAAATGAGATATACTTATATGTTATCACTAAGGTGTACGAATAATGAAAAGAATATGTATGATATTTTTATTTTGCATTAACAGACAGTAAACCCTCAATGATTGAAGTTTCACTTTATAAGGAAGTATTTATGAAAGGAGGAAATATAATGGGAACAGCGGATTCTCAAAAAAGGCCAAATAGCCAAATTAATGAAGAATTGCTTATTCAAGCTTTAATAGATGACCAAATTGACATATTCAGATCTGAGTTCATTGAGTCACATCCATACGATCAAGCGAACTTTTTTACGAGTCTGAATGAAGAACTGCGTCCGAAGGTCTATCATTATTTATCACCAAAAGAAATGGCTACATTGTTTGAAATCATGAAAATTGACGAAACAGAATACGAAGGTCTCCTAGCTGAAATGGACCCTGTTTACGCGGCTGAAATGCTTTCACTTATGTACGCCGATGATGCTGCCGATGTTCTAAATGAAATAGATTCAGAACAAGCTGGCAGTTATTTAACCATCATGAATGATGAATCTGCGCGTGAGCTTAAAGAATTGTTAAGTTATAAGGAATATACAGCTGGTAGTATCATGACGACAGAATTCGTGGCGATTGAGGCTAACCAAACCGTTCGATCTGCCATGTATATTTTGAAAAAAGAAGCTCCGAAAGCTGAAACAATTTACTATATATTTGTTGTTGACGTGAATAAAAAACTAGTAGGTGTTCTCTCGTTACGGACATTGATTGTCAGTGATGATGATACCATGATTTCTGAAATTTTGGATGATCGGGTAGTCTCTGTTTCTGTCACGGAGGATCAGGAGGAAGTGGCACGGAAGATACGTGATTATAATTTTCTAGCGATGCCAGTTGTTGATTTTCAGAATCATTTATTAGGTATTATTACAGTCGATGATATTATTGATGTTATGGATGAAGAAGCATCAGATGATTATTCTAAGCTTGCTGGTGTATCTGATCTTGATACTGTCGATAAGAGTCCAATATCTGCGGCAAGGAAGCGTCTGCCATGGCTTGTTATTCTGTTATTTCTCGGGATGATGACAGCAAGCTTAATCGGCCGATTTGAGGAGACACTAAGTCAAAAGGCAATTCTTGCCGTGTTTATTCCGTTAATCGGCGGGATGGCTGGAAATACGGGTACCCAAGCACTTGCTGTGGCCGTTCGCGGGATTGCAACAGGTGATTTAGAGCATGAGAGTAAATGGAAGCTAGTCATGAGAGAAGCAGGAACAGGGCTTATTACGGGATTCGTTTGTGGAGTCGTTGTTACGCTCGTCGTTTATATTTGGCAACGTGATCTAATCCTTGGAAGCTTGGTTGGAATTTCTATTTTTACAACATTAATTTTTGCTACACTTGCAGGATCACTCGTCCCACTTATTATGCATAAACTGAAAATAGACCCTGCCGTAGCTTCAGGGCCATTTATTACAACGATCAATGACATTATCAGTATTTTTGTTTATTTTGGTATGGCTACCATGTTCATGAACTATTTACTTTAAGAGGATGTTCAAAAATTCCGGTGAAAATAGCTGTCGAATTGCATCAAAGCTCTGTCTCTCCGGTCCTCTCGAGATGCGCTCCTCGAACTTCTCGGCTCTTTTTATCCTCCTTTTTGAACACGCACTTTAAGGAAAAGGGGACGGGGCTTCGCAACTTATTAATATAGCCAAGTTTATTTAGCAGGTATACTCCTTTTAGTATAGAAAGTACCCCGAAGTCTGGCTCCGAACCGCCACCATTGGGATTAGGTGAGTGTAGCGTGCTATATGATTTAACCTTCATGGTCAATGGCGGCGTTTTAACGCCATATAGGTTTAGTAAAAAAATGACGGAAAATGTTCCGTCATTTTTTTGATTTCTTTTGTCTAGACCTTTTACTATTCGGAAAAATAGGGATTCAGGTGAATGAGTACCTCTTGAACATTGTCAAATTTCTTCATTAACGCATATTTAATTTCTCTAGAAAGGTCATGGCCTTCTTTGATGGTTTTTGTATGATCAACTGAAATTCTTAAATCGACAATAATATAATGTCCAAGTTCTCTAGCGCGAATTTTATCAATTCTTTTTACTTCTTGGAATTCTGAAATGATTGAAATATAAGCATTAATAGTTTCCGTATCTACGCTTCGTTCAAGAAGGATATCGAAGGCTTCAGTAAGCATTTCCTTGGCTATTTTGAAAATTAAATAAGCGACGAACAAACTCGCTACTTTATCGGCATACATTAAATAAAAGATCTGAAGATGATCCCCTATAATAGATAGTAATACACCCACTGCAGCGGCAATTGAAGCCACTATGTCTGCTTTGTGATCTAAGGCGATGGCTTCGATTGCCTTGCTTTTTTGTTGTTTGGCAATCCTAAGTGAGTACCTGTATAAATATTCTTTTAGTCCGTATGAAAGAAGTGCAATCCATAAAGCAAGAATATTTGGAGCCTCAATTGGGTGGAAAAATCCAGTGATCGCTTCGAAGACTATGTAAATTGAAACGAGTGTTAATAAAATCCCAATGATTCCAGATACAATAATTTCCGCTTTTCCATGGCCATATGGATGTTCTTTATCGGCTGGTTTATTAGAAATTTTAAGGACTAACAGCACAATAACGGATGCAAAAACATCTGCAGCTGAATGAATCCCATCTGCAAACACAGCATCACTATTTGCTGTCCATCCAATTAACATTTTTCCTAAAGTTAAAGCAATATTACTCCATAAACTGATCCAAGCAACTTTTTTTGCAATGGCTTCTCTTTTTCCCAATATTCATCCACCTCAATTCTAAAAAGCCTCTTGAAATAGTATCAAACGTAAAGCGGGTGAGTCTATAGCAATCTTCTTTTATTCAGTCATGTTAATGGTAGCTAACAAAGAATTTTGGGATAGGGAAAATACATGATTTATATAGTATTGCGTAAATACGAGCAGCAATACTATATAAAATATGCCGATATTTGTTAATTGTACTGTTTTACGTTTGCAACAACTATTGCTTACTGTGGGTGAAATTTGAGTTATTGATTATTCTTTGCTATACTAATTTATTATCTAGTACTAATAACTTGTATCAATTCAGGGGGATTTTACTATGACTTTTTCTTTAAAAGGAAAAACATTTATTATTATGGGTGTAGCAAATAGGCGAAGTATCGCTTGGGGAGTGGCTAGATCTCTCCATGGAGCTGGCGCAAAGTTAATCTTTACATATGGACGTGACCGAACGGAAAGAAGTGTTAGAGAGCTTGCGGGTACGTTAGAAGGTGAACCATCACTCATACTTCAATGTGATGTAACCAATGATGAACAGATTACAGCATGCTTTGCAAAAATTAAAGAAGAAGTTGGTATGATACATGGGATTGCTCATTGTATTGCCTTTGCGAACAAAGAAGAATTGGGTGGAGAGTTTGTGGAAACGTCGCGTGATGGATTCTTACTTGCGCATAATATTAGTTCCTTCTCTTTAACAGCCGTTGCAAAAGCAGCTAAAGATTTAATGGCTGAGGGTGGAAGCATTGTTGCAATGTCATATCTAGGCGGGGAAAGGGTTATGCCGAATTATAACATTATGGGTGTAGCCAAAGCGTCACTAGAAGCAAATGTACGCTATCTCGCTTATGATCTTGGTAAATATGGCATACGAGTGAATAGTATTTCAGCAGGTCCGATTCGTACACTTTCTGCAAAAGGAGTTAGTGACTTTAACTCAATTTTGAGAAAAATTGAGGAAGAATCACCATTGAAGAGAACGACAACTCCTGAAGAAGTTGGCGATACAGCAGCCTTCTTATTTAGTGACATGTCACGAGGAATTACAGGAGAAAACATTCATGTTGATTCTGGCTATCATATAATGGGATAAAATTTGCGTTTACTTCTTTGGTTTGTCATAAAGACAAAAAGAAGCAGGGGTTATTGGACTAAGTAGTTCCGTTCTTGTGAAGAAACATCTTTAATAGCATATTACTTAGCAGACCAAATCACGTAGAGATTTGGTCTGTTCCAGCCCTTATTGCTACGATGCATAGCAAATAACAGTGTGACAATAACTATTGTCACACTGTTATTTTTGTTGTTATTGGCATTGTTTAATATTTTATATATAAACGCTTGGATACAAATTCAAGCGTTTTTTTATGTTAAAGATAACGGTTAAATAATATTCCGGGCACCCACTTCTTTTTGTTTAAGAGGAAGTATTTGTGAAAAATCAAATGTCATAAATAGAAAAAGAAACCGTATAAATGATACATAGACGGAAAAATTTCTTGATTATTTTCAGCGAGAGTTTTAACTTGATCCCCTGTTTTCACGTATATGAGGAGGTTCTTTATGAATGGAAAATTAAAGAGTAAAGAGGCAACTTTGTCTGTGAAACAGATCCGTATAAAAACGCAGAATAGTCGATATAAAGAAGCTATCGTAAAGCTTGAAATATTAGCTAGACTTCCTATTTACGGTCCGAAACCACTTTGCCGTTTTACACATAATGGAATGACCTTCATTGGCAGGTTTGAAAGCAAGACAAATGATTTTGTTTATATCAGGCATAAATATGGAAAGAGAGTAGTCCCATATACGATTAAAGAGCTTGAATCATTATCGGTTATTTCTATTTGAAGGAGGTATTGGGAATGTCGGATGAAAAAAACTCTAAACCACTTTTCTATATTGTGCAACCGAAAATCACAGAACCCGAAAGGCCGGAAATGCAAGAAGTATACCGAACGAAAACGAAAAAAAAGAAGGAAAATGATCATGATAAAGGATCAGAAGAAGTCCTTACCGCAGAAAATGAAGAAGAACGTATAAAAAAAGAAGCTGAAGATGCTAAGTTAGATCAAATTAAACGAGAATTTGGTGTGTACGATGCATTAGGAGAAATCGAAACAGAACTTGACTCTATTCAAAAAATTAAGAAAGACCTTCATGAACCACAAGGAAATGTTCGAGTTATTTCCGGAGCCAATCAGGAGAATCAAGTTCCAGAACAGCAAAAAGATTCACCAGAAGTAAAAAAAATGAGAAGTGTTCTCACAGACTTAATTAAAAAGGATCCTAAACCATTTTGTGAAGCTTCAATTGGCGGTCAAACCGTTCGTTTTCAAGTGATAAGTAAACGAAATGACATCATTAAAATTAAAGTAGGCAGTCATATCCAAAGCATCCCCCTTCATGAACTTTCTGATTTAAGAATTCTCTAATTTCTGGAGGCGTTAAATGATAGTTCAGGAAATATCATTTGTAACTATTCTTATTCTTGGCCTTGCATCTTTTAGATTGACGAGGCTGATTGTATACGACAAAATTACTGAATTTCTCAGAAGCCCTTTTTTTAATGAGGTAGAAGAAACGAATGAGGATGGTACGAAAGACATTTATCTTTTACCAAAAGAAAAAGGGTTGAAAAAATGGATTGGCGAATTATTAAGCTGTTTTTGGTGTACTGGGATTTGGGTCAGCGTTGGAATAACCATTTTATTTCTTACAGGCGCTAAAACAGGGAGCTTTATCATTCTTATTTTAGCTGTAGCTGCAATTGGTTCCATTATTGAGGTAATAATTAGCAAATGGATAGGCAACTAATATATACAACTGACAAACCTAATCATATACTGTCTTATATTCCTTTTACAGGAAGAAGGTGTATTATGAATAAAAAGATAATTAATGTACCATATGCACAGCCAATTAAAAAAAGTTCGCAAAATAAGCTGAAAAAAGGTTGTGGCTGTAATCAAAAGAAAAATTGAATGGAGTTTGCATAATGCCCGATCCGAGTTTTAGGGATCGGGTTATTTTTATGTAGTATATGCTATTTCAATTTGCTTTGGTGTCTGACTAACGTAATCTTACATATTTAGGTCCAAGAAATCTTAATATATGGAGTTAGGATTTGTTTGTGTGCTTCCTTATCCTACCATTCATAAAATGATTGATGATTAAAGACAATAATAGATAAACCTAAATGTAGGAAGTGAAATGATGACGATACGTTTATGCATACAGCTCCTTGTTATTTTTATTCTTTTTCTAAGTGGATGTGCATCGAATGGTGACGGCAAAACAGAAAGGCTCGCTCTGTTAAAACAAACGAATCCAAAGCCAATGGATATAATTGATGCAACAGATAGTAAGATTGGTAACGAAGAAGCTGTGAAGAAGGTAGTTACGAAGAATGACCATATTTATGATGTTGTCATTGTAAAGAATGGGAAAGAGATGCTTGTTGCTTATAAAATAAAACATCTACACAGGTTTCGAATGAAGCAGATTGAGCAAAAACTAACAAAAGATCTCAATAAAAAATTTGAAGGAATACATTTCGTTGTTTCAAGTGATTATAAAATTTTTCTTGAAGCAGTGAGATTAAATAAATTATTGCGTGAGAATGATATTCCTAGGGAAAAAGCCAAAAAGGAATTTAAACAAATTATCGAATTGAAGGAAGAAAAAACATAAAAAAGAGGGGTCATGGATGGCGAAACAACAAGAGAAAAACAAAACCATTGAACAAAAGAATTACGAAAAACTACAAGCAAAGCATGAACTAAAGCGACCAATTGCGAAAAATTGTGTCAAAGCATTTTTAGTTGGTGGTCTCTTTTGTACAGTCGGACAGGCGATTTCATACTTTTATATTTATTTCTTTAATTTTACTGAACAAACGGTTGGGAATCCTACAAGTGCAACGATGGTCTTCATTGCTTTACTACTCACAGGTTTTGGTATTTATGATCGAATCGGACAATTTGCAGGTGCAGGCAGTGCAGTTCCAGTTACTGGATTTGGAAATGCGATTATTTCAGCTGCGATCGAGCACAGAACAGAAGGCTTTGTACTTGGGGTAGGCGGCAATATGTTCAAGCTTGCAGGATCTGTCATTGTATTCGGTGTTTTTTCCGCTTTCGTTGTCGCACTTATAAAAACACTCTTTAGTATGCTAGGAGGGTAAAGATGCTAATAGGAAAGCAATCATGGACATTTGCTAACAAACCTATCATAACTTCCACAGGTGTAACAGGGGGGCCTTTTGAAGCGAACGGTCATTTGGCAAAAGATTTTGATCTTCTTTATGAAGATTTATGGATGGGACAAGATTCCTATGAAAAGGCGCATCGGCTTTTGCTTGAAGAAGCTGTACAAATTGCACTTGAAAAAGGAACGGTAAAAAAAGAAGATGTGCAATTTTTTCTGGCTGGTGACCTAGTTAACCAAATTACACCGACGAGCTTTGCAGCTAGAACGAATGGGATTCCTTATTTTGGTTTGTTTGGAGCTTGCTCGACATCGATGGAGGGGCTGGCTCTTGCTGCATATATTGTGAATTATTCGGGCGCAGACCATGTGTTGACAGGAGCTTCGAGCCATAATGCAGCCATTGAAAAGCAATTTCGATATCCGACTGAATATGGAGGGCAAAAACCTCCAACCGCACAGTGGACTATTACAGGAGCAGGAGTTGCACTTGTTTCCCAGGCTAAAAGTGGGGATAGCCCTGCTGCGCATATTCTATCTGCTACAATGGGCAAGGTTATTGATATGGGGATAAATGATCCATTCAATATGGGCGGTGCAATGGCTCCGGCTGCAGTGGATACGATATTGGCCCATTTTCGCGATTTTAAGCGTACAAGTGATTATTATGATGCAATCATAACAGGGGATCTTGGCTATGTTGGTCGGGAAACAGCGTATGATTTATTAAGTCAAAAAGGGTTCGATATGCCGAAAGACAAGTTTCGGGATTGTGGTTTGCTGATATACAAAAGCAATCAACCTGTTTTATCAGGAGGTAGTGGAGCTGGTTGCTCAGCGACCGTTCTCTATGGCCACATATTAAATCAAATG
The DNA here is from genome assembly GCF_053653995.1 of Peribacillus sp. JNUCC 23. The sequence continues at coordinate 1,436,785 of NZ_CM132202.1, forward strand.
AAGGTAGGGAAATTGAAACGGATATTGTTTGTCGCAACGGGAGCCTTGCTATCGTCGCTTACTGTACAACAAAATGAAAGTATTCCATGTATAGCACATGCGGTGGCAATTGAGTATGAAGCGGGTACTTTTTAATTTTTTAGAAACTTAATGAAAGGAAGGGAAGATTCATGCTGCCGATGTTTTTTTGGGCGTTCGTCATAGGTGGGCTGATTTGTGTAATTGGCCAACTATTATTTGATGTTGCGAAGTTAACGCCAGGCCATACTTTGAGCGTACTCGTTGTTGCAGGCGCAATATTAAGCGGATTTGGATTTTATGATTACTTAATTGATTTTGCTGGAGCAGGGGCAAGTATACCAATAACTTCCTTTGGGAATTCTCTCGTCCATGGAGCCATGCAGGAAGCTGAACAACACGGAATTATTGGTGTATTAACAGGGATGTTTGAAATTACCAGCTCAGGCATTTCAGCTGCAATTATCTTCGGATTTATCGGAGCACTTGTGTTCAAACCAAAGGGATGACCATGATTCCTTCTTTTCGAATTAGGCTTCAAACAATTAGGAGAAGGCCTATACACACTTGTCATTTTCTACATATGTTAAAAGTGAGCTATTCGAAAAGTGAGGTGAAGCTATATGTTCGGTTGGGGTTATGGTGGCTACGGCGGTGGTTGTGGCGGCTACGGCTACGGCGGTGGTTGTGGCGGTTCTGGATTTGTATTAATCGTCGTTTTGTTTATTTTATTAATTATTGTCGGAGCTTCTTTCTGCTAATGAATATACTAAAGATGGAATAGGCAGTATAAGCCTGTTCCGTTTTTAATGGAATAGAGGGTTTCTTTAAAAAAAGCTAATTAAATTCGTATTGGTTAGAATTGATTTGATAACAAAGATATTTACCCGACAAGGGAACAAATTACACCACATTTCCTGTTTACATAGTCTCTAGGCACTTTTACTGATCGATCATTGTTATTTGTTCTTTGCATGCCATCCTTTTTAGGCACATAACTCTTTTAGACTGCATAGAATGGTTGCAGAGAAGGAGGGCTTTTTAATGGAAAACCAATTTTTTAAAAACATTGAAAGCAAAACGGGTGTAAGTATGAAGGATGTATTTGAATTAGCAAATTCGCTGCAAGGTGCAAATTTTAAGGATGAAGCAACGGTACGCAATGTGATTAAACGAGTTTCCCAAATTGCTAATAAGCCAGTTAATCAAGAAACGGAAAATAAAATTGTCGAGTCAATTGTTAAAGATGGAAAAAGTCTTGATTTTAGTACATTAGCGAATATGTTAAATGGTAAAAAATAATATGTAAATGAAAAAGACAGTGGTATAATGACCGCTGTCTTTATTCATACTATCATCATGTGAAAATTAATAATTCCCCTAATTATCCGGTTCAAAATCTCAGGAATCTAGACGGGTATGCTGTTTTACCTCTTCGTGTTTGTGGTATGGATAGGAATAGACCGTCTTTTGCTCTTGTCATCGCAACATATAGCAGTCTGCGCTCCTCTTCCAGTGGTTCAGTGTCACCTTTACGATGTGACTCAAGTGCGAAGTCATGAGGGAGGCTGCCGTCAACAGCACCAAGTACATACACATATTTATATTCGAGACCTTTTGAACGATGTATGGTTGTTAACTGGATTGCATCATGGAAATGCTTTGATAGCTGCTTCACTTCATGTACCATAGCAGACATATGTTCCACATGTTCAAGGAATTCAGCTACTGAATGGAACCGTTTAGCTGCTACCTTCAAGTCACGAATATCATCAGAGCCTTTCTCTATATTGCCTTCGTTCCCGCGTTTCTTCACAAAGTCTGCAAACCCAATTTCCTTTTCAATGACTAAAAGAGCAACGGAAGGTGTCATCCCTTTTAAACTGCGGATTATTTTAGGTAACGATTTAAGTTTACGTTCTTGAAAAGGATGAGCTGTTTTGACGAAAGCAAGAGCATCAATAAAGTCACAATCCTGTAGAATCGTTTGAGCCTTCATATCCTGTAGCACACTTTGTTTTAAAAATAAAGATGATAAAATGTCCCCGACTGGATTGGCATCCTCAGGTTGGCTGCTTAATCGTAAATAAGCAAGCATACTTTTAACGATTCTTCGTTGATAAAAACTATCCGCATCTTTTTCAATAACAAAAGGAAGATTGGATGTGGCTAGTCTCTCGAAAATCGCTCGTGACATTGCATGAGTCCGATAAAGAATTGCAAAATCACTTGGGTTCGCGCCTTCTATAATTCTTTCCTGGATATCATGAACAATCATCGTTGCTTCTGTTTCCTCGTCAAAAGGATAAAAGAGTAGTGCAGGTTTGCCATTATTATGCTGAGCTTTCATCGTTTTCGGATGCCTGTTCTGATTTTTTTTGATCATCCGGTTGGCGGTGGCAACAATTTCATGTGATGAGCGAAAATTTTCTGTCAGTTTTACGACTTTAGCTCCTGGGAAATCTCGTTCAAAATGCAAGATAAATGACGGGTCACTGCCACGAAATGCGTAGATTGCCTGATCGTCATCACCGACTACACAGACATTTTTTGTTCGAGCAGACAGGAGTTGGATCAATTCGTATTGAACTTTATTAATATCCTGAAACTCATCAATGAGGAAATAGTCAAAACGCTTGTGATATTTTGCTAGAACATCTGGATTATTTTTGAAAAATGAATAACAGCCAATCAACATATCATCGAAATCATAGCTACCTGTCTGTGATTTATAATCTTCGTAGCTTTTATAAAGAGACAAACAAGATGTTTCCCATTCATCTTTTGCCTTGATTTCATTGGGGAATAACAAGGAATTTTTCCAAAGACCAATTTGTTGAAGTGCTTGATCATACGCAAATTCCTTTTCATCCAGCCCAATTTCTTTGCCAGCTAGTTTAAGGATTCTTGTACGTTCCCATTCCCATTTCATTAGTAAATCACGACGCCACTTATCTGGTTCATGAAAGAGGAGGATTTTATAAAAAATACTATGAAAAGTGCCGGTTACTAATTGATTGACGAGCATGGGATTCATTTCAGGATAGGAGAGCAGTCGTTCCTTCATTTCTTTGGCAGCCTTGGCTGTAAAAGTAACAAGCATTATGGACTTAGGATCGATGTTTTTTGCCGAAAGCATATAAGCTGTTCGGACAGTTAATACTCTAGTTTTTCCGCTACCAGCTCCAGAAAGAACAAGGAGGGGCCCATCAATTGTGGTTATTGCGGCTGCTTGTTCCTTGTCCAAACTCACTCCATGATTGTAAAGTTTGTCAAAGTATGGATCATCAACAAGAAGCTGACTTTGCTTTACATTTGTGAATTCGGGATTACCTGTGATACATGTACTGCTTTTAACCGGTACACATTCAGGTTGATTTTTTGTAATGGTGCGACCTTTTGGAATCTTAAAACCGTTTTCTTCTTTATAGTCGATCGAAACAGGATTATTTTGTTTAGCTGAAACATCAAGTAAAGGGAACGAGCAATCCGTAATTCCAGGTGAAATATGACTGAAATGAGGTGGATTACTTATGCCTAAGAATAACTTCACGGGAAGAGCACATGATGGACAAGTCAGTTCTCCGCGCTTGCCTTTATCATATAATTCCTGAAGCTGTTCGGCAGATGTAGTGGCTAAATGGATCATTTCATTTTTTATTTTAGCTGCTTGCATATAAAAAAAACCTCAAATCTCATTCAATAGTTGTTATATGATTGTTTCTTCATGGTAAATGGTGGGTGGCGTTTTAACACTATAGTTGTTTGTATGATTCATGATACCAGAACATAGGATAAAGTGAAACTAACATACTATAGACTTGAAATAGTAAAATGTACATCATAAAACGATGGTAATGTTGTTTGCCTTTTCATGGTGGAAAAGGGAAAATAAAAAATTTTAGAGGTGAGGAGAATGGGATACATCATACCAATTACACAATTTGAATATATTCAATATGCAAACAGAACGGTCGCTGCAAAGAAATGTTCGGTAAAATCAATTGGTAGTATATCGCCAATCTTGCCACTACCTTCATTTCAGCACCTCAATCAAGATAAAGACAAGCAGATTGAGAATATGATTTCGCCTAAATCGGAAACAAAGAAGGCTTTAATCAATCCACAAAATTCATCACCATATAAAATGCAAGTACCTGCATATGTAGTAGAGCAAATAACAGCAAATTTAACGGGGAAAGGAGGACTATTTAATCAAAGAATCTAGTGAACACATAAAAGGACACGAATGTGTCCTTTTGTGTGTTTCAATTATTTGATTCTTATAAAACGTCTACTTCAACGATTAGAGCAAGCAATAATTGAAGCAATAGTTGAATGTTAACGGCAACCTGAGCATCCGTAGTTACTACCTCAACGTCACGAGAGTTCTCGATAATTGTTTTTTGGCGTGAAATTTGGCTGATTTTAGAAGACTGAAGCAATTCTTGAGTAATTCTTTCAGCACTTTCGCTGCTGCCAACGGTGATACTAACAATTACAGCAATGGCAGCTTGTAAGGCGGCTTGGAGAGATAGAGCTGCTTTTACATCTGTTGAAGTTACTCGAACATCACATGAGTCTTTGATATATACTAGCTCTTCGGATAGTTGGTACTCCACATTATCTTGTCTTGCTTCTTGCTCGATGCCTCCACGACGATGATCGCAAAACTCTGCTAATGGATGATCAGAACGAGAATCTAAAGCTGACCATCTGTTCTCGCTATGTTCGCAAGAATTGCCTGTGCGAAATTCATTTTGATTCATTACTTTATCCTCCTTTTATTTGGGTCCCTATTAAAATATGCGGTTCGAGAAACGATGTTTGGACGATTATATCAATGCAAACGTCTATTTTTTTGAATTTTTGTTTATGAAATTTGCAAGAACTTAAGGGAGGTAGGTTACTTTTCCCCATCATATACATTAGTGATTGGATTAACGTCTTGTTCAGTAATGTTATTCTGCTGGTCAATAAAAGACTGTGACTGTTTCTGAAGCAATTCGATGGTTTCCTTTAGATTTTTCTTTTCTCTTTCAGAAAGATCAATGGATTCTTTGTTAAAACCGTTTTTACGCAAAGTCCGCGATACTAATAATTCCATCAATTTTTTATGAGAATCACCCAAATTAAGTTCTTTTTCACTCACAAAAATCCCCTCCTTTTCGTTTCATACAATACATTATGAAAAAAAGGGCGAAATGGCAGTGTTAAATGTGGAATTTTTATAAAAAAGTTTTTGGGGAATATGAGGGCAACTTCTGACATGTAAAGAAACCCCCGGAATGTCAGTATCCGGGGGTGAGTTTATATACCTTTAATCATTGTTCGATGAGGAATGCCTGCATCCATAAATTCCTCAGATGCTACACGGTATCCTAATCGTTCATAAAAGGGAATGGCTTGCGTCTGTGCATCCAGTTTTAATTTAGAAAGATCTTGCTTTTGTGCATAGTCTTCAATCGCATTCATAATCGTTTGTCCAGCGCCGTTCCCTCTGAACTCAGAGAGAACACAGATCCTCTGTACTTTGCCAATACCGTCTAAAATACGGAAGCGGCCGTTGCCGATAGGTGTATCCTCGTCATTAAAGAGGAGGAAATGGGCACAATCATCTTCATATTGATCAATTTCCTCTTCAAGTGGAACATTTTGTTCCTCGACAAAAACCTTTTTACGTATAGAATAAGCAAGTTCTCTCTCTTCGGTGCTTGTAACCATTTTTACGTTCATTAATATTATTCCTCTTCTCCAAGTCTAAATGTCTCATAAACAGTCCATGAACCATTCTCTAATTGATAAAGAAGGTGAAATCTGTCTACTTCTTCCTCATGTGTAACGTCAAGCATTCTAATCTGACCTAATACATCGGAATGTTCATCATCTGAAAGTTTTTGGCCGATTGTAATATGTGGAACAAATGCATATGGAGATGGACCACCGAAGAAATCAGCATGGTTCATTTCTTTATGCAAACTTTCAAGTTCAGGATTTAATTCAACTTTAAAAAAAATCGTGTTGTTTACGGGTTGAAAAGTACTCGGTTTCACTACATTTAACTTAAATGGCTTATGGGATTTGGCGATGTTTTTTAATTGTTCCGCTACTGTTTCAATTTCTGATTCAGTTGCAAAAAAAGTGTACTTAAGCGTAATATGAGGTGAGATTAGCGCATAATTTGGGTCGTAGCGTTTACGGTACGAATTTACTTTATCTTGAAGCTGTTTAGATGGAAAAATAGCGACGCCATAGTTCATAAAGTTCCCTCCCAGATTGACACTGAATTTTTAAAACATCAAAATATGAAATTATTATAACAAATTTTAATAAACTTCGTCATCTTCAAAAAAGCTGATTAGGATTAAAGCATTTCCGTAAATGCCCGTTTTAAATCTGCTTGCCAGTACTTCCACGTATGCTTACCATCAAATTCGTCATAGAAGTAAGCAAATCCTTTTTTCTTAATAAGGGTACTTAACTTGCGGTTCGGTTCAATGAAGTTGCTTATGCCTCCGTCAGTTGTTGGAACTTCTGTTTCGCCTTTGCCAATTACATGGTAAAGCTCAACTAAATGTGGTTCTTCGAAATCCCTAACAGCATTCATCACTTCATTGTTCACAAGTGGTGATTGGAGAATACACTTTCCAAATGTGTGAGGATACTTTAATGCTGTAAGCAGGGAAACAGTAGCTCCAAGGGAATCGCCAATCAAAACTCTCCCAGTTCCTATCTGATAAGTAGGGAACTCCTCATCCAAATACGGAACCAGCTCATGGGCGAGAAAACGTATGTAAGCCGCATGCTGTTCGCCATCAGGATGATATTTCTTTCTCCGGTCATGTACATCACGATACGGGATCCCTACAATAATGAGATCTTCGATTTCATCTTTACGAAGTAGTTCATCTGCTATTCGTCCAATTCGCCCCATTTGAAAATAATCGCGGCCATCTTGGGCAATGACAACGGTATATTTATATAGAGGAGAATAGTTGGGCGGAAAATAAACGAGCAGCTCAAGCTCTTCATCTAATTCCTTGCTTGTAAACTTTCTATCCTTAATCGTTCCTTTTGGCTGATCGACCAAAATAACACCCCCTAAAGAAAATAATTGAAAGGGTTTACGGGAATATTTTATCACAATTATTGATCAATATCTTCATTGACGATATAAAAATGAGAGCAAAAAGTTTTTAGTGATGTTGATTGGAGAAATCAAACGAACCTAATCAATTAAAGGAGAACAGGGGAGGAGTGTTCATAATCGTTTATAAAAGCAAGATACATAGAAGTTATCCCAAATCGTTGAATGTTCGAATTGGACGTAAAGAGAGAGAATATTCCTGGTTTTAACGGATCGGTTCATTTTACGAAGGGTGCAATAAGCTCGGATTGTCTCATTTTTCATCTCAAGAATTTGTATTTACCTTTGCGTAGAGCCACCGCTATTTGAAAAGTAAATAATCTCTACAAGCATTTGCTGTTCTAGATATTTTTGAAGTGAAGAATTTATATAATCCTCCTTAATTAACAGTATATAAGAACAAATTTTTTTTTATTCAACAAAACAACAAAAGTTATGTAATGGCTAAAATTTAATCGTTGACTTTTTCACGTAGAAACGTATAATTAAATATATACTTTAGTAAGAATTTTTTTGTGAAAAAATTCTTCCAAATACGATCTGATAGTTCAGCGGGAGAATACGTCCTTGACAGGGACGGGGTCGGGGGTTCGAATCCCTCTCAGGTCATCAAAACGGCAGGAGTGTTGCATTGACAACGCTCTTGCCGTTTTTTGTTTAGATGAAAAAATAAGGGGGAGTCCCAAAAGGGTCAGACCCCGCAACTATATACAGGATAAACTAAGTGAATGAAACACTACATTCTGACTTAGAGTGCGAGATCCGACCCAAACTCCCTACTTAGTGAAGAATATCAGTGTCTATTAATCGTACATGTGAATGTATACCGATCGGCTCGATAAGATGATTTTACGAATTCAAGCGGTCTTCCATCTTCTAAATAAGTAGTACGTTGTATTAATAAAATAGGCGAATGTTTGGCAATCGATAAAGAAGCCATTTCTACCTCTGACGCAATAGTAGATTCTAAAGATTGCTTTGCGTAGCCGATTTTAAGTCCAATATGTTTCTCTACGTATTGATAGATGGAATGGTTAAGAATCTCAGCTGTTAATCCTTTTAATAAATCGGCAGACATATAGGCAGTTTCAAGAGCCATAGGCATGTTGTCTGCCAAACGAATTCGGATAATCTCATAAATGAGTGTGTTGGTTGTGACGTGCAATTGATTTGCAATCTTTTCGTTTGCGGGAATCAATTCAAGACTAAGTAGTTTACTACTCGGCATCATTCCACGAGCTTTCATTTCTTCTGTAAAACTAGTTAAGCCTAAAAGCTGTTGCTCCAGTTTTTTTTCTGCGACATAGGTTCCGCGTCCCTTTTGGCGATACAAGTATCCAGCATTAACTAAATTATTAATAGCCTGACGCACAGTCATTCGACTAATTTCCAATAGCTCGGCATATTCACGTTCAGATGGAAGTACATCGTGTGGGTGTAATTCACCTTCTTCAATTTGCCGTTTTATGCTTTCTTCAATTTGGTAATAAATCGGAAGTGGAGAGCTTTTATCAATCACGAAAAGTTGATTCACTTTTGGATGCATACTCAGATAATGCTTCTTGATCGGCAATAATGGTAACATTGTGATGTTTTTTCAGGATAGAAGCTGGAAACTCTTCTGTTATTTCTCCGTCCATTAACTGTTTCAAAGCCTTTGATTTTGCTACACCAGATACTAAGAGGATGATTTCCTTACTTTTCATAATCGACGCAATTCCCATTGTTACTGCCTGTGTTGGCACTTCATCAATGGAGTCGAAATAGCGGGCGTTTGCTTCAATTGTCGATTGTGCAAGGTCAACAACTTGTGTTTTTGATGCAAAGGAAGTACCTGGTTCATTGAAGCCGATATGACCGTTTTGCCCAATGCCAAGGATTTGTAAATCGATTCCGCCCATTTTATCAATCATTTCATCATAACGACTACATTCTTCTTGAATGTTTTCTGCAGTACCATTTGGAAGGTTAGTGTCTTCTTGATTAATATCAATATGATTAAAGAACGTATCGGCCATGTAATAATGATAGCTATTTGGATTAGTAGCGCTTAAACCGATATATTCATCTAAATTAAATGATTTTACTTGTTTATAAGATGTATGACTTTCTTTATGATCTTTAATTAATCGATTATATAGCCCTTCAGGTGTCCCTCCAGTTGCAAGTCCAAGATGGATTTGTGTATTCTCTTTTATTTTTTCGATTACAATTTCTGCTGCTTTTTGACTCATTTCATGATAGTCCTGTACTTGTATAAGTTTCATTGTGTATTCTCCTTTGTGAATGCTATTTTTCCTCTGCAAAAAGTCATTTCTACATCTAAATCTTCATTCAAAATAACAAGATCCGCATCTTTTCCAACGGCAATGCTCCCTTTTCTATCGAATAGGTTTAGTTGTTTCGCTGGATTTGCTGACGTCATTTTAATGATATCTTCCATCGTACAATCGGTGTACATTATCATATTTTTGATCGCATCATTCATTTTTAGAATACTTCCTGCAAGCGTTCCGTCTGCAAGGGTTGCGGTTGTTTCATTCACGTTTACGGGTTGACCACCTAAATCATAAGTTCCTTCTTTAAGCCATTTTGCACGAAGTGAATCAGTAATTAAAATCATGCGATCACTTGTAATTTGATTATAAGCAAGTTTCACCATTTCAGGGCGGCTATGGATACCATCTACAATAATCTCAACAAATAGCTCATCACGTAAATAGGCAGCACCTAACACACCTGGCTCGCGATGATGCAGGCCACGCATCCCGTTATAAAGATGAGTAATATGTGATGAACCAGCTTGAATGGCTTGGTCAACTTGTTCGTACGTTGCATCTGAATGACCAATTGAAGCTACTACACCGGATTCTTTTAAAGCAGCGGTCAGTTCTAGTCCATTTGGTTGCTCAGGTGCCAATGTGACAAGCTTAATTTGATTCTGTGCAATTTCTTGCCATTTATTAAATAAGGCAACGTCAGGATCAATAATATGAGAAAGTGGCTGTGCCCCTTTTCGAATTGGAGCAATGAAAGGTCCTTCTAAGTGAATGCCTACGACTTCAGCCAAATTATTCTTTTGGTTTGTCATGTATTCGCCAGCATTACGCAATGCTTCTTCAATGGCCTCTGTTGATTGGGTCATCGTTGTTGCTAGGAAGCTTGTTGTTCCCTCTTTTGGAAGTGTCTGCGCCATCGTTGTTAAAGCAGTGCTCGTTGCATCCATTGCATCTGCATTCGCTGCACCATGGATATGTACATCAATAGCGCCAGGAATAACCTGATAAGTGGGAGAAAGCTCGATTACTTTTGTGGTATCATCTTTTTTGTATTGGCTGAAAGGTCCTACTTCTGCAATGATTCCATCAACCACTTTTATATAACCATTTTTATAGGTTTCGTTTTCACTATAAACAGTTAGATTTACTATGGTGAATGTTGGATTTTCCTTCATACCTAATCTCCTTTGTGGAAGCCATTTAAGTAAGACTTGATTTAGAACTGCTACTGTCTTAGTGTATCGTTAATATTTATAGTTGTCTATACCAATTAAAGGTGACTCTTTTTTATGACTCTTCGTACTGATAAACTTGAATAGAATATTTGAATATAAAGCAACAGCTAATCGATCAATAAGTTTGATATATGTATGGAGAAACAAAAAAACTGCCTGTCTCGAAGGAAACAGGCAGCATGAAGCAGTTGTTTCTAGATTGAGTAAATTAGAAGAAGAAACATCTTCTGCATCTGTTGTGACATCTATTGTCACATCTGTTGTCACATCTGTTGTGGTGATGATGATGATGTTCATGATGGTGTTGTCGATTATTCTCATCTTCAATACCACGTACATCATCTCGATCACGTCTTCGGCAGCGACGTACAGCGCGACAGAAATCATCACCATCAATAAAAGCGTTTACCCTTACATCACGATTACGGTCTCGATTACGGTCACGGTCACGATCACGGTCTCGATCATGGTCACGATCATGGTCACGATCATCGTTATCATGCCAATTATTATTACAACTCATTTAGTTTCACTCCTTTATTTTGTAGTACATGGTATCTTATGAACGCATCGGACATGATGTATAGGTTAGTCCCTATTTTTACAGGAAATGTACATCTGTTGATATACTGCAGAGTCCGCAATAGTTTCGTTTTATTTTTTTGGCATTGTACAGTTAAAAATATACAAATTTCCTATGTTGCATTTTTAAAATATATTTTATATAATTGCAACATAAAGTTTGTGAAGTTTTTCACATTATATGTGAAAGACTTCACAAATAATGTTCATAATATATTAGGAGGCGTTTTTATGAAAGTAGCAGTGGTTGGATGTACTCATGCAGGAACAGCAGCAGTTAAAAATATAGTAGCACTATACCCTGAAGTGGAAATTACGGTGTATGAGAAAAATGATAATGTATCTTTTTTATCTTGCGGCATTGCTCTTTATGTCGGTGGAGTAGCGAAAGATCCAAACGGCTTATTCTATTCTTCTCCAAATGAACTTACAAAGCTCGGAGCCAATATGAAGATGAAGCATGAAGTGTTAACTATTGATACAGATAAGAATATCGTAATAGCTAAAAATCTAGAAACAGAAGAAATATTCGAAGACACATTTGATAAATTAATCATGACTACGGGTTCTTGGCCGGTTATCCCGAACATTCAAGGAATCAAGCAAGACAATATTGTATTATGTAAAAACTTTTATCATGCCAATCAAATTATTGAAAAAGCAAAGCAAGCAAAGAAAATTGCGGTAATCGGCGCTGGGTATATTGGCGTCGAACTTGTCGAAGCATTTGAAGTATATGGGAAAGAAGTAACCTTTATCGATGGGGAAGAACGCATTTTAAGTAAATATTTAGACGCGGAATATACGGATATGATTGAAGCGGAATTAATCAAACATGGTGTAAACATGGCATTGAATCAAACTGTTACTCGTTTCGAAGGAGAAAACGGAAAAGTAGCAAAAGTAGTTACTACAAAAGGAGAATATGAGGCTGATCTTGTGATTCTTTGCGTAGGTTTCCGTCCAAATACTGATCTTTTAAAAGGGCAAGTGGATATGCTTCCAAACGGGGCAATTAAAGTAAATGAATACATGCAATCAAGTAAAGAGCAAGTGTTTGCTGCTGGAGACAGCTGTGCAATTATGTATAATCCAACTAAACAGCATGCTTATATCCCACTTGCAACCAATGCTGTCCGTATGGGAACTTTAGTGGCGAAAAATCTATTGGAACCAACTAGCAAATATATCGGTACTCAAGGAACTTCTGGCTTGCATATTTATGGCTATAATATGGCCTCAACAGGGCTTACTGAAACAGCTGCAAAACATGTAAATATGAATGTGAAAAGTATCACAATCAAAGAAAACAATCGCCCTGAATTTATGCCGAGTTACGAAGAAGTGATGTTAAAAGTAGTTTATGAAGTTGAAACAAACCGTATCGTCGGTGCCCAAGTCATTTCAAAAGCCGATATGACGCAATCGATCAACACGATGTCTGTTTGTATTCAAAATGAAATGACAATGGAAGAACTGGCCTATGTGGATTTCTTTTTCCAACCGCATTTTAATAAACCGATGAACATCCTGAATCAAGCTGGCTTACAAGCGATGGAAAAGTAATGATTTTTGTAAAAATTGCATTCATGTGATAAATGATAAATAGGAGCTTATGGGGAATTTAATTTCTCTATAGGCTTTTTTTGAGGTGTGAAAGTTACATGCTTGGTATTATTAAGATTAGCATATGCTTTTAAGTATGAAACAAGTTATTGAAACAGATACATTCAAAATAGTTGTAAGAACAATTAAGGGGGAAATTGTATTTGGAAAAATTCATATTATCTTTAGACCAAGGTACAACCAGTTCAAGAGCGATGTTATGTAATAAAAAAGGCGAAATCATTCACATTGCACAACAAGAATTTAAGCAGTATTTCCCGAAACCAGGCTGGGTTTTGCATGATGCCAATGAAATCTGGGGATCCGTTCTCGCAGTCATTGCAAGCGTTTTATCAGAATCAGGTATTAAACCAGAGCAAATTGCAGGGATTGGGATTACAAACCAAAGAGAAACAACGGTAGTATGGGATGAAGAAACTGGAAAACCCGTCTATCATGCAATTGTGTGGCAATCACGCCAAACAAGCGATATTTGTGATGAATTGAAGGTACAGGGACATGACGATCTATTTAGAGAAAGAACTGGATTATTAATCGATGCTTATTTCTCTGGCACAAAAGTAAAGTGGATTCTTGATCATGTAGAGGGTACTAGAGAAAAAGCGGAAAAGGGAAAATTATTATTCGGGACAATCGACACATGGTTGATTTGGAAATTGTCAGGTGGTCAGGCTCATGTGACCGATTATACGAACGCTTCTCGTACTCTAATGTTCAATATTTACGATTTGAAGTGGGATGATGATCTCCTTGAAATCTTAACCGTTCCTAAATCCATGCTGCCTGAAGTGAAGTCATCATCAGAAGTGTATGCCTATACATTGGATCATCATTTTTTCGGTCAGGAAATTCCGATTGCGGGTGTAGCTGGTGATCAACAGGCCGCTTTATTCGGTCAGGCTTGTTTTGACCAGGGAATGGCAAAAAACACTTACGGAACCGGGTGTTTTATGCTGATGAATACGGGTGAAAAAGCGGTTCAATCAGAAACCGGACTCCTTACAACGATTGCTTGGGGACTAGATGGAAAAATCAACTATGCCCTAGAAGGCAGTATATTTATAGCTGGATCTGCCATTCAATGGCTACGAGATGGCTTGAGAATGTTAAAACATGCACAGGACAGTGAGAGCTATGCAAAAAGAGTAGAGAGCACAGATGGCGTGTATGTTGTTCCGGCATTTGTCGGTTTAGGGACGCCGTATTGGGACAGCGATGTTCGTGGTGCTGTATTTGGGATTACTAGAGGAACATCGAAGGAGCATTTTATCAGAGCAACTCTAGAGTCATTGGCCTATCAAACGAAGGATGTCCTTGATGCGATGAAAGAAGATTCAGGCATTGAATTAAAGACACTTCGCGTAGATGGAGGTGTCGTGAAAAATAACTTCCTCATGGAGTTTCAAAGCGACTTGCTAAATGTTCCAGTTGAACGTTCTGTCATTAATGAAACAACGGCGCTTGGAGCTGCCTATTTGGCTGGTTTGGCTGTTGGGTATTGGAAAAATCAAGAAGAAATTTCAAGTCTGCGGGGGATAGATAAAACATTTTTGCCGTCAATGGACCATAAAAAAAGAGGAGAATTATACGAAGGCTGGAAAAAGGCCGTTCATGCTACAATGGCGTTTAAATAATTTTCACCAAGAACATCTATAGGAGGATGTTCAAAGAGTCCGGTAAAAATGGCTGTCGAATTGCATCAAAGCTCATGAATGACCTTCTGTTAAAACCGCGCACGTCCTGTGCGCAACACAGAAGTCAGCACATCCTGTGCAAGTCCGGTCCTTGAGACGATCACTTCTCGAACTTCTCGGCTCTTATTATCTTCCTTTTAGAACACGCACTATAAGTGTCTGTTCTAAAACAAAAACGATGAAAAAGGATCAGGTTCTAAAAATTGTTTCACCTTATGAAAGTGGTGGCTCAGAGCTGATTTTTTAGAAGCCCCACCCCTTTGCCACAAAAAGAAGAGCCCTAAACTAGAATTGAACTTGTTATTCTAGTTTAGGGCTCTTCTTTGAACGGGAGTATCCATTTAATTATAATGCACTGCTTGCTAAATACTGACTGACTTTGGCTGTTTTTTAGTATGTGATGCATAACTATGTAGGACCATTCCAAACACAACAATACCAATACCAAGCCAAGATAAGTGGGATGGCAGTGCAATGGATAAGAAGATTACTTCTCCGACAAGTGTAAAGAGCACTTCCATGGATTGTGTAGCTTCGACGGCTGCCAGCTTCTGCATATTACCTCTGACTAAATCGGTTGCATAAAAAAAGAGTACTGTTGCGATTACACCGGATGTAAGCGCAACTATGACAGATTGACTAGTTTGTTCTCTGCTTGGAACCCCGACAGTGAATAATCCGTAAATGGAAAGCAAAAGCCAAAATGGAAGACTGGCTAGCGTCATGCCTAAGACTCTCTGAAAGGCATCAAGACGATCTTGACAAGCATCCATCATTTTTCGATTTCCGAGTGGATAGGCAAATGATGCAACTAATACTGGAATGATACCTAGAATAAGCGTAGGCACTGAAATTGTACTCGCCTGTTCTAGTTGAATAAGAATGATTCCTAGTAAAATAATAAAGGAAAGCATCAACCCTTTTAATGGGATTTTCCCCCGTGTTTGTACAATTCCATTCTTTGTTTGAATCGTTTCTAAAAATAGGGGGCCAAGCAGCATTCCGGAAATGATTGTCATTTGCCAGGTTGCTGCGATTAACCAGCCTGGCGAATAGGCAGCAGCAAAGCATAATGGCGCATAAAATAATCCGAAGCCGACAAAACTCCACAACAGCCATGTTTTGGGCTGTTCTTTCATTGCCTTAAGAAGCGGGCGAAGATTTTTTCTAGCGACAACTATGATTAGAAGAAAGGGAACCATAAAGATATAGCGCAGCGATGCACTCCAAATCCAGCTTCCTCCTGACAATTCCATCGCATGATTTAGGACAAAAGCAAAGGCAAAAAAGAATGCCGCAAAAATTCCTAATAAAATCGGCTTCATGTAACGCACCTCATTTCAATTCAAAGTGATATACGTATGATAGATTGTGTGGCGCTTATTATCATAGAATAAATATATTGAATTTTGAGTTAATTTGCAATGCTATATATGTAGAGGAGAGCGAATAAACATCAGTAAATTTGCATGTTCACACGCTTTACAAAAAAAAGCAACACTTCTCTTTGAAATATAAGAAGTGTTACTTTGAAGCTTCGATAATATCAATCTTTATGACTTATTGCCTGGTCAAAGTAATCTTTAAGGACTGTTTTATTCATGATCATGTCGGAAAGTGTGTACTGATCAAGCACAGAAAAGAAGGCTTGCAGTGCTTCATTAAGCATATGCTTAAGTGAACAAACAGGTGAGATGACGCAGTTATTTCCCTCTCCATTAAAACATTCTACGATATAAAAGTCTTCCTCGGTTTTTCGAACAAGCGTCCCAATATTAATATCTGCGGGACTTTTTGCAAGCCGAATTCCCCCATTTCTCCCTCGTACTGTTTCAAGGTATCCCATTTTACCAAGATTAAAGGTAATTTTCATTAAATGGTTACTAGAAATAGAGTAGGCTTCCGAAATCTCTTTAATGGTTACTAATTGATCTGGTTTGTTAATGGCTAAATATAATAATACCCGTAACGAATAGTCAGAATAACTGGTTAATCGCATGTTGGTAATCCCTCACTAAAATATGATGTCTACATCTTAGCATAATTGTGACAGCTTTATAAACATTTGTATTGGGGAAGCTAAAAGATGTATGTAAAGTATTGCTTTAAATAGTTCCTCATTTTATTATAAAGATGTATTTTAAATAATGGTTTTGAGAGGGGAACAAAATATGTTATCTCAACAGACAAAAGACATCGTAAAAGCAACAATCCCTGCATTAGAAATGAAAGGTATCGAGATTACGACGATTTTTTATAAACATTTATTTGAAGATTATCCGCAATTATTAAATATTTTTAATCAAACGAATCAGACAAGAGGTCGCCAACAAACCGCATTAGCCAATACCGTGCTTGCAGCAGCCAAACATATTGACAATCTTGGCGCGATTATTCCAGTTGTCAAACAAATCGCACAAAAACATCGCAGCTTAACTGTAAAGCCTGAACATTATCCGATTGTAGGAAAATACTTATTAGCAGCAATTAAAGAAGTGTTAGGTGATGCTGCAACTGAAGAAATTTTACAAGCTTGGGGCGAAGCGTATGGCGTCATTGCTCAAGTCTTTATCGACATTGAAAAAGAAATGTATGAAGAAGCGACAAACCAAGAAGGCGGTTGGCTTGATTTCAAAGATTTCATAATTGCTGGTAAAGTGAAAGAAAGTTCGGTTATTACTTCATTTTATTTGAAGGCTGCTGATGGGAAAGTTCTACCAGATTTTCAACCGGGACAATATATTACAGTTAGAATCAAAATCCCAGGAGAAGAATATTTGATGAATCGTCAATACAGCCTATCTGCTGCACCAGGCCAAGATAGCTATAGAATTTCTGTCAAAAGAGAGGCTATACCAAACACCCCAGAAGGAAAAGCATCGAACTTCTTGCATGATCACAAGAATGTAGGGGATTTGATTGAACTTACAGCACCAGCGGGAGATTTCACTCTTAATCTTGAACAAAATACACCCGTTGTTTTCTTAGGTGGCGGCGTTGGAATCACACCGCTAATGAGTATGGTTCAAGCCATTGCTGATAAACAGCCTGAGCGAAATGTAACATTCGTCCAGGCTTCACAAAATGGTACAGCTCAAGCATTTAAGGATGAATTAACAGCGATAAAAGACGCTATTATCGACTATCGTTTATCTTTCGCTTATTCTAATCCAAGTGATGATGATCGGAACGAAGCCTATTTTGAAAAAGAAGGCTATGTAGACACTGAGATGTTAAACCGTCTTGAAGTGAACGAAAAAGCAGATTATTATATTTGCGGACCAGTTCCGTTCATTCAGGCGATGTTAGGCTTACTGAAGGATCGTGGAATTGCACAAGAACAAATCCATTTTGAATTTTTTGGACCAGCTATACAGTTGGGATAATATATGGTGGGTCAGGCCTCGCACTACTGTATGTAGTAGTGACGGGGTTTGCCCCTTTTTTTGTTACCTGAAAATACAAACGCAATCGATGTGAAGCTATATCATGCACATATGTGAGAAGAGCCGATGGATGTTTTGGAATTTTGGTTTAAGTGCATTGATTTGAAGTAAGAACTTTCTGTCTGAAATCCTTTTACATTTCTTCTCTCACTAAACTAGACTTTGATCGTATTCCATAAAAGTTTTTAAAACGGCAACAAGTTATTCGAGTGTACATACATGTTTGTATGAACGATGTTTGGATCATATACATATTGTATTCATTTTTGTAGCTATCACCTCGTACATATATAGAGTAAGGGCTTGTAATTAAAAGAAAGAATAGAGCTGATTTTCTTGATATGACGAAGTTAGCACGGAACTTGCAAGTATATAGAATATGGAAGATTGAGTACATTATGGAGGGAATTAACCATGACAACCATATATAAGCATGAACCATTCACTGATTTCTCAATTGAAAAAAATAAACAAGACTTTGAAAAAGCATTAACATTTGTCCAATCAGAACTAGGGAAAGAATATCCGGTGATTATTGGCGGAGAACGATTTAAGACAGAAGAGCAAATTATATCCTATAATCCGGCTGTTAAAGAAGAAGTAATTGGTAGTGTTTCAAAAGCCAATCAAGAGTTAGCGGAAAAAGCCATGCAGAAGGCGCTTTCCTCTTTTAAATCATGGAGCAATCAAGATCCCAAAGAACGTGCTACCGTATTATTCCGTGCAGCAGCGATTATCCGCCGCCGCAAGCATGAATTTTCTAGCTATCTTGTAAAAGAGGCCGGTAAACCTTGGAATGAGGCGGATGCCGATACAGCAGAAGCGATTGATTTTCTCGAATATTATGCACGGCAAATGATTGAGCTTAGCAGTGGTAAAGAAGTCCAAAGTCGCACAGGAGAAATTAATCAGTACACGTATATTCCATTAGGGGTCGGTGTGATTATTTCACCATTTAACTTTCCATTAGCCATTATGGCTGGAACCGCAGCAGCTGCAATTGTCGCAGGAAATACCATTTTATTAAAGCCAGCAAATACTACACCAGTTATTGCTGCGAAATTCGTGGAAGTATTAGAAGAAGCAGGTTTGCCTGCTGGTGTTATCAACTATATTCCGGGAAGCGGTAGTGAAATTGGAGATTATTTAGTTGATCATCCAAAAACGCGCTTTATAAGCTTTACTGGTTCACGTGAAGTAGGCTGCCGGATTTATGAGCGTGCCGCTAAGGTTCAACCGGGACAAATTTGGTTGAAACGTGTAATCGCAGAAATGGGGGGGAAAGACACGGTAGTTGTAGATTGTGATGCAGACTTAGATCTTGCCGCTGCTTCCGTTGTCAAATCTGCATTCGGGTACTCAGGCCAAAAGTGCTCTGCTGGTTCTCGCGCAGTTGTTCATCAAGATGTATATGATGAAGTATTAGAAAAAGCAGTGGCATTAACGAAAGAATTAACAGTAGGCAATCCAGTAAAATCGAGCCATTATATGGGGCCAGTTATTGATCAGGCTTCCTATAATAAAATTATGAATTATATTGAAATTGGAAAACACGAAGGGAAGCTAATGCTTGGCGGTGTAGGAGACAGTTCTAAGGGATACTTCATTCAACCGACGATTATTGCTGATTTAGATGAAAAATCGCGTTTAATGCAGGAAGAAATCTTCGGACCTGTTGTCAGCTTTTGCAAAGCGCGTGATTTCGATCATATGATGGAGATTGCTAATAACACAGATTATGGCTTAACTGGTGCATTAATCTCTAATAATTGTCATCATATCCAAAGAGCAAAAAAAGAATTTCACGTCGGAAATTTGTATTTTAACAGAGTTTGTACAGGAGCTATTGTTGGCTACCAGCCATTTGGCGGCTTCAACATGTCAGGAACGGATTCAAAAGCTGGTGGTCCGGATTATTTGATTTTGCATATGCAAGCAAAAACAACGAGCGAAACTTTATGAAATAATAGATGAATCAGATGGGTGGTAATCTCCACTACTTGCTACCCATTAGTACCTCTATCACCCATAATGATTCAGGGGGAATCAATATGCTGGCTAACCTTTCGAAAAATTTCTTCTTAAGGGTTTCTCGAAATATACTATTAAACAAGGCGGCGAAGAAATGGGGGCTCAGGTTCGGTGCATCACAAGTAGTTGCAGGTGTGACAATTGAGAGCGCCATGAGAACAGCTCAAGAACTTAATGAAAAAGGTTTAGTATGCACACTTGATCATTTAGGTGAATTCGTTTCAAGTAAAGAAGAGGCCATTGAAGCCACAGAGTATAATGTAAAAACATTGGAATCTATCGCACGAACTGGAGTGAGCAGTCATTTATCCGTTAAGATGACACAGCTAGGCTTGGATATCGATCGGGATTTTTGCATTCAAAATATGAAACGAATTTTGGAAACTGCAAAGCAAACTAATAATTTTGTTCGAATAGACATGGAGGATTACGCGCATTGCCAAATCACACTGGATATTTTTAAGGAACTCCGTGAACTATACGATAATGTTGGAACTGTTATCCAAGCTTATTTATTTCGTGCGAATCAGGATGTATTGGATTTAGAAGGCGCCCGTCTTCGGTTAGTAAAAGGAGCCTACAAAGAATCTCCTGAGGTAGCTTACCAGACTAAGAAAGATGTAGATGATAATTATTTGAAGATCATTAAAACCCATTTACTAAGCGGAAGTTATACGGCAATTGCTTCACATGATCATGAGATTATCGAAAAAGTAAAACAAATTGCCAAAGAAAATAACATACCGAAAGATCAATTTGAATTTCAAATGCTTTTTGGATTTAGACAAGATATGCAAGTGAGTTTGGCGCAGGAAGGCTATACGATGCGTATTTATATTCCATTTGGCGATGATTGGTTTGCATACTTTATGCGGAGAATGGCTGAAAGACCGCAGAATGTATTATTTGGGATTAAGGGTTTATTTTCAAAATAAAAGAACCTAAGCCTGTTAAAGATCTTCCTTTTTAAAAACAGGCTTGATTGGAAAAAAAATATCGTAAAAGTCTTCAAGAATTTGTCATTATTACGGCGATTATAATAATGATTCTGCACCGTCAATATAGATTTCTGTTCCGGTAATATGTGAAGATAGGTCGGATGCCAAAAAAAGAACGAGTTCGCCAACTTGTTCTACAGTGCCTGATTTTTGTTCTAATGGTTGTGCTCCTTCTGGATATTCAATAGGAATTATGATTTTCTTCAAGTTTTCCTCATCAGGGTATGTATTGTCATCGATGTTCGTGTCAATGGCACCAGGGCAGATCATGTTAACCCGGATTTTATATTGTGCAAGCTCTAGTGCCGCCATTTTTCCGAACGCCACTTGTCCGGCTTTTGTTGTGCTATATGCTGCGAAGCCGAAGTTTTTGAATGTCCGATTCCCGTTAATAGAGCTTGTTATGATAATGCTACCGCCATTTTCTTTAAGATAAGGAATCGCATATTTCACGGTTAAGAAGGTTCCCCGCAAATTCGTATGAATTGTGTCATCCCAATCTTCAGGTGTAATATTTTCAATTGGTGCCTTCACACCATTAATACCTGCATTCGCAAACACAATATTAATTTTATCCCATTTTTCCATTACCTCTTTGAAAGCATTCTCGACTTGTTTAGGTTGTGATACATCTGTTTTGACAATGATGACTTCATTTCCTATTGCTTCGATTTCTTTTTTTACTTTGAGAGCATTTTCGTAGGTTCGATCAATCAGTGCAATCTTTGCGCCTTGTTCTGCTAGTTTTAAGGCTGCCCCTCTTCCGATCCCAGAGCTCCCGCCTGTAATAACGGCCACTTGATTCTTCATGAACTTTTCCACTACTACTCAACTCCTTTTTATTTTCAAAAATTACAGTAGATAATTTAAGAATTTTTATTCATGAATATTTTGAATTAGTTACTAGTTATATTTTCCCCATTTCTCTGAAGGCGAAACCATCTCATTGATAAACGTTATTTCAAGTGCTTTAGATAAAAAACTTTTCATCTGACGTATCTTAATAAATAGCGTCATTGAAGGTTTGAGGGTACTATAAAGTAGTTATGATGCATTTATAAATTCAAAATTAAAGGAGTGCGAATATGATTAGATTCGGTATTGTAGGAACAAACTGGATTACAGAACGATTATTAGGAGCAGCAGGTAATCATAAAGATTTCAGCCTAAAGGCCGTATTTTCACGTACGGAAGATCGTGCACGTGAATTTGCCGCTAAATATGAGGTAGAGTTAACGTTTACAGATTTAAACGAAATGGCAGCAAGTGAGGAAATTGATGCGGTGTATATCGCCAGCCCCAACTCATACCACGCCGAGCAGGCAATCCTATTTATGAAGCATGGCAAGCATGTCCTATGTGAAAAACCACTTGCAGCGAATGCTAAGGAAGTAAAAGCGATGATGGAAGCGGCTAAATCTAATCATGTCGTATTAATGGAAGCAATGAAGTCAACCGTTATGCCTAACTACCAAGTGATTCAAGATCATTTAGTTAAACTTGGAAATATCCGCACGTATTTTGCGAATTATTGCCAGTATTCATCGCGGTATGATGCCTATAAAAAAGGAACAGTCTTAAATGCATTTAACCCTGAATATGCAACAGGAGCCTTGATGGATCTAGGTGTATATACAATCTATCCGCTTGTCGCGTTATTTGGAAAACCGAATACAGTTAAAGCTTCAGGATATTTACTAGACACTGGGGCTGATGCACAAGGTAGCATTGTACTAGATTATGATGAGATGCAGGCAACCGTTATGTATTCGAAAATTACCGATTCAACTCTACCTTCAGAAATTCATGGGGAAGATGCTACGATGGTTATCCATCATATCTCGAGCCCTGAGAAGATTGAAATTCGTTATCGAGACGGTTCAATCGAAGATGTCAGTATCCAACAAGAAATGGAGCCGATGTACTACGAAGTGGCTGAATTTATTCAGTTGATTCAATCTAGGAAAACCGAATCAAGTCTGAATTCATGGGACACTTCATTACATGTTATGGAGATCATGGATGAAGCACGTAAACAAATTGGTGTGAAATTTCCAAATGATAACCAGGTGAACTAATTAAGAGACTTCAAATCCCTATTTACAATAATCTATAAGTGCGTGTTCAAACAGGAGGATTATATAATGAATGTAAAAATTAACAGAAATGCTGCAAAAGTTTTAAAAAAAATGTTAAGCAAAGAAGAAGCTGAAGGAAAAATGATTCGTGTTATCATTACACATATGCACGGCAACCATGCTCATTATGATATTACCCTTGATACCCAAACAGAACATGATGAAATTGTAAAAACGGACAAAGAAATAGATATATTACTGGATGCTCGTGAAGTATTCTTAGACGGGGTATGGATTAAATACTTCTATGTACCGCAAGAAGGTTTTGAAATTACGAATCCTTCAAAAGACCATGCACATCATCATTAACATGAAGTGGAAGCTAGTGTCCCTAAAAAAGGGTACTGGCTTTTTTTTAGGTAGTTCATCCATATAATAAAAAGAACTCCTCCGTCTTGATTCTCCAAAACTCTTATAAATAGAAGTAAATAGACCTAGGTAAATAGATTGTTATTCAGCCTTAAGAAGAATTGCAAAATTTTTTCACAATTTAGTTGAAACGTCCTATCATTAACAAACAAAGGAAAATCTTTCTATAATCCACCAATTTTTTCGAAAAAGCGCAAAAAAAGTTGTTTTTTGTAACAATTGAAATATAACTGTAATGAGTTTATTACCATACTGACCAATTATGATGCTATACTCTCTATAGGATAAAAATCGAAACAACTTATTTAGCTTATATATAAATAACCATTAACGAAAAATAATACATAGATTTCTAGTTCCATATATATTCACGATTATGATAGGGAGATAGATTAATTGGCGAATTTGGCTAGAGAAGAAAGCAGGGAAACATGATTTTGAGAAAGAAATTACTTGTGTTAAGTACTACTGCTATGCTTAGTTTGGGAAGTATCGTTGCCGTTCCAGCTGTTCATGCAGAATCCATTAGCGACTTGCAAAACCAACAACAAACCATTCAAGGGCAAAGAAGTGGAGTTCAATCTGAAATAAATGCCGCACTTGCAAAGATTAAAGCACTTCAAATCGAACAAGCTACATTAACAGAGCAAATTCTACGAATCGAACAAGCGATTAAAGACAATAACGCGAAAATTGACGAAACAAAGGTGCAAATTGACGAAACAAATGCAGAAATCAAGAAGCTTAAAGAAGATATTGTAGCCCTTCAAAAACGCATTGAACAGCGTAATGAGGTTTTGAAAGAACGTGCAGTTTCTTATCAAGAGAGCGGCGGTAATGTGAGTTATATTGAAGTATTGCTCGGAGCTACGAGCTTTGGTAACTTCATCGATCGTGTTGGTGCAGTTGCGACTATGGTAGAAGCTGACCAAGATATTTTAACGCAACACGAAGCAGATAAGAAAGAGTTGGAAGAAAAGCAAACGGCCGTTGAAACAAAACTAGCAGACCTTACTTCTATGAAAATAGAGCTTGAAGGCATGCGTGCTCAAATTGAAGAGCAAAAATCTCAGAGCTTACAACTTAGTGCAAGTTTGAAAGGAAAAGAAACAGAAACAGCTACTCTAGTTGCTGACTTGAAAAAACGTGATGCAAACTTAGCGGCACAAGTTGTAAAAATCCAAGGGGATATTACTGCAGAACTAAATCGTCAAGCGGAAATTGCAGCAGCGAAAAAACGTGCTGAAGAATTAGCAGAAAAAGCAGCTCGTGAAGCAGCTAAAAATGCACCGAAAGAATCAACTAAGAAAAAATCTAGCTCAGAACCATCTGTAACAAAATCATCATCAAATAGTTCAACTACAAATAGTTCAAGTAAAAATAGTTCAACTACAAATAGTTCAAGTGAAAATAGTTCAAGTGAAAATAGTTCAAGTAAAAACTATGACAATAATGATGATACAAACACAAGTGTGAGCATTCCACCAAGCCGTAACCTTAGCGCGGCAATTACTGCTGGTAATAAATATATCGGTAATTCCGTTTATGTATTTGGTGGTGGTAGATCGCAATCGGATATTAACAATGGAAGATTTGACTGCTCTGCATTTGTTTACTGGGCATATGCTCAGGCTGGAATCAATCTTGGTTCGGTTGGTAACACTGATACATTGTTGAATTATGGAACTAAAGTATCTGCAAGTGATATGCAACCTGGTGATATGGTATTCTTTGATACTTATAAGAAAAATGGACATGTCGGAATTTATGTTGGTGGCGGTAAATTTATCGGTTCTCAAAGTTCAACTGGCGTTGCGATTGCAAATATGTCAAGCGGCTATTGGGCACAACACTTCAATGGACGAGTTCATCGTTTTTAATAGAATAAGTGATTAGGAGACAGGGATCCTGTCTCCTATTAATTTATCCTCACTACTAGAAAGTTAAACATGAAACTAGTAATATTCCATTTAAAAATTTTGAATCACTATTTCAATAAAATGAAACCTTTTATTTTTTAAGCCGTATATAGTAATGTATATACAGTGAAACTTCCATCAGTGGGCTTTTTCATCCCCCATTGATGGTTAGCCCCGTTCTAGTGTCGCTAGATCTTCGATAAAGCGACACTACGAACTAAGGTTTAATGAATCACAGACTAAGTATGCCGCGTCCGGGGGCAACGTCTGTGTGACCCACATCCTGTGGGCCTCAACTAAACCTCTGCGCATCGGTAAGTTTCACTGTATCTCACCAATCGGGGATTTACAGCCTGTTAAACCGGGATAAAAGTGAGAAGTAAAACTTCTTCACAACAATTTTGAATGGAGGACCATATATGCTAAAGAAAGCAATGACTGCATTTTTGACACTTACACTGATCTTTGCTCCGGTCGGAGGTCATTTTCTTCTTGGACAAGAAGACACAGTAAGCGCTAAGTCATATAAATCAGGAAAAAGATCGTTCGATACGAATCGAAGTACAACCAACAATAATTCTAATATCCAGAGCAACAAGAAGTCTGACGCTACAACTAAATCAAATACAAAAGCAAAGAGTAATCCTATAACTAAAGGGGGATTAATGAAAGGAATTCTTTATGGTGGTATTGCCGGTCTCTTATTTGGTAGCTTATTTGCTAACATGGGTGGGCTTGGAGCGATTTTAGGATTTATGGTGAATTTGATTGCTATTATCATTCTCATCTCAATTATCCGACGCATCTATACTTTCTTTAAAAATAAGAAGAAAGATGATCCTAATCCATGGAGAGGTTAAAAATTTCTGAACAAGATATCATTAATGCCATTTGCATATATATCGCTGATAAGAAACAAGTTACACCAAAAGAAGTCGAAGTGGAATTAATGTATGACGATGATTACGGATTCTCTGCAGAAGTTTATGTCAATGGTAGGCAGCAAATCTTAATTATGTTAAATATTATTGAAGCACTAAGACTTTGGCTTGACCATATGCTTAATCGTGATCCATATGCAGGTATTGAACTTGTACTAGATGATAATGAAGGCATTATCGCCTATGTAAAAGAATAAGAAAAAGCTTAAGGGATTCCCTTAAGCTTTTTCTTATGGAAAATGAGCCTTTTAGTGGAAAAGGGGCGGGGCTTCGCAAAATCAGCTCCGCACCGCCACCTTCATTAAAAGATAGATACATTTCTTGAATTAATCAAAATTTACCTGATTTAAAGATGGAATAGAGTAACCAAATGAGCATAAGAAGTGCAATGCCAAAACCAATTTCGATCGCTGGTAGTCTCCACAATAACGTAGATTGCCCACTGATAGATGAACCTACAATAAGACCAACCATAATAATACTGAATGCGAGAAGAACAATACTAAAAGATAAACGATTACTGATTCGGTCTAACTTTTCTAAAAGTAAATGAATATCTGGCATGGTGATTTCTAACCGAAACTTACCTTTTTTTAATGTATCTGAAAAGTCTTTTATATTTTTAGGAAGTTCAGTAATGATCTCTGTATACTCAATCAGTTGGTTCCACGTGTTTTTAACGATTTTCTTTGGGTGATAGCGGTCTAATAGTAGCCGTTGTCCGAATGGTTCGGCAGCTTGCACCATATTAAAATCAGGATCCAAATCAGCCACAACTCCTTCAACAGTCAAAAGAGCTTTACCAAGCATAGTCATGTCAGCTGGAATTTGTATTTGATGATAAAAAGAAACTGTAAACAGATCATTCACTGCCTCCCCAAGACTAATTTGGCTTAACGGCAAGTGATAATATTTATCTTTAAGTTCATCCACATCGGCTCGAAGTAACGACATGTTTATCTGATCAGGGAGAATCCCCATTTTTGAAATTGCTTTTATGATTCCTGAGGTATCACCACGTTTTAAAGAAATGACGAGTGATGCCAACTGATATTTCATGTCTGAAGTAAGCCGGCCGACCATCCCAAAATCCATGAATACGACTACTTCATCGGGTAAAACCATCATATTTCCTGGATGTGGATCTCCGTGAAAAAAGCCTTCTATTAAAATTTGATGCAACATAGAATTTGTGACACGTTTTGCAATAATTTTGCGATCATATCCGAGAAGATCTAATTCTTTGAGCTGACTAATTTTTGTACCTTTAATATATTCCATTGTTAAGACTTTTTTTGTTGAGAAATCCCAATAAATATCCGGAATGCGAATATTGGCTTGATTATTGAATTGATTAGCTATTTTTTCTGAATTGTTTCCTTCAACATGATAATCAAGTTCTGCCTGCAAAGCTTTCGAAAACTCTTCAATCATTTCATATAGACGATATCTTTTTGCCCAAGAGAGCCTTGATTCCATCAGACGTGCCAAATCTTCAAGGATTTCGATATCTGTCTCAATAATAGGACGTATGTTTGGCCGCTGCACTTTAATCGCAATTTCTTCGCCAGTATGAAGTCTTGCCCAATGGACTTGTCCAATTGAAGCAGTAGCCAAAGGGGTTTCATTAAATTCAGCAAACAGTCGGTCAAGTTGATCGCCAAGTTCATTTTCAATGATGCTATGTACTTGTTCAAAAGAAAAGGGTGGCACACGATCCTGAAGCTTTTCTAATTCAACAATAATATGCTCAGGAATGATATCTCTCCGTGTGCTGGCAATTTGCCCGAGCTTGATGAAGGTAGGACCAAGATCTTCTAGAAAGGTACGAATTCGCTGGCCGATTGTACGGCTAGATACATCATTATTCAAGCCGGCCATTTTTCTAGGTATGCTCAACATCTCCGTTAATCCGAGCTCTTTAACAATATAGCCAAAGCCATTTCTTAGGAAAGCACTAATAATTTCTTGATATCGATGTGCATGTTTCATTCTCTTGCCAAGCATAAGGGCCCCTCCTAAAAACAATCACTCTCTTCGTTCCAATTCTTCAATTCTCCGTTCTAATTTTCTCAATTCATCCTTAGAAACTAGATGAAGTTGATCTAGCGTTTGACTAACTTTTGAAGCGATGATTGAATCCATTTCTTCACGCATTTTCGAACCTTTTTCGATTAGGCGTTCAATAAGTTCTCTCGATTCCCCTTTACTAATTTCTCCTTTTCTAACAAGGTCCTCAACTGATCTTTCAATTTGTTCTTTACTAAAAACGGCTGCCCCTACACCTAATGAGATAAATTGATTAAGTAGATTTTTGATAATAGATCCCTCCGATATTTGAAAAAACATTATTTTCTACATCATACAACATGGACTACTTAAAGGAAAAGAATAACAGTTATAAGTTTTTTGTAATTTATCTTAAATTAGAATTATTATTGTTTATTTTTCTAAAAGTCTATGATATTATATAAATAAATCTAAAGATATTCATAACAAGATACGCAAATACACCGTTTCTGATAAGTTATATGATAAATGATGCTGATTATCTTTCTCAATTGGATCTCGGATAAATGAGAATTGGTATCATTGAGCATTACGAAATTAAGAGGAGGAAAAAAGATGCTTGCCGAAACGAAACACTTACAAAAACCTGCACAATACCAAACTTCATGGCTTGACAAAGTAACACCACATATCGAATTAATTGCTGCTTTATTTAGTGGGGTTCTTATATTATTTGGATGGATTCTTTCTTCTATTGGATTATCAACTACTTCAATCGTAATTTATTTGGCAGCCTTTATTATTGGGGGATATGCGAAGGCAAAAGAAGGCATTGAAGATACCATTGCCGATAAAGAATTGAATGTAGAAATGTTAATGATTCTTGCTGCAATTGGTTCTGCAATCATTGGCTATTGGACAGAAGGGGCTATCTTAATTTTTATCTTTGCACTAAGCGGTGCCTTGGAAACTTATACGATGAATAAAAGCCATAAAGAAATATCTGCACTCATGGATTTACAGCCAGAAGAAGCACTAAGAATTACAGATGGAATTGAAATGAAAGTCGCTGTATCACAGCTTCGTGTCGGTGATCTAATCTTAATCAAGCCGGGTGAACGAGTACCGTCAGATGGGAAAATTAATGACGGGAAGACGAATTTAGATGAAGCTGCGATAACGGGTGAATCCTTTCCTGTTAGTAAAACAGTACATGATGAGGTTTTTGCAGGGACGGTTAATCTTCGTGGGACAATAACTGTTGAAATTACTAAACCAAGTAGTGAAACTCTTTTTCAAAAAATCATTACACTTGTACAATCAGCACAAAGTGAAAAATCACCTTCACAGCTATTTATTGAGCGATTCGAAGGTACCTATGTGAAAGTAGTTTTATCCGTTGTGGCATTGATGATGTTTGCGCCCCATTTCCTGTTAGGGTGGAGTTGGACGGAAACATTTTATCGAGCGATGATATTATTAGTAGTCGCATCCCCATGTGCACTGGTTGCATCGATTATGCCAGCTACATTATCAGCTATTTCAAACGGTGCACGCCATGGTATCTTATTTAAAGGCGGTGTCCACCTAGAGAATTTAGGTAATTTACAAGCAATTGCTCTTGATAAAACAGGTACTTTGACAAAAGGAAAACCTGAGGTAACGGATATTGTACTTCGTGATGACGTGACAGAAGTGGATTTCCTACAACATGTAGCTTCTATTGAAAATTATTCAAACCATCCGTTAGCGTCGGCAATTGTTCGCTTTACAAAAGACAGGATTTCTAAAGAATTAATAAAGCCAGAGGACATGGAAGATATCTCTGGATATGGCGTGCAAGCTTATTTTGGCGGGGTGCAGTGGAAAGTAGGTAGATCGGAATTTGTTGGTCATGAGGAAGCGGAACAATTCCAAAACGGCATTGCACAAGAACTTGCTGAACAAGGAAAAACAATCGTGTTTGCTAGAGATGATAAAGGAATTGCCGGGATTATGACACTTAAAGATGTTGTCCGATCAGAAACGATTGCGGCGATCGAAGCCCTCAAACAAGAAGGTATTCATACGATTATGCTTACAGGTGACGGAGAGAAAACGGCAAATGCGATTGCCTCAGAAAGCCATGTGGATGCCTATATCGCTGAGTGTCTACCTGAAACAAAAGTAGATGAAGTGAAACGGCTGAAAGAGCAATTTGGTACAGTTGCGATGGTCGGTGACGGAATTAATGATGCGCCTGCGCTTGCTACAGCATCAGTCGGAATTGCGATGGGTGAAGGAACGGATGTTGCTTTAGAAACAGCTGATGTTGTTCTGATGAAAAATGATCTTCCGAGGATTGCTGAAGCGGTCAAATTATCAAAAAAAATGAACCGAATCATCAAGCAGAATGTGATTTTCTCCATTACTGTTATCACGCTTTTAATTGCTTCGAACTTCATGCAGTTCCTTGATCTACCGTTTGGCGTGATCGGCCATGAAGGAAGTACAATTTTAGTTATATTAAATAGTTTACGATTACTGAAGAATTAATCATATCACGGCGGTTGTCCCAAATCGAAAGGATCAAACCTCACACTTAATACATCGTTTCTACGTATAAATGACACAAGAAACGATGTATGGAGCGTGAGGTCAGACTCTTTTGGGACAACCGCTTTTTATTATTAAAAAGGATAAATAAAAATGATACGTAAAACACAGGCTATGATGATAAAGGGTATGAATAGGATGTTACTTAATATTATCATTCGGTGATCGTTAATTTGTAGATTAGTTATTTTGAATGTGGAGATGGGGATGAAGAATATGAAACATAACATGTATAAAAAAGGACTAGTGCTATTGGTTCTTCTATTCGTGTTAAGGAGTACACCAGCTTTTTCCTCAACCATTCATCAGGAAAATGTCGATTATACAAAACAGACTGACGATAATCAATGTCAGAATAAAAGTAAATATCCTACACTATCTTCAATAAAAACACCTGAGGATGTAGGGTTTTCTACGAAAGAATTGTCTGAAGTTGATTCATTTATCGAGAATGAAATTAGGAATGGCTTCCCTGGAGCAGCGCTTATCATCATTAAAAATGGAAAAGTCGTGAAAAACACGTCATATGGATACGCAAAGAAATACAATAGCTTCCCCTTTCTAAAGCAGCCACAAAAGATGAAAAAGGATACGATGTTTGACTTGGCTTCTAATACGAAGATGTACGCGGTTAACTATGCTCTTCAAAAACTAGTCAGTGAAGGTAAAATCAATTTAAACCATCCTATTTCACATTATATCCCAGAGTTTAAGGATTCGCCGAATGATGTGATCAATGCAAAGGAAACATTGCGTATTGTCGATCTGCTCCATCATATTGCGGGTTTCCCTTCGAGTGTTCATTACTATAATCCTGAGCAGGCAGGCGCATTATTCACACAAGACCGTAAAGAGATGTTGGATAAGATCATTAAAACGCCATTACAATCTATCCCCGGTACAACTCAAATATATAGTGATATTGATTATATACTTCTAGGTTTTATTATTGAAAGAGTAACTGGTCAAAAACTAGACCAGTATGTCGAAAACACAATATATAAGCCGCTTGGATTGAAGCACACAGTCTTTACGCCATTAAAAAAGGGCTTCAAAGAACAAGATTTTGCAGCGACCGAGCTAAACGGTAATACCCGTGACGGATATCTAATGTTTCCTAATATGAGAACGTATACTCTGCAAGGTGAAGTACATGATGAAAATGCATACTATTCAATGGATGGGGTTTCGGGACATGCAGGATTGTTTAGTAATACGCACGATCTTGCAGTACTTCTTCAGGTAATGCTGAATGATGGGGGATACGATAACACAAAGCTATTCGATAAAGAAACGATTGACGTATTTACAACACCATCTGAGCTGAATCCGACATTCGGTCTTGGGTGGAGGCTTAATGGGGATGAAAGCATGAACTGGATGTTTGGCGAGTATGCAGGTGATAAGGTAATTGGTCATACAGGGTGGACAGGTACAATAACTGTCATTGATCGGGAAAATAATTTGGCGATCGCTCTTTTAACGAACAAGAAGCATTCGGCTGTTATTGATCATCTTGTCGATTCAAATTGGTTTTATGGGGACATGTTCAGCATTAGTACGTATGGTAGTGTTATAGGCAAGATTTATGAAGCATTGAAATGATGAATCTCGATTATTCCCAATTTTGATGACGTTCTATATTTGACATAAATTTGTAGAAAGTAAGTATCTGTATAATCTGTATATTTAAAAGGACATCGATAATCCTGTATTGAATATGTAAGTAGACGCCAACAATAGTGGTAAGAAACTAAAAAGCTGGAGGGTCGATAAGATGAAAAAGCTCTATGAGGATGATGGTTTAGCATTACATACTGATTTATATCAGATTAATATGATCCAAACGTATTGGCAGGATCAGATTCATAATCGAAAAGCAGTGTTTGAATTATTTTTTCGAAAAATGCCTTTCGGAAATGGCTATGCTGTTTTTGCAGGATTGGAGAAGGCTCTCAGCTATTTAGAAAGCTTTGCCTTTACTTCGAGTGATATTGAGTATTTGCGTCATGAAATGAACTACCCAGAAGCGTTTCTCAGCTATTTAGAAAGCTTGAAATTTACTGGCACGGTAAAATCAATGGAAGAAGGGGAATTAGCTTTCGGTAATGAACCGCTCATTCGTATTGAAGCTCCTTTAGCTGAAGCACAGCTTGTGGAAACCGCATTACTAAACATCGTGAATTACCAAACATTGATTGCGACAAAAGCATCTAGGATCAAGCAGGTGATTGGTGATGAACAGGCTTTAGAATTTGGTTCCAGACGAGCGCAGGAAATGGATGCCGCAATCTGGGGAACACGTGCAGCCTTTATTGGTGGTTTTGATGCAACGAGTAATGTCAGAGCAGGTAAAATATTTGGCATTCCAGTAGCTGGCACTCATGCACATGCGATGGTTCAAGCCTATAAAGATGAATATATCGCCTTTCATAAATATGCACAGAGCCATAAAGACTGTGTTTTTCTTGTTGATACGTATGACACGCTTAAATCTGGTGTACCAAACGCGATTCGAGTAGCTAAGGAACTTGGAGACAAAATAAACTTTAAAGGGATTCGCCTAGATAGTGGTGATCTTGCTTATTTGTCGAAGGAAGCGAGAAGAATGCTGGATGATGCTGGGTTCACTGAGGCGAAAATTACAGCTTCGAGTGATTTAGACGAATATACAATCATGAACTTAAAAGCACAGGGTGCCAGGATTGATACATGGGGGATAGGAACTAAATTAATTACAGCGTACGAACAACCAGCTTTAGGTGCTGTTTATAAACTTGTCGCAATCGAAAACGAATCAGGAGAGTTGATAGATACAATAAAAATATCTGCAAACCCTGAGAAAGTCACAACACCAGGCTTAAAAAGGGTATATCGAATCATCAATACAATGAATGGGAAAGCAGAAGGGGAATACATCGCAATGGATGATGAAAACCCAGGAGCAGAGGAACGCCTTAAAATGTTTGATCCAGTTCACACCTACATTAGTAAATTTATTACGTGCTTCGAAGCGAGAGAACTGCAAATTCCAGTCATGATGAATGGGGAAGTAGTTTATGAACTTCCAGAACTATCAGATATTCAAAAAAAACTGGAGCGAAATTTAGATGAATTATGGTCTGAGTATAAGCGTTCCCTCCATCCAGAGAAGTATCCAGTTGATTTAAGTCAAAAATGCTGGGATACAAAGATGCGCTGCATTGAAGAAGTCAAAACAAAAGTGACAGAAGGATTCAAAGATAAATAAAGGGTAAAAACTTTGTATGATTTTATGGGAAGTGACACATACTTTAAAAGATATTCTCGTAATATCACACAGCTTCAGGATAACCTATACTAATGATGAGGTGATTTTTGAATGAGTTATAAAGATCAGCTTGATGCCCATTCGAAACAGTTTCACCATAATTGGACAAGACCTAAGCGTTCAAAATCTCAAGTTAATGGTCATACCGAAGTGACACAAAACACCTTTATCTTAAGAACTAATGCAAAGGCTCACAGATGGTAAAGGAATTCTGAAGAAAGAGAAAGAAGACCTGAGAATGGTCTTCTTTCTTTTTGGGCAGCTGAGAAAACTTTGTCTCTCGATTTTTGCGCAAGCAACCATCTCATCTAGTCAGATGCTTTTAGGTTGATTATGGCGCTTGCGTTTTTTTACATAGATGTCGGATATTTATTGTTTTTGCAAAAATTTTTAATATATTTATTCCGTCGTGAAAATCTTTTACATGCTTGTGTGAGACCATTTTTGTATAATTCTTGTAAGAATTGTTGAGCAATGCCTGCTAATCCTAAAGCGGTCATAATGGCTATCAGCTCACTCAAGTCAATAGGGATGAGTGGTATGTCAATAGGTTTAGCTTGCGTTTGTTCGCTTATATAGGCAACTTCTTCCGGTGTAAATGATTCAAATGTTTCAGCTAATTGGTTGACTTGATCCTCAGTATAGCCAAGTAATAGGGCTTGTTCATGATTGAGTGTAAAAATCGCGCTTTCATTCACAGTCAAAGCTTTTGCGACAAGTGCTTTTGCTTGTTCGACGTCTGAATGGCTGGCTAGCTCCAAGGCGGATTCGATCGGTTCTACAGTCATTAAATCATTAGAGTAAACAGCGGATGAAGGAAAGTTCAATACGACTAACAAGACAAAGGACGACGAGAGAATGACAAGGTTTTTATTTTCTTTATGCATTTGCCATCATACTCCTCTTCTATTTGTAGCCTGAAATGAACTACCTTGCGTGAAAAGGAAACAGTTCTTTTTTTATATTTCCCTTAAAATTCCTCCTTTCTTCTATTATAATACAAGAATAATCCAATTTACATAATATCCCTAAATAAAATGTAAAAATGAGGAAATTTTACTGCGTTATTTCATGGGCTTAGCGCTAAGGGAGGATAGTTAAAAAGGTGATAAATAGTTAATTAGTAATTAAATGATGATATATTAAAATAATATCTAAAATGGATTTATTTGATAATGAACGATTTTATCAATCCAGAATTTTGAAAAAAATGGCTATTTATTCGTATTTGACTGGATAATTTTAAAAAAATAGTATAGATTAAAAAAAAATAACAAATAATACGAACATTATATTGAAAACGTTCTGGATAGTATGTATAATCATCAATAACGAAGAACTGCAGGGGTGATAAATATTTTCCCAAGCAACAATAATGAAACAAAGAAATTAATTTCTCATGCTTATAATGAAGTTTCAAAGGAATTATTCGGAATTGGTACGCTTTCCATGAAGGTATCAATTGAAGCTAATGTACTTACACTGCAGGCTAAGCATCGTAGAGCACCACGATCGATTGTGCTGGAGGGAGAAGTACCTAGCCTAAAGCAAGAAGTCGATTTTCATTTATCTCTACTATATAAGAAGAAATTAAGGCAGAAATTAGAAGAAAGGACGGATTGGGATATTGAAGCTGTTCTAAGAGATTATGATGCAGCCACCCAAAAGTCCTTTACAAATATTGTTTTACGAGAAATTTGATAATATTGGATTTTCAACCGGATTTATCTGGACGAAACGCCGCAATAATAAACCAAATGATTATTTATCTCTTTGTTTACAAGGAAAAGACGATCTTGGGTAGAATAACCTTATTCTATTTGAGATTGTCTTTTTTATTGCTTTAAAAAATATCAGAATGATAGGAGTTTAAATTATGAAGAAAATTATCAAAAATCTAACTATGGTATCTGCATTAGCTTTGACATTAAGTGCTTGTTCTTCATCAGATTCATCGGCGAAAAAAGAAAAATTAGTCATTTCTACTTGGGGATTTTCGGAAGATTTCTTTCGAGAAGAAGTGTATAAACCCTTTGAGAAAGAACATAATGTTGAAATTGTTTTGGATTCAGGGAATAATGCGGATCGTTTAAACAAAGTTCGCCAAGGAAATTCGGATGTCGATGTCATTTACTTATCTGACTACTATGCTGAGCAAGGTATTCAGGATGGTTTGTTCGAAAAAATTGATCATAGCGTTATTCCTAATGTTGAGAATATCTATGAGATGGCCAAAGCTCCATTAGGTAAAGAATATGGACCAGCTTATACAA
Organism: Peribacillus sp. JNUCC 23; assembly: GCF_053653995.1. The sequence goes on from NZ_CM132202.1 coordinate 1,473,396, forward strand.
TCGCTCAATTCGGAATTGCATATAATCCTGATGAGGTAAAAAAACCAATTACTTCATGGGCTGATTTATGGATTAAAGATCTAGGTGGAGTAATAACGATCCCTGGAATTACATCGACGACTGGACCGATGTTTTTAGATGCTGCTTCTAAAGTAAGTGGAAATACAAAATTTAATGAAGATGCTGCGTTTACGAAATTAAAAGAGCTTATGCCAAATGTGCTTAAGGAATATGGGCAAACTTCTGAATTCGTAAACATGTTTGCACAAGGTGAAATCGCAGCTGGACCGATTATGGAAATGTACTTTACACAATTACAGGAAGCTGTTCCAAATGCTAAATTTGTTTCACCTAAAGAAGGCGGATATGCGGTCATGAATACAGTGAATATTGTAAAAGGCAGCGAGCAAAAAGAACTAGCAGAAGAATTTATTAATTATCTTTTAAGTAAAGAAGTTCAAGAAAAATCAGCAAAAGCAAAAATAGATTCACCAGTTAATACGAAAGTTCAATTAACAGAAGAAGAAGCTAAAGGACTTACGTATGGGGAAGATGTTATTAATAGCCTGAATATCCTTGATATGAAATTCGTGAATAAAAACTCAAAACAATGGATTGATCGTTGGAATAAGGAATTAGCTCAATAAGAATTTGAGGTGCTTACTATGACTAAAAAAGTCATTCTTGATGTTGATACAGGAGTAGATGATGCTATTGGAATCTTGCTTGCTTTAAAGAGCAAGGAGATGGATGTACTTGGGATTACGACTGTGAATGGAAATGTATCTTTAGAAGCTGCAACGGTTAATACATGTAAGGTTGTTGAATTAGCAGAAGTGGATGTCCCCGTTATCATGGGGGCTTCTGCTCCATTAGTGAGAATCCCTTATTTTGAACACCGAATACATGGTGAAGATGGAATCGGTGGAGCATTAAAGGATATGGTTCCTAAAAAACAACCCGATGAAGGATTTGGTCCTGATTTCATTATTAATTCGATATTGAGTTTTCCAGGTGAGGTAACCCTTGTTATGACTGCGCCTCTTACAAATCTAGCACTTGCAGTAAAGAAGTGTCCTGAGATTACGAAGTTTGTGAAAGAAGTAATCTTTATGGGTGGTGTAGTGAAAGACGTAGGCAATGTCACACCAACTGCTGAGTATAATATGTTCACTGATCCGGAAGCGGCAAAGATCGTATTTCATGCGGGTTTTCCTTCCTTGACTTTAGTCGGTTTAGATGTGACTAGAAAAGTGTTACTAACAGAAGAGCATATGGATGCCATTCATAATCCGATACTTTCTTCTTATATTAAAGAAAGTACGACGGATTATCGACAAAGATATTTTGAGCGTTATCAGATTCATGGTGCTGTGATGCATGATCCCCTTGCTGTTGCGATTGCAATAAACGCTAATATTGTGACGAAGAGAAAATATTATGTAGATGTAGAAACGAGCAGTGAATTATGTGACGGACAAACGGTTTGTGATTTTCAAAATCGTTTAGGGAGAACAGCCAATCTTGATGTTTGTTTAGATGTAGATGAAAAAGCTTTTATTGCACTATTTCATAAGGTCATAAATTCTTAAAGTGTGCAAACTGGGAGGATAAAATGAGAAACCGTACGATTTACCTGTTGTTATTGCCAGGAGCATTATTTTTAACAATCTTTATGGTGATTCCGATTTTGTTAACGATTGGATCAACATTTTTTAATGAAGGCAGCTTTAGCTTTGAAGGTTATCTGCACTACTTTCAAGATAAGTATTTCATCGGTATTTTACTAACAACGCTTAGAGTTAGTCTTGTAACAACGTTTATCTGTATTTTATTAGGCTTTCCAGTTGCTTACTATATTTCTAAGGTTGGGACAAGAACCAAGGTACTCCTATTATTACTTTCCATCTTCCCACTTCTTACTAGCTCAGTTGTCCGCTCATTCAGCTGGATGATTATTATTGGGAAGAATGGTGTACTCAACAAGCTTTTACTTAGTATAGGACTTATAGAAGAACCGTTAAATATTTTGTACACCCCTACTGCGATCATTATTGGCCTCGTTCATTTATTCTTGCCATTAATTATTATTACGTTAATCGGTGTTTTGGAAAATATGGATGAGGATTTGTTAACGGCAGCAGAAAGCTTAGGCGCATCTAGACTAGGTGTTTTTGCGAAAGTCGTTCTGCCACTGTCCATGCCAGGACTTGTCATCGGAAGTATTCTCGTTTTTGTCGGCAGCTTTACGGCCTATACAACTCCAGCTTTATTGGGAGGGAAACAACGGGTAATTTCCACATTTCTCTATCAAAATGCAACAACATTAAATGACTGGCATACAGCAGCAATCGTTGCCACAATTATGATTGTTATCACGTTACTGGTGACTATAATAATGAACCAAATTGCATATAAAATAAATCCAAAGGGGTAAGGTTAATATGAAGCAAAAAAATCGGGGATTGGCTGTATTTACGTTCCTTGTATTTGTTTTTTTACTAGGGCCTTTGCTCATCATTTCCGTTACATCTTTTGAAGGCGGAAGTGTTCTGAAATTTCCTATTGAGACGTTTTCGTTTAAATGGTATGAAAATATTTTTAAAGTAAACATGTTTTTGACATCTTTCAAGACATCCATCATTGTCTCATTAGCAGGAAATCTTTTGGCATTGATATTAGGAATTCCAGCGGCTTATGCTTTATCCAGATTCGACTTTAAAGGAAAATCTGTCTTGAATGCCGTGTTTATTTCACCGATTTTGATTCCAGGTATCGTTTTAGGTTTTACGTTTTTGCGTTATATTGTTACAACCTATCATTTACCAATTTATACAGGCTTGTTTATCGGTCATACAATTATTATGCTTCCATTTGTTATCCGCGTAATATCTTCAAGTTTGTCAACCTTCGATTTCTCTATTGAAGAAGCAGCACATAGCTTGGGTGCAAGCAAGATTGGAACATTCTTTCAGGTTGTTCTGCCTAATATCAAGTCAGGAATCATCGCAGCCGTTATGATTGCATTTTTAGAATCATTCAATAATGTTGATATTTCCGTATTCATGACTGGACCAGGTGTCAGCACCTTTCCAATACAAATGCTAACATATGTTGAAACATACTTTGATCCTACAATTGCAGCCATTTCAGTAATGCTGATGATTATTACGGCGTTCTTTATGTTCATAGTTGAGCGGTTAATGGGCTTATCATATTTCACTAAACGATAACGGAGGCAACAAGTAATGGCTTTATTCACATTAGAAAACATATCAGTTGCATACAACAAACAAAATATATTGCAGGATTTTAATTTAGAAATTGAAGAAGGGAAGTTTGTTTCTCTGCTTGGTCCAAGTGGCTGTGGAAAAACGACAACCCTTCGATTAATTGCAGGCTTTCTTGAATCAAATAATGGCAAGTTCTTATATAAAGGCAAGGATTATACAAAGGTCCCGGTTAACAAAAGAAATTTTGGCTTCGTATTTCAAAACTATGCACTATTTCCTCATTTAACGATTTTTGATAATGTAGCTTTCGGACTTCGGCTTAGAAAGGCTTCCAAAAGTGAAATAGAAAAACGAGTGGCAAGTGTGTTAGAAATCGTTAATCTTAGAGGGTTTGAAAAACGATATCCAAAAGAACTTTCAGGTGGTCAGAGACAGCGTGTTGCGATCGCAAGGGCACTAGTAATTGAGCCTGATTTATTACTTTTCGATGAGCCTCTTAGTAATCTTGATGCCAATCTCCGTGAAAATATGCGGATTGAAATTCGTCGTATTCAACAGGAGCTTGGCATCACAACGGTTTACGTATCTCATGATCAAGAAGAATGCTTCGCGATTTCAGATCAAGTGGCAATTATGAATAAAGGAATTATTGAGCAATTAAGTGACCCCGCTACGATCTATAATTATCCGAAGACGAAATTTGTCGCAGACTTTATCGGTTTTAAAAACTTTATCGACTTTGAAGACCAAACCATTCATGAAAATGAAATTGAACTGACAAAGTCGGGATATACATTTATCGTTCAAAAAAATAAAGAAAATTCAGATACTGACAAAAAAGTCGGTGCGATTCGTCCAGATAATTTAGTGATCCGTCCAATTCAAGGACCTGTAACTTCGGCGAAAAATGCACTGCCTGGAAAAGTGAAGATAAGAACGTATTTAGGAAGAAGCTATCAATATATCGTAGAAACGCCAATTGGAGATTTTACAGTCAATCAAGAAATGCTTGTACCTTATCAAGTTGGCGAGGAAATCATACTCGACTTTCCAGCGAACAACATGGTACTTGTTAAGTAAAACAGGAGGCGAACAGAATGAAAATAGATATGCTAATTACGAATGCCAACGTTTATAATAGCTTTTTGAAGAAATTCATGAAAAGTAATGTAGCAGTTGTCGATGGGAAATTCTATTATGTTGGCGAACGTGGACAAGATTTTTTTTCTGCTGATAAAGTAATTGAAGCAAAAGAAAAATATATGATCCCAGGTTTAATTGATATTCATTTACACATCGAGAGCACAATGGTTACACCCGCTACCTTTTCATATGGAATCATCAAAAATGGGGTAACGACGATTGTACCAGAACCGCATGAAATGGCGAATGTCTTTGGTGTCTCTGGTGTGAAGGAAATGATGAAAGCGAGTCGTGATTGTGTAGCAGATATGTTCTATGCAATTCCAAGTTCAGTGCCCGCGACAACGATGGAGACTACAGGTGGGAGTATCGAAATTGCAGATATTGATGAATTGCTACAAACGGGTGAAATGAAATGTTTAGGTGAAATCATGAATTTCTATGATGTGATTACGGACCCAGCATGTAAAACGAATCAAATTTTGAATTATATCAAAACAAATTACCCTGACTTAATTATCGAAGGCCACGTTCCTAAACTACTTGATTTGGAATTACAGCAAATTTTATTTGCAGGTGTCAATTCAGATCATACACATCAAACAGTGGAAGGGATGCAGCAACGTATCGCGGCGGGGATGTTTTTAGAAATTCAAGAAAAATCCATGACCGAAGAAATCATTGCATTCTTAATGAATGAAGCGGTGGATGAGCATTTTTGCTTTGTAACTGATGATGTGATGCCGGATTATTTTCAGAAATATGGACAATTGAACCATTTATTAAAGAAAGCAATTCAAATGGGCATGCCGCCAGAGAAAGCTATATATGCTTGTACGTATACGCCTGCGAAAAGGATGCAGATGCATGATCGCGGAATCATTGCAGCCGGAAAAATTGCCGACTTTTTATTAGTTTCAAATCTTGAATCATTTATTATAGAAGAAGTTTATAAAGATGGTGAACAAGTTTATCATCACAAGCACCCTTATGAGCAGGTGGTAAGTGAAAAGAGCTTCCCGGAAAGTTTTTATCGTAGTATCGTGCTGAATGAGTTAACTGCGAAAGATTTTGAAGTATCATTGGAATTAGAAGATGGTAGTTATCCTTGTCGAATCATTGAAGTGAATGACGGCTCTACGTTTACAAAAGAAATTCACGATACTCTATCCATTTCCAATGGTAAGCTGGATTGGCAGGAAAGTGAGTATGGATTAATTGCAACGTTTGAGCGATATGGGAAAAATGGAAACCGAGCACATGGATTGATAAGCGGGGACATCATTAAGCGAGGGGCTATCGCTACAACCTATTCTCACGATAATCATAATTTATTAGTCATCGGCCATAACGTAGAAGATATGATACTTGCAGCGAATGAAGTAATCCAGAGTCAAGGTGGTATTTGCTGTGTTTTGAATGGTGAAGTATTATCAAGTGTACCGCTTCCGGTTGGAGGCATTCTTTCTGAGGAGCCATTAGAAATCGTTGCCGAGCAGGTGGATCATCTGACGCTTACTCTGAAATCATTAGGCTATAAGCATTATAATGTCATCATGTCTATAAGTACCTTATCACTACCTGTGAGCCCGGCGCTAAAAATAACAGATCGTGGTTTAATTTCAGTCAATGAAGGGAAATTCGTTCCGCTTGTTGTTAAGCCATAAGAGATAAAAAATCCAACAGCTGATAATAGCGTTGGATTTTTTTTTGATGTTGGAAATCGGCCGATCTAAGTAAGATGGGTTACGTTATAACAGAATCATTTAGAACTATTTCTTTAGGTAGGAAAATTAATAGAAAATACGTGAAATAATGTAGTTAACCGTGGGAATATATACTAATGAATTTAAGGTAAATTTCCTATCTAAGTTTATTACGAGCCGGAAATTAAATTTACGTGCCGGATCGGTTTCTTTTCGTGCCAGTTTCAACGGTTTACATGCCGGAATCCGTACTTTTCGAGCGAGAATTGAAATTTGCGAGCCGGAGCCAAATTTACACAATAATTCATCTCACTGTCTTTTCATATTTTACAAGATAACCGTATTTATGGAAAAATGCGAAAACAAGGTTTATGGCTCTACTCAATTAATTGGGTTATGAAAAAAGAGGTTGTCCCAAAGGGCAACCTCACACTTAAATCGTTCGCTTCTTCATCACAAATGGATAAAGCAATAAACCTATGACAAACAAGCCAATACCTAACATAAAGGTGAACATATTTGCTGTTCCTGTTTTAATCACCCATATTGAATAAACTAAGGCAAGGGCAGTGATTATTCCATCGCGAACCCTTGAGCCTTTGATGATATCATATGTTTCCCCAGTAATGACTAGTTTCAATTGATAGATGGCTGAAACAAGATAGGGAATTAAATAGGCCAGTGTTGCTACAACCATGGCGAAACTGTAGGCTTCCGTAATGGTTCCTGAAACGGTTGAAAATAAGAACAACTGAGTCATCAGGTTTGTTATCGTTAATGACCGTACGGGACTTCCTTTTTGATTTGTTTTTGCAAAGTAAGCAGGAAACAAATCCACTTTGGCTGCTTGATAAGGCACCTCAGAGCTGACCATGACCCATCCAATCGTAGAACCTAGAAGGGAAATGATGGCAAGTGCTGCCATTAAATAGACACCTTCATTCCCAATCGCTCCTGATAGAGCGTCGACAAGGGGACGGGAAGATTCACGCAATGCGGATTGCGGAAGTGCGCCCATTGTTAAAAGGGTGATGCCCATATAAATCACAACTGCAATAATGAGACCTAGTATTGTAGCTTTCTTTACGTCCCTTTGTGATTTTGCTCGATTAGATAGCATCACTGCAGCTTCAACGCCAATGAATGCCCATAGAGTAGAGATGGCTGCTGCGTTAATTTGGCTGCCTAAAGATAGAGCCGTTCCTTGTGAATCTTGGAATCCACCACCGCTTGCTAAGTTGCTAGAATCAAAGATGAATAGGGTGACAAAGATAAAAAAAGCAAAGCCAAGAACTTTTGTAAGTGTAGCAATAAAGTTAATTTTACCAGCTCCGTTATAGCTGCTGACTGTTATTGTATGGATCCCCCAAAGGGCCAATGAGCAGATTGCAAACGTTAAGGCTTTACCAAGTTCAAGGTTAAAGCTGTCCGTGGAGTAGATAATTTTTGTGCTTTGTAGAACAGGAAAAAAGGTAGATAAGTACCCTGCAAATGCAATGATTACAGAGGCTGTTGCCGCCCAGTTAGCTGCCCAATATCCCCAAGCCATACTATAGCCAGCAACTCTTCCTTTACTAGGAGAAGAAAAAATAGCTTGCGCATAGCTTTGTGGTCCAGCCTTAAGATCAGGCTTTCTGACGGCTAAATTACCGAACACAAGAGCAATCATTAATACACCAATTCCAGTGATGCCCCATGCAAGTGTTGCCCCAAGTGCACTTGATACTTGCGCAAGGTTGGCAGGAAGCATGAAGATTCCACCACCTACCATATTTCCAATTACAAAAGCTGTTAATATAAACAGTCCCCATTTTTTTTGATTCATAATAAAACGACCTCTCCATTGTTTTGATTCCTGATGTTATATTGAAAATCACATGTAGTTATTTTTGTCCCGCATTAACGGGCAGTAAGACCCCTCCACCTCAAGCTTAAGAGGAACAAAGAAGATAGGTGGGGGATAAACTGCCCGTAAAAGCCCGATTGGTGAGATACAGTGAAACTTACCTTTGTGATTTTCAAAGGTTTAGTTGAACCAATCGGGTTCGTAGTGTCGCTTTATCGAAGATTTAGCGACACTAGAACGGGGCTAACCATCAGTGGGGATGAAGGAAAACTCCTACTGAAGGAAGTTTCACTTTATTCCATATTCTATCCTTAATCAATATCATTCTGTATTTAAATTATACTTAAATAATTTAGTTTGGTAAAGTGATAAATCGATAAAGGTTATAAAACAATTTTTTCAGAAAATAATACGTTTTATATTGACATAGTGTGAAACCTGAATTATATTAAGTATTATTATAAAAACCAAGTTTTCTTATATGAATTAATTAGTTTAACTAAAGGCGCCGATTAGACAACTAAAGGCACCCACTATTCCGTTCGCTGAATAGTGGGTGCCTTTCGTTTTAAAGAAGGAGGATTATCCGTTGAGTATTTTATAACTATGAGGTCATCTAGAATTGAAATGAAAGAGTAGAAGTAACAAATAAATAACAATGGGGAATTAGGAAGGGTGGATCATATGACGGAAATTATTCGTTTAGCAAATTTAGATGATGCAGAAAGATTATTGTATGTAACTTTGAGAGCGTACGAACCGATTCGAGAGCTGGATATAAAATGGCCTGCAGCAACAGCGGATATTGAGTTAGTTAAACAAAACATTACGGACTTTTCCTGCTACGTCTTAGAAGAGGATGGGGTGATTATAGCTACAGTAACTGTTAGAACATTTGCTGAAGTTTCTGATTTAACCTGTGTCTGGTGGTTTGCAGTTGATCCTGATTATAAAGGATTGGGATATGGGAAGAAAATCTTGGATTGGGTAGAAGAAGTGGTTATTCGTGATCAGCTGAATCAGCCGGCTGTTGGTTTGGGTACGTCACCGAAACATCCATGGCTTGTTTCAATGTATGAGCGAAGAGGGTATGAACAAATTTTCGAAACAAATCATGGTGACGGACAAAATGGTGTATTTATGAGGAAAAAATTGATACCTGAGTACACAGATAACAAAACGAAAATACGGGAAGATGTTCGAGCAACGAATTAATCTTATGGCTCTATAAATAAATGGTTTAAGGTGAAGGAGATTACGAGATGAAAAAACGATTGTTGGTTTTATTAGGCGTACTACTAGTTATCGTAACGGCAGGTTGTGGTTCAAATAGTACTCAATCTGCGGGGGAAGCAAAAAGTTCTGATTCAAAGGTGAAAAAAATAATCGTTGGAACAGGTACACAATTTCCTAATATTTGCTTTATAGATGATGATGGTAAATTGACAGGATATGATGTAGAACTTGTCAAAGAAATCGATAAACGTCTTCAAGAGTATGAATTTGAATTTAAGACGATGGAATTTTCATCTCTATTATTAAGTCTAGAAACAAACAAAATCGATTTCATCGCTCACCAAATGGAAGTAAATGAAGAAAGACAGCAGAAGTTCTTGTTTAATGATGAGCCATATAACGTGTTCCCACTTCAAGTAGTTGTACATGAAGATAATCAATCGATTAAGTCAATTAAAGATTTAAAAGGCAAGAAAGCGATTGTAGGTGCTACGAGTAATTCAGCGATATTGCTTGATAAATATAACAAAGAACATGGCAATGAAATTGAAATTGTCTACAGCGGAAGTGGCAGTACAGATACAATCACACAACTTAAGAATGGTCGTGCAGACGCGACAATAAGTACTCCATTTGCAGTTGATTTCCAAAATGAACAGGCAGATGCCGAACAAAAAGTGGTCGGCGACGTGCTTTCAAACTCTAAGGTTTACTTCATGTTAAGAAAAGATGAATCAGATTTGAAACAAGCAATTGATGGTGCGCTAAAAGAGATCAAAGCTGATGGTACATTAAAGAAATTAAGTACAAAATGGCTAGGAGCAGATTACTCGGAGCAATAACAATCTCATGAAAGGTACAGGATGCATAGATGGACATAACCCTAATCGTAGACTTTTTTCCAAAATTAATTTCGTACCTTCATATTACTTTGTTGATTTTAGTCGCTGCAGTAGTAATTGGACTAGTAATTGGTGTAGTGATAGCTTTAATTCGTATTTATAAAGTGCCAGGCTTTAATCAATTAGCTCTCATTTATATTTCCTTTATGAGGGGTACGCCAATCTTAATTCAGCTCTTCTTAATCTACTTTGGACTTCCGACACTTTTAGCACTCGTTCATATTGATGTATCTCGTGCAAATCCATTATTATTTGTAGCTATCACATATGGGCTAAGCTGTGGTGCATCATTCGCAGAAATTATCCGCGGAGCCGTTAACGGAGTTGAAAAAGGTCAGACTGAAGCTGCATATTCAATTGGCATGAATGAAAAACAAATGATGGTGCGAATTATCTTGCCTCAGGCATTGGTTATGGCTTTTCCGAATTTCGCAAATTCAGTGATAGGCTCTCTAAAAGATACCTCGCTTGCTTTTACAATTGGTGTAATGGATATGGTAGGAAGAGGAAATACGCTCATTGCTTCTTCTCTACACGCACTCGAAGTATATATTACATTGTCGATTATCTATTACGGTGTTGTTATATGCTTGGAAAAAGGGTTTTCACTTTCAGAGAAAAAGCTACAAAGGTTTGAAGGAAGCTTGGCGGTAGATACAAAATAATTAGGAGATCAGAAATTATGCAAATTGATATTCCATTTATTTTTACGGCATTAACCGAAATATTCAAAGCACTACCATTGACGATGATTATTACCTTGGTTCCGTTAATGATTGGTTTTCTTATTGGGATTGGAATTACGTTAATTAGAATTCGGAAAGTAAAAGGAATATATCGTTTGGCCAATTTCTATGTATCATTTTTAAGAGGGACGCCGGCATTGATGCATATTATGCTGATCTATTTGGGCTTACCACTTCTTATTGACAAAATGGCTGAAACGTTTCATTGGTCCATTCAATCCACTTCCATTCCGATTCTGTTATTTGTTTTAATGGCATTATCCTTGACAGCTGGCGCTTATATGTCAGAAATTATTCGAGCAGGTATATTGGCAGTTGATCAAGGACAGTTAGAAGCAGCTGAATCAATTGGAATGACGGGCTTTCAAGCGATGAGAAGAATTGTCTTCCCACAGGCTATTGCAGTTTCACTTCCTAATCTATGTAATATCTTTATCGGATTTTTGCATACATCGTCCATTGCTTTTATCGTTTCGCAAAAAGAATTAACGGGTGCTGCCAACATTGTTGCTTCAAATAACTTGAAATTTCTTGAAGCCTATATCGCAGCGGCCTTGATCTATTGGGGCTTAACGATTATCTCAGAAAAAGTTACTGCATTATTGGAAAAAAGAGTCACGGTTTATAATCGAGGAGGTGTAGCATGATACAGCTAAGAAATATCCAGAAATCATTCGGAAATCAACTCGTGTTAAAAGGAATTGATCTTACAGTAAATAAGGGAGAGGTTGTCTCGATACTTGGACCTAGCGGATCTGGGAAGACAACGTTACTTCGTTGCATCAACTTTCTAGAAAGACCTAATGAGGGTCAAGTAATAGTTGATGATTTTAAGGTAAACAGTAAACAGGTCAATAAAAAAGAAATTCTTACACTTCGGAAAAAAACAGCCATGGTGTTTCAACAATATAACCTATTTAAGCATAAAACCGTCATTGAAAATGTGATGGAAGGATTGATCATTGTTCAGAAACAGCCAAAAGAAACAGCAAGGAAATTGGCAATGGGAGTGATAGAAAAAGTTGGGTTAACGGAGAAAGCGAATGCTTATCCAGTTCAGCTTTCTGGAGGTCAGCAGCAGCGGGTAGGTATTGCAAGGGCACTTGCGCTTAATCCAGAGGTGATTTTACTAGATGAACCAACATCAGCACTTGATCCAGAGCTTGTTTTTGAGGTTCTTGAGGTAATTAAGCGGATTGCGGATGAAGGGATTACGATGATTATTGTGACACATGAAGTAAGTTTTGCTAAAGATGTCTCAGATTATATCGTGTTTATGGATCAAGGTGAAGTTGTCGAGGAAGGAATCCCGACGGTTATTTTTAATAATCCTAAAGAAGAAAGAACGAAGAGATTCTTTAAGAGAATAAACAGAGAAGAAGATAATCTTGAATCAAATTTAACTAATGTCATCTAATTACAAGGGGAAATGAAGGAGAAGTGGTGATTAAAAAGAGTATGAAAAATACAAGTATAATTCATACTTATCACCTAGGAAAAATAGGTAAAATAATTGACAAAAACTGTTTGTGAATTTACACTATATGTAACTAATAATCAACTTTCTTATCAAGAGAGGTGGAGGGACTGGCCCTAAGATACCTCGGCAGCAGACTTGTAATACTGTGCCAATTCCAGCAAGCGAAAGCTTGACAGATAAGAAGAGTAAAGTACAGTTTTGTTGCTTAACCTCTTCTTATTTTTGGGAAGGGGTTTTTTCATATCCAAAAACCAGGGGGAGATTCGAATGGGAAGCATTGATGAATTAAAATTAAAGTATATTATATCAAGTCTCAAGGATCTTGAGTTCGGTTCTCTTAACATTACCGTTCATGAAGGTGAAATTACCCAAATCGATGTGACGGAGAAGAAAAGATTCCCAATCTTGAAAAACCAAAAAATTAGGGAACAAGGAAGAGCGTGAATTTAACATAAACAAGATTTGAGCATCTCTAAGAGGTGTTCTTTTTTTATACGGCTAAAACACGGCAATATTAGATTTGTAGGGCTCTATAGAATCCGTAAAAGGGGGAGGGGAAAATGCGAACTAAAAATCAATTAATGGCTGATGGAATTAAATTCTTGATACCAGCTAATCGAAGGATGGATGCTTTTTCATTGGTCGTAATCTATGAGACATGGAGAAAGGCATAGATAAATCAGTTGAAATGTAATTTTATGTAAAGTGATAGGTGGTTTTTCTCTTTCAAAAATTCCTATAATTGAGCAAAAATTCCTAGATTAACGAATCGGAAATTTGGAAAAGACAGGATAAACGATCGATTTTTTAAAAAAGGCATTTTAATAAAATGAACTTATGGTAGGATGAAAAATAATGGATAAACGAACAAAAAATTCCAGATTTTTTAATTAAGATTCAATGATTTACAGATACCATGGTGGAAGACAATTTTTGAGGGGAGATAAAACCATGAAAAAAAAAGGTACCATTTTATTGATTTTAATAGGCCTCATTTTTGTTTTAGGAGCATGCTCAGGTACAGATGAAAAGGCATCTGCGGACAAAAATCAGGGGAAGAACAAAAATAAGCAATTAGAAGCATCAATTGAGGAAGCATCTTACATCGTTCCAGATATTGAGTATGGCATGCCTGAAAATCAGGATCAAGGAATAATTGCCGTGAAATTAAAGATAAAGAATCTATCGGATTCATCGATACTTCTTTCAGAATATGAAGGGGTTAAATTGTATGATGGAGACCAACAGATCAATATAAAGCCAGAATTGTATAATCGAAAAATAGATTTAAATATCGGCACTAGCGGGAATCTCGGTGCTGGAAAGGCAAAATCATTTCTTGCTATCTTCGAAGTAGAAAAGGATAAGGAATATGAAATCGGATTGAATCCGATTTCTAGTAACTTTGAAGAAGATAATGATGAGCTGATACTTAAGCTTGATACGAAGAAATATGCAGATAGTTATGAAACACTTCAAGATCCAGCGAAAGCCTTCACAGCCTATGTCGATCAAATCTATTACGAAAAGGAAAACAATGATTACGAACAATTCGTATCTGCCGATAAACCAGCTATGCAGGAAGCGGCGAAAAATACGTTCAAAACCGAAGTGAAGGAATTATTTAAAAAAGACTTAACAGATGAGGAAATCGACAAACTATACATTAGCTATCGTGATATTTTAGCAGAAAAAGCAGTGGTCACGTCATCAATTGCAGCATATGCCAATGATAAAGCTATCGTTGCGTTTGATATAACGACACTGCCGTTACAGGAATTGTATCAAGAAGTGTATGAATATCAAAAAGAATTCCGAGATAAAACGGGCAATTATGATGAAAAGGCAATCGATGAGTACGTTCTATCTAAATTTGACATAATCCTAGATTCAATGGAAATGAAGTCCAGCAGTAGAAAAATTGAAGTTTCTCTTATGAAAAAGAATGGGAAATGGACAATCGACCCGGTTAATAAATATGGGGATAGCTTAGATAAGATTTTTGTAAAAGGATCAGTTTACTAAGGAGCCGTGAACAATGTGAATAAAAAGTGGTTATATGCAATTCCGGCAGTCTTTGTTCTGATGATCGTCATCATGGCCACAGTCCTTTTTGTCCAGCAAAGTAACAAACCGAAACAAGCTGTGGAGGTCTTTGAACAAGCTGTTGAGCAGAAGAAGCCCAAACAGCTTAAGGAATGGATAATGGCTGATGATAAAAGGGCTGTTATAAATGATGCATCCTTGAAAGCGCTGGTTGCTTATCTAAATGCAAATAATAATAGCTACCAGGTGATAACAGAAAGCTTGGATAAACAAGTGGAAAAGAAAGAATTCAAGACAACCAACCAGCAAATTAGTTTGGTTGAGTCCGGAAAAAAATGGGGTTTATTCCCAGAGTATAAGTTTAAAGTTAAGACGGCTTACATCAAGGTAACTGGTCAGCATAAAGACGATGAAATTCATCTTTCCATCCAGAAATCCAACGATACGCTTAAAAAAGACAAAGAAGAGAAATTATATGGCCCGGTTATTCCAGGCGCTTATCAAATTAATGTGACCGTGAAAAATAAGCTGGGTACTTTTATAGACAAAAGAAAAGTAGATGTCTGGGGAGGCAGCAATCAAGTAAGCTTGCTTATCGATGACGAAAAAATAGCCCAAAGTGATCAACGAATTCAAAAGGATGTCATTTCCGCAGTAGAAACCTTTAATAAAGATTTTGTCATGTATTATACAAACGAATTTGAGGCAAAACATTTTACCAATGTTTCGGACTCGGTTCTAGAAGGTCTTGCATTAGTCAACGTTGAATCAGAATTTGCTGAATTAGAAGAATACGTGGATGAAATTCAAATGCAGCATTCGGGAACAGTTGTAAATCTTGACGATTTGGATATTAATCAAATTCATAATGAATGGACTGCGGATGTCGAAGCTTTTGTTGCATATAATAATAAGTTCAAGATTCGAGGCATCGATAGGTATGAAGATATGTCCTATAAAGAGATTCGCACATATAGCTTGAATTATGATGTTAAAAGAAAAAAATGGCTCATTGATGAAGCGGATCGGGTCCCTGCGGATGGCTCTGAAAAAGATAGTTGGGATAAGAAGGCGGAATTGAGCGGAAAGGATTCACCTGTAATGAAATGGAAAAGGAAGGAGAGCATGGAACAACTTTAATTGAACGATTTAGTTATGTTCGCCTAATCCTAATAGACTTTATGTTTATTAGGTTTTTTCATTTGATCTAAGAAAAAAACTAATGAGTTACGGAATTTGTTATTTTTTCTCTGATTCAACTTAGATTTCATGTTATTTGATGACAGACCTAAAGTTAACAAAGCTTCGCCTCCTTAATCTTCATACAAAGGGTAATTGTGTAATACGTATAGTAATAGAAGAATGTGAAGGAGGATCAACATGAACATGATAAAACCAGCGCGCCTTCAAAAAGGGGATACAGTAGGAGTCATTGCTCCAGCAAGTCCTCCAGATCAAGAAAAAGTCAAACAAGCTCTTTCTTTTTTTACTGAGTTGGGCTTAAATTGTAAGCTTGGAAAAAACATAGAATGCCAATATGGTTATTTAGCAGGCAGTGATGAAGAAAGAGTGGAAGATGTGCACAGTATGTTTTCTGATCCTAGTATAAAAGCCATTTTTTCAGCGCGTGGCGGATATGGAACACCAAGAATTGCTGCTCAAATCGATTATGAAATCATTAGAAATAACCCGAAAATCTTCTGGGGATATAGTGACCTTACTTTTTTGCATAACGCATTTTTTCAAAAAGCAGGACTTGTTACTTTTCATGGTCCGATGCTAAGCTCTGATTTGGCTGGTGTAACAATTGATCCTGTAACTAAATCACGATTTTTGCAATTGTTTGAATCACAGCCATTTGTATATGATGAGACAATCTCACCGCTTGTAACTGAAATACCAGGTGAAGCAAGTGGACTTGTGATCGGTGGAAATTTATCTTTGTTAGTTAGTACGCTAGGTACGGAATTTGAAATAGATACAAGAGGTAAACTGCTATTTATTGAAGAGATTCACGAAGAACCCCGTTCAATAGATAGAATGCTGAACCAATTGTACATGAGCGGTAAATTATCTGATGCAGCGGGGATATTAGTAGGCGACTTTAAAGAATGTGAGACGACACGTACCTTAACACTTACATTGGCTGAAGTTCTACAGCATTATATTAAACTAGCTAATAAACCAACGGTATCAGGTTTTCAGATTGGTCATTGCACCCCACATGTGGCTATTCCACTTGGAACGTTTACAAAACTTGATGCAAATAATCGGAAAGTATTTATAGAGAGTGGCGTTCAATGATACAAGCAAAGTGAAGATAGCTAATATGATTTTTTTAAGCAACATCACCACGCTATTAATCAATCAAATATTTAGTGGATAAACGAATGTAAAACTTGTCCTTAGTGACAAGTTTTTGTTTTGGAAAAAGCCGAAACCTTTTCTCGGTCATTTCGTAAATGAACTATTCTGTTTAAATAATTGGCACTCGATTAGATTTCCTATTCAGAGAAAATGAAACTTTTAAATGAAAGAAAAAACCAAAGGTGAAAAGCGGAAATGATGATATTTACAAATTAATAATTGAAGGGACTGTCATGTAATGAAGCTTGGTTTTTCAAAAAATAGAGGGCGTAAGATGAAGAAATTCAATAATATTATTATAATCGTTGCCATACTAGGTGTCACATATATGGGTTTCCTACACATAAATATTCATCAAGCCATTCAAAAAGAAGCACCCAATCATGCTGACTATTTAATCGTGTTAGGTGCAAGAGTGAAGGGCACTGTTCCGTCTCTTGCTTTACAATATCGAATAAATATGGCGGCAGAATATTTAACTAGAAACAAGTCTACGATTGCGATTGTATCTGGTGGTCAAGGAAATGGTGAAGAAATTAGCGAAGCAGAAGCGATGAAACGAGGATTGCTGAAATATGGAATTGATGAATCAAGAATCATTTTGGAGGACCGTTCGACAAGTACGTATGAAAATATAAAATATTCAAAACAGCTTATTCCAGAAGGTGTCCTGAAAGGTTTTCTTGTCACAAATGACTTTCATGTTTACAGAGCTGAGAAAATTGCTGCGAGTCAAGGATTGAAACTTCCGGGAATTGCCGCAGACACACCAAAAGTTGTTCTAGTAAAATCGTATATACGTGAATATTTAGCGATTACGAAATTCTACGGTACAGAGTTGCTGCGAAGAATTAAAATAATAGATGGATAACGCGGTCGCTTCTTTTTTACAGCTTATTCCTTGTGTGACCATAAAAAAAGAGGGATCTCAAACCTAAGGATCAGCCCTTTTTTCAGCATGGCTTTATGAACAAAAAGACCAAGACCTACCCAAAAGCGCTCTAGGAAAAGCCATCACTTATTGTTTGAATCAATGGAATCACCTTGAAGCTTTTTTATTAGATGGCCATTTAGAAATCGATAATAATAGAAGTGAACGTTCCATTAAACCGTTTGTGATTGGGAGAAAAAATTGGATGTTCTCCAATACAGCGCGAGGTGCTAGAGGGAGCGCCATCATGTATAGTGTCGTTGAAACGGCAAAAGAGAACGGTTTAAGTCCGTATCATTATCTTCGCTATTTATTTGAAACGCTACCAAATATGGATGTAACGAATAAAGAAGAAATAGATCAAGTCTTACCTTGGTCAACGGATTTACCTTCCATATGCAAAGTGCCGATAAAAAGGGAAGTAAACGTCAAGTAGTCCTGAAAACACAATTTTCATCGTGTATTTGGGCTACTTGACGTTTACGTAAACTCAAGAATAGAGAAAGGCACAATAAGCAGCTAAAAACCGCTTATCGTGCCTTTTTGCGCGCAAAACTTCCGATTGTCCCCTGTAAGAACCGTCCCTTCGTTTCCAAATTTATTCCATTCAACTATTCCATTTTCTGTGTTATAGTTCAATATTGAACTATAACAATCATATGAACGATTTTATAGTTATTTCCTAAACTAAACGAAACAAAATAAAATGAAATTTAAATGAGGTTAAATATATGAGTGTATTAACGGTTACAGACCTAAACCACGGATTTGGCGATCGTACGATCTTTGATAATGTTTCTTTCCGCTTGTTAAAAGGTGAACATATAGCTTTAATTGGGGCAAACGGCGAAGGTAAATCGACGTTTATGAATATCATTACAGGGCAACTTCAGCCTGACGATGGAAAAATAGAGTGGTCAAAGCATCAACGAGTCGGTTATCTTGATCAACATACGGTTTTACAAAAGGGAATGTCAATCCGTGACGTATTAAAAACGGCTTTTCAATATCTCTTTGACGTTGAAACGAATATTAATACCATTTATGAAAAGATTTCAGACGTTACACCTGAAGAAATAGAAAAGTTGTTAGAGGAAGTTGGTACATTACAAGACATATTAACAAATAATGATTTCTATATGATTGATTCTAAGGTAGAAGAAGTGGCACGTGGTCTTGGACTTGATGGTATAGGATTAGAAAAAGATGTTCATGATTTAAGCGGTGGGCAACGAACGAAGGTTTTATTAGCCAAGCTTTTACTTGAGAAACCAGATATTCTTCTTTTAGATGAGCCTACAAACTATTTAGACGAACAACACATTGAGTGGTTAAGACGTTACCTGCAAGAATACGATAATGCATTTTTATTAATTTCTCATGATATTCCATTTCTTAATAGCGTTGCAAATGTGATCTACCATTTAGAAAATCAGAAATTAAATCGCTACGTGGGTGATTACAACCATTTCCTTATTGCCTATGAAGCTAAAAAAATACAAGTTGAAGCTGCCTTTAAGAGACAACAATCAGAAATTTCTAGTTTAAAAGATTTTGTAGCCCGTAATAAGGCAAGGGCATCTACCAGCAGCCTTGCCATGTCGAGACAGAAAAAACTCGATAAAATGGATGTTATTGAAATAGCACAGGAACGACCAAAACCTGATTTCAACTTTAAAGAAGCAAGAACCTCAGGTAAATTAATTGTTGAGACGAAAGAATTTGTCATTGGGTACGATGAGCCACTATCAAAGCCGTTAAATCTTTATATAGAGCGTGGACAAAAAGTGGCATTAGTTGGAGCGAATGGGATTGGTAAGACTACACTCCTTCGTAGCATGCTCGGAGAAATAAGATCTCTTGCTGGTTCACTTGAACGCGGTGAACATCAGTATATTGGGTATTTTGAACAAGAAGTGAAAACGGAAAATCAAAACACGTGCATCGAAGAAATATCGAATACGTTTCCTCAGTTAAGCCAAGGACAGGTACGCGCTGCTCTTGCGAGATGTGGGTTAACTAGAAAACATATTGAAAGTAAAATATCCGTATTAAGTGGTGGAGAGCAAGCGAAAGTCCGGTTATGTAAGCTCCTTAACCAAGAAAGCAATATCCTTGTTTTTGATGAGCCAACCAACCATTTGGATAAAGATGCAAAAGCTGAGCTAAAACGAGCTTTGAAATCGTATAAGGGAAGCGTGGTCCTTATCTCACATGAACCTGATTTTTACCAAGACGTGGTAACAGATATTTGGGACGTAGAATCATGGACAACGAAAGCCATCTAAACTTGAACGTTCCGAGTAAGAGTCGCCAATTCTGACTACCCATATGAATAGTAAAAAAGGAGAGCCGATCATGATTACTCTCCTTTTTTCTTATATTCCATTCAAGGTTTTAGACCTTAGAAAAGCCTCTATATCAACGTTTTAATTAAAACGCCCAATCCCCATTACGGAAGACAGGTTCGCTTGTTCCGTCTGGTTTGATGCCGTCGATGTTCATTAGAAACGTTGATATATAAGGGTTTTGTGGTTTTTAGGAAGAAGGATAAAAATGGATAATAGGTAGAGAAAACACTTTTTCGTGACCATATGTGACCAATTTTGTGACCACTGCGTGACCAGAGAAAGTGCAGTAATAATAAGCCTAACAGTTAATAAAGTTCCCTTACAATAAGCCTCTCCCAACCATAGAGAGGCTTATTTGTATTGAATGATAGCTTCTTGATAGTGGGGGTGCATATCACCATAACATGGGCTTCGCCTTCAGATTCAATGAGTAGCACTTCCACCGCCACACTCGAAATGTTATTTGTAATGATAAGCGTATTAGAGTTCCCGTTTGCGGTTGAAACTTCGTTTCATTAAACCTTCCCTTACCAATCTAAAATGAAATGAAAAAAGCCCTTTCCTAACATGGAGTGGCTACTATTATGCAAACCAAACTTATAGTAATATCCTTTTCCATGAAATAGGTTTTTAGGCGGACATATAAGTATTATCTGTTTATATCCTGCAAAAACTAATACATATTATAAACAGAAAATAAACAAGGATATAGCATCTTAATTTGACATACTGTGGTATGTCGTGTTATATTATGTGTAAGACATATCATAGTATGTCGAAGGCTGAACACATCAATATATTAAGGGAGGATAAAAGATGATTGGATTAGAGTATATTGCGAAAGAGTTTCATTTTGAATACAAAGAAATTGCTGAGAAAATAGGGATTTCACCTCAAACTCTTCAAGATTGGTTAAAAGAGAGGAGGAAAATTCCTCAAAAACGCTTAGAACAGCTATCCAGTATGTTTAAATTACCTGAATCTTACTTTCAGAAGAAACTTAATTTTACAGAGGAGGCAGAAATAAGAATACAGTATTTGAAAAGTGTTTCTGAGGATATAAAGATACCTAATTACACTGAAGATGGGGAGATAGTGGGTTATTACACAGAGGGGACGTATGAAGATGAAATAAAATTTCTAAAAGAATCTCTCGCGCAAAAGAAAAAGCAGAATGATATAAGGAAGAACATTGATAATCTACTTAAAAAAGATGTCTTACCAAATATCGACGAATATATCAGTGATGGAAAAAATGAAGACCCTTTACTTACAGATTCTTCTAATACTGAAACATTCCATAAAATCATTAATGTAATGAAAGATGAAAAGATTTCAAATGATTTTAAAGTTATGGTACATTTGCTCAATTTTAATGATGAGTTAGGAGGGAAAGTAATTAAAACTATTACACCAGAATATAGAGAGTTTGCAGGAGATTTTTTAGAATTACTTAAAAAGCATAAAATAAAAAATTAATGATTGAGGAGAAGACGAAAAATTATGAAATTTATGTTGGATACAAAAGAATATCAGAGCAAACCAGAAGGTAGAGAGGCAGGGAGTATTAGCAACAGAATAATTAATCTCCCTGTAGATATTAGTATAGAAGAATTGGCTAAGAACCTTGTTAAAGGTAAAACTTTTGTACCTGCTTATTTTAAGGAAAAAGAAGGAATGATAAAAAGGAACAAAGACTTTTGGCATTCCCAAGAAATTATAGCATTGGACTTTGATGATGGAATGACCTTGGATGAAGCAGTCAAAGAATTTTTTGATACAGCTGTTTTCATCTATACCACTTTTTCTCATACAGAAGAACACCATAAATTTCGAGTGGTCTTTAAGCTAGACAGAATAATAAATAAGATTGAAGAGTTTGATGAAATTATTAGTGGTCTGTTGACTAAATACCCACAGGCAGATAAGCATTGTAAAGATGGCACTAGATTATTCTTTGGTGGCAAGGAAATTGTTGAACTAAACTATAATAATAGGTTAAAGGTAGATGATTATGTAATAAAGTGTCCCAACGATTCTGGTGGGACAGAGAAGAATCTAGTTATATATCCTGCCAAAAACACCAAACAGATACAAACCTATGAACACAAACAAGGTAAAGAAACAGCTGACAACATAGAACTAATACAACAAAGAAATATCAAGGAGTTGCGAAAGAGAATAAGAACCAAACCAAAAATTGTTTACAGTAGTTTCGAGTTTTTCGATTACCTAAAACAACAGGATTTACGTGCATATTTAGGAATCCAACATAAACAAAATTTTCTAGACATTTTTCACGAGGAAACCGACCCAAGTGCTTCTATTTTTGAATCCAATAAGAATAATGGACACCAATTATATAAATGTTTTTCAACAAGTAATCCTTTTGTTGGAACGATTATGCAGGTAACTGAGCGTTTATTAAAATGCTCCATTATGGAAGTGAAAGCATTTCTAATGGAGCTATATCAAGTAGAAATAAAAGAAAGCGAGCAACAAAAAAAGCTGAAAGAAGTCATTGATATATATAAAGAGCTTCTGCAATCAGATGTTTTAGAAGAATTATATCCTGATTTTTACAAAGTATTTAATCGATACGGTTATTTGGAAGATTTGTACATACTATTGGATATGGTTAAAGAATATTTACCATCAGGAGAAGACCAAAGATTATTATTTTACCAATCAATAGATACCATTTCTAAAAAATTCAAGAGAAGTAGAAGCGTTACACATACCAGAATGAATTTTCTTAGCTTTTTTAAATTGATTTCGAAATTAAATTTCGACCAAATTCCGAAGGAACTTTTAGAATATCAATTAAAATCGAAAAGGAAAAAAGGACATAAGTATATAAACTCTACCTATGAATTAAATATTTATAATTTTCATTTTTTTAAGGAACTTGATGATATGTGTGCATTGTGGATAGAAAAAGGGTGTACAACTAATACAGTTAATTACGAAGGGATATTAAGGAATTTCGGAAGAGAGGAAGCCGATAGAGTTTTTCCGCAAGACAAAGGGAAAAAAATCCCACCACTCAATGAAGAGATTGTACATAGAATACATAAAACAACGTTAGAATTGATAGAAGACTATGGGTGGACAACAGAACAAGAGGTATTAGAAAGTATAATACTGTATTTTAAAGGTCAGAAAACATTCAAACAAAAACAATTTAAAATCTGTTTTGGCGAATTACTCGATGGTTATGACCTCGAAAGAGTCAGGCTAAACAAGGTGTTAAAACAAGAGATGGGCATTGAAGGTAATGGTTATGGATTTATAATAAAACGTAGAGAATATATTGAAGAAATAATGATTGATACACCAGAAAGTTACGAAAACCATGGAATTTTCGATTAACCTTAGGTGAAGCTACAAAACACAAACCCTAAAGTGGGAAAACATAATGTTAATCGAGTATTTCAAACGTGAAGGATTGTACTTTAATCCGCCTTAATCTGAACCACTGTATTTAAAAGTGGATACATATGTATTAGTTTTATTAATTTCAAAGAGGAGTAGAACGGTGATTTTATTATCCTTTTTAGAATATAAATAGGAGTGTTAGTTATGGCAAAAAGAAAATATGACTTAACAGGTCAAAAAATTAAGATGTTTACAGTTTTGGAACTTAGTAATGAGAAAGATAAGAATGGAAAGAAGAAATGGAAGTGTCAGTGTGAATGTGGAAATATCAGATACATATTAGCCCAAGATTTAATGCGAGAAAAGGGGCAAAAAAGTTGTGGTTGCAACCGTATCCAAAGTATAAGGGAAGCGAGAATTACTCATGGAATGTCTGACACAAGATTATATGATATTTGGATTGCTATGAAAAGCAGATGCACAAATCCTAATAACACTAACTTTCACCATTATGGTGGTCGTGGTATTATAGTGTGTGATGAGTGGAGAAAATTTGAAAACTTCATGGAATGGGCTTTGAACAATGGTTATAAGGATGATTTATCAATAGATAGAACTGATGTTAATGGAAATTATGAACCTTCCAATTGTCAATGGGTTACTCAAAAAGTGCAGATGAATAATACTAGAAGAACAAAAAAACATACCTACGATGGAGTAACTATGTCAATAAGTATGTGGGCAAAAGAAATGGGAATATCTCAGCAAACTTTGACACACAGAATTAACTCTGGTTGGAGTATTGAAAAGGCTCTAATCACCCCAACCAGAAAAAGAGAGCAAAAGCTAATGAATAATTATATAGGTTGGATGAGTGTTGAGATTCTTGAAATTAAATTTGTGACCTCAAGAGGGAGAAGTAAGAACTCTTTTTACAGCGTACCAAGTAATAAAAGAGAAAATGTATACTCACCTAAAGTATATAATTTTTTTACAAGGTTGGGCGTGAGTTAACCAATAAAACAATTTCTACAAGATGAACCCCCATTAAAGTTGGGGGTTTTCTATATAAAAGAGAGGTTTTAAACACTTTATAGCAGTGATATAGCCACGGATTCTTGATAAAAGTATGTTCCGTGTGATTGTTGTGATTATCCTCTCTAATAACATAGTTCCTACGTGTGAAACATGCTGATACTATCTAACATTCCCTACCCCATGGAATAAACCAACTCAATTTTGTTAATAATTTATTTTAATTTAGTGAAATTAGTTGGACATTTTTTGATAAAATATTAAGTGATGAGAAAAAAGGTTAGATTAAATATTAATTGGATATGAATTAATGATGAGAATCCTATTTATTCAGCAGTAGATTACAATATAAAATGGAAGTATTAAGAGGAGAAAAAATGAAAAATTGGAAAGAGATAGTTGAAAGTAAACTTATAGAACAAAGTAATAGGGTTGTAGAAATAAATATTGAAAAAAAAACAGTTAGTTATTCGAAACAAATTAAAAATAATAGAACTTTAAAAACACTAACAGGTGATGAAGAAATAGTAAGAGCGTTTCTAATCGACAGATTAGTAAATGAACTAGAATATAAACAAGAAAATCTTGAAACTGAGAAGGAATACACTATCAGGGGTGGTCATAGCAAGATAAACCCTAGAATAGATGTTGTAGTAAAAGATGATAATGGAAATCCGTTCTTTTTTATCGAGGTAAAAGCACCTAACAAATATGAGGAAGATAAAGATGGAATTGAGGGACAACTTTTTGCACTTGCTCAAGCAGAGGAACGAGATTTTAAAACCAAAGTTAAATATCTGGTTTATTACACAACTGAATTAATAGACAACGAAGCTGTCGATAGAGCAATAATTATAGATTTCAATAAATATAAAACATATTCTGAATGGGAAAATGACGGTTTCGTCTCAATAGGAACAGAACTAACCGCTGGATATGGACAACCAAAAAAGCAACCACTTATAAAAGGTCACGAAAAACATGACCTAAGAGTTAGAATAAACCGTGAAGAAATCGAAGGGCTGGGCAAAAATTTGCACAATGTTCTTTGGGGTGGCGGTGGAACAAATGATAGTGAAATTTTTTATTCTCTAGTAAATATTATCCTTGCTAAAATACAGGATGAATACGAAAAAGAAGATAGACAAGAATATGATTTTCAGGTATATCAATATGGAACCAACATTGAGAGTCAACTTAAAATTTACGACCGCATTAATGCACTATACAAAAGAGCATTAAAAGAACAACTAAACGTAACAGAAACTCAACAGATTGCTGATGATAATGTAATTAACCGAAATAAGTTTCCGTTAAATAAGTTGGTTTATACTGTTCAAGAATTAGAAAGCTTTTCCTTCTTAGAAGGACGTAGCTCATTAGATGGAAAAGATATTCTCGGTGACTTCTTTGAAAGCATTACACGAGATGGATTTAAGCAAAATAAGGGACAGTTTTTTACTCCGACAACAATTGTAAACTTTTTAATTTATGGTTTGCAACTTGACATTCTAGCGATAGAAAGATTAAACAATGACAAAGAATTACCACTAATTATTGACCCTTCAGCTGGTAGCGGAACTTATTTGGTTGAAGCAATGAAGCTAATAACTAAAGAGGTCAAATATAAACAAAAGGATAAGATAAAATCGAGCAGACAAATTAATCGACGCTTTGAAGAATTATTTACTCCCGACCATAATGAAAATAAATGGGCTAGAGACTATTTATATGGTTCCGAAATTAATTTTGATTTGGGAACTGCTTCAAAAGTAAATATGATTTTGCATGGAGATGGCTCTACAAATATCTTTGTGCAAGATGGTTTATTACCATTCCGTTTTTATGTAAAAGAAACATCCCCTAACTACTTAGAAACATCCGTTTTAGAACCTCTGTACAATGATAAAGAGGTTAATAGCAAATTTGATGTGGTTATTAGTAATCCGCCGTTTAATGTTGATTTGGACACACAAACCCAAAGATTAGTAAAAAATTCTTATCTTTTTGGAGATAAGAATAATTCTGAGAATCTTTTTATCGAGAGATACTATCAACTACTAAAAGAGGGAGGTCGGTTAGGAGTTGTACTGCCCGAAAGCGTATTTGACACGACTGAAAACAAATACATTCGTCTTTTTATATTTAAATATTTCACAGTTAAGGCAGTTGTAAGTTTACCACAAGTCACTTTTGAACCTTTTACTTCCACTAAAACGAGTATACTTTTTGCTCAAAAGAAAAAGAAAGCAGAAGTGGAGAAATGGAACGAACTATGGGGAAAATATGGAAGTGAATGGAACTTATTGAAAACAAGGATAAATGATTATATCTTATACTTTGTTCAAGGGAAAAAACTCAATAAAAAATGGGCTAAAGATGTTGTAAAAGACATTGAAGAAGATAATCAAAAAAATATATTAAAGAACATTTTTCGTTTCTTAAAAGATTATATTGTAGAAGAAGATGCTGAACTTGAAATTAATGAGCTTTTAATTAAATACAGTGAGGAACTCTCAAATTTGTCGAAATATGAAAAAGAAACAGAAGTTTTTGGATTTTATAATGCTTGGTGGGTTTTTGGTGAAGTAGCCAAAGAACTAGAATATTCAATCTTTATGGCGGAAGCTGATAATGTGGGCTATAAACGCACCAAAAGAGGTGAAAAAACAATGCCAAACGACCTTTTTGATTTGGAATATGCTCCTACTACTTTGGACTGTAAAAAGGTAATTGGTAGTTATGAAATTGAAATTAAAGCATTGGAAGACAAAAGAGCAGAACTAGAAGTAGAAATTGCGGATTTAAAAAAGAAAAATCAAGAAAAAGAAAATGCAAACACTCTAAAGAAGATTAATAAAGATTCAGAAATAGTTGAAAACATAGTTTCCAAAATTGAAGCATTAAAGTCTGTAAAATCGGAAATTGAAAATATGCTGAACACTTACTATGTTGATGATTTCTTAAAAGATGAATATAGAGAACGAACAGACGAGGAACTAAACAAACATTTCAAGAATGGTCTGCTATCTCGTTATAAGAGTGAAGATATTATGCTCCGTGAGACCTCTGTCCAGAAAATTCTGGATTCAATTAGACAGGAGGTAGTATGGGATTGATTTCATCTTCAACTAATTTTAGTGAGATAAGTAAGTCGCATTATCTATTTTCTTCGTATAATTATTTCAGTCTTAGAAAAGTCATAGATGCTGATTCATCATTTCTACGAATACGCATTTCCGATTATTTTGAAATTATTTCAGGTTTTGCCTTTTCATCAAAAGACTACACAGATGAAGGTGTTTTAGTTTGTCGAATTGGCGATATTTCAAAAACGGGTGTCTTACTAACTGATAAAATGTTAAATCTACCTGAAGAGTATTATGAAGCCTACGAGAAGTATCAAATTAAGGAAAATGATATTTTAATTGGTATGACAGGGGATGGTAAGTTTTTCAAAACCTGTTTTGTAAATAAATTAGATTTTCCTATTCTATTAAACCAACGTGTTGGAATCTTGAGGTTAAAAAAAGGAGTAAATGATGATTTTGAAGCGAAATTTCTTGCACTTCTTTTTCAACTTGAAAAGGTTCAAAATCAAATAAGAATAGTAGCAATGGGAAAAACACAGAAGAATGTTAGCCCCTTTGATATTTTAAATGTTAAAATTCCCTATGTGGATATAAAAAGGCAAAGGGAAATTTTGGATTTAATAAGACCGATTGAAGATGAAATGAATAATTTAAAATCCACCAAAAGTAGCCATAGTGAAATAATAAATGAAGTTTTTTCTTCGCATTTTAGTATTAACATCGAGGAATTATTATCTATCGAAAATAGTAAGAAATTTAAAGTTAATTCAAAGAGCATTGTGGTTCATAATAGTAATATGCGTAATAGTTTTAGATGGAATAAAATGCAATTCATACAAAAATACCTTTATAAAGATATTGACTGCATTGAGCGTCTTGGAAAATTCATAATAAGTACCAACAATGGTTGGAGCCCTGATTCTGTCCACGGTGGAGAAGGTATTCCTGTACTTGGACAAGAGCATTTTAGAATTGATGGAAGACTAGACATTTCCCCAACAAAAACTACAGAAGAAATTAAGAATAATATAGAGAACTTTTTTGTCAAACAGGGAGACTTTTTTGTGAGCAGGGGAAATACTGTTGATTTGGTAGGTATAGCAAGTATTGTTGATACTGAAGTAAAGGAAGATGTTATTTACCCAGATTTATACATTAGAATGAATTTCGATGAAAATGTAATAAATAAGAATTATTTGGCATTTCTGTTCAATTCCTTCTTAGGAAGACTTTACTTTAAATTTGTCTCAAAGGGAAAAAACCAAACAATGGTTAAAATTTCGAGTAGTGAATTATTAAATTATTATTTACCTATACCTGAAATTAATTCTCAAAAAGAAATAGTTAAAAAAATTAAAACACAAATTAATTCTCAAAATGAAATTGATAAAAAAATCGACGACAAACAAAACAAAATAAGTAAATTAATAGAAGAAGCAATAAAATCGAGTGAATAATAATTATAAGTAAAATGCGTCTTATATTGAACACGTGCAGACCGTATTGCAAAATATATTGGGTTTGGAGTACGTTGGAGCGAAAATAATATTCATATTTAATACAAGCAGTGTAGGCACTCTAAAAGAGTGTCTTTTTTGTTTATGTAAGAACATACAAAAAATCAGTAAAACTTGTAAATATTTGATAAAATATATTTAAGGAACTTATTGACTGTTAGGAGACTAGGGGGTTTTTTAACAGTGAAAGGTAGCGCTAAGAAAGACAAGAAAACAGGTAAGTATTATTATGTAATCGATATGGGGATTGACCCATTAACAGGGAAACGAACACAAAAAAGGAAAAGAGGTTTCAATACTAAGAAGGAAGCAGAACATGCTCTTAGCGAATTTCTAAATGATGTTAGACTGGGTAACTATGTTGAACCAGATAAAATTACGCTAGGTGATTTCATTCAAGACTGGTTAAAGGAAATGAAATTGAATGTAGCAGTGAGTACTTATCAAAACTATATTAGCTTTAATAAGTGTCATATTAACCCCAGACTAGGTCATTTTAGAATACAAAAAATTGAGCCTTTGATAGTCCAAAGATTTATTTATGATTTGGTCGAAGAAACGGTTTTAAGTCCTAATACGATAAAGAAAATAATAGATATGTTGAAGGTTGTTTTTAGAAAAGCGGTTAGCTTAAAGCTTGTAAATGAAAATCCAGTTTTAAATGTGACATTGCCAAAGAGAAATAATCTTGAAATGACTGCTTGGGATACTGAGCAGGTTGAGTATTTTATACAACACTCAAAGAGGCATCGGTTTTATACGGTATATTTAATTGCCTTATTAACTGGTATGAGAAAAGGTGAAATAACGGGATTACGATGGAAGGATATTGATTTTGAACAAAAAATCATTTATATCAGACAAATCTATGATATCAATGCAAAGCAGTTCAAAGTTGGTGCTAAAACGAGTGCTGGTGTCCGTTCTATTCATATCCCTGACGTGTTGATAGAACAGTTGAAAAAGGAGAGAATCTTGGTTGTTGGACATAAGTTGAAGCAGGGTCAAAACTTCAACGATTATGATTTAGTTGTTTGCACACGTTACGGTAATCCGCTCGATTCTGCTACTCTTTCCAAACGACTTAAAGCCCAAGCGATAAAGCTAGGTTTACCTACAATCCGTTTTCATGATTTAAGACATACACATGTTACGATGCTAATCCAACAAAATGTCAATGTAAAGGTCATCTCTGAGCGAGTTGGACATACATCGATTCAAATTACGCTAGACAAGTATAGCCACGTGCTTCCTAGTATGCAGAAACACGTGGCTGAAGAGTTAGATAAATTGTTTAAAGTTAAAGAAATGTGACCATTTCTGTGACCACTCAAGGTTTTAGACCTTAGAAAAGCCTCTATATCAACGTTTTAATTAAAACGCCCAATCCCCATTACGGAAGACAGGTTCGCTTGTTCCGTCTGGTTTGATGCCGTCGATGTTCATTTTGTCAGAGCCAATCATGAAGTCGACATGGGTAAGGCTGTGGTTCAATCCGTTCTCGGCAAGTTCTTCTTGAGACATTTGTTTGCCGCCTTCGATACAAAATGCATAGGAGCTTCCAATTGCTAAATGGTTAGAAGCATTTTCATCGAATAGTGTGTTGAAGAAAAGAACATTTGATTGAGAAATCGGTGAATTGAAAGGGACAAGAGCGACTTCACCGAGATAATGAGATCCTTCGTCTGTTTCTACTAATTTCTTTAAGATTTCTTCACCTTGTTCCGCTTTTACTTCAACAATCCGGCCTTCTTTGAACGTAACGCTGAAGTGATCGATGATATTGCCGCCGTAGCTTAGTGGTTTCGTACTTGCGACGGTTCCATTAACTCCTGTTTTAAAAGGGACCGTAAACACTTCTTCGGTCGGCATATTCGCCATGAATTCATGGCCTTTTTCGTTTGTGCTACCAGCACCTACCCAAAGGTGAGTTTTAGGTAGTTCAATCGTAAGGTCTGTACCAGGTGCCGTGTAATGTAGTTTTTGGTATCGTTTTTCGTTTAAATAATCGACTTTTTCATGAAGAGTTCCATCATGATGTTTCCAAGCTTCGATTGGGTTTTCGACATCAGCACGCGTTGCTTTAAAGATCGCATCCCATAGTTTATGTATCCGGTTTTCCTCTGCAACATCCGGAAATACTTTATCTGCCCAAGCTTGTGAAGGTACAGCTACAATGGACCAGCTTACTTTATCGGATTGCATGTATTGACGCCATTTTTGTAAAGCGGTACCTGAAGCTTTTTGAGCATTGGCAATTCGCTCAGGATCAATGCCTTTTAATAGATCAGGGCTTGAAGAAATGACTGATAGGTAAGCTGCGCCATTTTCAGCAAGTTCAATCGTTTCCTGTGCTCGCCAATGTGGATATTCCGTGAATACTTTATCTGGTGCTAGCTCATATTTCGTACGATTAATAGAATCGTCATGCCAGTTTACGATCACGTTGTATGCTCCTGCTTCATAGGCTTTTTTTACAATAAGACGTACTAGCTCAGCGCCTTCTAATGTTGTATTCACAACAAGAGTTTGATCAGGCTGGACATTGACACCAACTTTAACAGCTAGCTCTGCATAGTTATCTAACTTTAATTGAAAATCGTTCATCATCATACACTCCTTATTAAAGATTCTTTAAAGAAATTTTTATCCCATTTTAACAGGCGGTAATACACTCACTCTAAATATTGTAGACGGATCAAGAAAAAGACGAAGGGGATAAAAAACTCTGATAGAAATTTCAGTTTATCAAAATCTTCCTTTATATTGTATCGATAGTTAATAAAAAAAGAAACTTTTTGCAATCTATTCCTTAAGAAAACTGGATGAAAAACAAAATGCCTGCTCCATCTACTAGACGGAGCAGGCATTTTGCGTAGGAAGGCTACTCCTACTTTGTTATTTATCCCGGTTTAACAGGCTGTAACACCCCCCACCTCAATTTTTGCGAGAGAATCAAGAAATAAATAGGTGGGGGATAAACAGCCTGTAAATCCCCAATTGGTTCAACTAACCCTCAGTGGGGGATGAAAAAAAACCACTGATGGAAGTTTCACTTTATCGAACACCTTTCATTTGTCGTTGAATGACAGGTGAGATGAGGAATAAAATAATTCCTAATGCAATGGAAATACCGCCGATAACACCGAAATAAAGAATTTCATTTTTCTCCGTATATAATTTAACAACTTGAGCGTTAATGGCCTGTGCTGAAGCATTTGTCAGGAACCAGAGGCTCATTGTTTGAGCTGAGAAAGCGGATGGCGCTAATTTAGTAGTGGCTGACATTCCTACTGGTGATAAGCATAATTCTCCAAGTACAACTAGGAAAAAGCTAAGTACGAGCCATAGTGGGTTCGCAAGACTTTCTGTACCGTTTAAGTATGCAGGGAAAATCATGACAATAAAGGATAAACCAGCGAAAAGCAACCCGAGTGAAAATTTCTTCGGTGTAGAAGGTTGACGATCGCCTAAACGAACCCAAATCCACGCGAATACTGGTGCGAGGAAAACAATGAATAATGGATTAAGCGATTGAAACCAAGATGATTGCAGTGTGATTCCTGCAAATTCCAGTTGTGTTCGATCGTTTGCATATGTGGCTAATATATTTGAACCTTGTTCCTGAATAGCCCAAAACATCATCGCTGCAATAAATAAAGGGATATAGGCAAGCAAACGGGAACGTTCATCTGAGTTCGTTTTCGGACTGCGGTACATGAAAATGAAAAACGCAGCTGGAATCAGGATTCCAAATATACTTACAAGGAAAATAAAGCGGTCAATGGTTAAGTACCCCGTATTAATACCAATGGCACCAAGTATCACGATGATAACTACTCCGAGCCCAATTGAACCAAATACCTTGAATCGATCTTCTTTCGCAAGTGGGTTCGGTACATGTTGCCCAGCAAGACCAAGATTTTTCTTCTTAGTAACGAGATAAACGATAAGTCCGATAAACATCCCAACCGCTGCAATACCGAAACCGAGATGGAAATTATATGTTTGTCCAATTGTTCCGACAATTAATGGTGCAAGAAAACCACCAAGGTTAATCCCCATGTAATAAATGCTAAAACCTGAATCCCGGCGAATATCATTATCGCTGTATAAATCGCCAACAACACTAGATACATTCGGTTTGAGGAGACCAGTCCCAATAATGATAAAGGCCATCGACACAAATAATGCTGTAGCACTACCAGGGAATGATAGGATAATATGGCCGAACATAATTAAAATTCCGCCATAAAAAACCGTTCTTGCAGTCCCTAATAAGCGATCGGCAATCCATCCGCCAATAATACCAGACATATACACCAATGAACCGTAGATGGCCATGATAGAGTTGGCAGTAGTACGATCAAGACCAAGTCCACCTTGGGTTACTTCATAGTACATGTAGAAAATTAGGATGGCTCTCATGCCATAGTAAGAAAATCGTTCCCAAAACTCTGTGAAAAAGAGAGTGAATAACCCTCGAGGATGTCCAAAGAAACCGGTTTGGGGAACACTCCGGATTACCTCATCCTTGTCTTTACTATTCATAAATAAACTCCCCCCCATATGGGTTTACTGCATGCTTACATCTTGAAAACAAAATAAAGTAGCTTCCGATCATTAATTAATGGAGCATTTTTAACATACAGTTATTTTTTTGACTAAAAATAGTCTACGTATTAATATACACTTTTTTTAAAAAAATTAAACACTTTCGCTGATATTTCTATATTAAAATAATATTATCCGTATTTTGTAATAGCTGGATGAATGTGTTTTAGTCTACTGAATAACAATGATTTTATGTGATAAAATGGATTGTTTTAAAAAGAATGAGGTGTTTTGAGATTTTTTAAGAATTATATTAGTGGTATTGAAAGCATAAAGAATTATTTTGATATTGCATAAATCGAAGAAAAGAGAATGAAATAAATGGATTAAACTTTGTTCATCCATCGATATAAAGGTTACAAATCTTTATCGATGAATGAACGAAGAATTATTTCCTTTTACTCATTCTCACTTAGAGATACTTATTTACTTATCGAGGTTCACCCATACGCTCTTTACTTCTGTATAATTATTTAACGCATAGGAGCCCATTTCACGTCCCATGCCGGATTGCTTGTAGCCACCAAATGGAGAAGCAGCATCAAATGCATTGTAACAGTTGACCCATACAGTTCCAGCGCGTAACTTACTTGCTACGTAATGAGCGTTGGCAATATCACGAGTCCATAGTCCTGCTGCTAGTCCGTATTCACTAGCATTTGCCCGGTTAATTACATCATCCAAATCTTCATAAGGCATGGCTGCGATAACTGGGCCGAAGATTTCCTCTTTTGCAATGGACATGTCGTCTTGAACGGAAGCGAAGATGGTTGGGGATACAAAATAGCCATCATCCTGGGGTTTATCGCCACCAACAAGTACCTCTGCGCCTTCACTTAACCCTTTTTCAATATATCCAAGAACACGATCTTGTTGTACTTGAGAAACAAGAGGTCCGATTTGGGTATTTGGATCCAGACCTATACCTTGTTTTATGTTTTTAGCATGAGAAACCATGTCAGCAACGACATTATCATAATGTTTCTTTTGGATGAATACTCTGGAACCTGCACAGCAAACTTGGCCTTGGTTAAACATGACGCCATTAAGCGCACCTGGAATTGCTTTTGAAAAATCGGCGTCTGGAAGAATAATATTTGGTGATTTTCCTCCAAGCTCAAGTGTAACGCGTTTTAATGAATAGGAAGCAGACCTCATGATTGATTTACCAACCGCGGTCGATCCTGTGAAAGCAATTTTATCAACAAGAGGATGATCAACTAGTGCTTGTCCAGCTGTTTCACCGAATCCAGGTACAATATTGATGACCCCATCTGGGAACCCTGCTTCATCAATTAACTCTGCTAAATAGATAGCGGAAAGTGGAGTTTGTTCGGCGGGTTTTAATATGATTGTGCATCCAGTAGCTAGTGCTGCACCTAGTTTCCACATTGCCATAAGCAAAGGGAAGTTCCAAGGAATAATCTGACCTACGACACCGACTGCTTCATGGCGGGTGTAGTTGAAGAAATTTCCGTTAACTGGAATGGTTTGTCCGACAATCTTCGTTGACCAGCCAGCATAATAGCGCATATGTTCAATGGCGAGAGGGATGTCTGCGTTTGTTGTCTCATTTATTGGTTTCCCGTTATCTAACGTTTCTAATTGTGCTAATTCAAGTTTGTTTTCTTCCATTAAATCAGCTAGCTTGTACATTAACCTACTTCTATTGGCTGCACTCATACGTGACCAAGGTCCGTTATCAAAGGCATTGCGGGCTGCACGGACAGCTAGGTTAATATCCTCTTTGTCTGCTTCATACACATCGGCCAATTTCTCGCCAGTAGCAGGGTTTGGGGTTGAAAATGTTTTTTTGGATACACTTTCAACGAATTCCCCATTAATATAAAGCTTTTTGGGACTTTGTAAAAACGTTTGCAATTTCTCACTGATTTCTAGCGTAAGATTTGTCATGAATACCCTCCCCGAATGATTGTTTGGTATTTTGCAAATCATGATGTAATGGAAAACGTATATTTTGAAGACTTCTTCAAAAACCCGCCTACACAATCATACTGTAAATTATTTGGTTTTTAAATCAGGAAATTGCGATAAAAAATTATAGAATGACCGATTAAATGACAAATTAATGGAAGGATAATGTTGAATTGTGTAATCATTCGATGGTTTTTGTTAGAATATCAATTTAAAATATGGAAAGGTATGATTGTGAGTTATTAAAATATGCGGAAAGATGAGGGGGAAAACATAAAAAACAGCTGTTGTATACGCGGACAGCTGATGTTATACTAATAAAGTCTATTGTTTAAACAGGTAATAGATTATAAATATCCTTATTTAATCATACATAAGATATAGCGGTTTGTCAATAGCTATTTTGAGATTTAAAGTTTATTGCGAAAGCAGGCTAACTACAAACAATGCTATGCCTTAAGGTTGAGAAGATGCAGGCTTTTCTAAATTGGAGGGGTGCTTTATGACGAACTGGGAAAATGAAAGAGAATATGAGCAAGAGCGGATAGAGATTGTGATTGACAAAGTAACTAAGTCGGAACAGCATTTGAAACAATCTGCAGGTGAAGCAACTACAGATATAGTATCAATTCGCAAACGTTTTTGGGAAGATGTTACAGTTAATGTGGAAAATGAAGATGAAACAATTGAAACGGTTGCGAGCATTAATCAGCAAACAGAATTGCTTTCTGAAAGAGAGCGGAGACAAAATCATTCAATGAAGCAAATAGCTGTTTTGAATCGTCTTCAATCATCTCCTTATTTCGCGAGGATTGATTTTCATGAAAAAGACATGGAAGAAAGTGAGCAGATTTATATCGGAATCGGCACTTTTTATGATGAAGAGCATGAAGAATTTTTGATCTATGATTGGCGTGCTCCAATCTCCAGTGTATATTATGATTTTTCACCTGGCCCTGCCACATATACGGCACCTAGCGAAAAGGTAAGTGGGGAGTTACTTTTAAAACGTCAATACATTATACGTAATGGTGTTTTAGAGGGGATGTTTGATACGGGTGAAGCAATCCGAGATGATTTGCTTCAAGAAGTTCTCGGTAAGCAGGCGGACACACAAATGAAAAGCATTGTCGCGACTATTCAAAGAGAACAAAATATTATTATTCGTAATGAAAAGAGTCGTCTTTTACTTGTCCAAGGTGCAGCTGGGAGTGGGAAAACATCTGCGGCTATGCAAAGAATTGCCTATTTATTGTACAGATATCGTGAAGGAATGAGTGCTGAGAATATATTATTGTTTTCGCCAAATCCCCTTTTCAATAGTTATGTAGCCAATGTGTTGCCAGAGCTCGGTGAAGACAATATGCAGCAGACGACCTTTCAACAATATTTGCTTGCGATGCTCGGAGAAAATCTTGAAGTTGAAGATGTATTCGATCAACTAGAATTCGTGCTGAATAATGACGGGAATCTGAAGTATTCAACTAGATTGAATAGTATTCAATATAAATCATCACTCAATTATTTACAGGGTATAAATGAATATTTGGAAGCATTGAAGTGTGAAGGATTAGTATTCAAAAATATTAAAATCCGAGGAAAACTCCTTGTGTCAGCGATGGAAATTTCAAAGTACTTTTATGAACTAGGTAGTGAAAAATCGATTCCTAATCGTTTACAGCTTGTTTCTGAATGGTTGTTGAAAAAAATCAAGAAGCTTGAAAAAATAGAGAGAAAAGATGCATGGGTTGAAGAAGAAATACAATACTTAGAAAAAGAAGACTATCTCAGAAGCTATCGGATCGCAAATAATCACGAAGAACATGAACGAGATTCATTTGATGAAGGAGAACGCGAGCAACGAATCCTTAGCGAGTATGTCGTGAAAAAGCGATTTAAGCCTTTGTACAAGAAAATAAAGTCTCTTGCCTTTCTTGATGTTCGTTCCATTTATAAAAAAATGTTAGAAACAGAATGGCCAGTTGCCGATTGGGAAAATATCAAAAGTTTAACAATGAATGAGCTTGATCAAGGAAGATTATTATATGAAGATGCGACACCTTTTTTATATATGAAAAAAAAATTGGAAGGTTTCGCGACCAATTCACAAATTCGGTTCCTTTTCATTGATGAGGCTCAGGATTATTCGCCATTTCAGTTTGCTTTTTTAAAGAATTTATTTCCAAAAAGTAAACTGACAGTTTTGGGTGACTTTAACCAAACAATCTATGCGCATGGAAACAATGCAGGTTTGGACATTTTGACTCTTTTGTTCGAGAAAAACGAAACTGAAAAGGTGATTTTGAATAGAAGCTATCGTTCAACGAAGGAAATTGTTACATTCACAAAAAGTCTGCTTTTGGACGGTAGCCAAATTGAACCTTTTAATCGAGAAGGAAAAAAGCCTGTCATCGCACATTGCCAAAATCAGGAGTATCTTCTATCGAAGGTTTTGAAGAAAACAAAGGAATTTATAGAATCTGGGCATAAAACGATTGCGATCATTTGTAAAACACAAGCAGAAACAAGCTTTGCATATCAAGCATTAAAGGAGAAAATGAAACTTAACAGAATTGGCGTAGGGAAAACTACATTTACTGATGGAGTTATGATTATCCCTTCTTATTTGGCAAAAGGAATAGAATTTGACGCGGTCATTATTTATGATGCATCGAAGGATCAATACGGTCTGGAAAGTGAACGAAAACTGCTCTACACATCCTGTACTCGTGCTATGCATGAATTATGTATATGTTTCACTAGTGAGATAAGTCCGTTCATTAAATTGCTTCCAGAGGATCTTTATGAAAAAGAAAATAAAGACAATGGTTGATCAATTTATGGTAAAATAACGAAGTATTTATAGTTAAGAGGTTGTTCAGGAGGACTGTCATGGAGGGAAATACAAAAACGATTTCTAATCGTAGGTTACTTGGCGTTGCTGGACTCGGTTGGATGTTTGATGCAATGGACGTAGGTATGCTGTCATTTATTGTGGTGGCATTACAAGCAGAATGGGGTTTGACAACTCAACAAGTAGGGTGGATCGGTAGTATTAATTCGATAGGAATGGTATTTGGTGCCTTTCTTTTCGGAATTATGGCTGACCGTATTGGAAGGAAGAAAGTTTTTATCATTACCTTGCTGCTTTTTTCAATTGGCAGTGGCTTATCGGCTCTCGTTACATCATTGGCTTTATTTTTAGTACTTCGTTTTCTTATCGGTATGGGACTAGGTGGAGAGCTTCCGGTCGCTTCAACACTTGTTTCAGAAAGCGTACCTGCCAAAAATCGAGGAAAAGTGGTCGTTCTACTCGAAAGTTTTTGGGCATTAGGCTGGCTTATTGCTGCTTTAATTTCCTATTTCGTTATTCCGGGGTACGGGTGGAGAATCGCTTTGATTTTAAGTGCTCTCCCAGCGTTTTATGCCCTTTATTTACGCTTACATCTACCGGATTCACCGAAGTATGTCGGACTTGAAATCAAAGCTAAGCCAACGATTATGCAAAATATCAAAAGTGTGTGGGCAAGAGAACATAGAAAACAAACGCTTGTATTATGGATTCTATGGTTTTGTGTCGTGTTTTCTTATTATGGGATGTTCTTATGGCTTCCAAGTGTGATGGTGATGAAAGGATTTAGTTTAATCAAGAGCTTTGAATATGTATTGATTATGACCTTAGCTCAGCTCCCTGGATATTTTACTGCAGCATGGTTTATCGAGAGAATGGGCCGCAAGTTCGTTCTTGTCACGTATTTAACTGGAACAGCTGTAAGTGCGTATTTCTTTGGCGCGGCAGAGGGACTACCGATGCTCATCACGTCAGGTATGCTGTTGTCATTCTTTAATTTAGGAGCTTGGGGGGCACTTTATGCATATACCCCTGAGCAATATCCGACAATGATTCGTGGTACCGGCGCTGGTATGGCGGCTGCTGCTGGAAGAGTTGGGGGAGTTTTGGGACCGCTTCTCATCGGATATTTCGTTGCAGCGGGTACTGCGCTTAGTGTGATTTTTACAATTTTTACAATTGCAATTTTAATTGGAGCAATTGTCGTGTTAATTTGGGGGAAAGAAACGAAGAACACTGTTTTGCAAGATTAGCAAAATAGGACCATTGACTTTATTTGGAATAAAACGTATAATGGCATTAACATAAATTATATATCATTCTTATCCAGAGAGGTGGAGGGATTTGGCCCTGCGATACCTCGGCAACAGACTCAACTTTGAGCACTGTGCCACATCCAACAAGCGAAGGCTTGGAAGATAAGAAGAGTCGAACGGACGTAAACCTCAGCCTCTTCTTGTTTAAGAAGAGGCTTTTTATTGTTTGGATTTGTTGGTAGTAATCTCAACTGTACAGTGTGGCTATCGTTTGTCGCATTTATCCCGCATGAACGGAAAGTCAAAACCCCAACTGATTGAAGATTCACTTTATGAATAAGCACGTAGAAATGAAAATTTTAATTTACTGAAATAATGTTTGAAGTACACTTAGGAATGGTATATAAAGTTTGTTGAAGAAATTCATATTGAAATAAGCTTGTGAAATAATTGTCTAATAAATGAAGCAAGAGGTGTATAGAATGGCAAAGTT
This sequence comes from Peribacillus sp. JNUCC 23, assembly GCF_053653995.1. The sequence continues at coordinate 1,513,554 of NZ_CM132202.1, forward strand.
ACTGCAGATGGTTGAGGAAAAAAAGGCGTTTTTAATCGAACAATTATTATCCCGTGGCGTGTATAAAACATCCGATCAAAAACATTTTTATGATGTTCCCTTGAATATTCTAGAGAGGGAATTTGAACAAATTCAAAATAAAGAGTATTCTTCAACTAAAAATATTGTCACTTAGCAGAAGAGTAATTACCAAATATAATCTGGTAGTAATCTTAATAAAAGAGGGTGTCCAAAAGAAGTCTGCCCCCGTAACTCCTACTTACACTTCATTTAAACTGTAAGTAGGAGTTACGGGGGCAGATCTTTTACTTTTTGGACATCCTTTTTGCTATTTTTGATTGAATGCTTCATTGCGCGAATGTACTATAGAATTTGTTTAGATTAAATTGAAAAAATAATATATGAGTTGTATAAAATGTGTCTAATTTGCGAATTCTAGATTAATGAAGTAAAACTTTGATTGTAAAATATTGCTTTTATTTGATGATAACTCTAGACTTATTTTACAATAAGTCAAAATAGCTGATGGAGTGTGAGGTAGTGATGAAATCTTTCGTTCAATTATCCAATGAAATTGAACAAAAGCGTGAAGAAATGATTAAACTAGCAAAGGGATTTGGACTTTCGAATAAACAAACAATTAGAGCGAGCCAAGAGCTTGACATATTAATAAATATCTTCAATATTACGCCTCTCACGGATGCGCAATATAGTGAAGAGTATTAGATGATGTTTCGAGGTAGGCTAAATAGAGAAGAAGATGTCTCGAAAGGGTAGACCCCGTACTTCAACACACAGTATTATGTGAAAATAACACGTATATAGACTGTATGTCGCAGTTTGCAGGGATGAAGATTCCTTTGGACATCCTTTGTTTAATTTTATCCTTTTTCGTGTAGCACTCTTTTTCCTAAAATGATTAAATCTCGTTCAATATCGTCTAGCAAGGCAATTTTTTGAAGATTTCCCCATCTTTCAAACCCGAATTTCTCAAATAATTTAATGCTTGGTGTATTGTGACCGAATACGAATCCGAGGATTGTAGCGATGTCTAAAGAAGGACATAGTTCAATGGCTTTCTGGATAGCAAGTCCACCAAGACCTTTCCCACGAAATGAATCGTCCAAATAGATACTTATTTCAGCAGTTGTGTTATAGGCAGGTCTCCCATAAAACGATTGAAAGCTTAGCCAACCAGCAGTCCGATCATCTATTGTTATTACATATAATGGTCTTTTATCAGGAATGTGATCATGAAACCAAGCGAGTCTTGATTGAACAGATACCGGCGAAGTGTCAGCCGTTACCATTCTCGAAGCGATGGTTGAATTGTAAATTTCCACTATTCTTGGCAGATCCTCTAATGAAGCAAGTCGAAATTGTAATGAATGATCCATGTGCAATACCCCTTATTGGTGAATGAAAAATATTTTTTTGTAAGCATATCATACTTGAACTATAAAATGAATGGTAGTGTAATATTTCTTTTTTTAGTTTGGATATATATCTAGATTATTGATAAATCGAATATCTAGTTTCTTAAAAGATCCTCTAAGAAAATGAATCCCCCAGTGTTCCGTCGTACAGAATATTTAACTTTACGTAGTTCGGGTATTTATGATAGATGTAAAGTAAAATAAGAGAGTGGAAGTGAGTATGTTCACGAGAAAATTGTTTGGTTTAAAACGAGTTTCTTTATTTTTAAATGAACGTCTTGCTACTATTTGAAAGAATTATACCGAGGAAAATGGCCACGCTTGTAAAAAGAGATTTAATTGGACAGGAGAGTTTGGATAATGGAAGAACAGAAATATTGCAGTGATTCTCTTGTGGTAAAAACAAGCCTTGTTTTACCGCCTGATACGAATAATAATGGAACGATGTTTGGTGGAAAATTAATGGCTTATATTGATGATGTAGCGGCTATTTCAGCTATGCGGCATTCAAGAAGATCGGTTGTAACGGCATCAACCGATTCTGTAGACTTTCTCCATCCAATCTACGAAGGCAATGCGGTCTGTTTAGAAGCATTTGTCACTTATACAGGAAGAACATCGATGGAAGTAGTTGTCAAAGTAATTGCAGAAGATTTACTATCAGGGACCCGAAATTTATGCGTGATTTCATTTTTGACATTTGTTGCTCTTGATGAAAACGAAAAGCCAACTCTTGTGCCTAGTATTATTCCACAGTCTGAGATGGAGATAAAACTATATGAATCAGCTGTGATTAGAGCAGAAGCGAGGAAGAAACGAAGAGTAGGTACAAAAGAAATTGCTGCTATCTTTGGGACAAACCAACTATAAAAATAAAAGCGACCTAAAAAGGTCGCTTTTGTTATGGAGAATGAATCGTTTGCCAGAAAATATCTTTCGAGTCCATAGAGTATCTCTAATAAAAGGTGCATTCATTCATCATTCTAGCGTGCATGATTAGGTTTTTAATGAGTACACAAAAGAAGAGTTTGTATTGAAGTCGTGATTTACTAGAGAATTAAAATTATGAGAATGTTCTATATTAAAGCTGTATACATAAAGATAAGAATAGGAAATTATAAAATCATAATGAAGCGTAAAAATCGCACTTTAAGAGTTTGTAAATCCAATCTAGTTTGTAATAAAGAAAGGGATTTACAAACGCTCCTCGTTGAGTAGAGCTTGTGTTCATACTGAATATTGACAATGAAGGTGGGGCAATGTCAATGGAGAAACCAATCTTGCAAATAGAGAATCTAACCACATCGTTTAAAATAAAAGATAAGTATTATATGGCGGTGGATCATGTTTCATTTTCAGTAAGTGAAAATGAAATCGTGGCAGTCGTGGGCGAATCAGGATGTGGAAAGAGTGCATTAGCTCTATCGATTATGAGATTGCATAATAATCAACGGACGAAGATCGAAGGAGAAATCAAATATAGAGAAAGAAATATCGTTACAATTTCAGAAGGGCAAATGAATCAAATACGTGGAAAAGAGATAGGGATCATCTTTCAGGAACCTTTAACTGCTTTGAATCCTTTAATGACAGTTGGAGATCAAATTGAAGAAAACTTGACTTTTCACACAAAACTATCAAAAGAAAAGAAAAGATTAAGAACGATAGAGCTATTAACACAAGTAGGCATTCCGTCTCCAACGCGTACTTATGATCAATTTCCTCACGAATTATCAGGTGGAATGAGGCAAAGGGTGATGATTTCCATTGCTATTGCCTGTAACCCATCACTAGTAATAGCTGATGAGCCTACTACTGCATTAGATGTAACAATACAAGCACAAATTTTAGAATTGCTTAAATCCATTCAGAAAGAAACGAAAATGGGAATTATCCTGATTACTCATGATTTGAGTGTTGTTGCAGAAGTAGCAGACAGAGTCATTGTCATGTATGCTGGACAAGTTGTTGAGATGGGTACTGTCAAACAAATATTTACCAAACCTTTGCACCCATACACGAGGTCATTATTGAAATCTATTCCATCACAAGCAACAAACAAAAAACGGTTACATGTGATCGATGGAATGGTACCGTCGATTGTAAATATGAATCGAGAGAGTTGCAGGTTTAGTCCCCGGATTCCATGGATTCCTTGCAATGCTCACGAGAAATCACCCGAATTACATGAAGTTGCTCCCGATCATTGGGTACGTTGCACATGCTATAAACATTTTTACTTTAAAGGATTGCGAAGGGGGGAGATAACTAATGGGATTACTTAAAATAGACGATTTAAAAGTTCATTTCCCAATCCGTGGTGGCTTTTTTAGAACAATCGTTGATTATGTAAAGGCAGTTGATGGTGTTAGTTTTGAACTGAATGAAGGGGAAACATACGGCCTTGTTGGTGAATCTGGAAGTGGAAAATCAACGACCGGGAAAGCAGTTGTGAAACTAAACGATGCTACGTCAGGCCGGATATTATTTGAAGGACAGGATCTCTCGAAGTTGTCTTTTGGGCAAATGAAGCCATTTCGAAAAGATATTCAAATGATTTTTCAAGATCCATATTCATCACTCAACCCAAAAAAGCGGGTTGTTGATATTATTGCTGAACCCCTGCGGAATTACGAGCGTTTGTCTGTAGGAGAAGAAAAGAAAATGATTCAGAAGTATTTGGATAAGGTAGGTTTAAGCCCAGATTCGATGTATAAATACCCGCATGAATTTTCTGGTGGACAGCGTCAAAGAATCGGAATCGCAAGAGCTCTTACTCTAAAGCCTAAATTAATTATTGCTGACGAACCAGTTTCTGCCTTGGATGTTTCTGTACAAGCCCAAGTGTTAAACTTCCTCCAAGATCTTCAAGAAGAGTTTAAATTAACATATTTATTTATAGGACATGACTTAGGTGTGATTCGACATATATGTGACAGAATGGGAGTAATGTATCGTGGTCGTTTAGTAGAAGAAGGAATTAGTGAAGAGATATACGAAAATCCACAGCATATTTATACGAAACGATTGATCGCCTCTATACCAGATTTAAATCATGAAATGCGAGAGAAAAAGACGAACCTAAGGAAAAGGGTTGCGAAAGAGTACGAGCAAAACCATTCTAAATATTTTGATGATCTGGGGAGGGCTTACGACTTAAAACCAATCTCCAACACGCATAGAGTCGCGTTACGATAGGAGGTGGAGGGATCATGTGGAAGTTTATTCTTAGACGTTTTTTCGTGATGATTCCTCAGTTATTTATCCTAAGCTTAATTGTTTTTGCATTGGCAAAACAAATGCCTGGGGATGCTTTAACAGGAATATCTATGGATCCAAGAATAAGTCCAGAACGGATTTACGAATTAAGGGAAAAAGCAGGATTGAATGATCCTTGGTATGAACAATATGGGAGATGGATTTCCGGTATTGTCCACGGTGATTTTGGTAAATCGTATACTCACAAAATACCAGTAACAGAGGTGATTGCAGAAAGAATCTGGAATACTGTATTTTTAGCACTAATAACACTACTCCTTACCTACTTATTTGCTATTCCGATGGGAATCCTCAGTGGTCGCTACAATGACACGTGGATTGATAAAATAGTGACTGGCTATAATTATTTAGGATTTGCGACACCCCTTTTTATCTTTGCCCTTATCATGTTATTCGTTTTTGGCTTTTCATTTGGTTGGTTTCCAACTGGAGGTAGTGTGAGCTCTAAAGTTGATGCTCAGACATTTGCGTATTATGTAAGTAAACTCCATCACGTCATCCTCCCGGCATTGAGTACAGCTCTGATTGCCACTGTTGGCACCGTTCAGTATTTAAGAAATGAAATTATTGATAACAAGTTCAAAGATTATACACGTACTGCAAGATCAAAAGGAATTCCAGATAATAAAATTTATACACGCCACATTCTAAGAAACTCCTTATTACCAATTGCGGCCTTTTTAGGATATGAAATTACTGGATTAGTCGGTGGCACTGTCATTATTGAAACAATTTTTAGTTATCCTGGAGTTGGCCAATTATTTATCAGTTCTATTGGGCTAAGGGATTTCAGTGTTGTCACTGCGATTGTTATGATGCTAGGGTTTGCAACTTTACTTGGTACTCTTCTCTCGGACATCATATTAAGTTTAGTTGATCCTCGTATACGGGTGGAATAGGGAGGGGAAAGCTGTTGGAGATGAAGGGAGAATCAGTAAATAATATTCAACTAGCAAAAAGGAGTCCATCAGGAATTAAGATTATATGGCAGGAATTAAAAAAAGATAGACTTGCTTTCGGTTCCCTATTCTTTCTCCTTATATTGTTGGTAAGTGTCTATATAGCATCCTTTATGATGGATCAAAAGGCGATCGCCCGAGTGGATATTTACTCCATTTATCTCTCGCCTTCTGAAAGAAATTTGTTAGGAACGGATTATGCTGGACGGGATATATTAGGACAACTTATTTTTGGTACAAGTAACTCGTTCACAATTAGTTTGTGCATTACATCTTTAACAGCATTCATAGGTTTAAGTGCCGGGCTAATAGCTGGTTATTTTGGGGGAGTTGTTGATAACGTAATCATGCGTGCGATTGACTTTATCATGTCACTTCCTTCAACGATGATGATTATTGTATTTGTTACAGTTGTACCGAAGTTTACTGTCACAAATTTTATCTTGATTATGTCCATCTTTTTATGGACAGGGAAAGCCAGACTAATCCGTTCGAAAACTTTGGCTGAGCGGGAATTGGAGTATGTACAAGCATCACGAACTTTGGGAACACCACATTGGAAAATTATCCTTTCGCATATTTTACCTAATATAAGTTCTATTATTATTGTGAACTTCACATTGAATTTAGCAGGTAATATAGGTCTTGAAACGGCATTGACTTTCTTAGGTTTCGGTTTACCTGAAAGTACACCAAGTCTAGGGACTTTAATTAGTTATGCAAGAAACCCAGATGTTCTTGAAAACAAATGGTGGATTTGGTTACCTGCTGCAATGATGATTCTAGTATTAATGCTAAGTATAAATTTTATGGGACAAGCCTTAAAACGTGCAGCTGACGCAAGACAAAGAAGAGGTTGAAATATGAGGGTTCCAAATGAAGTAAATAGCGATTGTATCTGAAAGTATGAAGGATGACGTATTAAAAGAAATTACCTTTACACGTCGTCCTTCAAATCCTGCCAAAAAATTAAGAAAAAAACTGTAAATACAACCGTCGCTGTCGTATTAAAGGTGAAAACTCGTTATTTGCAGCATTCTTTAGATTAATTCAGATTGCAAATAGTGATAAAGTAAAGTTGCTGTATGTTTCAATGAGGAAATATGCGTTCTTTCAAATGCGTGTGATGCATCAATGCCAGGGCCGATTAATCCATGAGCAATATCAAAACCAGCACGTACTGCCGCTGATGCATCTGAACCGTAATAAGGGTAAATATCGACCCGATAATCCACATTATTATTCTTCGCTACCTCAATTAGATGCTGCCGAAGTTTGTAATGGTAAGGTCCTGAAGAATCTTTAGCACAAATAGAAACACTGTATTCATCCGTTGCCTGACCGTCTCCGATTGCCCCCATATCAACAGCAATATACTCAACTGTTTCAGGCGGAATATTGGAATTCCCACCATATCCAATCTCTTCATTATTTGAAATAAGGAAATGAGTTGTAAAGGGAAGGGTGATTTTTTCTTTTTGAATGATATCGATCAAATGTAACAAGATGCCAACGCTTGCTTTGTCATCTAAGTGTCTAGATTTCAAAAAGCCGCTTTCTGTTTCTTCTACACGTGGTTCAAATGACACGAAATCGCCAACAGAGATGCCAATTGCTTCTGTTTCAGCCTTTGTTTTGACTACTTCATCGATTCGCACTTCAATTGTCGTTTCGTCTCGTTTTGCATCACCTGCATTTTTGTACACATGAACCGATGTTTGATTGATTAAGATTGTACCTGTGATAACTTTTCCGTCTGCTGTGTGGATTTTACAGTATTCTCCTTCAACAGAATTCCAGCGAAATCCACCAATCATGCTCAAAACTAGACGCCCGCTACTCTTAATTTCTTTCACCATCGCTCCAAGTGTATCCACATGTGCGGTTAATAGTCGATGCTTACTATCATTTACTCCCTTAATTGTTGCGATCAAGGCGCCTTTGTTTGAAATAATATAGGGAATGTTCCTATTAACCATGAACTTTTCTACATATGAGATTGCTGCTTCTGTATAACCTGAAGGACTTGGAATGGACACAAGATCCTTTATGTATTGTACAATTTCTTGATTATTTATTACTTTGACCATTAAAAAAACACCTTTCTTTACGTTACACTATTATATGAAGTATCACTTTATCTTACAGCATTTTCAGCAGTTACAGCAACTTTAGACCAGTCAGTAAATTTGAAGTCGAAATTTTTAATACGTAGATTTGCAGCGGCGAGATTATAACGGTATAAAGTAGGAATCATTGGTACTTCGTCATGAACAAGTTGCTGCCATTCATCATAAACATCTTTACGGTATTTTTCATCGAAGGCTTCAGGAGACAATCCTTTTGCCAGTAATTCTTGACTTTTATCATTCACCCAACGTGTATAGTTATAATCTGAGTTTTTATCCCAGATTCCAGATGGGTCTGGATCAGAACCTGTTTGCCATGCTGCTTGGTAAATATCAATTTTCGGATCGTCCAATTCTACCATATCATAAAATGAGTTAAACTCTTGAAGGCGTCCATCAACGAGTTGAACATCCAAACCAATATCACCCCATTGTTGAATATAATAGCGTGCAAGTAGCTCTGAATTCGCATCTCCATTCATAGAAGCAAAATGGATCGTAAATTTCTTTCCTTTTAAATCTTCACGTATCCCATCCCCATCTATATCTATATAACCCGCATCATCCAATAGTTGTTTTGATTTTTCTTGATGTAGTGAATATCCTGTGATATCGGAGTTATGATAGTGAGAGATCGCTGGAATTACAGTGTTGGCAGGGGAACGAAGTCCCTTATAAACTTTTTCTCCAACAGATTTATTATCGATCGCATAGGCCATTGCTTGACGAAGTTTTATGTTAGCCATTTTGGGATTGTCCATTTTTGTTGTTTTAGTTATTGCGTCAAAGTGCCCTAATTTAAAGCCGATATATGAATAGGAAAATCCAATATATCCTAGCGTTTCAATGTTCTGCAATTTTTTAGCTTGATCATATTGATCAGCTGAAATTTCAACAATATCTAATTCGCCTGTTTCGATAGCTTTAACCGCTAAGTCAGGGTTAATCACTTTAAGTGTAATACTTCCGAGTTGAGGTTTTCCTTGCCAATATTCATTATTCGCAATAAACTCGACTGCTTCACCAGGAATAATTTTATTTACTTGAAATGGTCCGAAACCAATCGGAGTTTTCCGGATTTTATCAGAAGCTTCCAAGTCAGCGATGGCTACCTCTTTCAAATATTCTTTATGCATCGGATATGTCCAAACACCGCCTGTAAGTAAGGATGGATTCGCTTCTTTATAAGTAATGGAGATTTTTTGGCCGTCTACTTTAATGCCAGAAATGTACTCTACTTTTCCTGCATGGTATGCTTCCATACCTGCAACCATTTGCATTTGTTTATCATATCTGACACCTGTATAGTCCGGACTACCGATTACAAGAAATGCATATTCTAAATCCGCACCTGTGACAGGTGCTCCGTCATGCCACTTTACATGATCTTTAATCGTTAATGTGATCGTTTTATTATCTTCAGACATTTCGTATGTTGCAGCACCCTCATTATTAAACGTATAGTTCTCATCTGTTTGTAATAAACTTTCATCAAAGAATTGTAATATTAATGAATCTGGATTACCCGAATATAATAAATAGCTTAGAATACCTGTAAAAGGAGTATCGGATGAGAGTCCGTAATTTAAGTGGCCATTCCTGATAGTAGGTTTAGAATTAGCTGTAACTGTCGGAAATGAGTTTGCAGTATTTTCCTTTGTTTTATTTAGTTTTTCATGACTCATGCCATCAACTACAGTATGATTTGTGTTAAACGCTGTTAATGATAGAACAGAAATCAATATCATACATAGCCATTTATAACTCATCCGTACTTCTTTTTTTATTTTGGAATGATTTGTTATCTCTTTACCTTTAGCCAAAGCTGTTTTCTCCTTTATTTTGATTTTTGGAACGATACTGCCAATTTACCCAGTCCTTGTATCCTATTCACACGTATTCTTCCTCATAAAAAAAATTCCAAACCACTAGATTTATAAAATTTCTGATTTCACATGCATATTTTTAATACGAAAAATCATAATAGATAGGTATGATTTTTTCAAAAGAAGTACATGATGGGTATTTGGAAAACAAATTATTTTATAAAGGTGATCAAAATTCATGAGTGTTGGTGAGTTATTAATAATTGGTGGAGCTGAAAAAAAGTGTCCGCAAGGAGAAGTATTAAATTTGTTTGTCGATTTGGCTAAGGGAAGATCAGGAGCAATTGGAATTATCCCAACAGCAAGTGAGATTCCAGAAGAGGTGTGTGAAGACTATATTCGCACCTTTCATCAATTGGATGTTAAGGATATTGATATATTGTCCATTACAAATAGAGCAGAAGCTAATTCTCCTGAAATTCGGGCACGAATCGCATCACTTGCGGCTGTATTTATTACAGGTGGGGATCAAAGTCGACTCGCAGACATTATTAGAGGTACAATCCTTCATGATGCATTAATGGACACTTGGAGAAATGGATTGATTCTAGGTGGAACAAGTGCAGGTGCATCCATTATGGCACATCAAATGATTGTTGCTTCGGATACGAAACTTGACGATGATAAATTGAAAGTTGAACTCGGAGCGGGATTTGGATTTCTCGACAAGTTCATCATTGATCAACATTTTTCTCAAAGAGGAAGATTCGATCGCTTGCTGAGTGTCATTGCGGAAAATAGGGAAGTTATCGGGATTGGGATAGATGAAAATACAGCTATCCTTGTCAAGGACGATCAATTTGAAGTGTTTGGTGAGCATCAAGTATTAGTCATTGATGGTAGAAATAGTGATTTTGTAGATATCATAGCTTCAGAAAACGGAAGTGAGGAATTAACGATTTCTAACTTCGCACTTCATACACTTACAAAAGGATATCACTTTGATTTATTAAAAAGACAACTCATAAAAAAGGGGAAGAAGAAATGAAGATTAATCGAGTCAGATATTTAAAGGGGCCAAATTACTTTTCATATTCGCCTACCTTGCTTATCGAGTTGGATATTGAAGAATTGGAATATCAGCCTTCAGATATCATACCAGGATTCAACGAAGCATTGATGGAATCGATCCCTTCACTTCTTTCTCATACATGTTCTAAAGGCTATACTGGTGGTTTCTTTGATCGTCTCAAGCGAGGTACTTGGATGGGACATATCTTAGAGCATATAGCCATTGAACTACAAAATTTAGCAGGAATTGAAGTAAGACGCGGGAAAACCATTGCAGGGGAAAATCCAGGTATCTATTATGTTACGTATAGCTATAAAGAGGAGCAATCAGGTCTTTGTGCATTTAATTCTGCAGTGAAAATCGTCGAGAGCATCCTCTCGAATTCAAAACCTGTAAAAATTGAATCTTACGTGGATGAAATTGCGGAACTATACTATTCGAATAAATTAGGTCCAAGTACCGAAGCTATTTATCAAGCAGCTCTACAGGAAGAGATTCCTGTTCAGCAACTAGGGGACGATAGTTTATTGAGACTTGGTACTGGTTCGAGGCAAAAGTTTGTCCAAGCTACGATTACGAGCCAAACCTCAAATTTAGCTGTTGAACAATCCTGTGATAAACAAATGACCAAGGATATTTTAACAAGTTGCGGTTTGCCAGTGCCGATTGGGGTGGTCGCCCAGACGCTCGAGGAAATCTTCCAGAAGGCTGATTTAATCGGCTATCCCCTTGTCCTTAAACCACTGAAGGGGCGACAAGGACAAGGGGTGATGACGAATATTAAGAATCGTGAACAATTGTTCAATGTTGTCAATTGTCTTGAACCGCAAGGAGAGTCATATATTATCGAGCGCTATTACGAAGGACACGATTATCGGCTTCTTGTGGTAAATGGTCAACTTGTTGCGGCAAGTATGAGAATTCCCCCTTTTATTATAGGAAATGGTACTGATACAATCCAAGCGCTTATTGAATTGGAAAATAAAAACCCGCTTCGAGGCGACGATCATGAAAAACCAATGACAAAAATCCCTTTAGCTCACTCTGTTATATGTTATTTAGAAAAAATGAATTTGTCTTTGCAATCCATTCCAGAAAAAGGTGACATTATTCAAGTAGTGGGGAACGCAAATTTGTCAACTGGTGGAAAAGCAATTGATGTAACAGATCAAGTGCACGCTACTATTAAAGAGATAGCCGTGTCGGCAGCAAAAGCAATTAATCTAGATATAGCAGGGATAGATTTGATTTGTCCGGATATTTCAAAACCTTTAAATCAAGATGAAGTAGCTATTATTGAGGTCAATGCAGCACCCGGCATTAGAATGCATCATTATCCAAGTGAGGGAAAAAAGCGAGATGTTGGGGCAGCCATTGTGAATTATCTTTTTAAAGAAAGAACGGAAGCCGCGATCCCGATTATTGCGATAACCGGTACGAATGGTAAAACGACAACAGCAAGGCTCGTTTCTCATTTCTTGTCTGAAGACGGACGAACAGTAGGAATGGCGAATTCTGATGGTGTATACATTGGCAGTCAATGTATAGATGAAGGAGATTGTAGCGGACCGATAAGTGCGAGTAAAGTGTTAGCAAATCCGAATGTTGATTATGCGGTTCTTGAAACTGCACGAGGCGGTATTTTACGGGAGGGGCTTGCCTTTAGGCATTGTGATGTTGGCATCATAACAAATGTAGCTGAAGATCATCTTGGTAGTGATGGCATCGTTACGTTTGAACAATTAGTAAAGCTGAAACGACTAATTGCTGAAGTGGTGCATGAGACAGGATACTGCATATTAAATGCTGAAGATTCGCAAGTTGCCAAGATGAGTTCACATAGTAAAGGACAAATTATTTATACATCACTTACTGAGCATAATCGTTTTGTGAAAAAAGCGCTGCAAGAAGGGGTGGTAGTTTGGTATGTAAACAATTCTGGTTGGATTATGTATGCGTCTGGGGGGAAAAAAGAACGTTTTCTGTTAGGGAGCGATATTCCAATTACGATTAATGGTACGGCAAAACATAATCTATCAAATCTGCTTCAAGCATTAGCTGCTGCCTATTCACAAGGCGTCCCGATGGATCAGTTAAGAGAAAGAGCGTTATGTTTTTATCCAGATAGTGAACTTTCAAAGGGTCGATTTAATATAAGGGAATTAAATGGGAGGAAAATAATAATTGACTATGCACATAATGTAAGTGGCCTCGCTGCGATATTTGATACCGTTAAAAACTTCGCTAAACGGAGAGTTGTGTCTGTGATTGCTGGACCTGGTGATCGGAAAGATGATGATCTAAGAAAAATGGCAGCGTTACTAAGCAAGCATTCAGATATCCTCTTGTTGAAGGAGGATGATAATCTTCGAGGAAGAGAGCCATTGGAAGTTGCTAATATAATGAAAGAAACTGCGATCGCAAAGCATATGAATAAGCAAAATGTACTTATTGTTCCAAAAGAACCTGATGCGTACCGCGAAGCGTGGGAACTTTCAAAGCCTGATGATCTGCTGTTGTTTTTTTATACAGACTTTGATTATGTAACGGCGTTCTTTTCGAAAATTGCCAAACCGACTCTTAACTAAACGATATGACAAAAACCCGACTTGAGATAAAGTCGGGTTTTTTAGCTAAGTAAATATCAGTGGATGAATCGATATAACGTGCTCATTTCATGAGTCTTTTAACGTTTCAGGAGAAATGAGTACTTCTTGTTTCGGTTCGCGTTTATATAATTTTTGTAATGTGTACGTTTGAATGATCATGAATAGTCCTCCAACTGACCAATAGAGAGGCAAAGCTGCAGGTGCTGAAAACGAAACAAAGAGAATCATAACGGGTGAAAGTAAGCCCATGAACTTCATGTTCTTTTGTTGTTCAGTAGGCATTTGTTTTAGGGAAACCTTGAATTGTAGGTAATAAATCACACCTGCAATTACGGCCATGATCATATCTGCCTGTCCAAGGTTATACCATAGGAAGCTATGTGTCGCAATCTCATGTGATGCTTTAATGGCATAATAAAAGCCCATCAAAATCGGCATTTGAATTAACATAGGCAGACAGCCCATATTTAAAGGGTTGACTCCGTGTTTTTGGTACAATGCCATCATTTCTTTTTGAAGTTCTTGTTTTTTTACTGGATCTTTTGTTTGTTTGATTCTTTCTTGAATGGCCGCCATTTCAGGTTTTAAGTTGTCCATTTTACCCTTCATATGAAGCTGTGTTTTGTACTGCTTCATTGTTAAAGGAAGAATGAGAATGCGAATGAGTAGTGTTACTAAGATGATGCTTAACCCGTAATTTCCATGGAATAGCTGAGCATTGAATTCAAGCAGCCAAATCAACGGATTAATCAGGAATGTTTGGAAAAATCCATCACCTGATCCAGAAGTGGCTTGGCAACCAGTTAACATAAGTGTAAGTATTGAAACAATTACGATCATATTTTTCTTCAATATATTTCCTCCTCGTTTTGTTTAATTGATCTAAACAACGAGAAGGGAAGCTGGTTCATCTGAGTCATCAGGAGACTCTTTTCTGCGAATCACTATAAAAAAACGTTGAATTCCTCTGCATTCAAAAAATTCTGCAGATATATATGCATGCTTCAGTTGCAGGATTTGGTGAGCATCCTGCCCTTTGCCTTGCGTAAAAAAGTCATTTTTATGAATAAAATAAATGGCTGAAACAGGAATAAAGAGGGCGAGAATACATCCAGCCATCATTGCGTTAAGAAAGGTTTGATAATCAAAGTCAAGCAATAATTCCCACATAGGAACCCCTCATTTTCTAGTTAAAAACTCTACCTACACTATAACAAATTATATTAAATATACAAGTTTTTTTAGTAAGGAAGAAGGTTCCTCCTTACGGAAATTGTGGATACATCGTTCCTGAGGAATTGTTTTATTCCCTTTTAACAGACTGTAACACCATCACTATTTTAAAGAAAGAATGGATATGAAACAAGGTACGGTAGGGTAGATGCCTACATAGTGTAAAGGGTAATGATAAAGTAAATTCGAGGTGAAGGTAAATGAATCCGTTCAACCCAAATTCCCGATTTAATTTTGAAGGAAATCAGTATGTTAATGAGCAGAGTAATGATCCTTACTCTAATGAATATGATAATTATGGGGAGTATGACGAGGTGTTAGCTAGACAGGCAATGGATAATCCAGAGCAATTGCCAAGTCCTCAGTGGGAAAATTTGAATCAACCTTTATTCGATGGAGGATTTAGGTATCCAAACCAATCACCACAAGGAGGTGGATATGGACAGTACCCTGGATCACCCCCACAAGGAGGGGGACCCCGACAATATCCGGGACCACCCCCACAAGGAGGAGGACCCGGACAATATCCGGGACCACCTCCACAAGGAGGAGGACCCGGACAATATCCGGGACCACCTCCACAAGGAGGAGGACCCGGACAATATCCGGGACCACCCCCACAAGGAGGAGGACCCGGACAATATCCGGGACCACCCCCACAAGGAGGAGGCCATGGACAGTATCCGGGACCACCCCCACAAGGAGGAGGCCATGGACAGTATCCGGGACCCCCACAAGGAGGGGGGCATGGACAGTATCCGGGACCACCCCCACAAGGAGGGGGTCATGGCCATGATCATCATGATGGACCGCCAACAGCGGCACCTCCATTATTTGTTCCGCAATTAAGTGGCGGGCTTTTGAAAGCTGTAGATCCAGGTAGTTTAAGGGGTTGTTTGTACCGAAATACCTATATTTGGCTCGAAAGCGGCAGAGGCTTTTGGTTTTATCCAACTTATGTTGGCAGATATTCTGTTGCAGGATACCGCTGGAGAAGAAACTTGCAACGGTGGGTTTACTTTGGTGTAGACGCGGATCAAATTCGTTCATTCCAATGCTATTAAAATAGTACACGATTTAATTTAACTGTCCATGAACAAAGAGGAGGTATTAGAAGTATCCGTTATGATGCTTTTAATACCTCTGTTGTTTATAGAGGATGTTCAAAAAGTTCGGTAAAAATAGCTGTCGAATTGCTTCAAAGCTCTGTCTCTCCGGTTCTCACGTATTAACTACATACGCTCCGGTCCTTTCGAGATACGCTCTCGAACTTCTCGGCTCTTTTTAACCTCCTTTTTGAACACGCACTTATTGAGAATTGCTCATATTAAAGGAAATCAAGTAACAGGTCCGCTATTCTATTCGTTTAAACTGAAATATTCAGGGAAATCAGTCGCAATTCCATCAAGTTTCATTTTCTCAAATGAATGGACATGCTTCCGATTATTGACCGTCCAAGTGAATGCCATCATTCCACATGCATGTATTCTTTGTTTTAGCCTTTCGTTCATCATCGTTCTTTTGGGATTGATAAATGAAGCAAATTGTGAATATTTCAGTAAAGCTTTGTTTGATATTCCTTTTGGATTATGTTTGATTAGGATCCCGACTGGGACTTCTGGTAAAAGCTCGTGGAACTTTTTAATTGAAGTGATATTGAAAGATTGGACCATCACTTTTGGAGACTCGATGCTTACTTGCAATCTGTTCTTAAGCTCATGAGCTAGTGCCAATTCAATATCAGGATAGTGTTCGGGATGCTTTATTTCAATTAAAATCCCAGCAAAGGGTAAGATTTCATCCAATACAGTGCTTAATAGGGGAATTCTCTCTCCTTTAAACTGCTCGCCATACCAACCACCAGCATCTAATTTAGCCAACTCCTCATATGTAAAATCCTGAACCCTTCCCTTTCCATTTGTTGTCCTCTCCAAGGTTGAATCATGAAAGACAACAATCTTTCTATCAAGGCTCATTTGAATATCAAGTTCAATGTAATCAACATGATATTCTAAAGCTTTTTTAAAGGAAGCGATTGTGTTTTCAGGGCAATGCCCACAAGCACCTCGATGACCAATCTTGAAAGAAGCATGTGTTGAGGGAAGTGACTGATCTTTTCTGTTAAACCAGCTGTGAAACAAAAGAAAGATTGATTTCATTCGGTTACCTCACTTTCTAAGAACTCTATCTATGACTAAAGGTTGTTCAAAAAGCCCGGTTCACAATTATTTACAACATGCAAAACTATAAAAACTATTTCTTCTCGGACATCTAAGCATATTTTATCCTACTTATTGGTCAGGGCCTAATCGTATTTCAATGGTACATAATTTATAATCTGCTGCTACTTTTTCAAAGTTTGGAGGTATAACGAGAGTGAGGGGAGGTGAACGATATGAATGAACTTCTAACATTTGTCAGTGATGTTGGTTTTCCAATTATTGTCACGTTGTATTTGCTTCATCGATTTGAAGCAAAGCTTGATGTGCTTAATCAAACCATTGTTGAGTTGCCCGATCGTTTGAAGGATCACTTCAATTTGAAAAATAGAAAAGATTGTTGAGCGGGACTAACAATCAGTGGGATGAAGAAACTCTACTAATTGAAGTTTCACTTTATTTCCAACATTACAATAAAAAAGATGCGGCCAAGTGGCAGCATCTTTACCCATTAAGGTAGATTATAGTTTTACAACATTTTTAGCTTGAGGTCCGCGGTTGCCTTCTTCAATTTCGAATTCGACGTCTTGACCTTCGTCAAGATTTTTGAAACCTTCTCCTTGGATTGCAGAGAAATGTACAAATACATCGTCGCCGCCTTCTACCTCAATAAATCCAAATCCTTTTTCACCATTAAACCATTTAACTTTACCAGTAACTGTCATTCGATAAATCCTCCTAAAAATTAAGCAAATATTAATATATGGTAAAGCTTATTAGTAAAAATAAGCCATTCATATATTAGCAAAATTCCACTAGTTGTGGATGCTTGCTAATATGTGAATTCGTTTCATTTTTCTAAATATTATCTAATCAAATTGTAAAACAAATCATTTTAAATCTCAATCACTATCTTTCATCAAAATGACATTTTCTATCGTATCCTAAAAAGTAATTTCTTATACCTGAATTATCAGCTGTTAAAACATACATAAATAAAGCAAGTATGTTTTAAATTTTCCTTCTTAGGTTAAACAGGAGGATAGAGAGTGGTGATTTATTAACGCTTAATTCGAAAGAAAGCAGGGTTCTAGTATGAAGAAAAAGATGCTAAAACGTGTTGCCGTATTAGTTGCTCCTTTGTTGATAAAAGAAGCAAAAAAATATTGGCAAAAGAAGCAGCAAACAAAACGACAAAAGCAATAGGTGTCAAACTAAAGCGACTATTTAAAAAATGAAAGCTGTGTTAAATAATATGGTTATTTAAACGGATTATGACTCAATTGTGTGAAACTGCGGTTTCACACGTTTTTCATTGTCAAAATGTTAGCTTCACCGCTTTCGTCCTCTTGTTTGTTGAAGTTCCTCAAAGTCGTTTGCGCTTTTTATAAAAAGCTAAAAAAATCTAAGTTTCTTCAATAATTTTTGGTGTCTAGCGAAAGCAGCCTACCACCTTGTCTTATGCTATGCCTGAGGTTGATCAAGTCGTTTGTACTTTTCTATTGTGTAACTCTTCTTAGGGTATAGCCAAAAAAGAAGCAGATATGATATATTTCTAAAGTGTAG
The DNA here is from genome assembly GCF_053653995.1 of Peribacillus sp. JNUCC 23. Next base: position 1,531,822 of record NZ_CM132202.1, read on the forward strand.
AATGAGTGAACATCTTTCATAAACTATAACTATTGGTATAAATGAAGGAGATACTGACAATAAGATCTTCATTTAAAAGTGTGATGAATAAGAAAAGATGGACGTTAGTTAACTTGATGGTGGACATTCCACTTATATAGGATAGAAGGGAATAAACATATGAATACATTAAACGATGAGGTTCAATCAAGAAGAACCTTTGCTATTATCTCTCACCCGGATGCTGGGAAAACAACCTTAACGGAAAAACTGCTTTTATTTGGTGGTGCCATCCGTGATGCAGGAACCGTTAAGGCAAGGAAAACAGGTAAGTATGCGACAAGTGATTGGATGGAGATTGAAAAGCAACGTGGAATTTCAGTCACTTCATCTGTCATGCAATTTGATTATGATGATTTTCGTGTGAATATATTAGATACACCAGGTCACCAAGATTTCAGTGAAGACACATACCGTACACTGATGGCAGTCGATAGTGCTGTGATGATTGTGGATTCTGCTAAAGGAATTGAAGATCAAACGATCAAGCTGTTCAAGGTATGCCGGATGCGCGGGATTCCGATTTTTACGTTTATTAACAAAATGGATCGTCAAGGAAAAATGCCGCTTGAGTTACTTGCTGAGCTAGAAGAAGTACTTGGAATTGAAACGTATCCAATGAACTGGCCGATTGGAATGGGAAAAGAATTTGTCGGTGTCTATGACCGGTTTAATAATCGAATTGAGCAATTCAAAAGTGATGAGAAAGATCGGTATCTTCCTTTGAATGATGAAGGAGAATTGGCAGTTGATCATGCATTAAAGGATTCACCTCTTTATGAGCAAACGCTTGAAGAAATCATGCTGCTTTCAGAAGCTGGTAACCAGTTCTCGGAAGAAAATATACTAGCCGGAACGCTTAGTCCAGTCTTTTTCGGAAGTGCATTGACGACATTTGGCGTTCAGACTTTTTTAGATGCATACTTACAATTTGCTCCTGCACCACAGCCACGAAATACGACAGTAGGCGAAATTCAACCAATAAACGAGGATTTTTCTGGCTTTATCTTTAAAATCCAAGCGAATATGAATCCTAAGCATCGTGATCGCATTGCGTTTTTACGCATATGTTCAGGTAAGTTTGAACGTGGTATGAGCGTATTTCTTAGTAGAACAGGGAAACCGATAAACTTGTCATCCTCTACTCAATTTTTAGCTGATGATCGTAATACGGTAAATGAGGCAGTAGGCGGTGATATTATCGGTCTTTATGATACGGGGAATTATCAAATTGGTGATACAATTACAACAAGTAAGGAATTGTATCAATTTGACCGTTTACCACAATTCACTCCAGAATTATTTATGAGAGTAACCGCTAAAAACGTGATGAAACAAAAGCATTTTCATAAAGGGATTAATCAGCTCGTGCAAGAAGGAGCGATCCAGTTGTTCAAAACTATACGTATGGAAGAGTATTTGTTAGGGGCAGTAGGTCAGCTACAATTCGAAGTATTTGAACACCGGATGCGCAATGAATACAACGTTGAAGTTATTATGGAGAGAATGGGCAGCAAGATTACTCGTTGGGCAGAGGATGAAAAGATTGATGAAAATCTTCATAGCACACGTAGTATCCTTGTGAAAGATCGGTACGATAAATATGCGTTCCTTTTCGAAAATGATTTCGCTCTGCGCTGGTTCCAAGACAAAAACCCTGATGTAAAGTTATATAATCCAATGGATATGAGTGAATAAAAAATGAGGCTGTCCGATAATGAAAGAGTTAGACCGACATGCCTATATATCGTTTATCCCGCTTTAACGGGCAGTAAAGCCCTCACCTCAAGGCTGATAGGAACCGAAGAAGCATAGGTGGGGATAACTGCCCGTAAAAGCCCGATTGGTGAGATATAGTGAAACTTACCACTGTGTTCTTCAGCGGTTTAGTTGAGGCCCACAGGATGTGGGTCACTCAGACGTTGCCGCAGGACGCGGCGGACTTAGTCTGAGTTCGTTGAATCGGGTTCGTAGTGTCGCTTTATCGAAGATTTAGCAACACTAGAACGGGACTAACAATCAGTGGGGGATGAAGAAAACCCCGACTGATTGAAGTTTCACTTTATATGAAACAATAAATGGTGTATCGAATGTGAGGTCTGACCCTTTTGGGACAGCCTCATTTTTTTACTCCTATCGAATTGTTCACATTTGAAAATCATGAAAGAGAAGTTGCAACATAGGGTATTATCCCTTTATAGAAAAAAGGATTGACAAATCCAGCGTATTGGCTTAAATTTAACTTTATGCTTTATCGCTTAAAAGCGTCTAAGTGAAAAAGGTAGATAATTTTCTACATTTGCAACTAAGTAGTTTTATACAACATGAAAGTGGGGAAAACAGGTGGAAGTAAAGAATGTGAAATTAAAGCTGTCGATGGGAGAAGCATTGGTTATTCTTGCTATCTCATTAACTATAATTGGAATTGGAATTATTCATTATGAAATGACGCCTCATATACCGATACTTGGTGCCATACTCGCTCTGATTATTTATGGAAGAATGAAAGGACTAACCTTCTCAATCATTGAAAAGGCTATGATAAATGGTGCAGCTCCTGGTTTAGGTGCGATTTATATTTTCTTTTTTATTGGGATGTTAATTTCGAGCTGGATGGCAAGTGGGACCATACCGACCCTGATGTTTTATGGATTTCAATATATTTCAGGCAGCTCCTTTTTTGCGATTGTTTTTTTATCAACTTCATTAATTGGCTTATGTATCGGTAGCTCGTTAACAACATCTGCTACTGTAGGCGTCGCGTTTATCGGGATGGCAACTGCACTTGACTTTTCATTGGCAATTACGGCAGGTGCCATTATTTCTGGAGCATTCTTTGGTGATAAAATGTCTCCATTATCCGATACAACCAATCTCGCATCTGAAACAGTAGGAGTTCCGTTATTTGAGCATATTCGAAATATGTTATGGACAACCATTCCAGCATTTTTGATTAGTTTGGTATTGTTTTTCATACTTTCCCCAAGCACAAATGTTACAGGTGTAAAAGAAATGGACGAGATGGTATCTGCATTATCTACTCACACAACAATAAGTCTATGGAGCTTGCTACCATTTGTTATGGTTGGGGGACTAGCTTTGAAAAAGGTTTCCGCAATTCCTACATTATCCGCTGGAATTATTACGGCAATCATTATTACGTTTTTTACCTCACCTGATGTGACTGTAACCGGAATAGCTGATATTTTATACTCAGGGTTTTCTTTAAATAGTGGAGTAGAACAACTTGATTCGATTGTTTCAAGAGGAGGAATTACGAGTATGATGTTTTCCATTTCACTTGTGATTCTGGCCCTTGGGATGGGCGGCTTGCTATTCGAACTAGGTATTATCCCTGCCATTTTAGAAGCCGTTAAGAAAACGTTGACGAACGTCGGGCGCTTAGTTTCTGCCACTGTTTTGACTGGAATTGGAGTGAATTTTCTTGCGGGTGAACAGTATTTATCGATACTTTTACCAGGGAAAACGTTTCGGCAGGAATATGAAACAATGGGATTGAAAGCAAAATCATTGGCAAGAGTGTTAGAGGATTCAGGTACTGTCGTAAATCCACTTGTTCCTTGGGGGGTCTGTGGTGTATTTCTTACCCAAGTACTTGGCGTACCGACCATTGAATATGCACCATTTGCTCTTTTCTGCATTCTTTGCCCGCTGCTAAGTTTGCTTAGTGGATGGACAAAAATCGGCTTGCACTTTAAATAATCAAAAACCGCTGTTAGAATTCTAGCAGCGGTTTTTGATTATTTATTGGATACGAAGTCCTGATGAATAACGGGCTCTTCAGCTTCTTTCTGTGCCTTTAGATTCATACGCATAATAATATTTTGATACATCCCAATAGAAGTCATCAAAAGCAAAAGTGAGGATCCTCCATAACTTATAAAGGGTAATGTTATACCAGTGATCGGCATGAGACCAGTAGCGCCGCCAATATTGATAATAACTTGAATCCCTATCATCGAGGAAATCCCAATAAGCAGAAGGCTACCAAATGGATCGGTGCATTTAGCAGATAGAACGAGACCCCTTAATACAATAAACGCTAAAGTAAGCAGTACGAAGGCCACTCCAAGGAATCCGAGCTCTTCAGCGATAATGGCAATGATAAAGTCGGTATGACTTTCAGGCAAATATCCGTATTTCTGCGTACTTTCTCCCAATCCAACTCCTGTTAAGCCTCCATTACCAATTGCAAGCAATGAATTCGCTAACTGAAGACCAGAATCGCCTGCTTGAAACGGATCGGAAAAGCTTGTGAAACGAGCTATTTTATTAGCAGAAAAAATCTTTGATATATTGCCTGTAACAAAGAATCCTGCAATTGCTACCCCAGCGAACATTAGAAATATGGAGAATAACTTTACCAGCCCTTTAAAGGCCATTCCAGATGAAATGATGATGGATGCAGAAATTAAGAATATAATAGCTGCCGTACCATAGTCGGGTTGAATCGCGATAAGTAAACAGATGGTTACAAGAAAAATAATCGGTGGCATGACGGCTTTATCCATATTATTGATACGGTCTTGTCTTTTTCCGTAAATGGCTGCCAAGTAAATAATTAAGGCTAGTTTAGAAAATTCAGCCGGCTGGATGGAAAATCCGCCAATTTTAAGCCAACTTTGAGCATTACCAGCTGTATGCCCAAATAAAAATGTAAAGAACAGTAATCCAGATATTCCGAACATCATAATCATTAAGATTTTTTTATTCTGAAAAAATTTGTAAGGAAAGATCATCATAAAAAACATTGCACAGAATGATAGCAGCATCGCTTTTTTTTGATTTTGATAAAAATGATCGATGTCATAATCCCATCTTGCTACTGCTGCAATCATGCTCGAGCTGTACACCATGACTAAACCAAATAAGCAGAGTAACACAATGGCGATGAAGGTGGGATAATCATAAGCTTTTAATATTCTTTTCAATTGTGTGTTCACCTCTGATACGTTTAAGCTATCTGTTTTTTTTACCGATTAATTGATAACGGAAAATCAAGAAGAATGATCATATCATATCATGATTCCGCTACTACTTGCTAATAAATATTGCTGTGTATTCGATTCAAAACATTAGTATATACCCTTTTACATTCGCTAATAAACATGGATAATCCTTTCCATATTTATTGTTTTTTTGTAATAGTTCGTTTATAATGAAGGTTTTTTAGATTTTCGGAGTTTTTTGGAGTTTTTTGGAGAATATAATAAAATGATGTAAAAATAGCGAAATAAAAAAGGGTGACTCTAATAACAACTCTCCCTATAGTGCTTTAGAGAAATTGTTATCTTAGAGTCATCCTTTGTTTAACCCATGCTAAAGTGCATGTAATTGTTTTTTAAATCCATTAGATATTTAGTTTTTTTGTTATAATTATTTACCTTGTAGTTGAGATTGAGCTTGTTGAACAAGTCGTTTGGTGATTTCTCCACCAACAGACCCATTTGAACGTGATGTTGATTCTGCACCTAATTGCACTCCGAATTCTTGTGCGATTTCATATTTGATTTGGTCAAGTGCTTGTTCAATTCCCGGTACTAATAAATTATTACTGTTGTTTGCCATTTGTAATCGCCCCTAACTTTTTTTCAGTGGTGGTTAACCACTGTACTAATATTATGGGATAATCACTTGTTTTTATTAATGATTTATTTTGGGAAAGTGCATCAATAATGGTGTGAAAGGATGAAGTTGGAATACATGTAGAATCACGGCTGCTATTAGTTGAAGTGAGCGTTTGATGTATGTACGACCTCTTTATCCCGCGTTAACGGGCAGTAACACCTCCAACCTTAAGACTTAGAGGAATCGAAGAAGTGGTAGGTGGGGGATGAAGCCCCCCGCTGATTGAAGTATCACTTTATTTTTTTCCGTATTCAGGGTTGTTGAGATCTGAATAAAATAGAAAGAAATTACCCCATCCTAACAAGCAAGGTACTTTGAATAAGGATGGTGGATGAAAAGTGAAACGAAAAGCAAATGTAGATGGTGCCTTGAAAACGAGCAAGACGCCAAAACGAAATCAAGCGGAAAATGAATATGCAAATGAGTTTGCAATGGATGAAAATGTGATGAAAGGTGCAAATCGTAATTCAAAACAAGGAAGAAAAGGGAAAACACATGAATAAACAAAAGATCCCAAAAAAAGAAAATGCCCTTCCTAAATACCAAATTCGAGAAGAATTTGGCACGGAATTTACAAGTGATATGAACGCAGCGAAAATTTATGACGTACTTGCCTCAGCAAAGCAAAAAAAGAAATAACAACCGAAAATTTAACGATGAAAAATAGATAAGCTTAAACAACCCCCTAGTCTCATTTAGTCTAGGGGGTAATCTTAGGAAAGAAGGGATCTAATCCTATTTTTATTGATCCTGCCAGCGTTTTTTATAGAATTTGAGATACAGAAAAAATTTATTGATTAAGTTTACAAATTGTGTTGTTTGTACTTCGATGATAGGTTGGGCAAGTGATGTTACGAACTTGCTTGATAAAAGAATGGTTAGTAACAAGGAAATTCCCGCAAGCATTACATAATTTTCTGCATCTGTAAAGAAACCTTTTATATTGCTTTCTCTAAATGTACGTATTATAAAGCCATGAAGTAAATATACATACAGTGTTTGCTCTCCCCATTTGGTGAAGAAGTGCCTTTCACGAGGAATTAATGACAGAAAACTAAAGACCATGAGCAAGCTTAGACCATAGAATCCTAATCTTTTGAACATCGAAATGATACTTGCTGTTTCTAATTCGGAATATGGCTTAGATCCAAGAAGCCATTTATAGTTAATGTCCGGATATAAATAAAAGCCAATAAATACAATCACCATAATCATGGCTGCTCCTAACCGAATTTTTGGATTGAACAGCTTGGCCAAATGTTCTTTCTTTAGATGGTACCCAATGAGGAACAGTGGGAAAAATACAAAAGTCCTTGATAAACTTAAGAAATTAGTGACTATGTCCACATAGCCTATGAGCAGTGTAATTCCGAATGCAACTACGATCCCAGTTAGTGGCTTCAACTTTGCAAAGCCAAGTAACATGATATTCCAGAAAAATAAGCTAATTAAAAACCAAAGTGACCAATGTGGATTGAGGAGATCCACATTTAAAGTAGTTTTATCATATAGAAAAAAGTAGAAAATCGAATAAATGACTTGGAAAATTAGGTATGGAATAATCAGTTTTTTTGTAATTTTAGAAATATATCCTTTTTGATAGAATCCTTTTGCGAAAAAACCAGAAACTAAAATAAAAGCGGGCATATGGAAGGAATAAATGGTTTTATAGAGCGCATTTATGCCCTCGCTCCCTTGAATATAACTGTTTAGGAGATGACCGAATACGACAAACGCTATCAAAATAAATTTTGCATTATCAAAGTAAAAATTTCTTTTTGTCATAAAGTGACCTCCATTCAAAATATCTCTTTTAAATGAGCAAAAAATTACTCTATTTTATACCCAGTTTTCATGAACGAAAATCATTATATCAAAAATTTTTTAATAACAAAATATTACTATCGTCCGAATTGTCTGAATTTTAATTAGAGAAATTCTAAAATAGTCAAGGTAAATAACGAAATCATGTTAATATGTAATGGAATGTAATTGAATCAATTTTCTAGAAATTAACAAAGAATAGGCATGCTAAAAAAGATATTATTGGTGATAACATCGAATGATAGTAGTTTCGTAATCGTTAATGGATCGTATTGCTGATTCATTTGTAAAAATTTCGATTATCGATCAAGGTCCTGGAATTCCAGAAGCAAAGTTGAGAAGGCTTGGAGAACCATTTTATGCTATAAAAGATCGAGGGACGGGTCTTGGACTCATGGTTAGTTATAAAATTAATGAAGAGCATAAAGGATATATCGAAGTAGACAGTGAAGTGTGAAAAGGAATGGTATTCCATATCTTCCTGCCGATACCAAGAGAGGGGTAGAGAGTGATTTATAATTATCCAATCACTCTGCTTTTTGTTTCCATGCATTAAAGGCTAGTAAATCATGTTCAATTTGCTTAAAAGCAAAAGTGAGAATGGCTACATCATCGAGCAAACCGAACCCAAATAAAAAGTCTGGCATGAGATCGATGGGCGAGACGAAATAGGCAATTGCAGCGAATATGATAAGTAAAGAACGGGTTGGAATTTGCCGATAATCCCCGGAAATCCACGCTTTTATCATTTGAAACAGCGTTTGAAGGTTGGTCCAAACTCCTTTAAGCATTGTTTCATTTTTATTTGCTTTTATACCCGCTTCTCCTAATAATTTACCTGCTTCTTGCTTATTGGTTGAATAATGTTTGGCATCTTTTTTAAAGAGTGAAATGCCTTTTTTGAATAGTCTTTGTCGGATCATAATTCTGCCTCCATTTATTTTACTATATCTAATCTACCCATTTTGAATGATGTTGAAGCGCAAACGCTGTATAAATTGTTTCCCTCTTTTTTTGTATAGGTTGTTCAAAATGTCTGATGGGAATTATCTCAAAAAGAAACATCTTTTTTATGTCTACTGCTCTTTCTAGGGTACTGATTCCGGCACTACCGTAATAATTGTACACTCTTTGACCACTAATCATGAGTTTCTCATACTTTTCAGCCCTATTTGAATACGAATGTAAAAATTTAAAAGGTTTTGTCTATTTTTGCGAATCTATTTACATAGGATGGAAAATTTGTAATAATCCATTTGTATACAACCTATAACTTGGCAGGAGGAAGCTGAAGTAATCATGAAACCCAGTTCAGTAAAAATGTTTAATCAAATTCAAGAGAAGAGAATTGAAATGTTTCAATTAGCAGAAATGTACGGTATGACAGATGAACTTACGATTCGTTCCAGTCAAGAGCTTGATGTATTAATAAATGAATATAGTTATGTGCAAGACAGCCCTGTTTTTGAAGCAAAGCATAGTGTGAACAATATGATTATTATTGTTCAACAACCATTCACTTACCAGAACCAATCTCAGCGAATCGTTGTGAGTTCTACATAATCTAAAAAACTTCGTAAGCCCAATCATCGAGTAGTGTCAGATTAACAGAACTATCATTCAAATCATCTAAGAGACGTCCCCACCCAAATATAGATATGAAATCATCGATAAACAACGAAGATAATGAAAAAAAGCTGTTCTCAGAATTTATTCATCCTGTGAAAACAGCTTTTAAAAAAAGAAACATTGCTAAAGACATCCATTTCATCTACATATTAAGAAGTAGAATCATAAATAAAAGTCCAACAATAAAGGAATAAGTCGACGTTCGCTCGTTTCCATCTCCATGGCTTTCTGGTATTAATTCTTTATAGACGATGAATAACATGGCACCAGATGCAAAGGCCAAGCCATATGGAACGAGAAAGCCAATATAAGAGGTGAGGTAGAAGCCAAGCAGTCCGGTGACAATCTCAATCGCACCAGTCAAGGTAGCTACAATAAATGCTTTCAATTTACTAATTTGTTGATTGACTAAGAATAGTGCAACAAGAAGGCCCTCTGGAGCATTTTGTAGACCAATAGCAAAGGCAATTAGATTACCTGTGCCTTCAGTATCAGAGGCATAACTTACACCAACAGAAAGACCTTCTGGAATATTATGTAATGTAATAGCTATAATAATCAATAAAGCTTTTTCATCAAACTCAATTCCTTTTTTTGTATGACCGAGATCAATATGGGGAATGTTTTTTTCCAATAATGTTAAAATTAACACTCCCAAAAAAACACCAACGACAAGCTGGATATAGCCGCCTGTTTTTAATGCTTCTGGAATTAGACTCAGCAAGGATGCGGCCATCATAATCCCTGCTGTGAACGCTAAAAGGTTATCGCGAAGTCGGTGTGTTAAAGTGCCACGCATGAACAGGATAAATAATGCCCCTGCTCCGGTAGACATGGCAGAAAGAATACTGCCTAGTAGTACTTCACTCATAATTAACTCCTTTGCTTTAGTAAAAGTTTTCTGTTAATGATATTCTCACTATTAGATATTGTTCAAAACATTCGGTAAAAATAGCTGTCGAATTTCTTCGTCGCGAATTTTTGAACTTCTGTTAAAATAGCGCTCGTTCTGTACAACACAGATATAAGCGCAGGACGTGCAAGTCGTTAAGACGATCGCTTGCGGAACTATCCTCCTATCTTTAACACCCATTAATAATCTCTTACGTTTTTCGTAGTTGAGCATCCTTTGGTAGCCACATTCCAATTATTCCAAGAAGCGGTAGGAATCCAGCTAATTTAATGGTCGTTCCAATACTAATCGAATCTGCTAAGTATCCAAAAGCAACAGAGCCAATTGCTCCCATGCCAAAGGCGAATCCAACCGTTAAACCTGCCATAGTCCCTACCTTGCCTGGGAATAGTTCCTGAGCATAGATAACAGTTACTGAGAAACTAGTCATTATGATAAATCCGGCAATCAAAAGCAGAAAAATGGATACATATGCCGGGACAAACGGTAGAAGAATCGTCAGTGGCGCGCTTCCAGCCACTGAAAACAGGATAATATTTTTTCTTCCATACTTGTCGGCTAGGGGTCCGCCGAAGAAAGTTCCAAGTGCACCAGCAGCTAAAAATGCAAAAATGAAAATTTGTGAAGATCGTATGGTAAATAAATAATCGTCTATTAGATAAAATGCATAGAAATTTGTCATACATGATATGTACCACGAACGTGCGAAAATGATAAACAAAACAATACCTAGTGCGGCTAATACTTTCCGATGTATCTTTCCTGCATTTTTATGCACTTTTTTCTTAGGAAGAGGAAAATCAGCTAATCTAGATTTGTACCATCTAGCAATATAGATGAGGATAAGAACTGCACAGAATGCAACAGGGACAAACCACAGAGCACCACGCTGTCCGAATGGAAGAAATATCAATGCGGAAATCAATGGTGCAAGTGCCTGGCCTGCATTTCCTCCTACCTGATAAATGGATTGAGCAAGTCCTCTTTTCGGGCCACCCGCCATGAAAGCCACTCTTGATCCTTCTGGATGAAAGATCGCAGACCCAATTCCGATTAAGATTACTGAAAAAATGATCATCCCATATGTAGGTGAAAGAGCAAGCAAAGTAATGCCAATAAGTGTACTCGTTAAACCAATCGGCAAAGCGAAAGGAAGTGGTTTTTTATCAGCATACCAACCAATTGCAGGCTGCATTAAGGAAGCGACGATATTAAGAGCGAAGGCAATCATTCCAAGCTGTGTATAGCTTAACTGCATAGATTTTTCCAGAGTCGGGAACATAGCTGGTACGACAGCCTGAAGTGAGTCATTTAATAAATGGCAAAACCCCATCAGAACCAATACTGAATAAGCTGTTTGGGAATTAGATAATTGTTTGTCGACCTTGAGAGAAATTGAGGTCATGATTCCACTTCCTTATTAAGTAATTTAAATCTATATATCAAAGTTCATCATTCTGTTTAGATAGTAAGCAGAACAAGGAGTTCTATATTGTTTATTCTATTCTGATTAAATCGTTTGGAAATATGGGATAAATCCTCGCATGGTATAAATTTTAGTATAGCCAACTTGATTTGGAAACAGTTAAATGAAACTTAATATGGAAAATTGACAAAAGCATTTTTATTTTTTATAATAGCTTTAATTCGAGATATTTAAATTTTATATAATAAGGTTGTGAATAGGATGGAGAATAATAGCGTGCAGCAGTCACTCAAGCTGTTCATTGTTTTATCTAGAGCACATCGATCCATCAATGATGTTGTGAATAAATATATCGCTGAACAAGGATTAAATCCAACTGAATTTGCAGTCTTGGAACTGCTATATCATAAAGGAGAACAGCCTTTGCAGCAAATTGGTGGGAAAATACTGCTTGCGAGTGGTAGCATTACCTATGTAGTAGACAAGCTGGAGAAGAAGCGATACATAGAGCGAGTTGCTTGTAAAGAAGATCGGCGAGTTACCTATGCAAAGATTACTGAAGAAGGAAAAACGTTTATTGAAAAGGTATTTCCAGAACATGAAAAACAAATTGATGACATTATGAATATTCTTACTCCAGAAGAAAAACAAACTGCAATCGAGTTTATAAAAAAAATTGGCTATAAAGCGTATGATTGAAGAGTCTAGACGAAAAGGTATATGAAACCGCTGTTTCACGCGACTTTTTTTTACATACTTATTAATAAAATAGCATATGATCGCTTGCTGTTCAGCCATCAAAGGGGGAACGGCTTTTTTTTGTAAAACAGGAATGATGGTGACCCCCTTTTAGAAAAATAAATTAGAAAAGAAGGAGTTTTCATTATGTATCGAGAAAAGAAAAGCAAGGTGTAGGTAGTGAAATCAATCCTTATTTTAGCAAAAGGAAGTGTTTTGTTTGACATTCGAACAATATGAGTATATCCGCCCTAATTTGGAAGAAGTGAAGCTGACATTCACAAGTCTATTGGAGAAATTTGAGGCAGCTGAAAATGTGGCTGGACAAAAAGAAGCAATTGACGAAATTAATCGTTTAAGAAATAACGTAGGAACAATGTTAACGATTTGTTCAATCCGCCATTCGATTGATACAAATGATGAATTTTATAAATCAGAGAATGAATATCTTGATGAAATATCACCGGAAATTGAAGAGTTCGTATCTCAATACTATGAAAGACTTGTGAAAACTAAATATCGTAAAGAACTCGAAGCAGAATATGGTACGCAACTGTTTGCTTTAGCGGAAGCACAATTGAAAACCTTCTCTCCGGAAATCATTCCTTTATTGCAAAAAGAAAATAAGCTATCAAGCGAGTATACGCAATTACTGGCTTCTGCAAAAATTGAATTTGATGGGGAAGAACGAACACTAGCACAGCTACAGCCATTTACTGAATCAAGAGATCGAGAAATTCGGAAAAGTTCAAGCAAAGCGGCATTCGGTTTCTTTGAAGAAAATGAAAAGAAATTAGATGAGATTTACGACCAGCTTGTTAAAGTTCGTCACGAAATCGCAGTAAAGCTTGGCTATAAGAATTTTGTTGAACTTGGCTATTATCGTATGGCTAGAACGGATTATAATGCTGAAATGGTTGCTAATTTCCGCAAACAAGTAGAAGAATATGTTGTTCCGCTTGTAAGTAAGTTGAAAGAGCGTCAAAAGCAAAGAATCAACGTTGATGTGCTGAAATTCTATGATGAAGGATTTGAATTCCAAACAGGAAATGCCGAACCAAAAGGGGATCCCAATTGGATTGTAGCGAACGGGAAGAAGATGTACAGTGAGTTATCTCCTGAAACAGCTGAATTTTTTAATTACATGCAAGACAATGGATTAATGGATCTTGTAGCTAAAAAAGGAAAAGCCGGTGGCGGATATTGTACAATGATTGAGGATTATCGCGCACCTTTTATTTTTTCGAACTTTAACGGGACATCAGGTGATATTGACGTTCTTACTCATGAAGCCGGACATGCTTTCCAAGTGTATAGTAGCAGAAACTCAAAACTCCCTGAATATTACTGGCCTACATATGAAGCATGTGAAATTCATTCAATGAGTATGGAGTTCCTTACGTGGCCATGGATGGAGCTGTTTTTTGAAGAAGATACAGACAAGTATAAATTCTCGCATTTGGCGGACGCGCTCACTTTCTTGCCATATGGAGTGACTGTAGATGAATTCCAGCATTTCGTTTATGAAAATCCTGGAGCAACGCCAAGTGAAAGAAAGAAAGCGTGGCGTGATATCGAGAGAAAATATTTACCACATCGTAACTACGATGGCATGGAGTTTTTAGAGAACGGTGGATATTGGCAGCGTCAAGGACATATTTTCAATTCTCCGTTTTATTATATTGACTACACGTTAGCGCAAATATGTGCTTTCCAATTCTGGAAACGATCAAGAGAAGATCAGGAGAAAGCGTGGGAGGATTATTTAAGCCTTTGTAAGCTTGGAGGTAGCCAATCGTTTCTTGGACTTGTGGAATCGGCACATTTAGATTCACCGTTTACTGAAGGCACCGTCAAAAATGTTGTCTGCGTCATCGACGAATGGCTAACATCGATTGATGATACAAAACTATAAAAAACAATAAATAATGTAAGGAATGTAGTTATTGTTTTTTTTTGATAAGTGAGGATGTCCCAAAAAGGTCTGACTTCACACTCTATATCCCGTTTATTGTGTATCTTCGTTATAGTTGATGTGGGGTCTGAGCGTTGTGATATGGGATATTCTCATTTTTGTTCAGTGAATTATAAAAAATAACAGCTGTTGGTTGTATACTAGAAAATTACTTGATCCATTGCTTGTCTTAAATCCCTTAATCTCACATATATATTGTAATGGGGAGGCGAGCGGATGGTTTCAAGATGGACAGGTGCATTTCAGATCGCAGCGGTTTATGTGGGAACAGTTGTTGGAGCGGGGTTTGCCACAGGAAGAGAAATCGCTGAATTCTTCACTCAGTATGGTATGTATGGTTTTTTTGGAGTTTTGATAGCCGGATATATTTTTATTTTTACTGGTACGAAAATCATGTTGTTATCTTCTCGAGCGGCTGTTTCGACTTACGAAGAATTCAATCAGCTTTTATTTGGGAAAAAAATTGCTGTGTTCGTCAATTTACTATTTATGATCATGTTAATTGGGGTTACAGCTGTAATGATTTCTGGTGCAGGAGCAGTTTTTGAAGAACAACTTGGTTTTTCAAAGAATGTTGGAGTTGCAGTGACGATATTGTTTGCATCGATCGTACTGATGAGAGGGATGAAGGGGTTGTTTGCAGTCAATTCCTTTGTTGTTCCAATGATGATTTTTTTTAGTGTGATGTTATGTATTCTTACAATTAAGGGTGGTGGGTTTGTATCCGCTGTTACAGTGATTCCTGAAGGAGGGAAAACCCTAGATATCGTTATGTCTCCATTTGCTTATACGGCCTTTAATCTATCCCTTTCTCTTGCTGTGCTAGTCCCAGTAGCTTATGAAATTCGTGAGGAAAAGGTATTGAAGCGGGGAGCGATGCTTGGTGGTTTCTTTTTGACCGTTATTTTGCTGACTGGGCATTTTTCGCTTGTTATGTTGCCTGATTTAATGAACTATTCGATTCCATCAGCAGAATTAATGAAAAATGCAGCAGCACATCTGCATTGGCTATTTGTATTAGTCATCTATGGTGAAATCTTCACCTCAGTTATTGGTAATATCTTTGGGCTGCAAAAACAAATTCAAACTTATATAAAAATACCTGGTTTTCTAGTAATCGTCATAATATGTCTCCTGTCTGCTCTGATAGGGAAGTTTGAATATGGCCAATTATTAGGATATTTGTACCCGCTATTTGGTTACATTACCTTAATTTTTTTAGTACTGATATGGTTTAGAGATCCCCTAAGAAAAAAGCCATGAAACAGGTATACCTGTTTCATGGCTTTTTTTTAGTTTTTCATGATTGTTTTACCCATTTGAATGAAGGCATCTCTGTAATCATGGTCTTTTTTCGTAAAAATTGTGATTCTAGATTGATTCTTTTCGTCTTGGAAAAGAACAGAAGTGACGATGTCATCTCCATTTACTGCTTCATAAACGACGGCATGGTCAAGAGAATATTGGGAAGCATCAATTGATGTGACCGTTTCTGAAATGGCATTTAATTGTGTTTTGACATTTGCTTCGATGTCATCCCAATTCACTTCAGTAGGAAAGTGCTCAATTCGCATGTAAACTTCATCTTGTTCAGTTAAAAATAGGACGTCCTTATTAGGTTCTTCTGCAGTTAGTTCAAATTCAGGCAGTACATATAAGCTGAATGGTTGATTATCGCTATTTTTTAGGAAAGCCGTTTCTTCTTTTTCCTCACCATTGACTTTGAATTTCAATGGTTGTTCAAGAATTCGAACTGTTTTTTCGTTATCCTCGGTTGTCGAAGTAGCAGGTGCATCATCTTCCATAGTTGGCTTGTCTGTAGGTGCATCATCTTCCGTAGATGGCTTGTCTGTAGATGCATCATCTTCCGTAGATGGCTTGTCTGTAGATGCATCGGCATTATTAGTAGAGTCACTGTTTACCGTGCTATCTTTGTTTTCCTCACTGCTGTTCTCATTAGTATCAGTAGTATTTCCAGTATCTCCGGTAGTTTCCGTACTGACGTCTGGTTTTTCTAGTTGTGGTTCATTGGCATTATCGTCATTATTGCCAGTACCACAACCACTTAGTACAAATGCAGAAACTGTAAGCCCAGCTAGTACTAATTTCCATTTGTTCATTGGTATAATCCCCTTTCTGGTGCGAGTTTCACGCTCTTTAAATATTAAAAAGCAATTTCAATATACCATGAATTGTATAGAAATGCTTTTACAATGTTAGACGAATCGATTAAAAAAAGATTACAAAGTTTGTGGAATTTAATAAAGTGAAACTTCAATCAGTGGGTCTTGACTTTCCGTTAATGTGGGATAAATCGAGGTTTTGAACTGATAGGGGATTTACAGGCAGTTTATCCCCCACCTAATTTTTCTTGATTCTCTCAAAAAAAGTGAGATGGGGTATTACAGCCTGTTAAACGGGGGTACATAATTATTGAACACTTTCCAAACTTGAATATATGTTGTGCGTAATAAACATCTATTTAATGATTTTATAGTTTTTATGATTGACTACCGTTTTCTGTTCCAAATCAAAATCTCTATAATTAGCCATATAAGTAACATCTACAATGACTGAATTTTCATTAACCTTTTCTACGATCCCTTGCAAACCATCTCGGAATTCAATGATATTACCTATTTCTGCCTTTTTCATAGCTATCAACCATCCTTTTCATCTCATAATTGTCTTTTTGTATGAAGGAAAAGGGAGCGAAGCTTTGTTAACTTAGCACAGTTACCAATTAAACTGTAAGTTAAACTAGATTTCGAATGCAAATCTATAAAATTGCCGCTCCGCTCCGCCACCTTATTAGAGTTATTTTCCTGCTCCATAAAGTTGTTCTTCAAACTAGATTATAGCGTTTAACGCGATGTTGTTTCTTAAACTAGAACTAAAGAGGGATTATTCAGTTATTTAAAGATAATTCTGTTGGCAGGTAAAAAAATCCATAGAGCGCTTTCAATATATTTTTCAATAACTTTACAAAACTTCTCATAGATTTCTTTATGATTACGAGTATACTAAAAAAATAAACCACTGAATAGTTTACTATACATTTTGCACTATATTTTCCCATCCGTAAAGAATTTGTTTACAAATATTGATATTTTGATCAATTTTTTCAAGATTAAGATTTTCTCTTAAAAAATAGACGAAGATATCCAGATGATCACAAAAAGAGTTTCGTTTCTTTGTAGCATAATTGAAAAATTGCATGATGCGCAGTGATAGCGTATTATAGTACTGGATTTTGGAATTAATTTATGAGACGTGTGGAGGAATTGGATTGGATAAAGAAGAAGTAGAGACGCTGTTGAATCAGCTTGCAAACCGGGAGATTGATGAATTTACCATTACGAAGGATCGCTTTTTAGCTTTCCAACTTGTTCTTGTCAAGAGAGAAGATTTCAAACATTTTCGTGGAATAGCAAAACACGGTGGAGAAGTCACTTATCAATACATGGACGAGCCAAGAAGTTAATTTATTATATAAGCCTGTCTAACTATGCGTTTTTCTAGCGTATACAAAGACAGGCATTTTTCAGTGGACAAGGGGTGGGGGCTTCGCAAAATCAGCTCCGCACCGCCACCTTTATTAGGTGATGCAATTTTTAGAACCTGAACCTTTTTCATCGTTGGGCTTTAGTTCAGGTGCTCATGGATGTTTTTTAATAAAATGAATTTCCCTTGCGCTGGTTTTGATCCAAGCTCTCTAGTATTTTGTACTATAAGAGAAGAGGATGTTCAAAAAGTCCGGTAAAAAAGATTGCGAATTGCATCAAAGCTCATTAATGATCGTCTGTGCAAGTCCGGTCCTCAACGTTACTGCATACGTGAACGGTTCTCGAGATGCGCTCCTCGAACTTCTCGGCTCTTTTTATCCTCCTTTTTGAACATACACTATAAAAGTTCTGGTCATCTTGGTTCAAAGGAAATTCGAAATGATTCTTCGGGACGGTATTTCAAGTATAAGTATGTCGTTAACTTTTTGCTTTTCGGAAGCCAGCCATACGTGCATCCTTTTCCGTACAAAATAACTGTTCAGGTTTCGTCTGCTCATAATGCTGTCCTCCTATTACATGATATATTTTTTCACCTTTTGAGTTAATATTTCCTTTAATCTCAGGGTTTGTACAAGCAATAGGACTTTCGTTTTCTTTTAGTCCTTTTTCGGCAAAACCTGTACTTGTTGCATAATTTTCGATGGACCAAATGCCAATTTCATTTAGTTGCGCTTTTTCTTGGATATCACGGAATTCATCGATGTATTTCGTATTCGGTGCAAATACGTAAGCCACCCTGGCATATCCTTTCTCAAGTAAAAGCTGATTCACCATTTTTCCGTCTGTATATAGATAAGCAAGCAGTCTGCCATATTTATCCCGTTCATTTGTCCCAAGCTCTACTTCAACGTCTTTTCCAACCGGTAATAGTTTTTTTACAAAGTCGCTCGCTTCAATTGCAAACGGTTGGACTGGTTTTGTCGGATGTACGCTTTCTGGCGTATCAACGAGTAAAAGCCTTATTGTTTCTTCTTTATTGTTGTCCAGTTTGATTTTTATCGTATCGCCGTCCACGACACGAACAATGGAAGCTTGAATAGTAGAAGGATCTTCTACAGCCAAATCAGCCTGAAGGAATTGATTGCTTTCGTTAGTATTCTGGCTATTTGAACAACCTATAAGTGTCATACAGCATATAAAAGCAAAAATAGTTAAGTGAAATTTCATGTTAACCTCCGTAATAATGTTGTGAAAGTACGTGTTTAAAAAGGAAAAAATAAGCAGTTGAATCTTTGGATGCAAGTTAAAAGAAAAGTTTTCAAAATAAGAATAGTTCCGGCCGCTATGAAAAATAAACCATGCAAATATGTATATTACAGTGAGAAAAGTAAAAAACACAATTAAATAGAATTGAACAATGGTGAGTATCGCATTTATCCCACATTAACGGGCAGTAAACCTCCAACCTCAAGGCTTTGATGAATCAAAGAAGGGTAGATTGAAGTTTCACTTTAACCATGAATGATTTTGGTTGTTTTTGACCGCTTTTGCTTAAAAAGGTACAATTTTTATATAGATTGATTGTTTCGTATGTAAGCGGTGTCATCGAACGTGGTGCTGGGTTTCTTGCTCTTCAAAATAATCGGGTATTTACATAAAGAATAAATTAACACTGAATAATAGTTGCTTTTATAAAGGATTTCTTGTAGGATTTTCCTTGAAAAAGCAAGGTGAAATCGTTGTTTGATATCATAAGGAGTGCTATTCTAAATATGAGTAGTACATAAGATATTTTACATGATATACATGGAAATACTTCATTTCCATTTGCATACTTCTTTGCTTTTTAACATGAAATGACCAACATTGGGCAAAATGACAATAGTTATTGCGCCATTAATGTAGTTTTATGTTAAGATATGTTAAGATTATTTATATTATTTGAAAAGGGAGATTGATTTTAATGCAACAAAAAACATTTAAAGTAATAGCTGATACTGGAATTCATGCACGCCCTGCAACATTGTTAGTTCAAGCATCAGGTAAATTCGATTCCGAGATTAATCTTGAATATAATGGGAAAAAAGTAAACCTTAAATCAATCATGGGTGTTATGTCACTTGGCGTAGGCAAAGATGCTGAAATCACGATTACAGCTGAAGGAAGCGACGAGAAAGATGCACTTAACACATTAGAAGAAACATTGAAAAAAGAAGGCTTAGCTGAATAATGTCAACTTTATTATCCGGCATTGCCGCTTCAAACGGGATAGCGATCGCGAAGGCATATCGGTTAATTGAACCTGAATTAAAGGTTGAAAAGAAGTCGATTGAAAATATTGCCGAAGAGACAGCTCGTTTTAGGGCAGCGGTTGATATGTCGAAATCAGAATTACAACATATACGGGAAAAAGCAGCTAAAGATTTAGGCGAAGATAAAGCAGCCATTTTTGATGCTCATTTGCTAGTAATATCTGACCCAGAACTATTAGGTCCGATTGAAGACAAAATTAAATCCGAAAATGTCAATGCTGAAATTGCTTTAAAAGAAACAGCAGATATGTTTATCATGATGTTTGAGCAAATGGATAATGAATACATGAGAGAACGTGCAGCAGATATTCGTGACGTTACGAAAAGACTTCTTGCAC
Source organism: Peribacillus sp. JNUCC 23 (assembly GCF_053653995.1). The sequence goes on from NZ_CM132202.1 coordinate 1,552,171, forward strand.
ATCTTTTGGGTGTTCAAATTCCGAATCCGAGCATGATTGCAGAAGAAGTGATTGTGATTTCTGAAGATTTAACGCCTTCAGACACAGCGCAATTAAATCGCCAATTTGTAAAAGGCTTTACGACAGATATCGGCGGTCGAACATCACATTCTGCAATTATGGCCCGTTCTATGGAAATTCCTGCTGTTGTTGGTACGAAGGAAGCTACGAAAACGATTCAGAATGGTGATATCGTGATTGTAGATGGATTAAATGGACAAGTACATATTAATCCTACCCCTGAAATTATTGAACAGTATGAGAAAGAAGCACAAGCTTATGAAGCTCAAAAAGCGGAATGGGCAAAGCTTGTTAATGAGCAAACGATTTCCAAAGACGGTCACCATGTTGAACTGGTTGCCAATATCGGTACACCTAAAGACCTTGAAGGCGTGATTAATAATGGTGGAGAAGGCGTCGGTCTATATCGTACCGAATTTCTTTACATGGGCCGAGAACAGCTGCCAACAGAAGAAGAGCAGTTTGAGGCGTATAAAGCTGTATTAGAAGGTCTAAAAGGAAAACCTGTGGTCGTTCGTACTCTTGATATTGGTGGAGACAAAGAGCTACCGTATCTTAATTTGCCAAAAGAAATGAACCCATTCCTTGGATACCGAGCGATTCGCTTATGCTTGGATCAACAGGAAATCTTCCGTACTCAGCTTCGTGCATTACTGCGCGCAAGCCAATACGGAGATTTGAAAATTATGTTCCCGATGATTGCTACCCTTGGTGAATTCCGTCAAGCAAAAGCGATTTTGGAAGAAGAAAAACAACAACTTCTTGCAAACGGTGTTACTGTGGCTGAAGGCATTGAGGTCGGAATTATGGTAGAAATACCTTCCACTGCTGTTATGGCTGATACATTTGCAAAAGAAGTTGATTTCTTTAGCATCGGAACAAATGATCTTATCCAATACACAATGGCTGCAGATCGAATGAATGAACGCGTTTCATACTTGTATCAACCATACAATCCGGCTATTTTACGCTTAGTAAAAATGGTCATTGATGCCGCTCATAAAGAAGGCAAATGGGCTGGTATGTGTGGGGAAATGGCTGGAGACGAAATAGCAATCCCTGTATTGCTCGGTCTAGGTCTCGATGAATTTTCAATGAGTGCCACTTCAATTTTGAGAGCACGTTCGTTAATCAGCAAACTTTCAAAAGAGGAAATGGAAGCATTGTCACTATCTGTCTTGAATCTTGAAACAAATGAAGATGTACAAGCTGCTGTTGAAGCAGCCATTTCTAAAGCATAAATAAAAAAGAGGATGTCCCTAAATAAAGGGTCTAACCTCACACCTTATACACCGTTTATTATGTGATGTTCACGTCTTAAACGATATATAGTAGATGTGGGGTTTGACTTTTTCATTAAGGGGCAGCCTCTTTTTTTGGATAAGGATCATAATTACGTGGTTTGGAGACATTTGAAAAACATTCTTGTGCTCCGCTTTGCTGTAGCTTGTCTTTATTAACTAGCAAAAGGATTTCCACTTTAAAGCGGCTAAGCTATAATGATAGTGAAGAAACTGGATGGAGGGGAATTACATATGGAATTCGGTTTACGTAATAAGAATGCACTCATTATTGCTTCAAGTCAGGGATTAGGGAAAGCGGTTGCGAAATTGCTCGTGAAAGAAGGGGCAAACGTTATGCTTTCTGGTAGAGATGAAGACAAGCTGAAAGCTGTGCAAAGAGAGCTTGAAGGTATAGAAGGAGGTAGAGTAGCCTATTGTGTCACGGATATTACAAAAAATAATGAGATTGTGAATCTGGTCAATCGAACAAATGAGGAATTCGGTGGCATAGAGCTACTTGTAAACAATGCGGGTGGTCCGAAAGCGGGAGCGTTTATTGAAATGAGTGATGATGATTGGCAACATTCATTTGAATTGAATTTACTAAGCTACATCCGAATCATTCGAGAAACACTCCCATTCTTGCAAAAACAAGGCGGCAAGATTGTGAATATCGCTTCTTCTTCGATTAAGGAGCCTATTCCAGGTTTGATCTTATCTAACACATTTCGAACAGCCATTGTTGGTCTTTCTAAAACTTTGGCGACAGAGTTAGCTTCAGATAACATTTTGATTAATACAGTGGGCCCAGGCCGTATTGCAACGGATAGAGTAGCTCATCTCGATCAAATTAATGCGGATAAGCAAGGCGTCAGTGTAAAAGAAATGGAAGCGAAAATGAAAGCAACGATTCCTTTGGGACGTTACGGCGAGCCAGAGGAATTTGCAAAATTAGTTACATTCCTGCTTTCAGAGGCCAACTCTTATCTTACCGGGCAAACGTATTTAGTGGATGGCGGTTCAATTAAATCGATTTAAAATTAGGGAGTACCAATCTGAGCGTAATACAAAGGGGGAAATGATATGGCACATTTGATCGAAACTGCCAAAATTGGATTTATTGGTACGGGTGTAATGGGAAAAAGTATGGTAAGCAATTTATTGAAAGCGGGATTTAACGTCACGGTTTTTAATCGAACTAAGGAGAAGGCGGCAGATCTTCTAAAAGCGGGAGCAGACTGGGCGGATTCACCAAAGGAGTTAGCCAAACAAACAAATGTGATTATTTCCATTGTTGGGTATCCGAGCGATGTAGAGGACATTTACCTTGGTGAAGAAGGTATCATCCACTATGCGGATGAAAATACGATTCTTATTGATATGACGACTTCCACACCAACTCTTGCCAAAAAGATTGCTTCTTGCGCAAAGAAAAAAGGCATATATTCACTAGATGCTCCTGTATCAGGTGGAGACATAGGAGCGCGAGATGGAAAGTTAGCCATTATGGTTGGCGGTGAACGAGATATATTTAATGAGGTAATTGCAATATTTGAAGTGCTGGGTACGAATATTGTATACCAAGGAGAATCAGGTTCAGGTCAGCATACAAAGATGTGTAACCAAATTGCCATTGCTTCTAATATGATTGGTGTTACTGAAGCAATTGTTTATGCAAAAAAAGCGGGTCTTAATCCGGATACTGTATTAAAGAGTATAACGAAAGGAGCAGCAGGTAGCTGGTCACTTTCTAATTTGGCTCCTAGAATGATCCAAGGTGATTACGAACCAGGTTTTTATATTAAGCATTTTTTGAAAGATATGAAGATTGCACTAGATGAGGCAGAACGAATGAATTTAGAATTACCTGGGTTAACGCTTGCTAAATCGCTTTACGATCAATTAGCCGAAGCTGGAGAAGAGGATAGTGGTACTCAAGCCCTTTATAAATATTTTTAAAACCAGCTCCATCCTCTTGAATGCAAGTATACTGTCGTGAATAGGCTAGTCATATAACAACCGAAAGGAAGTCGGTTTAGTATGGGGATGTTTGATGATATTGGTCAAATGTTTCAAGAGCCTGAGGATGGACGGTATATTGTAAGAGTTGAAAACTATTATAGGAAGAAAACGAATCATAACTTGAATCCGCTTTGCTGGGAATTAAAGCTAATGAATGAGAGCCCTCTTGTCTTACCGGTGAAATTCAGTCAGATCGAAACGAATTATGGATTTCAAATTCTCATGCGTGAGTTGAAGAATTTAGGTTGCTTAAAGCCAAAATCCTCAGCTGAATTTGAAGAGGTGCTGACTAGTTTAAAGGGAGCGATAATTGAAGTAAATATTACGACGACTAAGCAGAATGAGGGAATACGAGATATTCGTTTTCTACGCAAGCTCTATTAAGCCATCTTAAAGGGAGTATGGATGTCCAAAAATGAAAGGGTTCAGACCTTATATATCTATATATCATTTATATGACGTAGACGTGTGACACGTCATATAAACGGTGCATAGAGTATAAGGATAGTCCCCTTTTAAGACATCCTTGCCCCTTTTTTTGATGTAGTGAATTATTTAATGTTCAGGAATATCAGGTTGTTCATTAAGAAACCATTCCATTCTATTTAAAGCTTCTTTCAATATATCTAGAGAACAGGCGTAAGAGATTCGGAAATATCCCTCGCCAAGCTGTGAAAAAGCATCCCCTGGAACAACAGCTACCTTTGTTTTTTCAACAAGTTCAAGGCAAAATGAGAGTGAAGTATGATACTTGTTTGGAAGTTTAACAAAAAAGTAAAATGCTCCTTCGGGTTTTACGACGTTAAGTCCCATTTTAATTAACCGTTGATGAACATAATCACGGCGAGATCGATATTCTTCTTTCATAGGTAGAGCGTCATCGATTCCATCTGTTAAGGCAGCTAAAGCAGCTCGCTGTGATACGGAAGAGGCACAGGTTACATTATATTGGTGGACTTTCAAAATTTGACTAGAGATCGCTTCAGGTGAGAAAATGAAACCAATTCTCCAACCTGTCATTGAATGTGACTTAGATACGCCATTTAATACGATAGTTTGCTCTTTCAAAAATGAAGCAATTGAAACATGCTTCTGATCAAAAACTAGTTCACTATAGATTTCATCTGCTACAATAAAAATATCTCGTTCTCGAACAAGCGCTGCAATATCCTCAAGTTCTTTTGCAGTAAGAGTGACTCCAGTTGGGTTTGAAGGATATGGTAAGACGATACATCTGGTTTTACTGCTTATGTATTTCTTGAGGGTATCTGCAGTTAAGCGAAATCCATTTGCTGTCGTATCCGCATAAATGGGTGTGGCTCCACACAATTTAATAATAGGTTCATACCCGGGGTAGACGGGGCCAGGAAGGATGACTTCGACACCTTCGGTTAAAATGGTTCGAAAGGTTATATCTATTGCTTCACTCGCCCCTGTTGTGACAATGACTTCATTTGCAGGATTATAGTGAAGATTGTACTTTTTTCTAACAAATTCACTTGCAGCAGTTCTTAATTCAATAAAACCAGCATTGTGAGAATAGACAGTATAATTATTCTCAATGGCATGTTTTGCAGCTTCTTTTATATGATCAGGTGTTGGGAAATCTGGCTGGCCGATCGTTAATGAAATCGTATTCTCCATACCGGCAACTAAGTTATGAAATTTTCGAATGCCAGATATCTCGATTTTTTTTACTCGTGGATTCAGTAAATGTTCCATAAATCAGTTCCCCTTTTTTTGTAAGGTTTTTTTATCCCACGCTTCACGCGCAGTAAGTCCCCGTTGATAGAAGTTTCACTTTATTTTATCATTATCATGTTGGGAGATTCTAGAGAAAGATATATTGTAAATAGTCTCCTTTGTGAGCTTGTTCAAAAAGTCTAATATAGATCATTGTCAGATTGTATCAAAGCTCTTAAAATAACCTTCTCTTACATCGAGCGTAATCATTGTATACATATTAGGTTGAAACAAAGAGATTCTTGAACTGCATGGCTTTTATTATCTTTCAAATTGAACAAGCACTTAAAAAAAGATAATTAAGGATGGATAATGTGATTAGAACATGTGTCATAACGAAAGACGATGAGACGCTTTATAATGTAGAGCTTAATGGGTTAAATGAAATGGATGTGGCCTGGTATTGGGTGGATTTTGCTCATCCGACTAAAGAAGAATCGTTATTATTGTCGAGTACTTTTCAATTTCATCCATTAGCAATTGAAGATAGCTTAGATGATTTCAACCAGCGGCCTAAGATTGATTTCTATGAAGATTATGAATTTCTAGTTCTCCATGCCCTAAATAAAGATAATCTAAAAGCAATCGAGCTTAATATGTTTATAAGCGAGAAGTTTATTGTTACCTTCCATAAAGAGGATGTCAGAGAGCTTGAGACGGTTTGGGATTTAATGAATAGAAATAGCTCGATGAGAAAAGGGTCATTTTTCCTTATGCATGGTTTGATTGACAAATTAGTCGATGAGTACTTCCCTCTAGTTTATCGAATTGAAGAAGAACTGAACTGGATCGAAGATAACACAAAGAATGAAACAATTAGCGAATTAATTGAGCGGTTATTTGACTTAAGAGCTGAAATGTCAGCTTTGAGAAAAACAATTTTGCCTATGCGGGATATGCTGTATCGGATGAATTATTCGGATCGATTGAGTTATTTGAAAGAGCGGCATTTGTACTTTAATGATGTACATGATCATTTACTTAAGCTAGTGGAGATGCTGGAATCATATCGAGATTTTTCTTCCGATATCCGTGATAGTTACTTGTCCGTAAATTCCAACAGTTTAAACACGAGTATGATGACATTGGCTGTTATTACGACAATATTTATGCCTTTGACGTTCATCGCCGGGATTTACGGAATGAATTTTGAGCATATGCCAGAGCTCCATTGGCAGTATGGGTATTATGTGGTAATAGGAATCATGGCATTAATTGCTGTTTTGATGTGCGGCTTATTTATAAAAAAAGGCTGGCTTCCTATGATGAAATTTAGAAGAAAAAATAAACGTCGCCAAAATGGCTGAATGAACAAGTAGATATTGAATATTTTCCTTTTCTGTGGAAAAGGAGCGAGGCTTCGCAAAATCAGCTTCGCACCGCCACCTTCATGAGGAGATACAGCTTTTAGAACCTGAATCTTTTTTAATGTTTTAGTTTTAGACAAATTCTCATGAATTTTTTTATCGATTTTTATTAAGAAATCACTATTATTGCCGAATTAGTAAGTATAAGTATTTTATTAATTGATAGGCTAAAATTACTAAAATATCTGATGAGATAAAGCCAAATCATGATATATTTTAGGAAGAAAGATAAAGGAAGGACGAATAAAATGGACCAAACAAAAGGTATTCTGCTTGAGAGTGGGACAAATGAATTAGAAATCGTTGAATTCGGAATAGGAACAAATAAATTTGGCATTAATGTAATTAAAGTAAAAGAAATTATAAATCCAGTCCCCATTACATATGTACCACATGCACACAAGAATGTGGAAGGGATCATAGAGCTCAGAAGCGAAGTGCTGCCAGTCGTTGATGTAGCAAAGGCACTTGGTTTCCCACCATCGGAAAAACCGAAGGATGATAAATTTATCGTTGCTGAATTTAATCAGCAGAAGATTGTTTTTCATGTACATACGGTAACGCAAATACACCGAATTTCCTGGAAGCAAATTGAAAAGCCTTCTGACATGTATCAAGGTCTTGAAGGTCAAATTATCGGGGTCATTAAACTTAACGGAGAAATGCTATTACTTCTGGATTTTGAGAAAATCGTTGTCGATATCAATCCTGAATCTGGGATTAGTATTCAACAAGTGAAAAAGCTTGGAAAGAGAGAAAGATCTAATAAAAAGCTTGTAGTTGCAGAAGATTCACCGCTCCTTAGAAAGCTTCTTCATGAGACCTTATCAGAAGCAGGCTACGAATTCCTCGAATTCTTTGAAAACGGTGAAGATGCCTTAAATTATTTAGAAGGCATCATTCAATCAGGGAAAGATCTTACAGAGGAAGTTCAACTTGTGATTACGGACGTAGAAATGCCACAAATGGACGGTCTCCATTTAACAAGGCGAATGAAGGCAGATCACGATCTAGGCAAGCTTCCTGTTATTATTTTTTCTTCATTAATTACGGATGATTTACGCCATAAGGGAAATATGGTTGGCGCGGATGCGCAAGTAAGTAAGCCAGAAATTGCAGAGCTTATTCAATTGATTGACGAGCATATTCTTTAAAAAAGAGAGATAAGACTTTCTAAAAGTGGAAATAGGCTGACTAAACAGGTAGATACTGGCCTGCAAGTCAGCCTATTATTTTGCGGATATATCATATCGATGGAAAGGAAAGACTTCATGATTGACGGTCTGACTATAGTTTGAAACCTTTCCCTAAAAATGAAGAAGGAAATGTATTTTGGAAAGCAGAGTTTGTTTTATTTCGCGAATGCTGATGAGACCTGCCAGCTTGTTCACGTGGTTTCGGCTCGCCTACTTTGCCGATATACGCTTGCAAAATCTTCTTCGCTCGTGATAAGGATAATGCAGTTTTAGGATTACGAACCGATGATGATCGGCTTCCTAAGTGAGGGAGTTTTTTTAAATCCTCTCTTGAAGGTGGGAGGTGGAAAATATATTCACCACATTCGACAATTACATCAGATTGTTGCGCTGAATATCTCGGATTATCGGAAAAATGGAGTCCTAACTTTTTCGCTTTCCCTTCAGTAAGTAATTTGTTTAGAGAAAGTCGTTTTAATTCGTATAAGGTTTTGGGTTCTGGGGCTGTTTTTGCGTGTTTATTCACGACAAAGATCGCTTGGGCAAGACTATTGATTGTGCTCATAGAGGAAGGATCCCCTTTCATATCATTCATAAATAAACTCCTTTCCTAATATCGTCGTGCATATGATTCTTATTATACCATTTTCAAATATGAAAGGAAGTAAAAGAGAAATAAGATGAAATTTTTTATTGGAAGTTTCGAAAGCGAAGAATAAAATTAATAATTGCTTTCTTCGAATATAGGAAATAAAAGAAAAAGAAGAAGTGTGTATTCTTCCTCTTCTCGTATAATATTCATTTTGAGTATTGTGGAGACGTATAGATATTTATATTTTCCGATACGCCTGCCTGGGCTCCAAAACTTTGGGGATATGCTTGATATCCAGGATAACCTTGATATGAATTATATGGTGGATAAGGATACGGATAAGGAGCCGGGGGTGGATACGGAAGATAATAGGGTGGTCGATTGTTAAAAAGTAATGATCCAGTAGCAAGACCTGCAACACCGCCTACCACGAATGGCAGCAGAAATGGGAAAAATCGCTCGTCTTGACCATTTCGCGATGGAACAGCTGGATAATATTGATGTGCTGGGAAGTAATAAGGTTGCATGGTGTTCTCTCCTTTCTCTCGTTATTGTATGGTTGTTTTTCAATTTTGAGCCTGTATCAGATTGTTTTTCATTGGCTTTTCGTGCGTTTAATTAGCTAACTCTATTATCGTATACATAAGAGGAGTAGGCTTGAAGCAAAAGTTTATGTTCTGCTCGGAGTCTACTAATGGTATAATATTTGCAATAAGCACTTTGTTTTTTAAAATAAGAAGTATCAGGCACGCTTATGGATAGAATGCCTGATAAGTTAGTTTGCTGTTGTTTTGTAAGGAATTTCTTGGCTATTATTTTTCATTAGACTGTAATTCATATAAAGTTATTTCTGGGCGAGCAAGGAAGCGGTAAGGGAGTCTTGTAGTTCCCAGTCCTCGATTCACGTATAGAGTTAGGTTTTCTAGCTCATACATTCCTTCTGTATATTTTTTTCCGAAAGGGGGCGTCACAAGGGCGCCAGCAAAAGGAATTTGAATTTGTCCAGCGTGGCTATGTCCGCTGATTTGATATTGTACTGGGTAATCTTTTGCAAATTCAGCAAGATCAGGTGCGTGTGATAAAAGGATGGTATAAGCGTGTTCTGGAATACCTAATAGAGACTTTTTTATGTTTGGAGATCCGAGCATGGCATCATCAATTCCAGCAATATATATTTTATCTCCGTTTAATAAGGAAATTGCAGCATGACTGTTTTGTAATAAAGTGAATCCTGAAAGCTCCATGATATGGTCATACATTTTAGAACCATATCCTCCGTGATCATGATTGCCGTATATGCTGAATTTACCTAAGGGAGCTTGAATGTTTTGTAGCAGTGGAATAATTTCGGATTGATGCGGATATTTATTTGGCTCATCCATTAAATCACCAGTGAAAAGGACAACATCTGGAGAGTATGTCTGTATTTTTGATAATACGGCCTGCAAATCTTTTAACTGAAATTGAAACCCTAAATGAGTATCACTAAATTGAACAATTTTCATTCCGTTAAAACCTTTTGGGATGAGTGAATGCTGAATTATGATTTCATTGAATTCAATCCATTTAGGTTCGATATCATGAGCATAATATCTACCGCCTATTCCTGCTCCCGTCAAAGATAATATGGTACCTACTGTTTTTTTTAGAAAAGATCTTCTTGTCAAGTTATTATTCATTCATATCAACCTATCTACTTAAATGTCACTTCCTTATACTACCAAACAATAGGTATAAAAAGAAGTATATATTATCTTTTAAAATAAAAGTTTTTTGTGAGCTTTGTTATCTAACACAAGCTGGCTCACTAATGCCAAATAACCTTCACAAAGGAAGTTAAAGAAGAACTTCACGAGTGAAGATTGGAACTCACTGGGAGAGGGACGGGCCTGCTCTTAGCTGTATTTCCTTTTACAAGGCGCTCACACTTTAAAATTATGACTTAAAAGCGTAAAGTTGCATTTGTAAATCTTTTCATTTAGAAATTAAATCTTTTGGTTAAGGATCATTTTTTGGGGGTAACACGCATGACACAACCAATGTTGGTAACATTTATCATACTTGTCTGTACATTTGCACTTATCATACAAGGAAAATTACGTGCAGATCTAGTAGCTCTCTTAGCACTTATGACGCTTGGACTGACTGGAATTCTAAATTTGGAAGAGGCTCTTTCTGGATTTTCAAATCCGGTTGTCATTATGATTGGTTCTTTATACGTCGTTGGAGCAGGAATTTCACTTTCCGGTCTTGCAGATAAAATTGTAAGTCAATTAAACCAACGCAAAAAAGGCAGTGAAGCTAAGATGATTATTTATGTAATGGCTACTGCAGGAATACTAGGGTCCTTGTTAAGTGGTACGGCAATTGTTACCTTGATGCTCCCGATCGTTACAAGCATGGCTTTAAAGAATAAGAAAAGCCCATCCAGGCTTCTGCTTCCACTAGCTTATGCCAGCGGGCTAGGTGGCATGTTAACAATGATTGGTACAACGCCTAATCTAGTAGTTAGTGAGATATTGCGGACTAATGAATACGCAAATTTAACTTTCTTTGATTTTACGCCTATCGGAATTGTTGCCCTTCTTTCAGGTTTAATCTTTATGCTCACTATAGGGAAAAGGCTCCTTCCGAATCGATTTATTTCCCTGAATAATAGTGGTAAGGGTTTAGCAGCGAGTGAATTGGCTGGAATGTATAAAGTTTACGGTCGCTTACATTATCTCTATATTCCATCGGACTCCGACATTGTTGGCGAACGTTTATCTGAGCTAAGGCTACCAGTTGATTATGAAATTACTGTCATTGAAATTAAAAGAAAAGCAAGAGATAAACAGCTTTCAATCTTAACGAAGTCTCAGATTTTTTCAGCGAAAGCAGAAGAAGTGCTTCATCCAGAAGATATTATTTTAGTCTTTGGTGAAGATGATGCTGTCATGAGGTTTGCAGATGACTTCGAATTGGAAATAAGACCTTTTCAACAAGAAGAGATCAAAAAACATTTTCATAGCAGTAAATTCGGGTTAACAGAAGTGCTGATCATGCCTCATTCTGATTATGAGAATCAATCCTTGCAAAACATCCATTTTCGTGAAAAATATCAATGCAGTGTATTAGCGATTAATCGAAAAGGGGAATATATCCAATCTGAATTAGGTACAGAACAATTAAAACCTGGAGATGCGCTTCTTATTCATGGAGAATGGGAAAACATTGAAAGGGTATCTACTGATTTGCAAGATGTGCTAGTTGTAGGGAGTGTAGCGCTTGAGTCAGAGCCAGTAGTTTTTACAAATAAAGCCATTATTGCTGCTGGAATTACCTTGCTTATGGTGATTATGCTATCTATTGATTTGATTTCTCCAACATTGTCGATGTCTATGGCCGCTTTGCTAATGATCGTAACAGGCTGCCTTCGATCAATCGAGGAGGCCTATCAAAGAATGAACTGGGAATCCGTTCTTTTCATTGGTGCCATCATTCCTCTCGCGCTTGCACTTGAAAAGACGGGTGGAATACTATTAATTAGTTCAATGGTAGAAAATGTAATAAATTGGGCAGGACCTTATGGATTATTAGGCATTTTATATTTACTGACAATGCTGATGAGCTTTTTCATTCCAAATGGAGCTGTAGCAATCATCGTTGCTCCTATTGCTTATACACTTGCTGAAAATCTGCACTATAGTCCGCTTCCTGTGTTAATCTGTGTAGCAGTTGCAGCAAGCATGGCATTCTCATCACCATCTGTATCACCATCAAATGCACTTGTGATGACTGCTGGGGAATATACGCAAAAGGATTTTGCTGTGATAGGTATCTTATTACAACTATTCATCGGCGTAATCATGATTTTTTCCATTCCTTTCTTTTTTCCATTTTAAAATCATTGGGAATGAGTCATTATAAAGTGGGGAAATCAAGAACCGATGTTTTAACAGAAAAGGGTCAGACCCCCGCAACTTTTACATACAGTTTAAATGAAATGCAAGTAACATTATCAACTGTGTAGGAAGTGCTGGGTCAGACCCTTTTTTGAACAACTTCAACTTTTTATCCCGTATTAACAGACTATAATACCTCATCTCATTTTTCTGAGATTAACGAACTTTTTTAAGATTGGATATCTACCGGTAAATGTGCATGAACAATGAAATAAAGGAAGGGAAAACCCCGCAAATAACATGCAGGGTTCATTAGTCGTTGATGGAAAGAGCTTCCTTCATTTTTTTAATTTCAAATCCAATGATCACTTCTCCGTTAATGATGACTGTTGGAGTGGAGTAGGACCCGTATTTTTTAGTTAATTCTTTCATTGCTACGATATCTGCTTTGATGTCTTTTTCTTGAAACGAAATATTATATTCGTTAAAAAACATTTTAACGATTTTACATGGCGGGCAGTCTGGTTGTGTAAAAAGTGTAACTTTATTCATCTTATCCTCCAATCTATATTTGGTGAAAGCTTTTTGAAAAAGAAAGAGTTTCAAATCGTTTTAGAGTAATTAGTCTAATTACTTAGATTAAAGCTATTATAAAAAAAATATTTAAAATTGGATAGCGAAACGTCTTTTGAGAAAAAATAACTGTGTTTTCGACACTTTTTTTAAAGTTTTTGTATACAAAATTAATCTGTTATTCTATGCTTTTATTAGGATCAGAAAAGGATGAAGAATGACGTATCTGATGAAAAATTCTGAAATTAATTCGTTCTGGTTTTTGGATAGTTTTTTATGATATAGTGAAACCTACCGAAAAGGTTTTATACTAGAAAGGAGTGGGAGTATGTCTCAATTACAAGGCATTCTTACTAGATTGAAAAATCTTCAAGAGCAAGCACAGGAAACTGAATCTGCTCAGCGTTTTTTTGAAATAGATGGTGTTTTAAAATGTCAGGTTACATATTTCAGTAAAACGGAGATGTTTGAGTTAGAAGTTTTTAATGAAAAAAGCAAATCCTCTAAATATCAATTTGACAACATTGATATGATTACAATTGAAATTTTTGATCTTTTGCAATCATAATCTGATTGCAAAACCTAATAAAAGCCGACAGCATATGCTGTCGGCTTTTTTTGTAAGACAAAAAAGTGAAGGTTTCAAAATCAAATGGGCAAATGCACTTTGGCGATATCTTAGTTTGAACGTATGAAATCTGGTGAAAATCTGCATTCTATATAAAGTAAACACCCTCTACGTTACTTTGACTCTAGGGTATAACTACTCGTTAAAACGGGATAAATGGAGGGATGAGGTTTGGAAAAGCCAACTGTAATATGTCCGCAATGTAAAAGTAAAAATGATATAAGTAAAGTATTGACTGCCCAGTCTAATCAAAACATTATTTTCGAGTGTCTCGAGTGTGGGCATATGCTGAGAAATATCGAAACAAACAAAGGTTGATATAAGATCTCTCATTTATCACACGCTAGGGCAGTAAGACCTTCACGCTTATGAGGAACAAAGAAGATAGGTAGGGACAACCTTTGCTCGTAGAGGTCCGATTTGGTTCAATTAACCACCACTGATGGAAGTTTCACTTTATAGGTCAATTCAAGAAGAAAGTTTCCTTTACCTATGATACACTAGAAGTGTAGACGAAATTATGACTTATTAGGTAAGGGGTTTTGACATGATCGATACTCATGATGGGAACATAATGGAGCTAAATGTGAAAGACTTGATGATTCCTTCTGAACGTGTTGCTCACGTTCAGATTGCCAATAATCTAGAGCACACGCTTCTTGTTTTGACAAAGAGCGGGTATACAGCCATCCCTGTATTAGATCCTACGTATAAGCTACATGGTCTGATAAGTACACCAGTCATCCTCGATTCTATCTTAGGGATGCAACGGATTGAATTTGAAAAGCTAGAGAATAAAAAAGTTTCTGAAATAATGAATCGAAATATTCCCCGGCTTCATATTGAAGATAAAATGGATAAAGGGCTTGAGCTTTTAATTGACCAACCTTTTGTATGTGTTCAAAATGATGAGGGGACTTTTGAAGGAATTCTGACAAGAAGAGCTATTTTGAAAGAATTATATAAAGGACCAGCATCTCCGTCTAAATAAAAATAAGCCCCCTTTAGGGCTTATTTTTATCCCGTTTTAACAGAAGAGATAACACGAGGATGTCTCAAAAGAGTCTGACCCAGCACGCACCACATCGTTTATCGTGTTACTTATGCTTTGTGTGGAAGTTTTACTGTATATGGAGAATAATAAATGATACGATGGTTTCAGATTTATCCCACGCTTAACGGGCAGGAAGACTCCAACTGATGAAAGTTTCACTTTATTTGGTATAAGAAAAACGAATCAAGGTGTTGAAAATATGTCATTTTCTGAGTTTCATTTATTATCTGTTTTAGCGCAAGAAATGAACATGCGTAAAGCGGCTGAACGATTATTCGTCTCACAGCCTGCCTTGTCACAGCGATTGCAAACGATTGAAAAGGATTGGAATGCTAAATTATTTCTTCGTTCACAAAAAGGACTTACTTTAACCTCAGCAGGGGAAGCAGTCATCCGATTAGCAAATGAAATTTTAGAAAAAGAAGAAAAAGTCAGGGAAAGTATTCAAGCTATGGATCATGAAGTATATGGAACATTGAAAATTGCCTGTGCCTCAATTGTTGGACAAAACTGGCTACCTCAAGTCTTGAAAAAATTTGTGCAAAAATACCCCTATGCCAAAATCTCACTTATTACTGGTTGGAGCAGTGAAATACTAAAATCATTATATGATGGTCAAGTACATATTGGGATTATACGTGGAGCACCTGATTGGAAGGGCTATAAACAGCATTTATTCACAGATATGTTGTACTTAGTTGATACGGAAATGAATGAGCTTGAACAAGTTCTTGAAACAGATCGGCCATTCATCCAGTTTAAAAGTGATTCAAATTATTATCAGGAAATTCAAAATTGGTGGCATCGTCATTTTCAGACGACACCTAAGAATACGATTATTGTTGACCAAATTGAAACATGTAAGCAAATGGTTTTCAATGGAATCGGTTATGCTATTCTTCCAGCAATTACACTCCATGATAAAGATCAAAACGTATATAAAATTCCCCTCTTGGACGGACAAAATCATTCGATTCAGCGAGATACATGGCTGTGCGGATATGAATCTGCATTTCAATTAAAGCAAGTAAAAGCATTTGAAGAGATTGTTGCTGAGCATATTCTCAATCAGGAATTATGATGAATATGTAATTTCTTGTTTTTTAACGTTACTTTTGATAAATTTAAGACCAGTGATTCATACATATTAGGGGGATTTTTCATGAAAATGATGGATGCACACGAAATTATTTCATTTATCCAAAACAGCACGAAATCAACACCAGTTAAGGTTTATATAAAAGGTGATTTGGACGGAATCGATTTTGGTCCTTCAGCTAAAACATTTATTAGCGGAGATGTAGGGACGGTCTTTGGAGAATGGTCTGAAATAAATGAAGCCATCAATAAATATGAGGGGAAAATTACCGACTATGTAATTGAAAATGACCGTAGAAATTCTGCGATTCCATTAGTCGATATGAAAAACATGAAAGCGCGTATTGAACCAGGTGCTATCATTCGCGATCAGGTTCAAATCGGTGATCATGCAGTAATCATGATGGGGGCTGCTATCAATATAGGTGCTGTTATTGGAGACGGTACGATGATTGATATGAATGCAGTGCTTGGTGGACGTGCCACCATCGGGAAAAATTGTCATGTCGGTGCCGGAGCAGTAATAGCTGGTGTAGTCGAACCGCCATCGGCAAAACCAGTTATTTTGGAAGACGATGTACTGATTGGTGCAAATGCAGTGGTTCTTGAAGGCGTTACAATTGGACAAGGTTCTGTAGTAGCAGCTGGAGCTGTGGTGACACAAGATATACCTCCTTATTCTGTAGCAGCGGGTATTCCTGCAAAAGTGATTAAAGCAATCGATGAAAAAACAAAATCGAAAACAGAAATCATACAAGAACTTCGCCAATTATGAGATTCATACTAGTATGTTTTTGTGACGTATAAGTAGTCAGCTTACGTTTAAGGAAGTGGCTTCTTACACTCACTTGTGATTATAAGCAGTTCTCTCTAAAATGAAACAATATCGAAAGGAAAGCGTGGATGGTTCATGGATCCGCGCTTTTCTTGTATAAGGTGGGAATCATCAATGACTGAAGTAGAGTCAATACTGTATCCTTTTGTAAAAATTCGTAGAGACCTTCATAAAATACCTGAAATCGGTTTTAAAGAAGTTAAGACACAAAAATATTTATTAGATTATTTATCTACATTGCCGCAGGACAGATATGAATTGGAAACATGGGAAACGGGGATTTTTGTAAAAGTAATTGGCCTTGCTCCCAAAAAAACAATTGGCTATCGAGCAGATATGGATGGGTTACCGATTAAAGAGGAGACAGATTTACCATTTTCTTCAGAACATGATCAATATATGCATGCTTGCGGTCATGATTTTCATATGAGTATTGCGCTTGGAGTATTAAGTTATTTTGTTCTTAACCCAATTAATGATCATATTTTGTTTATTTTTCAGCCTGCTGAGGAAGGTCCTGGTGGTGCAGAACCGATGTTGAGTTCAGAAACTATGAATAAGTGGAAGCCAGATATTATTATGGCTCTGCATATCGCTCCTGAATATCCTGTTGGGACAATTGCGCTAAAAGAAGGACTATTATTTGCTAATACGTCAGAACTGTTTATTGAGTTAAAAGGGAAAGGTGGACATGCTGCTTATCCCCATGAAACTAATGATATGGTTGTTGCAGCATGTTCACTTGTTGGTCAATTGCAATCGATTGTTTCTCGAAACGTGAATCCTCTTGATTCAGCAGTAGTTACGATTGGGAAAATCAGTGGGGGCAGTGTGCAAAATATAATTGCAGAAAAAGCAAGGCTAGAAGGCACAATTCGTACCTTGAATGAAGAATCGATGATAAAAGTAAAAACGCGAATTGAACAGCTGCTCTGCGGGATTAAGGCTGGGTATGCATGTGAGGGATGGATTGATTATGGATCCATGTACCATCAAGTATTTAATGAAGAACAGCTCACAACGGAATTTATGGAATTTGCAAAAAAAGTACCTGGAATACAGGTGCATCACTGTAATGAAGCGATGACAGGAGAAGATTTCGGATATATGTTGAAGGAAATTCCAGGATTTATGTTCTGGTTAGGTGTCAACTCAACATATGGACTGCATCATGCTAAATTAAATCCAGATGAACAGGCGATAGAAAAAGCAATTACGCTACTTACTCACTATATAACTTTTAAAGGATCGAATGAATAATTAACAGGCATGAGTGTTATTCTCATTTTAAGGGGATGTTTAAAAAGTCCGGTAAAAACGCTTGCGAATTGTGACATCGTTCATGAATGACCTACTGTTAAAATCGCGCACGTCATGACGAGCAACACAGAAGCCAGCACATCCTGTGCAAGTCCAGTCATCTTCTCGAATTGAAAAAAGCTTTCATGCTTATCATATGGTAGAATAGCAGTGCATCAAGTTAGCTTGTTGGAGGTAGAATTCGTGAAAAAAGAATTTGCAGTAATCGGGCTTGGCCGATTTGGAGGTAGTATCGTTAGAGCTCTAATTGAGGAGGGCATGGAAGTGCTTGCCATTGATATGGATGAGGATCGGGTTAATGAATATGCAATGATTGCTTCACATGCGGTTATTGGGGATACAACAGAAGAAAATGTTCTTAAAAGCCTTGGAATCCGAAATTTCGATCATGTGATTGTCGCGATTGGTGACAATATTCAATCGAGTATCCTGACGACTTTAATGTTAAAGGAATTAGGTGTCGAAAATATTACAGTGAAGGCCCAAAATGATTACCATGAGAAAGTTTTGATAAAAATTGGTGCAGATCATGTTGTTCATCCAGAGAGAGACATGGGGAAGCGTATTGCACATAGCATCGTATCGAATAATGTTCTTGATTATTTAGAGTTGTCTGATGAACATTCCATCGTGGAAATTGTGGCAAGTTCTAAAATGGAAGGTAAAACCATTATTGATCTTGATATTAGGGCGCGTTTTGGTATTAATATTGTTGCTGTAAAAAGAGGGGGAGAAATCATAGTTTCACCTCAAGGAAATGACCCAATTCACAAAGGGGATATCTTGATTGTCATCGGGGCTGACTCAGATATTAACCGTTTTGAAAAAAAGACTGTAGATTAAGAACAAAAGTGAAAAGCACCTTGATCAACCTAGAGGATAGCGTAAGACGAGCAAGTTATATGGAAGTGATCTTCCCACCAGATCGATTCGTTTGTAGCTGCTTGTGCTAACTTCGGACAGACAAATTAAATGATCCATATAAAAATAATTGTCTAGTATGTTCAGTAATAAAAGAGGATGTCCCCTAAAATATGGGACATCCTCTTTTATATATTAATTTTATTATACTTCCATGATAATTGGTAAAATCATTGGACGGCGTTTTGTTTTTTCGTACAGGAATGGAGAAAGTGTGTCTGTAATTTCGTTTTTAATTTCAGACCATTGAGTCGTCTTGCGTTCCATTACTTTATTTAGATGCTTTGTAATGAGCGCTTGGGCATCGTTAATTAAATCACCTGATTCTCTCATGTATACAAATCCTCTTGAAATGATATCTGGACCAGCGGCAATCTTGAAGTCTTTCATGTTGATGCTGACAACTACAACAACAAGTCCTTCCTCAGACAGGATACGACGGTCACGTAGTACAATATTCCCAATATCACCAATACCGCTACCATCAATGTAAACGGAGCCTGAAGGGATCTTTCCAGCCACTTGTGCTGTATTTTCACTTAAGGCGAGCACTTCACCATTATCCATGATGAAACAATTTTCTTCTGGAACACCGCAGTCGATGGCATGTTGGCTGTGCAATTTTTGCATCCGATATTCACCGTGAATCGGCATGAAGTACTTTGGCTTAATTAAACGAAGCATCAGCTTTTGTTCTTGTTGCCCGCCATGACCTGACGTATGAATGTTACTAAGCGGTCCGCTAATCACGTCCGCACCAGCACGGTATAATTGATTAATCGTTCTAGAAACACTGATTGTATTTCCTGGAATCGGTGAAGATGAGAATACAACTGTATCTCCTGGGATGATCTGAATTTGACGATGCGTGCCATTAGCAATTCTTGATAGGGCAGCCATTGGCTCACCTTGGCTACCTGTACAAAGGATTGTTACACGGTTTGCAGGAAGTCGATTGATTTGCTGAGCATCGATAAAAGTATCTTTTGGTGCAACAATATACCCTAAATCTTGTCCGATTGTGATAGCTGCTTCCATACTTCTACCAAAAACTGCGACCTTCCGTCCGTTTTTAACAGCTGCTTCGACGACTTGTTGCAGTCTGTGAATGTTAGAAGCAAACGTAGCGAAAATAATTCGACCTTCCACTTTACGGAAAATATCATCAATGCTCTCGCCTACACGGCGTTCTGACATTGTAAAAGTCTGAACCTCACTATTTGTACTATCAGATAATAGGCATAGAACGCCTTCTTTTCCGATTTCAGCCATCTTCGTTAAATTAGCAGGTTCTCCTACTGGTGTGAAGTCGAATTTAAAGTCTCCGGTATGGACAATTTGCCCTGGAGGAGTTTTAACAACAATCCCATAAGAATCCGGGATACTGTGAGTTGTTCTGAAAAACGAAACAGATGTTTTGCGGAACTTAATCACATCATCCTCTTGAATTTCATGTAATTTCGTTTGACGTAGAAGACCATGTTCTTCTAATTTATTGCGTAATAATCCTAATGCTAGTTTTCCACCATAAACAGGAATGTTAATAGCTTTTAGTAAATAGGGAATTCCGCCTATATGGTCTTCATGTCCATGGGTAATGAAGAGTCCCTTAATCTTATCTACATTTTTTACTAAATACGTATAATCTGGAATCACGTAGTCGATGCCTAGAAGCTCGTCCTCTGGAAATTTAATTCCTGCATCGATAATAATAATTTCATCCTGGAATTGTACTGCATACGTATTCTTACCGATTTCACCTAGGCCGCCAAGTGCATAAACGGCTGTTTGGTCATTTTTTACAAATTTCATAAATTATCCTAACTCCAATACATTAAAATCTTCATTATTTTTCTTTTCATATTCATAATATGCCCCAGTAACCGGCTCAACATATTCAATATTATAAGGAAAATCCTTTATTTTATCGCGAACATCTCGTGTTGACTCTCCCTCAACATAAATAGATTGAGTATGCTCTCTTACAGGTACATTATTTAGATTCTCTTGGTAGTAAACTTTAAAAACCATTACTTTCTCTCCTCTTCTTTTTAAATTGCTTGTTTCATTATATATAAAAAAAACAATTTTTTCATGTTTTAGTACATCATGTGAACATTGTAACGATTAAGTATACGTGCGAAGACCTCTTCTATCCATTCATTTCCGTTCATTGGGTCTATAATGCACTTTACACAAGCAAGAAGCCCTTCGCAAGTATTTGAAGGGCTATATCAAATAATTTTATGCGATTGATTTCCTTTTTAAAAGATCATTCCATTGTTTACGCAGCTTTTTACGAAGCCTTTTTAACATGGTGATCACTCCCTTGTCTTTTATTGTATAGAATAATTTAATAAAGTAAATACATATTTCCCAGATAATAGGAATTATTTTAAAAAAACCACTGATACCCAGCTTTGACCGATGGAGGAAGTAGTTATAGTATATACAGCGTATGAAAATTCCTTGATTCCAAATAATGGATGATGGTATTTTCCTTCATGGAAGATTCTTGACATATACTAGAACGCAGTTTTTAATAAGTATGAAGAGTGTTATAGAATCGTTTTTAAGAAAAAAACAAACAAGATAGAAAATTTGATAAAGACATTATTAAAATAGAATGGACGTGTTGAAGTAGATATGCAGAAAATTGTATTTTTTGATATAGATGGAACATTGCTTGATCATGAGAAGACATTACCTGCATCGACAAAGGCTGCTATTAAGCAACTACAAGAGAATGGCGTTTATGTTGCGATTGCAACTGGAAGAGCCCCATTTATGTTTGAATCATTGAGAGAAGAATTGGACATTGAGTCATTTGTTAGCTTTAATGGTCAATATGTTGTGTTTGAAAACGAAGTGATATACAAAAACCCCCTTTCATTCAATGAACTGGAGCGTTTACATGAAATGGCCGGAGAGAATGAAGAGACACCTCTTGTGTTTATGAATGAGAAAACGATGAAAGCAAATGTTAGCCATAGCGATCGAATTGAAGAGGCGATTGGTACATTGAAATTTCCGCATCCGGAACGTCAAGATGATTTCTATCATGGGAAAGAAATATATCAAAGCCTAGTCTTTTGTACAAGGGAAGAAGAAGAGGCACTAATTACTGGGAAATTCGATAAATTCAAATTTATTCGCTGGCATGATCTATCGATTGATGTGTTGCCATTTGGTGGTTCAAAAGCAGAAGGAATTAAACAGTTTGTTAAGAAAGCTGGCTTTGCCATGGAAAATGTTTATGCATTCGGTGATGGACTAAATGATATTGAAATGCTTGAGACGGTTGGACATGGCGTAGCAATGGGGAATGCTTTGGACGAGGTTAAGAAACATGCGGATTATGTAACAAAAGATGTAAGTGAAGAAGGCATCCTTTTTGGCCTTCGCCAAGTAGGGCTAATATAAAGTGAAACCTCAATCAGTGGGGACATACTGCCTATTATGTGGGATAAAAAAAGAGGTTGTCCGATCATTTATCTATTGGACAACCTCTTTTTTTAACTTCACTTCATCATCGCTCAAGCGGTGTTGCGTCATCTGAAATATCGAATGGGTCGATTTCGTTAATTCGATCAAAAAACATAATACCATTCAGATGGTCAATTTCATGCTGAAAGACGATAGCAGGCAAACCGGTTAGTTTAACTGATATTTCTTCGCCGTTTAAGTTCACACCTTTAACGGTTATTTTTGCGTATCTGGGTACAAATCCTGGGAAAGGACGATCAACAGATAAGCAACCTTCACCATTGGTTAAATAGGTTTGAGCTTTTGTGTGCCTGATGATTTTTGGATTAAATAATGCATAACTATACTGTTTTCCTTCAGAATCCTTGACATGAACAGCAATCATCCGTTTTGATACATTAATTTGGGGAGCGGCAAGTCCAACGCCTGGCCGAAGTCCGAATTCATTTGCCTTGTCAGGGTCTTGACTGTTTATAACATAGTCCAGCATGCTTGATAAAATTTCTTGTTCTTCCTCAGAAGCCGGTAAGCTTACTTCAGCAGCTTTTTTACGAAGTGTTGGGTGTCCTTCTCTAATGATGTCTTTCATTATAAGCATAATTTTCGCCCTTCTTTCTTAAAATATATCCAGAGATAAAATGTTTCTAGGATTTACAAGCTATAATCCCCACTGAATTGAGGACTTGCTGTATATGTATAGATAAAGATAGTTTATCAAAGTTTAGCTAAATAGTTAATGGTGTCAATGCGTTAAAAACAGTATCGTTAAGTTTTTGCGCTTTCAGTTTTGGGTAACGCAAAACGGAAGCGATGAGGGGAAGCTACTACGTATAGAGCTTCCCATGAAAGGGTACTTGAATAAGCTAAACTTTATTCGATTCCTTTTTTAAACGAAACAAGATAAAGATTCGGTGTGGGTTAGCACAAACAAGCACCGACGATAATCAATAGAATGAAGAGAACAACAATTAAGGCAAATCCACTTCCAAAGCCGCATTCTCCTCCGCCATACCCATAACTGGGATAAGTCTCAACTGGATAACAGCAATCATTTCCGTAACCACCATAATACATAAAGGATCCCTCCGTTTTGTTAATTCCATCATTCCTAAAGGAGCGATGTACTTACAACCTATGCGAAGAAGAGAAATTGGTCTGGGCTTTTGCCTATTCATAAAGAGTTAAGACAAGTCATATATTCAAGAGATACGGGGTATATTTGCATTTGCTTTCTGATGCTAAGGGATGGGATAAAAGAGTAGATGTTAGTTGTCAAAAACTGACGATTTCCAGTATAGTAGTCTATATAGAGAATAGGGGGAGTTTTAGCAATGAGTAAATTTTTTAAATGGACTGTGTTATGTTTAGTGTTAGGCGGAATCCTTTCGGGATGTACAGCTAAAGACTCTCCAGAAGAACAAATATATCAAATACTCGAAGCGGCTGTGAAGAAAGAAAAAACCTTTGAAGAACAGCAGCAGCCTATTACTGAACTAGAGAATAAAGAAAAAGAGTATTACAACACGATTCTTAAACTAGGCTTGAGGGAGTTTGACCAAATTGTTAAACTTTCGAATGAAGCGATCAATAATATTGAAAAAAGAAAAGAGTTTATTGAAAAAGAACGTGAAAGCATGCTTGCTTCGCGTGAAAAATTTAAACAAATCGATGATAAAATTAAAAGTATAGAGGACCAGGACCTAAAAAAAGAAGCGGAAAAATTAAAGGTGACTATGATTGAACGGTATGAGGCGCATGAAAAACTTTATACTACTTATAAGAAAAGTTTAGATTTGGATAAAGCTTTATATACTCTTTTCCAAAAAGAAAACTTAAAAATGGATGAACTAGAAGCACAAATCGAGATGATTAATCAAACCTACCAAACAGTGATTGAAGCAAATGATGATTTTAATAATAAAACGAATCAATATAATGAGGAAAAACAGAAATTCTATAAAGATGCAGAGATTGAAGTTTCAGATACGAAATAAGCTAAGTAAAACAATAGATAGTATAACTGTATTCTCTAAGGAAGCCGACTCAGATTTTGAGCGGTTTTTTTATTATTTTTATCCTGATCTAAAAGGTTTAAACATCCATCACATTTTTGAAAGTGAAATTAAGGAAAATAGCTGGAGGATGAATAACCCTCGCTGATGGAAAATGCACTTTATGGATATAATAAATT
Organism: Peribacillus sp. JNUCC 23; assembly: GCF_053653995.1. Next base: position 1,576,424 of record NZ_CM132202.1, read on the forward strand.
TATGAAATTGTGTAATGATAGTATAGGGGAGTCGGAAAAAATGTAAAGAAATGGGGAAGAAAGCAGTTTTCAAAGGTAGCGCATACATCTGTCGTAAAACAGATATTCTTTTATAGTACAGGTATATTAATTATAGTATAACAGTTTTAGCGTTGATAAAATTTACTAATAAGAATTATCGTTTGAAAGCTCATTAATATAGGTCGTTGTAATTGACTATGCTGATGTGGTGAGGTACACTTAATTATGGATAAAGCATTGTATCATTTTATAATTAGTTTTTACTGATACAGAATATCGTGAAAATGAAAACCCAGTGAATGTTTGCATTCACTCTATATGGGAAAAATACATTGGTATTTCATTTAGACTTTTAGAAATGAAGAATGCTTTACAAAATATAACCTTTTTATTGAAAGGATGAGGTGGCACAGATGGCTTCTAAAGTAAACCAAGCTAATTTTGATGTCAAGAAACAGTTCGAAACAGTTGAAGAACAGTTTCAAACATTACAAATTTTAAATGAAGAAGGCGAAATCGTAAACGAAGCAGCAATGCCTGAGTTAACAGATGAGCAATTACAAGAACTGATGAGAAGAATGGTTTATACACGTATTCTTGATCAACGTTCTATCTCTTTAAACCGTCAAGGAAGATTAGGTTTCTATGCACCAACAGCTGGACAAGAAGCTTCTCAACTTGCATCGCAATTTGCACTTGAAAAAGAAGACTTCATTCTGCCGGGATATCGTGATGTTCCACAATTAATTTGGCACGGCTTGCCGCTTTCACAAGCGTTCTTATTCTCACGTGGCCATTTTAAAGGAAATCAAATCCCTGAAGGAGTAAATGTTATTTCTCCACAAATCATTATTGGAGCTCAATACGTTCAAGCAGCGGGTGTTGCTCTTGGAATGAAGAAACGTGGTACTAAAGCTGTAGCAATTACTTATACAGGTGACGGTGGAACTTCACAAGGTGACTTCTATGAAGGAATTAACTTTGCTGGTGCATTTAAAGCTCCTGCCATCTTTATTATTCAAAACAACCGATTTGCGATTTCTACGCCTGTAGATAAACAATCAGCATCTAAGACATTGGCGCAAAAAGCAGTTGCTGCTGGTATTCCTGGCGTTGTAGTAGACGGAATGGATCCACTTGCTGTATACAAAGCTGTGAAAGACGCCCGCGAGCGCGCAATTAACGGAGAAGGCCCGACACTTATCGAAACATTAACATACCGTTATGGTCCACATACAATGGCTGGTGATGATCCAACTCGCTATCGTACTTCAGATCTTGATAATGAGTGGGAATTGAAAGATCCACTAGTTCGTTTCCGTAAATTCCTTGAAGCTAAAGGTTTATGGAATGAAGAGAAAGAGAATGAAACAATTGAAAAGGCGAAAGAAGATATTAAAGAAGCAATTAAAGTTGCAGATGCAGAGCCTAAACAAACGGTTACTGATTTAATATCAAATATGTTCGAAGAAATGCCTTCTAACTTGAAAGAACAATACGAAATTTACAAAGAAAAGGAGTCGAAGTAAGCCATGGCTCAAATGACGATGATTCAAGCTATTACAGATGCGTTACGCACTGAATTAAAAAACGATGAAAATGTTCTTGTTTTCGGTGAAGACGTTGGTAAAAACGGCGGTGTATTCCGTGCTACGGAAAACCTGCAAAAAGAATTTGGCGAAGATCGTGTATTTGATACTCCACTTGCAGAGTCGGGTATTGGCGGTATTGCCATTGGTCTTGGACTACAAGGATTCCGTCCGGTTCCTGAAATCCAATTCTTCGGTTTCTTATTTGAAGTAATGGATTCTGTTGCGGGACAAATGTCACGTATGCGTTACCGTTCAGGCGGCCGTTACAATTCACCAATCACAATTCGTTCTCCTTTTGGTGGCGGTGTGCACACACCGGAAATGCATGCGGACAGCCTTGAAGGGTTAATGGCGCAAACACCTGGATTGAAAGTAGTCATTCCTTCTTCTCCGTATGATGCAAAAGGTTTGCTAATTTCTTCTATCCGTGATAACGATCCAGTTATCTTCCTTGAGCATATGAAACTATATCGCTCTTTCCGTGAAGATGTGCCTGAAGAAGAATACACAATTCCTCTAGGTGTCGCTTCTGTGAAACGTGAAGGAAAAGATCTTTCTATTATTACTTACGGCGCAATGGTTCAGGAATCAATCAAAGCCGCGGAAGAATTAGAAAAAGAAGGACATTCAGTAGAAGTCATCGACCTTCGTACGATTTCACCACTTGATATTGACACAATCATTGCATCTGTTGAAAAAACAGGCCGTGCAATTGTTGTTCAAGAAGCTCAAAAACAAGCTGGAATCGCGGCGAATGTTGTGGCAGAAATTAATGATCGTGCCATCCTTAGCCTAGATGCACCAGTATTACGTGTAACAGCAGCAGATACTGTTTTCGCATTTTCACAAGCTGAGCCAGTTTGGCTTCCTAACTACAAGGATGTTATGGAAACTGCGAAAAAAGTGTTAAACTTCTAATGATCTAAAAGTCCACTAAAATCCGGTCCCTACATATTTGATAGATGCCGGATTTTAGGATTTATGCAAAATTGCTCGAATTATGAAAGCTAAATTACTTTTTTCCAAACAATATGTATGATTAAATTATAGGAGGTTGAGACTAAATGGCATTCCAATTTAGACTCCCTGATATCGGTGAAGGTATACACGAGGGTGAAATAGTAAAATGGTTTGTAAAGCCAGGGGATAAAGTACAGGAAGATGACGTGCTTTGCGAAGTGCAAAACGATAAAGCTGTTGTTGAAATCCCGTCACCAGTAGAAGGTACAGTTGAAAAAGTACATGTAGAAGAAGGAACTGTAGCAATAGTAGGAGATATCTTAATCTCATTTGACGCTCCAGGGTATGAAGATCTTCAATTCAAGGGTGACCATGGTGAAGAATCTGGTACTAAAGAAGCTGAAGAAGTGAAAACAGAAGAAGCTCCTAAACAAGAAGTGCAAGCTGAAGTAGATTCTAACCGTCGTATTATTGCGATGCCATCTGTTCGTAAATACGCTCGTGAAAAAGGAATAGATATCCTTCAAGTTGTAGGTAGTGGAGATAATGGACGCGTCCTTAAAGTTGACATTGACTCATTCTTAACTGGCGATTCTACGGCACCGGCTGCTACACAACCTGATACAGTTCAGGTGGCAGAAAAAGAAACGGCTAAAGCAGCAGCTATTGCTATTCCTGCAGGTCAATATCCAGAAACTCGTGAGAAAATGAGCGGAATCAGAAAAGCGATTGCTAAAGCAATGGTGAACTCTAAGCACACAGCTCCTCACGTTACATTAATGGATGAAATCGAAGTGACAAAACTTGTCGCTCACCGTAAGAAATTCAAAGAGGTTGCAGCACAAAAAGGAATCAAACTTACATTCCTTCCTTATGTTGTAAAAGCATTGACGAGTGCATTGCGTGAATTCCCTGCGCTTAACACATCACTTGATGACTCTACAAGTGAAATCGTTCATAAGCATTATTACAATATCGGTATTGCTGCTGACACTGAGAAAGGTCTTCTTGTTCCTGTTGTTAAAGATGCGGATCGCAAATCTACATTTGCTATTTCAAATGAAATCAACGAACTTGGAGCAAAAGCTCGTGACGGTAAATTAGCTCCTGACGAAATGAAAGGTGCTTCTTGTACGATTAGTAATATCGGTTCTGCAGGTGGACAATGGTTCACTCCAGTAATCAACCATCCGGAAGTTGCAATCCTAGGAATTGGGCGTATTGCAGAGAAACCTGTAGTGCGTGATGGAGAAATAGTTGCTGCTCCAGTATTATCATTATCATTAAGCTTTGACCACCGAATGATCGATGGTGCAACAGCTCAAAATGCATTAAATCATATTAAAAAATTGCTTAACGACCCAGAACTATTGTTAATGGAGGCGTAATAACATGGTAGTAGGAGATTTTCCAATTGAAACAGATACTTTAGTCATCGGTGCTGGTCCTGGTGGTTATGTTGCCGCTATTCGTGCTGCGCAACTTGGACAAAAAGTAACAGTTGTTGAAAAAGGAACGGTCGGTGGAGTTTGCTTAAATGTAGGCTGTATCCCATCAAAAGCACTAATTGCAGCAGGACATCGTTTTCATGATGCTAAGCATTCAGAAGATATGGGGATTACTGCTGAAAATGTAAAACTGGACTTTTCAAAAGTACAAGCTTTTAAATCATCCGTTGTAAATAAATTAACTGGCGGAGTTAGCGGGCTTTTAAAAGGAAACAAAATTGAAGTTGTAAGCGGGGAAGCGTATTTCGTTGACGAAAACAATGTTCGTGTTATGACTGAAACGTCTGCACAAACATATACATTCAAAAACGCAATCATAGCTACTGGTTCAACTCCAATTGAACTGCCTACTTTTAAATATTCTAAACGTGTTATCAATTCTACTGGTGCTCTTGCGCTTGAGGAAGTTCCAGCTTCTCTAGTTGTAATTGGCGGAGGAGTTATTGGAATCGAGCTTGGTGGCGCTTATGCTAATATGGGTACTAAATTAACGATCCTTGAAGGAACAGAAGATATTCTTTCAGGTGGTTATGAAAAACAAATGACTGCATTGGTTAAGAAAAACTTGAAGAAAAAAGGCGCTGAAATTGTTACAAAAGCTCTTGCAAAAGGCGTTGAAGAAACAGAAAATGGTGTAGTCGTAACTTATGAAGTAAATGGTCAAGAATCAAAAGTCGAAGCTGATTATGTATTAGTAACGGTTGGCCGTCGTCCGAATACGGATGAAATTGGTCTTGAACAAGTAGGTATTAAGCTTACTGAAAGAGGCTTAATTGAAATTGATAAACAATGCCGCACAAATATTAAAAACATTTATGCGATTGGTGATATTGTATCCGGCCCTCAATTAGCACATAAAGCTTCTTACGAAGGTAAAATTGCTGCTGAGGTAATTGCTGGAGAAGCTTCAGAGATTGACTATTTAGGAATCCCTGCTGTTGTATTCTCTGAGCCAGAACTTGCTACAGTGGGTCACACTGAGCAATCAGCAAAAGAAGAGGGACTTGATGCTAAGGCTTCTAAATTCCCATTCGCTGCAAACGGCCGAGCTCTTTCACTGAACAATACTGATGGTTTTATGAAACTAATTACTCGTAAAGAAGATGGTTTAGTGATCGGTGCTCAAATTGCTGGTCCAAGTGCATCTGATATGGTTGCTGAGCTTGGACTTGCTATCGAGGCTGGTATGACGGCTGAAGATATCGCAATGACCATTCATGCTCACCCATCTTTAGGTGAAATTACAATGGAAGCTGCAGAAGTTGCTTTAGGAATGCCTATCCACATTGTAAAGTAATAGAACTACCAAAAAGTACATCCGATTTATTTCGGGTGTACTTTTTTTGTACAATGCATGACCTAAGCCTACCCTATGTTAGTAAAAGTGTTTTTTTTTGGAGATTTATCCTTTTAAATACTAAATTGTTATGGGGATTTTAAAAATATATCTAGCAGGATAGGGAATCTTAGAGGTAATACTAATCATATTATTTCATAACTTACATATAATGGGTCACTTGTTTAGGTGTACAGCCTTTGTTGTATAAAGAAAAATACAAAAAAAGCGTTAGGATTGTATGAATGAGGATAAAGGTAAAAATGGTTCTTTCCTTAAAAAAGTTTGAAGTTTGTGACTCTATAAAACGGTATTTTGTTTTCTGGTATATAGAATGCGGACCATTTCATTTGACAGGAGTTGGATTGTTTGAAAAATTATGTTGTATTTCTTTTCCAATTAATTGTATGGAGCGGGTATGCTGTTGTCGAATGGCTTTCAACTCATGACAAACTTGTGTTTAAAGTGATTATGTTCTTCATTTTTTCATACTTAGCTATATATATTGGTAAGGCCATACTAAAATCGAATAAACGAACATTGATCGTTACCAGTGTCAGTTTACTCTGTTATGCAATTATTCAAGTTCTACTCCAAACGATTTTACCGATTACGTAGAGATACTATAGAGGGATATGATACAATAATTATCCTTATTTTTACAAAATAACTTCAAAAAAATGGATACTAAATAATCAATCCAAACGAAATTAAAACTCCTTGACCTTAAAGAAACGTTGATGTCATCGAGTTTTTTAGTTGATTCTTTAATAAATAACAAGGAGACTAAATAATTTAGTTGAATACTCTCGTTTAGTAGTCTGATACTTCGTGTAATAAATAATTGTCGTAAATCAATTGTCTGATGCATAAATAATTAAAAATAATAGTTCGTAATTTTCTCTTTCTATTTTGTATGTCACGTTTACAATAAAAAATTAATGTGACATACAATTAATGCTTGAATTATCAATTGTGTTATATTATTATGGTATTAACAAGTTGTAAAAGCGTTTTCATTTTAATCTGAGGGGAGTTTTAGAAATGGGTACAATAGTTTGTCAAACATGTAATGGAACGATTGATCATTTCGAAGATGAAAAAGTGAGTGTACTTTATGCGCTTTGCAACCATTGCGACCGTAAAGAAGAAGAAGAAGTAGAAATTTAATATGGATCCTGATAAAAAATAAGAGACTAACCAGAAATGGTTAGTCTCATTTTTCTAATAATTGATTATTCGAATACACTAAGGGCATGTTGGTCACACAGGTGAAGAATTCTTTGTCTGTGTTCATTGGACTTAGATTGTAAGATCGCTTTATCTACGGTAAGCTTGCGATTTAGTGACACTAGAACGAGATAACCATCAGCGGGGAAAGGCACCTATTTATGGAAGTCTCACTTTATCCCTGTAATATTCATTTACTGTGAGGAATCAAGTGAGTGTAAACAGCCTGTAAATCCCCGATTGGTTCAACTAACCATCAGCTGGGGAATGCACCCACTGATGGAAGTTTCACTTTATCACTCTCAAGTATTGAAGGTTAGGATCTTCGGGGCCTTGAACGGGCAGTCCAACTTCCAGATTCGCTTTAATGTAATCAATGTTTTCCTGAGTAATTACTTCGCCTGGAATGAAGATTGGGATTCCTGGTGGGTATACCATGATAAACTCAGAAATGACTCGGCCGACAGATTCATCAATTGCGACGACTTCTGTTTCAGAGTAAAAAGCTTCTCTGGGCGATAGAGCGAGAACAGGAATTGTCGGGAGCAGGACTTCTACATGATTATTCTCACTTGTCGCAAGATGCTTAAATTCTTTTGACAATTCTTGTAGTGCTTGCAATAGAATACCCGCTTCATGTTTGGTGTCACCATTCGTGATAATACATAGAATGTTGTACAAATCAGAAAGTTCGACTTCAATATTGTACTTTTCACGTAACCATTTCTCGACCTCATAGCCAGAAATACCGAGATCTTTAACTGAAATAATCAGTTTGGTTGGGTCGTAATCAAAGGTAGCTGGCGAACCGATAATTTCTTTCCCAACACAATGAAGGAATGGAATCTCATTTATGTCAGCCCGCAACTGATCAGCTAGCTTAATAGAGCGGTCAATCAATACATACCCTTCTGTTGCTAGACGCTTTCTTGCAGTATCAAGCGAAGCAAGAAGAATATAAGAGGTTGATGTTGTTGTTAACATACTTATGATTGATTGAACACGATTAGCTGAAACAAGGCCTTCTTTTACGTTTAATATTGAGCTTTGTGTCATTGAGCCACCCAGCTTATGGACGCTTGTTGCAGCCATATCAGCGCCTGCTTGCATAGCCGATAAAGGTAGTTCATCATGGAAATGAATATGAACCCCATGAGCCTCATCAACAAGTACTGGTATTTGATAAGAATGTGCCAATTCTACAATTTTCTTTAAATCAGCAGATACTCCGAAATACGTCGGGTTAATCACGAGAAGACCTTTTGCATCTGAATTTTCTCTCAATGCCTTTTCGACTGAATCTATTGTAATACCATGGGAAATACCAAGGTTTTTATCTATTTCAGGAGTTATGAAGATTGGGATCGCACCAGAAAAAACAATCGCCGACATAATTGACTTATGCACATTTCTAGGTACGAGTATTTTATCACCCGGGCCACAAACCGTCATAACCATAGTCATGATGGCTCCGCTTGTTCCTTGTACAGAAAAAAACGTGTGATCAGCACCGAACGCTTCAGCGGCTAGTTCTTGAGCTTGCTTAATTATCCCCTTTGGACTATGAAGGTCATCTAAAGGAGCGATATTGATTAAATCAATCGATAATGCATTATCACCAATGAATTCACGGAATTCAGGATCCATTCCCTGTCCTTTTTTATGACCAGGTATGTGAAATTGAATGGGATTTTTCTTGGCATGGTTCACTAAAGCTGTGAATAAGGGAGTTTCGTTCTGTGACAATTGTTTATTACCCCACTTCTTTATAAGTATAATCTAAGAAAACATATGAATTATATCATGCGTAATATTATTTGAAAAGAATAATTATGCAATGAATACTCAATGAGAAAACACAAACGATTAAGGGAAAGAGCAATATAGATAATAGTATTAGTAAACGCTGGTCTAATAATTAATAATTTATTAAACTTGAGTAAGAGAGTAGTTGTATTTGAAAGGGGGAACATAGATGAAATGGAAAACAAGAGTCACTGATCTATTAGGGATTAAATATCCAATTGTCCAGGGGGGGCTTGCCTACTTAGCTTATGCTGAACTTGCGGCGGCTGTATCGAATGCAGGGGGTCTTGGCCAGGTCACTGCGATGTCTTTAAGTACGCCAGATCAGCTACGTGATGAAATACGTAAAACCAAAGCGATGACAGACAAACCATTTGGCGTGAATTTCGCGATTGGGCAGCATGGAAGACCGTATGAACATATGCTCGAAGTAGCTCTAAAAGAAGGAATTGAAGTTGTATCGGTAACTGGGGGAAATCCTACCCCGTTTTTTGAACTTTTGAAGGGGGAAAATGTAAAAAAACTAGTGCTTGTTGCAGCTAGAAGACAGGCGGAAAAGGCAGAAGAGATTGGGGCGGACGCGGTTATGGTTGTCGGTCAGGAAGGTGGCGGACATCTTGGACGAGATGACATAGGTACAATGGTGCTAATTCCTCAAGTCGTAGATGCTGTTTCGATACCAGTCATTGCATCAGGAGGCATTGCGGATGGTAGAGGTTTAATGGCTGCACTCGCACTTGGTGCAGAAGGAATTGAGATGGGTACGAGATTCATTGCTACAAAAGAATGCGTACATGCGAGTGATGCCTATAAAAAATCATTGGTTCTGGGAAATGAATATGATACAGTCGTAATTAAGCGATCAATCGGAGCGCCTGCCCGAGCTATATCTAATAACTGGACAGAAAAAATTCTGAAAATTGAACAGGAAAATACGGGGTATGAATCAATAAAAGGGTACATAAGTGGCACGGCTAATAAGCGTTATATTTATGATGGTGTACAAGATGAAGGATTCGGATGGGCTGGACAAGCTCTTGGGTTGATTCGTGATATTCCTACTACCGCTGATTTATTCGAAAGAATGATTAGAGAAGCGGAAGAAATAAGTGGGAAATGGACAAAATAAGTAACAATATCGTTTTAAGTAAAATTTATAGCTAAAATGTTTAAGTGAAAGGTGATTTTAAATGGAATATCAATACCCAATGGATTTTACTTGGAGTACAGAAGAAATTGTCGATGTGATAAAATTTTTTGAAAGTGTTGAGAAAGCTTATGAAAGTCGCGTCAGTAAAGAAGATCTTATGAAAACGTACAGACGCTTTAAAGAAATTGTTCCTGGAAAGGCTGATGAGAAGAACTATACGGATGAATTCCAGGAAAGTAGCGGGTATTCTGCTTACTTAGTTATAAAAAGTGCAAAAGAAACAGATGACGGTGGCTGGATTACAGTAAAAAAATAAATTTTCAGAAAAGTCATTGACAAAGTTCGTCGTTCAATTTAAGATAATAAATAATAAAACGAATATAAAGCGTTGAAGAAGAAAAGTACCTTAATGTTTGTTCTAAAGAGAGCCGGTGGTTGGTGTAAATCGGTGAACAACTTTAAGTGAATGGGCTTCTGAGCTCCAAACCGAAATGCAAAGTAGGCTTTGGCGGAACGTCTCATCGTTATTTGAGATAGGTATCTTAATTGATGCTGTAAAGTGAGCTTTCGAGCTAATAAAGGTGGTACCACGGGTTCCTCGTCCTTTTGGATGGGGGCCCTTTTTGTGTTTTTTAAAATTATAATGAACAATTCGATGATCAAGAGGAGTAGCCTTTTTAGATGCGTAACAGAGAGCCGGGGCAGGTGGAAACCGGTACGATATGAAAAGGGGAATGGACTTGTGAGAGGTTCCTTGAACGATTAGTAGAGGAACACGGCTTCCACCGTTATCAGGATTAGTATTAGGATATAAATCCTGTACTTGAAAAGCGGAGGATGTCTCCATAAAAGTGTTAGACCTCGTGCCCTATATACAGTGATGTAATTACTGGATATAGGGCACGGGATCAGAAACCCTTTTTAAGACATCCTCAAGCTGAGGTGGCACCGCGGTAAATGAATCGTCCTCTGCATACACATTTTTTGTGTATGCAGGGGACTTTTTTATTTTTAAGGAGGGCTAACATGACAAGTGAAAGAAGAAAATTACAATTTAATAAAATGATTGTTGAAGGTGACATCCATACACCGATATCAATTTTTCAGAAACTTCCTGGTAGGAAGAAATTTCTATTAGAAAGTTCACCTTCCCATCATGACAAAGGGAGGTACTCTTATATTGGCTTCCACCCATACTTGGAATTAGTTTCACAAGATAAGGTAACCGAAAGAATTAGCCCTAATCAAAAAAATAAGTTAGAAATTGGTTTGCTAATGGATGAATTAAAAAAAGAGCTGGACGTTGAATTTGAAACGAACGATTTTGACATCCCATTCTTTGGTGGAGCAGTTGGCTACTTGGGCTACGATATGATCCGGCAGTATGAGGAGATAGGTTATGTGCCAGAAGACTCCTTAAATATGCCAGATGCCCATTTTCTACTTTTTGAGGATGTTATCGTTTTTGATCATCTAACAGAAAAGATTCATTTGGTTACATGTAGCTCTGAGTTTGAAACAAGGTTGTCTGACATGAAAAAGCTGATTGAATCGGTAAGCGATAACGAACCTGAGAGTGAACGAGTACATTTAGATTTTCAATCAAATATGAGTCAGAAAGCGTTCGAAAACCTTGTTCATCAGGCTAAGGAAGCAATAATTGAAGGGGAAGTATTTCAAGTCGTCTTATCTCAGAGATTTCAGTCACCATTTCACGCTGATCCATTTCAGGCATATCGCAGACTTAGATTGTCCAATCCATCACCCTATATGTTTTATATCGACTTTGACGGATATACCGTTCTTGGTTCTTCACCGGAAAGTTTAATCAGTGTGAAGGATCGACAAGTCACAGTAAATCCAATAGCTGGTACTAGACCGCGGGGGAATACTCCAGAAGAAGATCAACAGTATGAACAAAGCCTGCTTGAGGATGAGAAGGAACTTGCAGAGCATAAGATGCTTGTCGACCTTGGTCGTAATGATCTTGGTAGAGTGTGTGAAATCGGTTCGATTACATTAACCGCTCAAATGAAAATAGAACGATATAAGCATGTCATGCACATTGCTTCAAAAATAAAAGGGCTGTTACGTTCGGACCTTACAAGTCTTGATGCTTTAATCGCTTGTATGCCAGCAGGAACGGTTTCTGGGGCACCGAAAATTAGAGCTATGCAGTTAATCAACGAATTAGAAAATGTAAAAAGAGGGGTTTACGCAGGATCAGTCGGCTATCTTGGTTTTGGTGGTAGCTTAGATATGGCACTGGCGATTCGAACCATGGTCATTAAAGATGATATTGCCTATGTTCAAGCTGGGGCAGGGATCGTCTATGACTCTGTAGCTGCCACGGAATATGAGGAGACGAAGAATAAGGCGAAAGCTTTATTGGAGGTGCAAAGAGATGATATTACTCATTGATAATTATGATTCATTTACTTATAACTTATATCAATATCTCGGTGAATTTTACCCCGAAATTATAGTGAAAAGAAATGATCAAATCACAATTGAAGAAATTGAGGCATTGAACCCTGCCGCAATCATCCTGTCACCAGGACCTGGTCGCCCTGAAGAGGCAGGAATATGTATTCCAGTCATCTCCCATTTTTACAAGAGAGTTCCGATCTTAGGTATTTGTCTTGGGCATCAAGCGATTGCATGTGCATTTAAAGGGACGGTGGATCGGGCTACACAAATCATGCACGGGAAAACGTCAGTAGTTCTGCATAATGGGAAAGGCTTATTCGAAACCCAAGAAAGCTATTTAGAAGTCATGCGTTATCATTCATTGGTTGTGAAAGATCATAGCCTTCCGAACGAGTTTGAAATTCTTGCAAGAGCTGCTGATGACGGAGAAATCATGGCGATTCAACATAAACAATATCCTTTATATGGATTGCAATTTCATCCAGAGTCGATTGGAACAGTTACGGGGAAATCAATCCTCTTGCAATTTATCAAAAATGTGAAAGATGGTGCTCAATATGAAAAGATATCTTGAAAAACTATCGCAACATGAATCATTATCGCAAGAAGAAATGTTAGATGCTGCACAATTACTCTTTTCTGATGAAATTACAGATAGCGAAATGGCTGCGTTTCTAATCGCTCTTAAATCAAAAGGTGAAACAGCTGAAGAAATTGCAAGTCTAACCACTGTTTTAAGACAAAAAGCGATTCCTTTGAAAGTGCAATTTGATCATGTGATGGATAATTGCGGAACAGGTGGCGATGGTTCACAAAGTTTCAACATTAGTACAGCATCGGCATTCGTATTAGCGGGTGCAGGTATCAAAGTCGCCAAACATGGAAACCGCAGTGTATCAAGCAAAACGGGAAGTGCTGATGTTCTTGAAGAGTTAGGTGTGGACCTTCAATTAAATACGCAAGGAATTGAAGAAAGATTGAACGAAATCGGCATTGCTTTTCTATTTGCTTCTACTGTTCATCCCAAACTTGCGAGAATTATGAAAATAAGAAAGGAACTGAAAATATCCACTGTGTTTAATTTTACAGGTCCACTAACTAACCCAATTCAGCTGGACTCTCAATTGGTTGGGATTAATCGGCGCGAAATGCTCGACCTATTTGCGTCAGTATTAGATAAGTTAGGGAGAAGAAGAGCCTTGGTAATCAATGGAGCAGGGTATATGGATGAAGCTAGTCTACAAGGAAGTAATTCGATGATTTTATTAGAAAACGGCAAGAAAACGCACTTCACATTAAGCCCTGAGGATGTTGGTTTACCTTATTATACAAATGAAATGATCCGTGGTGGAGAGGCAAAAGAAAATGCTGATATTATGCTTCGAATATTACATGGAGAAAAGGGGGCGTATCGAGATACGGTACTTTTAAATGCTGGTCTAGGAATATATGCAAACGGGAAAACAGACAATGTTCGTGAAGGAATTGCCATGGCAAAAGAAAGCCTTGATAGTGGGCGGGCATTTAAGAAGCTTGAAGCACTTATACATTTTGACACCTATAAAAAAGCGGGGGTAATGTAAATGACAAATATATTGACGACAATTCTTGCTACTAAACATGAGGAGATTATTCAATTGAAAAAATTGAAAGTTTCGAATTCGGAAGTTGTATATACGAAGAGGTCGCTTTTACAGAGCTTGAAAGAATCACAAAAAGTTTCAATCATTGCAGAGATAAAACGAGCTTCACCATCCCGTGGAGATATTGATCGAGATGTGGATCCTGTTAAACAAGCGATTGCTTATGAAAAAAATGGCGCCGCTGCGATATCTGTCTTAACAGACAAGGAATTCTTCAAAGGATCATTTGAGGATCTTAAGAAGGTGAGTGAGGCTGTGAAAATCCCTGTTCTTTGTAAAGATTTTATTATTGATGAAATACAGATTGACCAAGCTAAACGAGCGGGGGCACACATCATCCTCCTTATCGCAGCTGCTATGCCAGTACAACGCTTGGCAGAACTATACCAATATGCTAAATCAGAAGACTTGGAAGTGTTAGTTGAGGTGCATAATGATGAGGAGCTTCAAGCTGTGCTTCCGATTGATCCAGAATTAATTGGCATTAATAATCGGAATTTAAAAACTTTTGAAGTGAATCTTGAAGTAACGGAGCGACTCGGTTCTCAATTAGCAGAATTGAACAAACTATTTATCTCGGAAAGCGGAGTGAAAACACGTCTCGATGTTGAGCGAGTTAGAGATGCCGGAGCGAAAGGAATATTAGTTGGGGAAACATTGATGCAAGCGGAAAATCTAAATCATAGCTTTAAAGACTTTGACGTCTTGCTTAAAGGTGAGAATTATGTACGTTAAAATCTGTGGTTTATCAACTTTAGAAGCAGCGCAAACAGCTATTGATTCAGGAGCCGATTATCTAGGATTCATTTTTGCCGAAAGTAAACGGAAAGTGACGCCAATAAAAGCACGAGAAATTATTAGAAATTTAAAGGGGAATGTAAAAAAGGTAGGGGTTTTTGTTAATGAATCGGTTGAGGAAATATCAAGAATTGCTGAATATGCAGGGCTAGATATTATTCAACTTCACGGTACAGAAAGTCAGGAATTTGCAAGTAAGCTTTCATTACCCGTCATTAAAGCTATTACAATACATTCTATAGAAGATTTATTAAAGGTCCCTGAATGGAAAACAGAGTATATTCTACTTGATTTACCGAAAAATCAAACAGCTCCTATAAACAAGACTCTGAATTGGGAGGAAATGAAGGGGAAATTACCTTATAGCAATCATATTTTCCTTGCGGGAGGATTATCTCCTGATAATGTAGAAACGGCTGTTCGAATCATTCAACCTTATGCTGTTGATGTATCAAGTGGTGTCGAAACAGGCGGTGTAAAAGATCTTACAAAAATCAATAAATTTATTAGTAAAGCGCATCTAAAAGAGGAGGAATTAGCATGATAAGCACGTATAGTGGACCGGACAAAACTGGACATTTCGGTGAATATGGCGGTCGATTTGTTCCAGAAACATTAATGACAGCAGTATTAGAACTCGAAAACGTATATGAGGAAGCAAAACAGGATCCCGAGTTTCAGGAAAGTCTTCAGTATTACTTAAAAGAATATATTGGGAGAGAAAATCCATTATATTTTGCAGAAAATTTAACGAAGCTTGCTGGCGGAGCAAAGATCTATCTAAAGCGTGAAGATTTAAATCATACAGGTGCCCATAAAATTAATAATACGATTGGTCAGGCGTTGCTTGCGATTAAAATGGGGAAACGAAAAATTGTTGCAGAAACAGGGGCGGGTCAGCATGGGGTAGCCACTGCAACAGTTTGCGCCTTGCTGAATCTAGAATGCGTCGTCTTTATGGGAAGCGAAGACGTGCAGAGACAAAAATTGAATGTGTTCCGAATGGAGCTTCTTGGAGCGAAGGTTGTGTCTGTTGATCAAGGAAGTGGTACTTTGAAGGATGCTGTCAATGAAGCCCTCAGATACTGGGTATCTAATGTTACAGATACGCATTATATTATGGGGTCTGTATTAGGACCGCATCCGTTTCCGCAAATTGTTCGTGATTTTCAAAGCGTAATCGGCTATGAAACAAAACGACAATATAAGGAAAAAGAAGGGAAGTTGCCTGATACGATTGTTGCTTGTATTGGAGGAGGAAGTAACTCAATGGGCATGTTTTACCCGTTTCTTACAGATCCTTCTGTGAAATTAATCGGTGTTGAGGCTGCGGGAAGCGGGCTTGATACAGAAAAACATGCAGCTAGTCTGACAAAGGGGACGAAAGGGGTTCTTCACGGCTCATTGATGTATCTGCTTCAAGACGCAGACGGTCAAATCCAAGAAGCCCATTCCATATCGGCAGGTCTAGATTATCCTGGTGTAGGTCCAGAACATTGTTTTTTAAAAGACGAAAATCGAGTGACGTATACGTCAGTCACCGATGATGAAGCGCTGGATGCATTTGTTCTTTTATCTAGGGAGGAAGGGATTATTCCAGCTTTAGAAAGCTCACATGCCATAGCTTATGCGATGAAGATTGCAAAAGAAATGAAGGAAGATGAAGGGCTTGTAATTTGCTTATCAGGTAGAGGGGATAAGGATGTTGAACAAGTTCGTTCATTACTAGGAGGACGCGAAGATGGGGAATAAATCATTACAAGATACATTAGCTGAACTACATGTCAGGCAAGAAAAAGCCTTCATTCCTTATATTATGGCTGGAGATGGTGGATTAGATAAGCTTAAGGAGGACCTGCTTCGCTTGCAAAATGCCGGAGCAACGGCGGTCGAATTAGGTGTTCCCTTTTCTGATCCAGTTGCGGACGGTCCAACTATCCAACTTGCAGGGAAGCGGGCGTTGGCAGAAGGAGTGACCTTAAAAAAAATCATTTCTAAGCTTATCGAAATCAAAGATGAAGTGGACATTCCTATTATCTTTATGGCTTACTTAAATTCTCTGCTTGCATATGGAATCGGTAATTTCAGTAATGATTGTGTCAAAGCTGGTGTGTCAGGGTGTATTGTCCCAGATCTACCGATAGAAGAGGAAGAGATTCTTGCACAAGATTTGAAAAATGCGAATATCTCGCTGATCAGATTGGTTGCTTTAACAAGCTCTCAGGAAAGAATCGAAAAAATTGTTGAAAACGCAGAAGGCTTTATTTATGCAGTCACTGTAACAGGAATAACAGGTGTTCGTGAAAGCTTTGAAGAAGAAGTTGGTCATTATTTAAACCGTATTCGTGAGGCAAGTTCAATACCAGTTCTCGCAGGCTTTGGAATTTCAACTCCTGAGCATGTGGAAAGAGCTTCGTTATATAGTGATGGTGTGATTGTGGGCAGTAAAATCATTCAAAGTCTACAATCAGAAAATTATCGCGAAATTGATGAATTAATTTTAGCAAGTAAAAAAGTAATCTATTGAATAAAAGCTAGGATAGTATCTCATAAGGGTCTGACCTCGCACTCTAAATCAGTATATAGTGTTTCATACACTTATCTTAAACTGTATTTAGTCGTTGCGGGGTCTGACCCTTTACTAAGTTCTACGTACAAAAGGTTAACTCTTATATGCAAATCAGATTTCTAAAGAGATGTTTCGGTTAGTGTGTACAAGGGTATTAAATGGACAAAAGCATTATGAATGGTACGTATAAAATCACCATCTGAGAGGTTAATAGCATCCTCGCGAGGGATTTTAATCCCACAAAGAATCTCCGCCTTTTTTACATCCTGCAACCTTTTGAACATGGCGGTTAATTCCACTAAAGATAAGGTTTTATGGGGAATGACTTCTGGTTTCGTATGATCGAGCGACCACACAAAGTTGTCAGGAATACTTTCTTTGATACTTTTTACAGACTTTTCAAGTGTTTGACCGAACTGGACCTTTATGGGAGCCTCATAAATCACCGCAAACCAAACAAACATATGACTTCCCCATAAACCAATTTGGAAATGAGGCATCATTTTATATCCTCTTTTGCTACCGGCGAAAGCGACCCAAGTATCATTAGGTGGATTGATGGTTCGTCTTGCATGTTTAGCCACATGAGGGAATAGTTCTTGACCAGTCATTGTGGAAAGTTCACTTGCGAAGTGGTCACCAAGTGCATCTAGTTTAGGGCGAATCTGATCTTTTAGTGCTTCCATTCGATAATTGAGACCTTCAATTTTAAATACGTTAAAATCTGCAGCTGAAAAACTGGTTACGTTCATTTTTCCCCTCCTTCGTTCCTTTAAGTGATATTGTAGCATAGGTAAAAACATAATATAAATAATGGGATTACAAAAAAACTTGGCTATAGGTTAGAGCACAATTTAGTTGCGATTTCCATAGAGGCATCATAGTATGTAATAAAAAAACAGAAAATTTAGTCAATTACTGAAAGGAGCTAATTATTTATGAAACAAGTCATGAATCAAGCGATGAAAGCTAAAGAAGTTGAAAAACACCGAAAAGCAGTGCTACGTATGGAAATGGATTATGAATTGGCTACTCTTTTTGAAGCTATTGAGGAAGACAATGATCAAAAGAAAAAGCAGTGTAAACATAAATTAGAACGCATTCGGAATGAGCTATTAAGACTAAAGGCTTTGTAAAATATAGCAATTGTGATTATGAAAGAAACGATGGGTTATTGGATTCAACAAAGTTGTTGCAGAAAAGCAAAATATGGCTAAGCGGACGCTTTTAATTTGGTAAAGGTGTCCGCAAGCATTTCTAATTTTGGAGGAGACTAAAGAGATTTCGCGGATGCGTTCAAATTAGTATAGCTCTTCACATGACGCCGTTTAATTAGTTTTGCCACATTTACTACATACGTCTTTCCTTCCGAATTAAAGGCTTTTTAGGTCTATTTGTTTTGTATATAATTTTGATTAAGGGGATCCTTAATGTGAAGTAAGAACACGGTTCAATTAAATGCATACAACATGATAAAACTTGATGCAGGACAATATTTCCATTATTCTTAAAGTACGAATTACCGTTTGTAGATTTTTAACATCTATGTCTGGAGGATAAAATGATGGAGAATTATACAGAAATTGGTGCATGTGCAAAGGATTGGATCATGACCGCGGGAAAAAGACTTAAATCATCATTTGAAGAGAATCTCAATATTGAAACAAAGGCGAACGCCAATGACTTAGTTACCAACATGGATAAAGAAATAGAGCAATTTTTTCTTGATAATATTACTGAAACGTTCCCCACTCATCGAATTTTTGGGGAAGAAGGAATGGGCAAGCGGATCACAGACTTGAAGGGCGTTGTTTGGATTATTGACCCAATTGATGGGACGATGAATTTTATTCATCAACAACGGAATTTTGCTATTTCAATTGGAATTTATGAAGATGGCATCGGGAAAATAGGACTTATTTATGATGTCGTACATAATGAACTGTATCATGCCTTCAAGGGAAAAGGTGCTTATCTGAATGATATAAAATTACCTGAGTTGACAAAAGTGCCGATTTCGGAAATGATCCTGTCATTAAATGCTACATGGCTTATGGAAAACAAACGGATTGATCATCAGGTTCTTACCCCTCTAGTTAAGGATGTTAGGGGAACAAGGTCATATGGCTCGGCAGCTATTGAAATGGCATATGTTGCATCAGGAAGATTAGATGCCTATATGACAATGAGACTTGCACCATGGGATTTTGCTGCCGGTTCCATTCTGATTGAGGAAGTAGGCGGTGAAATAACAACGATGTCGGGAAATCCGCTCGATTATATCAATGGTTCTTCGTTGTTTGTTTCAAAACCTGGTCTTCATCAAGCGATTTTAGAATCATATTTTCACAACAGCTGGCCAGCTGTAAATTATTAAAAAAATCTTTAAATACATCGCAATGGGAACAAAAAATCGCCAATTATTAGGCGATTTTTTGTTGATAGCATAAATAAAACTATTCACATCAAGCGCCAGAGCTTATTTTACGATGAACGTGAGCAGTAAAAGTATCACTTGTCATCTTGCATTGTAATATGGTAGTCTCAATTCTGGTACTAAATCTTTTTTATGTTAATTGTGACTCCTGTGCAAGAGACATACCTACAACTTTCCTTGTTCACGTAGTTTTTTCTTTTGGGTAAACCCATACCCCATAATACCCATTAAAGCTAGGACACAAATAGCGGCGATTGTCATGCTTTTTTCGGCAATTGCAATTCCAATTCCGCTGATACAGATGACTGCCAATAATGCCAATACAAGGAAGTTCCACTTAATATTCATGAATTTCACCTCTTTTATTTTATAATGTACAGAATTTCTTGCTTTGATTATACTATGTTTGTGATATAATATGTAAGTTAATGATATAGATATGCCTAAACTAAATTTCCTCTAGGAGTGAATTGCTTGAAATTACGTAATAATATTCGAAATATAGCCATTATAGCCCACGTTGACCACGGAAAAACGACAATGGTGGATCAATTGCTGAAGCAATCAGGTACTTTTCGTGAGAATGAGCACGTAGAAGAACGTGCGATGGATTCCAACGCTATTGAAAAAGAACGTGGAATTACCATTCTTGCGAAAAACACGGCTGTTCAATATAAAGAAACACGTATTAATATTCTGGATACACCTGGTCACGCTGACTTTGGTGGAGAAGTAGAACGAATCATGAAAATGGTAGATGGAGTTCTGCTAATTGTTGATGCTTATGAAGGTTGTATGCCACAAACACGCTTTGTTCTGAAAAAAGCATTAGAGCAAAAAATTACACCAATCGTTGTGGTAAACAAAATTGATAAAGAATCAGCACGTCCAGGAGAAGTAGTGGATGAAGTACTTGACTTATTTATTGAGCTAGGTGCTGAGGATGATCAATTAGACTTCCCAGTTATTTATGCTTCAGGTATTTCTGGAACTGCAAGTATTGACCCAGACCCAGCTAAACAAGAAGAGGACATGACTCCTTTATTTGAAGCAATCGTTGCGAATATTCCAGCTCCGGTTGATAACAGTGATGAACCACTTCAATTCCAAGTGGCATTACTTGATTATAACGACTATGTTGGTCGTATTGGTGTCGGACGTGTTTTCCGCGGGAAAATGCATGTTGGTCAACAAGTAGCTTTAATGAAACTGGATGGTTCTGTAAAGCAATTCCGTGTTACAAAAATCTTTGGTTTCATTGGCTTGAAAAAAGTTGAAATCCAAGAGGCAGTTGCGGGTGACTTGATTGCCGTTTCAGGAATGGAAGATATTAACGTCGGTGAAACCGTTTGTCCAACTGAACATCAAGATGCTCTTCCTATTCTGCGAATTGATGAGCCAACTCTTCAAATGACGTTCTTAGTAAACAACAGTCCATTTGCGGGTCGTGAAGGGAAATATGTTACAGCACGTAAAATTGAAGAACGTTTAAGAACTCAATTGCAAACAGATGTGAGCCTAAGAGTTGATAATACAGATTCTCCTGACGTTTGGACAGTTTCTGGACGCGGTGAGCTACATCTTTCTATTTTAATTGAAAACATGCGTCGTGAAGGGTATGAACTTCAAGTGTCAAAACCAGAAGTTATCGTACGTATCATTGATGGAGTTCGTTGTGAGCCTATCGAGCGTGTTCAAATTGACGTACCTGAAGAGAATACTGGTTCGATTATGGAATCAATGGGGGCTCGTAAAGGTGAATTGTTGGATATGATTAATAATGGCGGTCAAGTTCGTCTTATTTTCAACATTCCAGCACGTGGCTTAATTGGTTATTCAACAGAATTCTTAACTTTGACTCGTGGTTATGGAATTATGAACCACACATTCGACAGTTATCAGCCAATGGCATCTGGGCAAGTTGGTGGAAGACGTCAAGGTGTTCTTGTTTCGATGGAGACAGGAAAAACTACGCAATACGGTACGATGCAAGTTGAAGATCGAGGTGTGATCTTTGTTGAACCAGGTACTGAAATTTATGAAGGTATGATCGTTGGAGAGCATAACCGTGAAAGTGATTTGACTGTTAACATCGTTAAAGCAAAACAAATGACTAACATGCGTTCTGCAAACAAAGACCAAACGTCATCAATGAAAAAGCCAAGAATTATGTCGCTTGAAGAAGCTCTTGAATATTTGAATGACGATGAATACTGTGAAGTAACTCCAGAATCCATCCGACTTCGTAAAAAAATTCTTGAGAAAAACGAACGTGAAAAATCAGCGAAAAAGAAAAAATTTGCTGAAGTTGAATAATAAATAATAACCTCTAGGAGGGATTGAAATGGATATACAGGAGCGGCTGTCATTTTTTGCAGCACTTTACCGAGTGGATGAAAATCCCGAATCCGGTATGTGGTACCTGTATTTAACGATTTTTGCACTTTGTGTTATCGTCTATCAGCTAGGGTTTGCTAAAAAGCTACCACTGCTAAAGAATGTAGTCATTTATGCAATAATGGCTCTTGGTTGTACCGTTATGTCCTTCCTAGCAGTTTTTCTTCCGATGGGTGAAGCACTCGCCATTGCAGTTGTTGTCCTTGGAATTTATAAGTATCGCTTGCATAATTCAAGAACAGAAAAGCAGGTTTAGAACGCTTGCTTGGTGTTTGCAATGATGATTGACATCCACAATAGAAAAGAGGCTAATCCACTTGGATTAGCCTCTTTTCTATTGTGGAAGATTCACACTTAAATGTGCATTTAGCATCCGTGCGCCATGTTGTCGCTACTTATAATATTCTTATAGGAGACCCACATCGTTTAATGGTAATGCTTTTCTTTTGGGGCGGTATGTTCTTAGTGCAAAATGATTTGATTGTGCTAGGGGCTATTAGAACGTGATTAAGATTGAACGGTCTTTACTACTCATAATTTTTAAACTGACGAGGAGTTCAAATTAAAAATTATGAAGTGACATTGAATCTAGTCAATTTTTATGATGTTAAAGAAAGATTTTAGCCAAATGATCGGTGGGAGTCTTTACCATTCATCATCCTTCTTAACAGTTCGATAAAGTCTGAAATTACCTGTATCAATACGAGCCTTTGTTTTTTCTTCTATTCTTTGCTGACATTCTTGGCACATATATGTATGTATAGGGCGATTTCGGAGCTTTTTTGCTTCTGGAGAATCCGTAGGAATGGGTTCAACTTTATCACAAATTACACATTTTACTTTCATCGTAAGAACCTCTTTCGAAATAAAAATTATCTGTACTAAAGGCTATGTTAAAAAATTGTTAATAAAACGATTTTTGGTTAATATGAGCTGGAGATTAACAGCGTTAGATAACATAGCTTTAACAAAAAACTTTGATAATTTAGTATACCACGTTTTTTAGACAATGAAGAAATGTAAAGCAAAAAGAAGAGGAATAATCCCTCTCCTAATGAGAAAATATTTCTTCATAGAACTTTTACCCTCTCTTAACATACAGTAAATAATTATCTAGATTGTTTATGGTATATATGAAGAGAGGGTACTTATTCCGAAAGAAAACTCACCGTAAGATGATTTCCTTTATTTATATCCATTCGATTGCTTTTCCTGTTTGTCATCCAAGTTCCTTTTTTCATGATTATTTAAATTATCTTTTTGTTCTTCAATCGCTTTTGCGGGAGTGGGGTTTTGAATATCCCCTGGAACTTCAGGGATAATTCTTGATGTAATGTCCGAAAGTTCATTTAAGATTCCGCGAACTGGTTTTCCATGTTGGATATCTTTAGCCACTTCTTTAATCCGAGCATTTAAGTCCGGATCAGCAACAACCACGGCCTTAGCTCCAAACGGGTCATGCTTTAATGTTTCTCCAACTGAATATTTGATCGTCCCAACCTGTGAGCGTTCAATATCAGAATCAATATCTATCCCAACAATGGCATAGTCACCAAAAACTACTGCAGTTGCATCATTTACATGAGGAACCTTTGAAGCTAAATCAATAAGTCTTTTGGCAGTGTCAGAATCTGTTACCTGATCTGTTTGTTGAATCGTTGAATGATTCACATTTGTTGCCTGTTGCCTCTTCGTATTAACATTCTCTTGACCTTGTTGATGTGAAGAACAGCCGCTCAGTAAAAGAAAACTGGCAAAGAAATAAGGTATAATGCGATTTATCAATTATAGGACCTCCTTTATGTTCATATTTTTCATGTGTTTTTCTAGATTATCAAAGGTAACTATCCACAAGTACATAGAGCGGGAATGCATATACTGATGGAAGTTTCCTTTATAGTCTGTAATTGTTCTTCTATCTTTATGCAGATTGACATATATTTTATCAACAGTCGTCTCGTCCACTATAAAAAGGGGCATTCACCTTAGTTTCGATCAATCGAGCAAATAAAAAATGTGAAGGGATACGCCGGTGGAACTTTATCATATATGAAGTCACCACCTTGAATAACAACACAAATATTCCGACAAAAGATTAGGCGGGAGGCGTCCTTTTGAACAAAATTTATGTGTTAGATACGAATGTTTTACTGCAAGATCCATACGCTATTTTTTCATTTGAAGACAATGAAGTTATCATTCCTGCAGTTGTATTGGAAGAATTGGATTCAAAGAAAAGATATATGGATGAAATCGGCAGGAATGCGAGACAAGTCTCAAAGCTTATAGACGGTTTTCGTGAAAAAGGAAAATTGCATCACGGAATTATGTTGCATAATGGTGGGGAATTAAGAATTGAGCTAAACCATCGTTCTTTTCATGAGCTCCAAGAGATTTTCATCGAAAAGACAAATGATAATCGAATTCTTGCAGTAGCTAAAAACCTTTCACTTGAAGAACAAACGAAAAAAAATGGCAAGTCAGTCATCTTAGTTAGTAAAGATACCCTTGTTCGTGTGAAGGCTGATGCAATTGGGTTATTATCCCAAGATTTTCTAAGTGACCGAGTTGTTGAGCTGGATCATATTTATAGTGGCTTTCAAGAAATTTTAGTTTCGCGAGAGCTACTTAATCAATTTTATGGAAAAGGAAGTTTGCTTGTTTCAAGTATTACAAAAGAAACACTCCATCCTAATCAATTTATATTGATGAAAGATATTCTAGGTACCTCCGCTTCTGCTGTTGCTCTCGTTGATTTTACTGGAAAGACCGCAAGAAAATTGATCTTTGATGAAGATCATATATGGGGCATTAAAGCTAGAAATGTTCAACAGATTATGGCGATGGAGATTCTTCTTAGATCAGATATTCCTCTCGTTACTCTAATTGGAAAAGCAGGTACAGGTAAGACGCTAATGGCTCTTGCGGCAGGCTTAATGCAAACTGAAGATCTTGGCCGATATAAAAAGCTACTTGTTGCAAGGCCTATCGTGCCGGTAGGAAAGGATATAGGGTATTTGCCAGGGGAAAAGGAAGAAAAGCTAAGACCATGGATGCAACCGATTTTTGATAATTTAGAGTATTTATTTAACACAAAAAAGCCTGGAGAATTGGATGCAATTTTGGCAGGTATGAGTTCGATTGAGGTCGAGGCACTCACATATATTCGAGGTCGAAGTATCCCTGATCAATTTATCATAATAGATGAAGCTCAGAACCTTACGAAACATGAAGTGAAAACGATTTTAACGAGGGTTGGCGAAAGAAGTAAAATCGTATTGATGGGGGACCCCGAACAGATAGACCATCCATATCTTGACGAATATAATAATGGGCTAACCTATGTAGTGGAGAAATTTAAAGAACAACAGATTGCGGGTCATGTTAAATTAATAAAAGGAGAAAGATCTGGTTTGGCCCAGCTTGCCGCCACTCTACTTTAAGTGCGTGTTTAATAAGGAGGATAAGTACGAGGAGCGATTGTCTCTATCAATTCGCGTATACAGTAACGTTGAGGACCGGGCTTGCACAGGACGTGCGCGATTTTAACAGAAGGTCATTTATGAGCCTTAATGCAATTCGCAAGCTTTTTAACCGAACTTTTTGAACAACCTCTTTAAGAGAGGCTCTTTTCGTAAAGTTTGTTGTTTTTAACAAGTAACAAATTCGAGCAGATGTTGATTGTAGTTGATATGCGAGACTCCTGCTTAGAGAAGCGTGTTGAGGGAGACCCCGTAAGTGCAAAGCACTGAGGAGGCTCCTTTAGACCGCCCGTACAAAGGAGTGTCTGCAACGGAAATCACCCCAGGATATTCGTGTAAATATCATTTAAAAGCAATAAAGTATGCGAGAACAGCCTAAAGAAAAAACGTTGCTCCTTGACGAAGAGTCGGTAAAACACTCAGACACTTTGTCATGGATCTAACTTTACATTATCGCATAATAAATGCCTGTACATCTTTAATTGGTTGATTAATATTGGATCCATCTCCAAAATAAATGTACATTGGGCCATTTTCTTTTATAGGCTTACCATCAATAGAAAAGCCTAGAACAAATGCTTCGGCAGCTTCTTTAGTAAACACTTGTTCCGTATTCGCTGTTTTGACAACAACTTCAGAGGCATTAGAATCGGGTTCAGCATTATCCAGAAAAGGCTTGAAAGGAATGACAAACGTACCTTCTAATAGACGTTGTTTCTCAAACTTTCTTTCTGTCTTTAATGTTGGGGGCATTGTTGCTCCCTCGCGGATTTCTTTTTCCCAATGCTTGGATGCTGCAATCGTATATTCCTCTAATTCATTTTCCACTTTCTTCTCAGCCTGAAAATAGGTTTCAATTTCAACTTTACGGTCGTCAAAGATCCAAACCCCAGGATCTAATGTTATTGGAAATTTCACTTTCCCTTGAATAAATACGATGGGCTCCATCTATAAACATTCCTCTCTGTATGTATGGTCAAAAAGACTCTAACAATAATTATACAAGAATAAGTATAAAGAAACTTGCTAAAAAAGTCACAGAAAACCTTTTCATTTGTCCAGGTGGTTTCAAAGTCGTTCTCCCAAATGGTTCGGTTCTTGTTCGCGTCTAAGCTTTCTGAAGCATACAGGGTGTATAATACTATAAAGGCGCTACCAAAGGACATGGTCCACGCCGACGAAGCCAAAAATTCAGGAGCGATCAGTTTGTCCTTATACAATAAGACGTTAACGTTTTTCTAAGAGTTAAATTGGCTTACTATTATATGTTTGAATAGATAGATTATTGTAGATAAGAGCTGGGTGACGGCTTATCTAATTATCCTTGCTTTTTTAGACAACTAAGGGTAAAATTTATAGATAAGAATGTACGCTTCATTGGCGGGGGGATTTCGTATGGCATCTGAAATGCTTGTCAATCATCAAGAAAAAGCTTATGCTTTATTAAAAGCAGATGCTGACAAGATTCTTAAATTGATAAAAGTACAAATGGATAATTTAACTATGCCTCAATGTCCTCTATATGAAGAGGTTCTAGATACTCAAATGTACGGCCTATCTCGTGAAATAGATTTCGCTGTTCGTTTAGGTTTAGTCGATGAGACGGAAGGAAAGTCACTCTTAGAATCGCTTGAGAGGGAACTATCTGCTTTACATGAGGCTTCTTTACGAAAATAATATAGTAAGAAATTAACTCAAACGAATCATCATAGTTGTTTGAGTTTTTTTATATAATTCAATTATATTATATTAGATTCCTATTATTGTTATATACTTTTTTATTATAATTGTATTATACTATGCAATAATAAATTCTATAATCAAAACTATTTTGAATTTTAAAAAACCATTGACTAAAACGGTTTTTTGGACCAAAATTATGAATAAAAATGTCGTAATGTTCAAACTATGCCTCATAATAAAAATTGTTTAAATGTGCAATAACTATGTGTGAATAAGATCTTGATTTGAATCTTGCTCTTTTTACAATATACAAATGAAAAATACATAAAAGTAGGTGTGAGTTAATGGTAAAACGTATAAAAAAAGTTTTGGCAGCAAATCGGGGAGAAATCGCAATTAGGATTTTTCGAGCTTGTACAGAATTAAATATCAGAACTGTAGCTGTATACTCAAAAGAAGATCAAAATTCTTACCATCGTTTTAAAGCGGACGAAGCATATTTAGTTGGGGAAGGAAAAAAACCAATTGATGCTTATTTAGATATTGAAGGGATCATTGAAATTGCCAAGAAAAAAAATGTTGATGCGATTCATCCTGGATATGGATTTTTAGCAGAAAATATTGATTTTGCTCGTCGTTGTGAGGAAGAAGGAATTATTTTTATTGGTCCTGAGACAAAACATTTAGATATGTTCGGTGATAAAGTAAAAGCAAGAACTCAAGCTGAACTAGCGAATATTCCTGTTATTCCAGGAAGTGATGGTCCTGCAACTTCTGTGAAAGATGTAGAGGCATTTGGTCAAACGCATGGTTTTCCAATTATTATTAAAGCATCGCTTGGCGGTGGTGGACGAGGCATGCGTATTGTTAACAACCTAGAAGAAGTTCAGGAGGCGTATACAAGAGCAAAATCTGAAGCGAAAGCGGCTTTCGGTAATGATGAAGTATACGTTGAACGCTTTATTCAAAATCCAAAACATATTGAAGTACAGATCCTTGGAGACAAACATGGGGAAATTGTTCATTTATATGAGCGTGACTGTTCCGTTCAAAGACGTCACCAAAAGGTAGTGGAAGTAGCTCCATCCGTTTCTTTAACAGAAGATCTAAGAATGAGAATTTGTGAAGCTGCTGTACGATTAATGGAAAATGTTAACTATGTGAATGCGGGGACGGTTGAATTCCTTGTTGCAAATCATGAATTTTACTTTATAGAAGTAAACCCACGTATACAAGTTGAGCATACTCTTACTGAAATGATTACTGGAATAGATATTGTTCAGTCACAGATATTAATTGCTGAAGGTCATAAATTATACGAAAAGGAAATTGGTATCCCTCATCAAGCTGAAATTACAACGAATGGTTTTGCTATCCAGTCAAGGGTAACAACTGAAGATCCATTAAATGATTTTATGCCGGATACTGGGAAATTGGCAGTTTATCGTTCTGGCGGTGGCTTTGGAGTACGTTTGGATGCAGGGAACGCATTCCAAGGTGCAGTTATAACACCTTATTATGATTCCTTATTAGTTAAAGTTTCGACTCATGCACTTACCTTTGAAAAAGCTGCAGCGAAAATGGTGCGTAATTTAAAAGAATTCAGGATTCGTGGAATTAAGACAAACATTCCGTTCCTTGAAAATGTAGTAAAACATGAGAAATTTATAACTGGTGAATATGACACTTCGTTTATTGATACAACACCTGAACTGTTTTCCTTCCCTGTGCGTAAAGACCGTGGTACGAAGATGCTTTCCTATATTGGGAATGTAACAGTAAACGGCTTTCCTGGAGTGGAAAAGAAGAAGAAACCAGTGTTTGAAAAACCAATCATTCCAATAATCTCAGCAGATGTTCCGACACAGCCAGGAACAAAGCAGATACTTGACGCAAATGGTGCTGATGGTCTCGTGAAATGGATTAAAGAACAAAATGATGTCCTGATCACAGATACGACGTTTCGTGATGCTCACCAATCTCTTTTAGCAACAAGGATTAGAACAACAGATTTATTGCAAATTGCTGAACCAACGGCAAAACTGGTGCCGAATCTGTTCTCTCTTGAAATGTGGGGAGGAGCTACGTTTGATGTAGCTTATAATTTCTTGAAAGAAGATCCATGGGACAGGCTTCTTGGGTTAAGAAAGAAAGCACCAAATGTCCTTTTCCAAATGCTTTTACGCGCATCTAATGCTGTTGGCTATAAGAACTATCCGGATAATGTAATTGAGGAATTCGTCCAAAAATCTTCACAAGCAGGGATCGACGTATATCGGATTTTTGATAGTTTAAACTGGGTTAAAGGAATGGAAGTTGCTATTGACGCTGTTCGACAATCCGGGAAAATAGCAGAAGCAGCTATTTGTTATACAGGAGATATAAACGACCCAACACGAGTGAAATATTCAATTGACTATTATAAAAATTTAGCGAAGGAATTGGAGAACCAGGGAGCACATATTCTTGGAATCAAGGATATGGCAGGTCTCTTAAAACCAGAGGCTGCTTATCGATTGATTTCGGAACTTAAAGATACTGTAGATATACCGATTCATTTACACACTCACGACACAAGTGGAAATGGTACGTATATGTATGCAAGGGCGATAGATGCAGGTGTTGATATTGTTGATACAGCACTTGGTTCAATGGCTGGGCTCACTTCTCAACCAAGTGCTCAAACGCTTTATTACGCCCTTGAAGGAACGAAACGTCAACCGAAGCTTGAAATTAATTCTCTTGAGAAATTGTCTACCTATTGGGAAGGTGTAAGAGCGTATTACCATGATTTCGAAAGTGGCATGGTTTCACCACATACAGAAATTTATCAACACGAAATGCCTGGCGGACAATACAGCAATCTTCAGCAACAGGCAAAGGCAGTAGGGTTAGGCGATCGATGGAATGAAGTGAAAGAAATGTATCGCCGTGTAAATATAATGTTTGGGGACATTGTTAAAGTTACGCCTTCTTCCAAAGTTGTTGGTGATATGGCTCTATTCATGGTCCAAAACGATCTATCTGAAGAAGATGTCATGACAAAAGGAAAGACAATGGATTTCCCAAATTCAGTGATTGAACTTTTTGAAGGGTATTTAGGTCAGCCAGAAGGGGGATTCCCTAAAGAATTACAAGAAGTGATTCTAAAAGGTAAAGCTCCAATTACCGTAAGACCTGGTGAATTATTAGAGCCGGTTAATTTTACTGCATTACGAGATGACTTATTTAAAGAACTTGGTAGACCGGTTACAAGTTTTGATGTATTAGCCTATGCGCTTTATCCTAAAGTATTTTTGGATTATGTAAAAACATGCGAACAGTTTGGTGATTTATCGCACCTAGATACGCCAACATTCCTTTATGGTATGGGGCTTGGTGAAGAAATAGAAGTGGAAATCGAAGTAGGTAAGACTTTAATTGTTAGACTTGTTTCGATCTCCGAGCCGCAAGCTGATGGTACAAGAGTGATTTATTTTGAATTAAACGGTCAATCCCGTGAAGTAATCATAAAAGATGAGGGCATAAAGTCATCTGTTCAAGCCAAGCCTAAAGCAGACTCGAAAAATCAATCACATATTGGAGCTACAATGCCAGGTACAGTACTAAAAGTAGTTGTTGAAAAAGGAGATCAAGTTAAGCAAGGGGATCACCTTATTATAAATGAAGCAATGAAAATGGAAACGACTGTACAAGCTCCATTCTCTGGAGTTATTACAGATATCCATGTTAAAAATGGCGATGCAATTAGTACAGGAGATTTATTAATAGAAATAACTAAATAACGAAAAATAGAAGGCTGACCTAGGTCAGCCTTCTATTTTTCGTTTGTATTAATGAATCGTGACTGAAGAATTTGATATGTCTTCATCTTTATTTTTCATATGCGTTGTTTGTATTAATGCCAATTCATTCTTTTTGCTTCTAGAGGTTAAAAGTAGTAAATAGCTGAGAACGCCAAAGAAACAGGCGATAAATAAGGCATGAGAGAGTGCGATTATCAGATTCAGTCTTGAATAGATAATAAAAGCCCCAGCGACTACTTGAAGAAAAACAAGGATTAACGCATAAAGCCAACCCCAATAGAGTACTTTCTGCTGTCGATACCGCCTAAATGCTAGAACCGTTATATAAAGGACCCAAATGAAAATGAGCCCAGCAGCTGCCCTATGACCCATTTGTACCCATTCATACATGTTAGAAGGTAGTATAAACTCATCATTGACACAAAGCGGCCAGTCTTTACATACAAGACTGGATTCTGTATGCCTTACTAATGCGCCAGTATAGACTACAAAAAAACAATAAGAGATTAAACCGAAGATATGAAATTTCATTCGTTTGTCAACGATCAATTTATCTGCTTCAAACTTCTTGTCCACTTCAAAGATCAGTAATGTTAGCAAGAAAACAGCAGCAAAAGAAATTAATGAAATCCCAAAATGAGCAGCGAGTACAAAATCGGATTGTCCCCATTTAACTGCAGCTGCTCCGATTAATCCTTGAAGAAGAAGAAAGCAAAAAGAGAGAGCAGAAAGAAATTTAGTTTCCCGGATATCACCAATCTTTCTCCAGCTCCAAACAGAAAGAATGAGAACCATGAGACCCACAACACCGGATACTATTCTGTGTGCGAATTCAATTAATAGTTCTGGTGTAATTACTTTTGGAATGAGCTGGCCTTCACATAATGGCCAAGAACGCCCACAACCCATACCAGAATCCGTTTTAGTTACGAGGGCACCTCCTAATAAAATAAGCAACATCCCTAACGTTGTTAAAACAGCAAACCATTTTAAACGCTTTTGCATGTACTCCACCTTCTTTAAATGCTTTTGAGTAATTACAATTTTGACTATGTATGTATCTTAGCATATTTATATCAACTATGATGTCAATATTTCGACAATTATTGTAATTATATGTGTAATCAGTTATTTGGGGACTTTTTGAACACGCACTTTTAGTTATAGAAAAACACTTACTTGATAATAGCCACGATAGCCACGTGAAAAGGATATTACAATAAGAGTTATACATCGTTATACCTTTAGAACTAATCTAACTTAATCAGTGGAGAAAAATTATAGTCTAATTATTTAGATTTTTCATAAAGAAGGTTGAAAGTTTTCAAAGAGTCTGGTAGAAATAAAGAGTATGTATAAAAATGATTTCTAATTGTTTAGTCCTTAGGCAAGGTGGAAGTGAAGATCTTTCCTGATAGAGTCACAATTCCGTCATAAAGAAAAGGAAAAACATACACAAAAGAATTGGAAAGTGTGTTTTAATATCAGAAAAAGGTATTTACTTCATTTTGCTTTTATAGTATTTTGGGTGCCAGTCTCTATATTAGGAAAGTTGTCGAAGCTTTGGGTAACATTGCTTTTAATAATTTGACGCTTCCATAGTTACAAATAATGAAAAGTATGGAATAATGGTAAGGAACCTAAATACATTAACGTATTTGTCGAAATACTCTAAGGAGGAATGAATAATGTCTGATTCGAGAGTATTGACAGAAGCTGATATGAAAACTAACTCTATATCTATTTCTGACAATGAAACAACACCATGGAAGGATTTCCTTGCTTTAATAAAAATAGGAATCGTAAATTCTAATTTGATAACAACCTTTACTGGTATATGGCTTGCACTGCATTTTACTGGCATGCCATTTTTAACGAATTTGGATAAAGTGTTCTTTGCTTTGGCTGGCTCAGCTTTAATAATGGCTGGCTCATGCAGTTTTAATAATTATTATGATCGGGATATTGATCATTTGATGGAAAGAACGAAAAATCGTCCTACTGTTACCGGCAAGGCAAGTGCTTCAAAAGTTCTGATTCTTAGCTTTGTATTGATTGGCCTTGGGATCGCTATGCTAGCAATGACTAATATGACAACTGCAATCTTGGGTAGTATTGGCGTTTTTGCTTATGTTGTTCTGTATACAATGATTACCAAAAGAAGGTATGTATCAAATACAGTAGTTGGCAGTATTTCCGGGGCAATGCCACCATTAATTGGGTGGGCAGCAGTTGATCCTGGATTAGGAATCATTCCCTGGATGTTATTTTTAATTATGTTTTTATGGCAACCTCCACATTTCTATGCACTCGCAATGAAAAGAGTGGAAGAATACCGCGCTGCTGGTGTCCCGATGCTTCCAGTTGTTAAAGGATTTAAAGCTACCAAAAGATCTATGGTCCTTTGGGTAGCATGGTTGATTCCTGTTCCGTTTTTCATGACAGCTCTTGGGACAACATATGTAGTATTAGCAACAATCTTAAGTGTTGGATGGTTTATCCTTGGAATTTATGGATATAAAATGAAAGACGACTTAAAATGGGCCAAGCTAATGTTTGTCTATTCATTAAATTACATGACTATTTTGTTTGTAGCAATGGTCATACTTACACTTATTTAAGTAGTTAACTAAAAAAATTCTAAGAATGTCTCAAAAGGGCAGTACCCTTATGAGGCATTCTGATAATACATAGACAATTGTTTAAGAGTAAATAGAATTGTTATCATAACGCATCACTTTTATCCCACATTAATGGGCAGTAAGACCCCATCCCTTAAGGCTTCGAGGAATCAAAGAAGCGTAAGAGAGGAGAACTGCCTCATAAAAGCCTGATTGAAGATTCACTTTATTTTTTTTTATTCCTTCAAAAGGGAATTCTTTCTTTAATTAGAAATTTAAGATAGAAAGAAATTCAAAACTTGCACATTTAATAATTGTGAGAAATTTTTTACGAAAGAGGGGTTTCTAAAGCATGAAAAAAAGGCTTAGAAAGTGGCGTCTGATTTCATTATTCGCGATAATGACGCTAATTCTAGCAGGCTGTGGAGAAGCAAATCTATCCGCGCTAAAACCAGCTGGAGAAGTAGCGCAAAAACAGTTTGACTTGATGGTATTAAGTACGTTAATCATGGTAGTGGTTATCATCGTGGTAGTCATTCTTTTTGTTACCGCTATCGTTCGTTTCCGTCGTAAAGATGGTGACGAAAGTATTCCGAAACAAGTTGAAGGAAGCCACAAACTGGAAGTGATTTGGACGACTATCCCAATCTTGCTTTTAATTATTATGGCGATTCCAGTCGTAACTTACACATTCGAGTTGGCTGATACTTCCGCTATGGAAGTGAAGGATAAGGATGGTAAAACAAAGGATGCTGTAGTTATTAACGTCCGAGCAAACCTATACTGGTGGGAATTTGAATATCCCGATTATGGGATTTTCACAAGCCAGGATTTAGTTGTACCTACAGATGAAAAGGTTTACTTTAATCTTGAAGCTTCAGATGTTAAGCATTCATTCTGGGTACCGGCAGCAGGCGGTAAAATGGATACGAACGTAGACGGCGTTAACCAAATGTATCTTGTATTCGATAGTAAGAAGTCGAATGAAGCGCAAAATTTATTTTACGGAAAATGTGCAGAACTTTGCGGACCTTCCCATGCCTTAATGGATTTTAAAGTCGTAACGAAATCTAAAGATGATTTTAACTCTTGGGTAAAGAGTATGCAGACTGTTGCCAAAGAACCAAAAGTTGCTGAAGGCGAATTAGCACAACAAGGACAAGAAATCTTCAATCAAAGTTGTATTGGATGTCATGCTGTTTCAACAAGTGGCAATGGCGCTGGGATGGGACCTAACCTTGCAAACTTTGGAGAGCGTGAACGTATTGCTGGTTTTCTGCCTCATGATAAAGAAAATTTGAAAAACTGGATTAAAGCTCCAGATGATTACAAACCAGGTAACACAATGGCTGGTAAGTATGGCAAATTGACAGATGAGCAGATTGATGCACTTGCTGAATATTTACTTAATCTTAAAGTTGAAGATAAGTAAACATATTGATTGAATTGGAGGTTAAATCGTGAGTACGTACGCTAAGAAACAAGGATTTGGCGCAACGTTATGGGATTTTATGACAACAGTCGACCATAAAAAAATCGCCATTCTTTATTTAATATCCGGCGGACTATTCTTTATTCTCGGTGGCTTGGAAGCGATGTTCATTAGAATTCAGCTTG
Organism: Peribacillus sp. JNUCC 23; assembly: GCF_053653995.1. The sequence goes on from NZ_CM132202.1 coordinate 1,611,510, forward strand.
CAGTACCTGATAATAACTTTATGAGTGCCGGAGTTTTTAATGAAATGATAACGATGCATGGTACTACCATGATTTTTTTGGCAGCGATGCCTATATTATTGGGAATAATGAATGCTGTCATGCCGCTTCAAATTGGAGCGCGTGATGTCGCGTTTCCATTTCTAAACTCTTTAGGTTTTTGGATGTTTTTCTTCGGTGGTGTTATGCTGAACCTTTCATGGTTCCTGGGCGGCGCACCTGATGCGGGATGGACATCATATGCATCATTATCCATCCATTCTCAAGGACATGGAGTAGACTTCTATGTATTAGGACTTCAAATATCAGGATTTGGTACGCTTATTGCAGGAATTAACTTTCTTGTTACGATCATTAATATGCGAACTCCAGGTATGACCTATATGAGAATGCCTATGTTTACATGGACAACTTTTGTTGTTTCTGCACTAATACTTTTTGCTTTTCCTCCGTTAACGGTTGGATTAACTTTAATGCTTTTTGATAGAATGTTTGGAGCGAATTTCTTTGATGCTGCTGCAGGCGGTAATACAATTATCTGGGAGCATTTATTCTGGATTTTCGGGCATCCTGAGGTGTATATCTTAATTTTACCTGCGTTTGGTATTTTCTCTGAAATTTTAGCAACATTTTCAAGGAAAAGACTATTCGGATATTCATCTATGGTATTTGCAACTGTTTTAATTGGTTTCTTAGGATTCATGGTTTGGGCTCACCATATGTTTACGGTTGGCTTGGGTCCGATAGCGAATGCGATTTTTGCAGTAGCTACGATGGCGATTGCTGTACCAACAGGAATCAAGATCTTTAACTGGATTTTTACCATGTGGGGCGGAAGTGTCAGATTCACGGTTCCAATGCTATATGCTGTATCATTTATCCCGTCGTTTACGATGGGGGGAGTAACTGGGATTATGCTTGCTGCTGCACCTGCAGATTATCAATATCATGACAGTTACTTCGTTGTAGCTCACTTCCACTATGTAATTGTTGGTGGAGTTGTCCTTGGTATTCTAGCTGGTATTACGTATTATTGGCCAAAAATATTTGGAACGATGTTAAATGAAACATTAGGGAAGTTTACTTTCTGGTTATTCTTAATTGGATTCCATTTAACTTTCTTCATCCAACACTTCCTAGGTTTATGGGGGATGCCGCGCCGTGTATTTACGTATCTTCCAGGGCAAGGTTGGGACATATCTAACTTAGTAAGTACAATAGGAGCAATGTTTATGGCAGTGGGAGTAATAATTTTGTTAATCAATATTATTATTACTTCTGTGAAAAACGTAAGAGTTGGCAACGATCCATGGGGAGACGGACGTACATTGGAGTGGGCGATTCCTTCACCACCGCCGTTCTACAACTTTAAGCAGTTGCCACTTGCTCGCGGCTTAGATGCTTATTGGATTGAAAAAATGGAAGGTAAAAAGGAAATGACACCTGCAGAACCGCTCGGTGACATTCACATGCCAAATGGATCTATCATTCCTATATGTATTACTTTCGGTTTGTTCATTGCATCATTTGGGGCATTGTACAACATGGATGATAAGCCTTGGACAATACCAGTTATTATTATTGGTTTATTGATTACATTCGGTTCAATGCTGATTCGTTCGATAAAAGACGATCACGGGTTCCACATTCATAAAGAAGACTTGATGGACGATAAAGATAAGGAGGTAAAGGCATAATGCACGTAGAAGAAAAATTTACAGATGCTACATGGCCTGCGGCTCCTGAAACAGCAACGCTAGAAGGAAAAAATAAATATTTAGGATTTTGGTTGTTCCTTGGTGGAGAGACTGTTCTTTTCGCTTCGCTTTTTGCAACCTATCTTGCGTTAAAAGATAAGGTGCCAGATTCAGGAATGCTGCTTGCTAAGGATTTATATGAAATCCCGCTAACATTTGCAATGACAATGATCTTATTAACAAGTTCATTAACAAGTGTTTATGCAATGTATCACATGAAAAATAACAGTTTCCAGAAAATGCAAACTTGGCTTCTTATTACGGTTGTGCTTGGCTTTAGTTTCCTAGCATTAGAAGTTTATGAATTTAATCATTATGTTCATTTAGGTCATACATTTACTAGTAGCGCATATGGTTCAGCCTTCTATACGCTTGTAGGATTTCATGGCGCGCATGTCACGTTTGGTCTAATGTGGTTTTTATCACTTATGTTGCGAAATGCAAAACGTGGTTTAAGCTTATATAATGCACCTAAATTCTTTGTTGCAAGTTTATACTGGCACTTTATTGACGTAGTTTGGGTATTCATCTTTACGGTCGTTTATTTAATGGGAATGGTGGGATAACTGATGACAAATCAACAATCTAATTCAGCGAACCCGAATTTAAATTTAGAATATCGACGCAAACAAAATGCAGAAGAAATGAAGCATCAAGTCATTACTTTTTCAATGATGATTTTCTTTACGCTTATCGCCTTTGCAATGGTGGCAATGGAATCAATCTCACGTTGGTTTACAATTCCAGTCATTCTTCTTCTTGCTGCAATTCAGGTCATTTTTCAGCTTTATTATTTTATGCATATGAAGCATAAGGGACATGAAACGATTGCGTTATTTATTTATTCTGGATTGACAGTAGGGTTAATCACTGTCCTTGTCTTTCTTACAATCGTTTGGCTTTAATTTTTGAGAAAGAGCTGGCGCTTTAAACTGCCTGGTTCAAAAATACTAACTAATCAATCTGGATTATAGTGTTACAGTTGAGTCGGTGCTTTAGGGCCGGCTCTTTCTTATCCTGTCTATTATTGGATAACAATGTTTTGGTTCATACGAAGACTGGATTGTTAAAAGTAACCAATTTTAAGGGAAATACTAGTCTCTGTTATAGAAAAAGAGGTATAATAGGGGTAATAAGTGTAAAATAGAGGTGTTAAATATGTCTATCGATATTTTTGGTTTTCGTGCATTATGGAGTCCATATTTCTTAGTTTCTTTGATTCTGGTCATTGTCAGTTATGTTTTACTCGTATCTAAATTTCGCCGTAAGTTTATTAATAATGAACCAGTAGGAATAAAGCAGCAAGCACTTTTCATTACAGCAATTGTGTTATTGTACGTTGTTAAGGGATCTCCTTTGGATTTACTGGGACATATTATGTTCAGTGCACATATGGCTCAAATGGCTTTTTTGTATTTAGTTGTACCGCCCTTGCTAATAATGGGAATCCCTGAATGGCTTTGGCGTTATATCCTTCACGTACCATTAATTAAAGGGATGTTTAATGTCTTTACGAAACCACTTTTTGCATTAATTACTTTTAACGCTTTATTTTCTTTTTACCATATTCCTTTAGTTTTCGATTTTGTGAAAACTGATATGTTGTTACATGCAGGGTATACGATACTGCTGTTTATTTCGGCCATATTTATGTGGTTTCCACTAGTCAATCAATTGCCTGAACGAGCTAGTCTTTCTGGTGTTAAGAAAATTGCCTATGTATTTGGAAGTGGAATCTTAATGACGCCTGCTTGTGCACTAATTATTTTTGCAACTGATCCGTTGTTTTCAACTTATTCAGATGCGTCTGCTTGGTTAGTGGCAATGGAATTATGTGTTCCAGCTTCTGCACTGTCTGGCTTAACTTTAAGTGGTCCTGAAATGTTTAATGGACTTCCAATCATGGATGATCAACAACTTGGTGGCGTTCTTATGAAGATTATTCAAGAAATTGTTCTTGGCGTTACACTAGGTTATATTTTCTTCGCATGGTACCGTAAGGAAAACGGATCAAATGATGAAATAGACCCTATCCCGCCCCATTTACAGCCAGTTAAATAGAACTTTGCATGAAAATCTTAACAATAAAAATAAATTAGAAGATTTTATCGAGGATTTCTCAAAAGGGTCTGACCTCGCACTCTAATCAGTCTGTAGTGTCTCTTACACTAATCTTGTACTGTATTTAGTTGTTGCGTGGTCTGACCCTTTGCTTTTTTGTATCGTAAATACCCTTGTGATTGACGCTAGAAATCATAACTTTAAGAAAAAATAAAGCAAGTTGCATTCATTTGATCTTTAAAAGTGAGCATTCTGTTAAGAATATACGAACTTGTTGAATTTTTGAATGATGTCTTATAAAATGAATACGATGAATATAAATAGAGAGGGCGTTAAAGCAGATTATGTCTTTACCAATTCTTCCAACGATTAGTACGTTTTTTATTGTCTTGAGTTCAATCACCGTGGCAATTGGTTGGTATTTAATTAAGAAACGTAATTTTAAGGCTCACCAGAATACAATGTTAGCTGCGGGTGTATTTGCTATCATTTTCTTTATCATTTACGCTTCAAGAACAGTTTTTCTTGGGAATACGTCCTTTGGTGGCCCAGATGATATTAAAATCTATTATACCGTTTTTCTGGTCATTCATATTACCCTAGCAACTGTAGGAGCAATACTTGGTATCATGATGTTTACTTTAGCTTTTAAAAAGAAATTTGCTACTCACCGCAAGATTGGGCCATTTACAAGTGTTATTTGGTTCTTAACTGGAATAACGGGGCTTGCAGTGTATTTTCTATTATATGTTCTTTACCCAGGTGGAGACACTACATCGCTTATTAAAGCTATTCTTGGCACTTAAATTGAAAAGATTGAATACATTCTAGAAAAAAGGGGATGTCCCAAAAACAAAGGTTTAGGCTCCACTATTACAATATACAGTTTAAGTTAAGTGTTTGTAACACTATAAACTGTGTGTAAAGTGTGAGGCCAAGACCCATTTGGGGCATCCTCTTCTTTTTGATATTTCTTATAATCCGTTGAATTCATCCAGTTCTTTTTTCAACTCTGCTAATATGCTCTCACATTGTTTAACTAGGGTGGATGGGAACTGTTCATCTTCTCCATATTCTAGACCGTGAGGATAGTAATGCTTGCCTAATAGTGGAACTAGTAACTTAATAACTGCTTTATGAGCCCCTACATCACCTTCAACCGCATACCCTTGTACACGAAGATAAAAAACACCATCCTTCACTTCGAATTTACGATCGTAACTGACACGTTCGTAATCCCATTGTTCAGCTCTAACTAAACCATAGTCAGTCATTAGACTATCAAGGCGATTTAAATCTCCAGTCATGTTTTCAAATCCATATTGTTCGAATCTCACGAAAAAACCCCCTATTCATACAATTAAATATGTAGTAAATAAAATAAATCAATGGTACATGTTATAATCCTTAAAGGTTTGTATAGACCAAATTCCCTCATATTTTATAATAGTATGAATTTATACAAGTTGCAATCGCTATCTTTCCGTTTATTGGTATCATTCACAGAAATTCCATAAATATTAACGGATTTTTAACATTTATTCTAAAGATATCAGCGGCCCATTTTCTATAATAAGTGTAATAATCATGATATAATTAGGATTAGGCATGAAGGGGTAAATTAGTATCATATGATTTGTTCTCGAAATTTAGGAATTAATAAACGAGTACTAATTATTTTGACTTGTTATATGGGTTATAAAATCCATTTACGGTATGTGGGATCATGCGAGAATGCCTGCGGGTGCGGCTTTTTAAAATAGACTTTGTCAAATGACCATCAGAAAAGGAACATAAAATACGGAATTTCTTAAGCTCAGAAGGCGTTCTAATAGGAATTAAGGAACTTGGTGATTCTTTCATAGTTCAGGACGCTTTTACTTTTTTAAAAAGAAAAAGAGAGGGGAGTGTCTTCTGAAGACGTTCGCTAGAATTATTTTTTTCGTTATTGTATTTTTTATTTTAGGAATTTATTTTAATTTTGATTGGAATGTCAAGCAGGATGCAGTTCTTGATGGATCAAAGGAGGCCAATTCAGGGGGGATGACGAATCTTGAGAGAAGTAAAGCCCCTACACTTGAAAATGGATTAATCAAGCCTAAAAGCGGATTGGCGTTGACAATAGGGAAGGGTCAAGATGAAGTCTTAAAGTCTTTTGGTGAACCAGATAGAGTAGATTTATCAGCATATGGGTATGACTGGTGGATTTATAATAAAAAGCAAGATACTTATTTTCAGCTGGCAATGGAGAAAGGGAAAGTAGTATCTGCCTATGGAATAGGTGATTCAACAGATGTTTCACCGTTTTCTATTGGACAACCGATCGACGAAATATATTCAAGTTTGTTTTTTGAGACATCTGTTGATATAGATACGGATTTAGGTTCCTATCGTTTTGAGTTATCAGAAGAAGATATGAATATAAGACCGTTAATTAAGATAGGTGATATTTACATCCAGCTCTATCTAGATAAATTTACAGGGACCGTGTCCAGTGTTCGATATTTAAATGCTGAAACATTGATTAAGCAAAGACCATATGAGGTAACATACAGTGGTGAATTAGTGGGCGAACCTGAATTTTCTGAGGAAGACTGGTTAAAGGTAGAGAATGGAAGTAAACAGCAAATATTCGATTTCACTAATATTATACGAGGTCGTTTTGATTTGGATCCGTTAAGCTGGGATGAACCTACTTCAGAGGTAGCTTTTCTTCATAGTTCTGATATGTATCATGCTGAGTATTTTTCGCATACGTCACCAACTGAAGGGGAGCTTGCAGAGCGATTGAAGACAGGTGAGGTCATGTATACAATCGCGGGTGAGAATATAGCAGCCAAATATGTAGATGCTATTGAAGCCATGGAAGGATGGTTGAATAGTAAAGGTCACCGAGATACCATGCTAAATAAAGAATTTACTCATTTAGGAGTCGGAGTTTATCAAAAGTATTACACGCAAAATTTTATCGGGAAATAACGGTTAGGCGAGAAATAAAGTTATTTGAATAACTTTATTTCTCGTTTTTTTTTTTGGATACTCTAAGATTTTATCTCGCATTAACGGGCAGTAAATCCCTCACTGATTGAAGTTTCACGTTATTGTATGGCGTTCTTCATATTATATGAACTCTAGATTGTTTTGTTTAAGTAGCACATATTTTTTCGTTCAGCATAATTTGAAAATAGGCTAATGCTTTATTGTGAGGTGAGGAAGAATGGTTAAGAGAAAACGCCCATCCGTTGATAAATTTAAGGAATTCGTACGAACACATCCTGGATTGACCGATCAAGTTAAGGCGGGAAAATATTCTTGGCAGCAGCTGTTTGAAGAGTGGTATTTATTAGGTGACTCTCATGAGAAATGGATCACATATATGGAAGAGAAAAAAGATCAACCAGTAGAGGAAACAAAAGAAACGGATACAGGGGATATAGTTAGTACACTTGTAAATACATTTAAAAACATGGATATTGCACAAGTTCAACAATATATTTCAAATGCCAACCAAGCTTTGGGAGCCATCCAAGGCATTCTCACTTCCTTTCAAGGAGATCAGTCTGTAAAAGTAGAGCCGAAAAAAATAGAAACACGCAAAAATCCATTTGAGTTTAAAAAAGACTGATAAAAAGGGGGAGATCTTGATGCGTCAAGACGTTTATGAGGTAATTAAAGAAAATGAAGATTTATTGAAATTGTTAAGGATGCAGCCACATTGGTATCGTAAATTAATGAGGAATCCCCAATTGCTTGAAAAATTAGATACAGATGCAGTTTTTTTCTTTAAGAAGTCGATTCCAGACCGAGTGTCGAAGTTTTCTGATGGAGTTCAATTTGCTTCGATGATGATGAATATGTTTCAAGCGATGAAAACACCTTCAACATAAGTTATATGTAGAAAAGGGGATAAATCTCTCTCCGTTGCAGAAGCTAAAAGCAAAGGGAGGGCTATTTCATGCGATATTTTGTAGTTATTTTACTCATTGGGAGTTTGTTGACTGCTTGTAGTAATAAGATTCCAGAGCCAGAAAATGTAGCAAAGGCTGCAACGAAGAACGAAATCAGCGATCCTTTCAATGTAAATTATTTCGTTAAGGGAAATTCGGTATTCGTGGAATGCTATATAAAGGATTATTCTTTTTCAAATCATAATCAAAAGCACCAGACGACTGTTTATGTTTATATGGACGACAAGAAAGTAAAAGCAGTAAATACAGCTGCCTTTATTATAAAAGATATACCAGTTGGACCTCATCAGATGAGGCTTGTCATTCATAATACCGGAAAGAAGGTTGATCTTATTAAACAATTTAAGGTACATATAAGTTCAACAATCTGAGTGAAATGAAATTGAACAATGGAATTATATTGAAAAAATTAAGAAAAGAAGGTCGCTTCTAGATCCTATACATGATAAAATAGTAGTGGAGGTGAGCGAATCTAATGCTTGCTACTATGGAAAGAGTCAGTATTTTACAAAAAGCAGAAGCCTTGGCTGAAATGGTTATTGAATCGAAAATTGGTCAAGAGTATTTTGAGCTTTTATATAATTTGCGCCATGATCAAGGGGCTCAAGATAAGATAAGGAAGTTTACATCTTTAAAAGACCTGTTTGAAGAAGTGCAACGCTTTGGAAAGTACCATCCTGACTATAAGCGTGTAAACTTAGAAATTCGTCAGGTCAAGCGGGAGATGGACATCCATCCTTCTATTGCTGCCTTCAAAAGAGCAGAAACAGAATTACAGGCTGTATTGGATGAAATCAGTCATAGGATAGGACATGCTGTGTCTCCTTTTATAAAAGTACCTGCAGGAAGCCCGTTTTTCGAATCAGGGTCAAGCTGCGGTGGCAGTTGTGGCACGGGTGGTAGCTGTGGATGCTCGGCATAAAGTGAAACTTCCATCAGTGGAGGTATTACAGCCTGTTAAACCGGGATAAAAGAAAAAGGTCTGGATGTCCAGACCTTTTTTATTAAATATAAAACTAAATGAAATTAGTTGTGGCAATCATATCGAATCGTACTTCGTCAAGCTCCAAGGCGTTATAGAAAGATAGTTGAAAAAAAAGGAACCGCTATGCTAAACTTAACTAAACTTATTTTGAATTTTTCGTAATTTAGAGAAACATATCGGGGATAAATGGTTGATTCGTTGTTAAAACATTAAATTAATCACATTATTCAATTATTCTTTAATAAAACTACTATTGATGGAATTCTGTCAATAAAAAAGGAGCAATTATAAAGATGTTTGGAACAAGACAAGCTCTTATTGTATATTTACATACATTGAAACAAGCTAAAATGCTTCGGAAGTTTGGCAATATTCACTTTGTCTCTAAAAAGATGAAATACGTGGTCATATACACCAATATGGACGAAATCGAGACATTGTCTCAAAAATTGAATAGTTATTCATTTGTGAAAAAAGTGGAAGTGTCCTATAAGCCGTTTTTGAAAATGGAATTTGAGAACTCTAGGCCTGACAAAGCGAAAGAATATGATTATAAAATGGGAATCTAAAAAAGAGCCAGCTCATAATAAAATGAGCAGCTTTTTTTTATTGAATGAAGTATTTGTTTTTCAAATAAGTTTGGTGCATTTGCTGTCCTTATTGAATAATCAGCCTTTATCATTGTAAAGCTGGTAAGTATCTGTTCATGCGAAGAATCCCGATAAGATGCTGATAGTATAGCCCGATTTCAGCGAATTGTTTGGAGTTTTTTACCTGTAATTCGATGATTGATTTATTTAATTCAGTAGCAAGATTAAAAAAAAGTTCGTATCGTTTATTCGCTTTATGATTTGGATTTGGAACGCCTTCCCTGCACACATATAATGGTTGGAAATCACCAGGTTGTGTAGGTTTTAAAACGATTACAAGGGAGGTGATGGGTGTATCATCCAATTCGGTATGTAGTGCAAGTAGATGGACAATTCTATGTTTGTTTGATCTTCCAATTTCTAGTAATTCATATAGATCTGAATAACCACTTCCAAGCTCGATAAATCGTTGTATCAATTCAATCGCTCCTTCGTCTTTTCATCATCTTTACTTTATCATTTTAAAAAGCGTATGTAAAAGTAACAAAAAACAATCGTGAGCAAAAGGGCGGGTGCGAGAACTAGGATGATTTCTTTCAATATAACTTCTAAGTACATATACTCTTTCTTGAAAACAGGCTTGAGGATTTTACTAAAATCACATTCCTTTTAAAATAGGAAGGGGTCATAATAGATCAGATGCAAAAAAATGACAAATATGAAATATATGTACTGCTTTTAGAACGTGATAGTTCTTTTGCTTTATCCCACTCTTAACGGGTAGTAAGATCTCCACTGATGGAAGTTTCACTTTATAAATCTGATGTTAGTCTTCGTTTGAATGAACAAAACCTAAAAAAAACCTGCAGAGTATGCTCTGCAGGGTCCTTCTATTTCCTTCATAAAAGGAAGAAGGCAAAGGGAGAGGAGAAACCGGAGGAAGGTCTTATGGGGAAATGTAAGACTTCTCCGCGGTTGGCAACAACACCTACGAAAGTGATGTTGTTACTCTTATTATCACCAAATATCTCTTTCTTATTCAAACGAATTAGAATTTTTTTCACCTAACTTGTTATATCGTTCTAACTGTTAATAATATGTATAGACAAAAGTATTACTTTATCTCGCAATAATGGGCAGTGAGGCCTCTAATTGATTGAATATTCACTTTATTTTGGTATATGAGCGAAATAGACTTGGAGCTCTTTATGTAAAGTGTTGGCTTACATTTTTGAATATGATAGGATAAATGAGAAATGAAATTAGTTGAAAAATGTGGTGGAAGATATGAGGGTTGTTTCTGGAACATGTAAGGGAAGACCGTTAAAAGCTGTATCAGGGACAGGGACGCGTCCCACAACAGATAAAGTAAAAGAATCTATTTTTAATATGATCGGACCGTATTTTGATGGCGGACAGGTACTTGATTTGTTTGCTGGAAGCGGTGGACTTGCGATTGAAGCGTTAAGTAGGGGTATGGATAAGGCCATTTTGGTAGATCGCGATTATCAAGCATTTCAAACAGTGAAAACAAACCTTGAAGCATGTGGATTTACAGATCGCTCAGAGGTATATAAAAATGATGCTGAGCGTGCCTTGAAGGCCATTATAAAACGTAGTCTATCCTTTTCGCTGATAGTGCTTGATCCTCCTTATAAGCAGCAAAAGTTAGTGAAATTGCTTGAAATGATTCATGATGCAAAGATTCTTGAAGAATCAGGTATTATTGTCTGTGAGCATGGCGATGATGTTGTGCTTCCTGAAAACGTGAATGATTTAGTTAAATGGAAACATGAAAACTACGGAATCATTTCTGTTTCAATATTTAGATGGAGAAATATCCGTGGTGAGCAGGAGGAATTGTAAATGGGGAAAATCTCTATTTGTCCAGGTAGCTTCGATCCAATTACACTAGGACATCTTGATATTATCCAAAGAGCTGCAAGAGTGTTTGAAGAGGTAAATGTAGTGGTTTTAAATAATAGCTCGAAAGCATCGCTGTTTACAGTCGATGAGCGTCTCGGATTAATTCGTGAAGTTACGAAGCATATTCCAAATGTTAAAGTTGATTACTTCCAGGGTTTAACAGTAGATTATGCCAAAAGCGTTCATGCAAGTGCAATTATTAGGGGGTTAAGAGCTGTATCTGATTTTGAATATGAAATGCAGATTACCTCCATGAACCGTGTCTTAGATGAGCAAATTGAAACTTTCTTCATTATGACGAATAATCAATATTCTTTTTTAAGTTCTAGTATTGTGAAAGAAGTGGCCAAATACGGTGGAGATATTGCAGAACTAGTCCCAGAAGTGGTTGCACAAGCACTGTGTGAAAAATTTGCTGATCAATAAAAGATTGGATGAACAAAAAGCGTCGAACCTCTTTGTGCAAGAGATAGAATGCTTTTGTTCATCTATTTTTTATCTGGGGAATTCCATAATATAGTTAGTTTTTTTAGGTATAAGATGACGCTGATCATATTCAATGTACAAAGTTTCTCTTAATTCCGATGATGAGATAGAGTGTCAAAAATGCAAGTGTAATTAAGGGACCATAATCCATCATTTTTTCATAAAAATGAATGCCAATACCATTGTCATTCATCATAAAAACGGGATTGGAGTTCGAAGGCTGTCCATTTAAGCCGATTTTTTCGTAGATGGGTTTCCAAAGAATAAAGGTAAAAGCAGCAGCCAAGAAGCCATGAACAATTCGAGCGAAGAAAAACGGTGAAAAACGAATGTCAGTGTCAGCTAGGATACTCGCTACTTGAGCTTGGATGCTAAACCCGCTAAAGCCAAGAATAAAACTCGTAATAATTGCCTTCTGCATGAGAGTTGCTTCTTCGACACCACTTGTCATTTGAGAACCAATGGTTATCTCGGAAAGACCAGAAATGAATGCCATACTCAATTCTTCTGGAAGATGAAGTGTATGTAATATGGCGATAACTCCTTGTGCAAAGAAGGTAGTAATATTCATGTGAAATAGTAATTTATTGATTACAGAGAATAAGATAATAAATCCACCAATCATTAATAAAGTGTGGATGGAAGAAAGCACTGCGTCGCCGAGTAATTTACCAAGTGGTCGTTTTTCGTTCATACGGGTCCGATGCATTTGCTGGAGTGCAGTCTTAATGGAAGATGTCTTTTTATGATAAGAGTTCGACTTCTCTTCATCTTTTCCGTAAAATCTCATCATAAGCCCAACGCAAATATTACCTAAATAATGAGAAATCGCGAGCATAATGCCAAGACTAGAATTATGAAAAAAACCGACTGATACGGCCCCAAACATAAACAACGGACTTGAATAATTAGTAAACGACACAAGCCGCTCCGCTTCAATTCTCGAGAGCTGCTTTTCTTGACGCATTCTTGCCGTATATTTGGCACCAGATGGAAATCCGGATGCCATACCCATTGCCAAAACGAATCCCCCAACCCCTGGAACTTTAAATAGAGGCCGCATTACTGGTTCGAGAATAACACCGATAAATTTAACCACCCCAAACCCAATTAGTAATTCCGAGATAATGAAAAATGGCAGCAAGGATGGAAAAACGATTTCCCACCACATATTCAATCCTCTAATAGACGCTTCAAAAGCATCTTCAGGAAAGGATATTAAACCTATAGCCATAGTAATTGCTGAGGCAGCTAATACGATTGTTTTGATTTTTGTTTTAAACAAAATCCAAGCCTCCTTAAAAGGGAATGTGCTATGCACTTATTTAGAGAAATGATAAAATAGGTATAATATGTAAATTTGTTCATTGCGATAGAGTAATCTTGTCCACCTAGATACACAATATGCACATAAGCCCGCAATTAAGACCATAACTTTGATAAGAAGTCTGAAATAACTAGATTGTTCAAAGAAAGGGGGAAGTTAACTTTGAGAGAACCGAAAATCGGGCTGGCCCTTGGTTCAGGTGGGGCCCGAGGATTTGCTCATTTGGGAGTTATAAAGGTTTTAAAAGAGGCGGGCATTTCGATTGATATGATTGCAGGCAGCAGTATGGGGGCGTTAGTTGGATCTTTTTACGCGGCAGGATCGGATGTAGAACGGTTATATCGGTTATCTAAAGCGTTCAAAAGAAAGTATTATTTGGATTTTACCGTTCCTAAAATGGGGTTTGTCGCGGGGAAGAAGGTGAAAGAGCTCATTCGAGTATTTACATATAACAAAAGGATTGAGGAATTGGATATTCCGCTTGCTATTGTTGCCACTGATATCAAAAAGGGAGAAAAGGTTGTTTTTCAAAGTGGCCCTATAGCAGATGCTGTTAGAGCCAGTATTTCTATTCCAGGAATCTTTGTCCCTGAAAAAATTGGTGATCGGTTATTAGTAGATGGCGGTGTCATTGATCGAGTGCCGGTATCGGTCGTAAGAAGCATGGGGGCAGATCTTGTGATTGCTGTTGATGTTTCAAATGTGAAAAAGGAAATAGAGATTACCTCCATTTATGATGTGATTATGCAAAGTCTCGATATTTTACAAATGGAGCTAACTGAAAGTAGAAAACTTTCATCTGATGTGATGATCCGGCCACATGTGGAAAATTATAATTCAAAATCTTTTACAAATATAAACGAAATAATTACTATTGGAGAAGAAGAAGCTAGATTAAATATCGATAAAATTAAACAATGTATTCATACTTGGAAGGAGTCCCACAATAATGAGTCGTAAAATTTATATACGCTCTTTCCTTATAGCGTTAGTCCTGATTGTCGGTTCAACCTTTTATTATTTGCCTTACTATGTAACAAAACCGGGCATGGCGCAGGAACTTGAACCGATTGTTACTGTAGAGGGTGGAGATAAGGCTGAAGGTAGCTTTATGCTAACTACAATAAGAATGGGAAAAGCAAATATATACTCTTATGCTATCGCGAAGTTCAGTGATTATCAGGAGTTATTTGCTGAAAAGGACATTCGTATAGAGAATGAAAGCGATGAAGAATATAACCTAAGGCAGCTGCATATGATGGACGGATCAAAGAATCATGCGATTCAAGTTGCATATAAAAAAGCAGGAAAATCGATAACTTTTGATTATCATGGGGTTTATGTGCTAGGTGTAATGGAAGGGATGCCTGCTGCAGAAGCATTAAATCCTGGTGATCAGATTATTAAAGTAGATCACTTGAAGTTCCGATCTTCCCAGGAGTTTATTGAATACGTTGCTGAAAAAAAAGAAGGCGACGAGGTTGAGATTGTTTATATTCGCAATAATAAAGAGCAAACGGCTAAGATGAGGCTGAAGGCATTTAAGGAACAACCGGAAAAAATCGGAATCGGGATTTCGCTTGAAGATGATAAGAGTCCCGTCACAAATCCAGCTATTAAAATTGATAGTGAGCAAATAGGTGGACCTTCCGCAGGACTGATGTTTTCACTTGAAATTTATAATCAGCTGACAAAAGGTGACCTTACAAAAGGGTACCGAATTGCAGGAACTGGTACAATGTCTGAAGATGGAACAGTGGGTCCAATTGGCGGGATTCAGCAAAAGATTGTAGCTGCAGATAAAAGTGGAGCGGAGATTTTCTTTGCACCAAACGAACGAGGCAGTCAAAATTCGAATTACGGTGAAGCCTTAGTAGCTGCAAAGGATATTAAAACAAAGATGAAGATTGTACCTGTAGATACATTTGATGATGCGCGAACTTATTTAGAAAACCTACCTTATAAAAACAAATGATGACTCATTGGGCTGCCTCTTTCAGAAATGAATGTGGGGAAGACCAATAGCCATCTTTTTTTAGTCTATGCTAATGGGTGTGTGATCCTGTAATTTCATACGATATATGAGTAAGTCTATTAACTGATAATAACAGGTGATTCATATTCACGCTTCATTAATAAGTGTTGGTAAGGTTGGCTTAGGCCAAGAGCGTATACCTGAGAAGCACGTATATCAAGTTGGATGGATGGATCATTAAATGCGGACAGCTTGGATATAAGCGGAATGGGAAGATTTTTCTTGATTTCACGTAAATATTCCCGTCCGTTTGCATTCATCCCGAGTAACCTTAAATAGGATGGTGCTTTTTGGAATGCTTGCATATCATCTTTTTTCGTTCTGGTTAATAGGTGAACACACATTCTTTGAATCCTTGTCCATGTATAGCGTTTTGTTTTTAGTAGCGTCATAAATTCATGAAAGGATGAAGCAAGTGCTGCCATTTCCTTCATTCTAAACTCGATTCCTTCTTCAATTTCATAGATATCGGCAAGTTCTGCCACTGATGCTGAAAGAATTTGATATTTTAGCAATGGCCAGAATTTTTCCCAATCGTGAAAAGAATGGTAGACTGTTAAATATTGCTGTAATACCTCTTTTGTCGATTTAGGTACGTATGTAATGATGTCCTTCAAGTTTGTTTTATCGGCTATCGCTTTACGTATACTTGTTGCACTAGCAATTGGGCTTTTAGAAAGCTCAGTTTCATGATAGCCCGCTGCAATTCGGTGAATGGTCAATGGTTTGATTTTAAATTGTTTTGACAAGGCTGCTTTAACGTATTCTAGACCGAGAATATTATTGGGCTGTGTTAAATCGAGTACTTCTTCATGTCCTACTAGCTCATTAAACGCTAACGATGCTGCCTTAGGATAACTGCATCCGGCCTTTAGGTGGTGACGAACCTTTTCATCAAAATCATCTTTATTTTCCATTAAAAATTGATAGGTAAGCATAAAAGGTTCTAGACGACCATCTTCACTCCCAAAACAAAATGCATCACAATCAAGTGCTTCAAGAATACTAATAGCACCTTCGGCAAAAATTCCCGCCTGCTGTGTAGCAAAAGGATAAGGCAATTCAAAAACAAGATCTACTCCTCCGGCAAGAGCCATTTTTGCACGGGCCCATTTATTCACTAAGGCAGGTTCACCGCGTTGGAGGAATGGACCGCTCATGATAGCGATGGTTACGTCGGCATTTGCCGCTTGTTTGCTCTCGAGTGCATGATATACGTGTCCATTATGAAATGGATTATATTCAACTACGATACCTACTGCTTTCACTTAACTACCTCCTTAAAAATAGCGTATATAGTTCTACACTTACTTTATCATGAAAATGTAAGGGCTCCAAATCACGAAAAATCACAGTTTAGCAAAGTAATGTTTGCATTGCTGTGAAAAATGGATATTATAGTAGGAGTGAGATTCGCGAAACCTGTGAAAACTAGAATGATGAGCGAAGTTTAATACATTTGGTTGCTTAGCTGTAGACGCCATCGTATCGAGTCGCTAGCTGAATAATCTGTTGGGGAGAAACCCACCGTGCAGCTTGCTCGTCTTATGCTTATCGCCGATAAACGTGCGCCTTCCGCTTTTCTGGGTGTAAAGAAAAAATATTGACAAACGGTAGATAGACAGCTATAATTACCTTTGTTGCCTTGAGGTGATTGATTTGAAATGGACGATTGGCCAACTTCAAAAATTTCGGGATAAAGAATTACGGATAGATGAATTTGTGGATATTTCCGATATTAAGGAAAGAGATTCACAAATTCGCGATGTATCGCCAATAAAGGTAACTGGAAGAGTTGATATTCACTCATCAGACATTACCTTTCATCTGCATTTATCTGGAACATTAATTCTTCCTTGTTCTCGAACACTGGTAGATGTGAAATATCCGATTGATATTGATACAACAGAAACCTTTATACTTAAAGCGGAACTTGCTGAATATGCAATGGATGAAGCGACTGCTGTTATTGGTGATGTTGTGGATCTTATACCAGTAATTAAAGAAAATTTATTGCTTGAAATTCCGATGCAGGTTTTTTGTGAGGATGTCAATGTTGAAGGCGCTGCTCCTCAATCTGGGGAAAACTGGTCTGTTTTGAATGAGGAAGAACAGAAGCAGAAAGTAGACCCTAGATTAGCAAAGCTTGCAAACTATTTTGACAACAATAAAGAATCGTAATGGGGAAACGAGAAGAATGGAATCATTCATTCTTCATTGCTTCTTGACTTTTTATAAGGAGGTGGGAATAATGGCTGTACCTGCTAGAAGAACGTCTAAAACTGTAAAAAGAAAACGTCGTACACACTTCAAATTAGTAGTACCTGGTATGACAGAATGCCCAAGCTGCGGTGAAATGAAACTTTCACACCGTATCTGTAAAGAATGTGGAACTTACAACGGAAAAGAAGTTGTAAGCAAATAATTTCTTAAAATAAAAAAGCACAAAGATTATTATAATCTTTGTGCTTTTTTTATTTTAATGAAAGCAGTTTGAACCGTTTAACTATTCACAAGAATGAGGAACAAAGGTTATTACAAGCAGGAATTGATGACCATCATAAAGAATACTATCTTATTCAATGAAAGTGAGATTTGTGTACATGAAAACTGTGTTTTATTGGAAGTGTACAATGAACTTGGGTTTTTAAAGCTTATCATTAACCAACCTAAAAACAGAAATGCTATTAACTATGAAGTTATGGATAAAGTGAAACTTCAATCACCAGCTACCTTCGATACTTCTAAGCCTTGAGGTGGGGTCTTACTGCCCGTTCATGCGGGGTAAATTAGATGATGTCCTAATAAACTGCTTAAAAGAATGATTCTGTGGAATTGTATGCCAAACATTAGAAGACAACAGAACATCATAGAGCAGTAGCAAAATTTATAGAAAAATCAGGTATGATATTTTTTCCCTTCTTCTATCTTATCTAGCAAGTGCATATGAATGTAGTACAGTGAGGTTGACTTGTAACCAATAGGGGTAGACCCCTTGCGAGTCGCACCCCATCATCTTTGAGTAAAGAATTTGTACAGAAATAAGCCAAGTGCAAACTGGTCTTTTAAGAAACAGACTTCTTACCCAAAAAGTATGAGAGTACACAGTTATGCATAGAGGATAAAAAATAAGTTGGGGGGATTTCAATGTCAATAGCAAGGCAGGATGCATGGACTCAAGATGAAGATGTTCTACTGGCTGAGGTGGTTTTACGTCACATTCGCGAAGGAAGTACCCAGCTCAATTCCTTTGAAGAGGTGGGAAAGAATTTATCACGAACTGCTGCTGCTTGCGGTTTTCGCTGGAACTCACATGTAAGAAAACAGTATAAATCCGGTATTGAACTGGCAAAAATTCAAAGAAAAGAAAACAAAAAGCTTCCGTTAATAGAAAAAGAAGAAGTTGTCTCTACTATGACAGAAACCTCTGTTGACATTCCACAATTACAACTAACTAACTCAACAATTACTATGCAAGATGTTGTCCAGTATCTTACGCGTGTAGCGGAACAAACGTTAAATGATAGCCGTGACAGACAATTGATTACACAAGAGTATGATAAACTTCTGCGAGAAAACGAGAAATTGAAACATGATAACAAAAAGCTGTTTGAAAAACTGAGCTCAGTTGAAGATGACTATAATGCGTTGCTTCAGATTATGGAACGAGCAAGAAAATTAATTGTGTTAGAAGAAGATAAAAAAGAAAAAAAGGTGAAATTCCAAATGGATAAGAACGGAAACTTAGAAAGGGTAGAAAAGTAGCTGAAGGAAAGAGGGAACGTTTACTCTTTAGGAGAAAACTTTTGTGAAGATTGACTCTATATTAAAATCGTTGGAGAAATTTAATTCTTACCATAATAAATAGCACAAGCGGTACTAGATACCTGTTTGTGCTATTTATTATGTTTTTATTGGATTATAGTAGTTTCAGGTGTCCATAATAATGGATTTTCCCCCAAATCTCGATCCATGTCATATGAAACTGAATGAAAGTCCATTTTATCCCAGAATTTCTCTGATTTAACCCTAGGATTTGTTTTAATCGGTTTTCCGAAGCTTTTCGCGAATTCAACGAGTGACGATCCGTAATGTTTTTGTCTATAATACGGCAATACTTCAAGCTTCCATAATTCTAAAAAATCTTGTTTCGGTTCGAAATATTGATCGAATTTTGCTTTTCTTTCGTAAAGGCTCATCCTAGCAACAAGCTTGTCACCAAAGTAGATTCCGTAAAAAGGAGACTCACTATCGTTTTCGATAATATTTGTTTCTAAGTCATCCATCATCGATAGCTCTTGAATGCCATACTCTTTGAATTTTTTAAATTCTTCCAGCGTTTTATAATTTACCAATAATCGTTCCACTTTATAGTCCATAAAAAGCTCCCCTTTTTTATCGCAGTTTGTGTGAGTATTAGGAATCTGTTAATAGCAAGTTTAGCCGGGCTATCAATAGAATTCTGAAAAAGAAACCGTTTTACACGTATTATATAATATTTAGTGAAACAATTCCCTAGAAAGATACCTAATTAACATAATATAAAAAATAATTGGAATTATGTACATTTTTTAGGTGTGAGAAGGAGATCGCGATAGATAGTCGTATAATAAGTAAAAAATTGACCGTTACATCATCTTCGAAAATAGTTTCTAGATAAAGAAGATTTCATTCCAAGTGGTGGTTAAGTTTGGTAACATAAATGAATAATGACATAATCGCGTGTTAAAACGCAGTGAACTAGTGTGAAGGAAGACGATTTGTTAAAAATAGGGAAAATCAACCTTGAAAAAGTTGGTGTGGCGGAGCGTAGCAGCAAATTAGACTTTTTATACAAAATCTAGTTTACTTTTCAATTTAAGCGGTAATGCTGTTTAAATTAATGATGCACTGCCCTATTTCCCATCATAAAAAATGGAAGGTAGGGAGTTATGAACATAGGGATAATCGGCGGCGGATCAATCGGCCTACTTTTTGCTGCTTATTTAAGTGATACATATGAGACTACATTATATACAAGAACGAAAGAACAGGCTGATGAACTTATGGAGCTAGGGGTAACGCTTAAAAGAGATGGGTTCACTATGATTAATAGGGTAAAGGCGGTACCAATTTCCATGGGCATTACTGATCATAACTTATTGTTCATAGCTGTTAAACAATATCATTTTGAAGATGTTTTCCCCATTATTCAGGACATGGTAATTCCGCTTGTTTTTTTACAAAATGGATACTCACATATAAAAATGATGAAAGAGGCAGCTTCAAAAGAAATTTATGTCGGGGTAGTGGAACATGGGGCACTAAAGCAAGGCAGTACAACGGTTGAACACACTGGAATAGGGGTGACCCGAATTGCAGTCTATTCGGGTCATCTGGATAACTTTCCATTGATTCACGGAAATGCAGGAACGTTTCCTTTTATAGCTGAAAAAGATTATCAAGAAATGCTCCAAAAAAAATTATTAGTAAATGCAATGATTAATCCTTTGACTGCCATATTAAAGGTTGAAAATGGTAAATTGATTGATAATCCCTATTTATATGCCTTGTTTAAAAAGTATTTTGAAGAGCTCTCGAATATATTTGAACTTGAAAATAGTGAACATGTTTTATGCCATATTGAACAAGTTTGTCTGGCAACTTCGAAAAATCGTTCTTCCATGTTAAAAGATATCGAATCAGGAAGGAGAACGGAAATTGACGCCATTACAGGTCAAATAATGGAGACGGCAATAGAGAGGGAGAAACCGTATGAAATGACCGCATTTATATATTCCTTAGTTAAAGGGATGGAAAGTAGGGAGAGTGAGTAACATGATATCAATTTTCTCAAGTGTAGCGGCGACTTTCATAACAATGCCTATCCTTGCGTATATCATTTTTTTCATTGCTATGAAGCAAGTAACCGGAAATCATCGGCGGTCTGTTCATGTCGCAATGGATATCAGCACCCTCTTGTTTATGTTTTCTGTGCACTATCTCATAGTGGCTATCTGGGATCGCCACATTATTTGGATTCTACTCTTGGCGATGATTGCAATTGCATGCATGGTAGTAGTTGTTCACTATCGGGTAAAGGGTGAAATCATATTTCAAAAAGTATTAAGAGGTTTTTGGAGGCTTAATTTTGCTTTTTTCTTTTGTGTTTATTTTGTCTTGTTACTTTATGGAATAACAACTAGAGTTCTGTTAACCTTTTAAATGACAATATAAAGGAGCGCTAAAGTTTTTATAGTGCGTGTTCAAAAAGGAGGATAAAGTGAAACTTCAATCAGTGGGGGGACTGCCCGTTAATGCGGGATAAAAAGAACCGAGAAGTTCGAGGAGCGCATCTCGAGAGGGTCGGAACGTATGAGGTAATACGTGAGGACCGGAGAGGCCGAGCTTTGATGCAATTCTTTTTTACCGGACTTTTTGAACATCCTCTTATAAGTAGACTAGAGGTCGTGGGCAACTTTTTTTGTATTCTGTAGATGTGATGATATACTCAATTTAGAATTGTAGAAGCAGAGAAAGGGAGTACATAAATGGAGTTGAAAGATCTCGCTTTACCATCACTAAATGCATTTGCTTCAGACTATCTTACTGATCAATTAGAAGTAGATGATTTTTTTCATTACAGTTTATCTGATAATGAGAAGTATCATAAACGATATCAAGAAGTGATGTCACGAAATTTCTTTCGTGACGAATTGGCTGATTCTATAGAGAAATATATGGCACAGTATTCTTTGTCGATTCCCGTTAAAGAAAATATAGAGGCATTCCGAAAAGAAGATTCTGTCGTAGTTATTGGAGGACAGCAGGCAGGTCTGCTGTCAGGCCCCCTTTATACGATACATAAAGTGATTTCCATTATTAAATTAGCGGAAGAACAAGAAAAGGCGTTGGGTAAAAAGGTGATTCCGGTTTTTTGGATTGCTGGTGAGGATCATGATTTAGCCGAAGTGAATCATGTTTATACGTTGAAGAATGGAATTCAGGAGAAAAACACGTACCCATTCTATCATCCTTTTAAATCGATGATTTCGGATCTTGAACTGAACACAGAAACAGCGCAAGCTTGGGTAAGTGAAATTTTCGAAACATATGGGGAAACAGACTTCACCAATAAATTACTAGCTGATACAAATGAAGTCATTAAGCGTTCTACTACCTTTGTTGATTTTTTTGCCTGTTTAATTGATAACTGGTTTCATGACTTTGGTCTTTTGATGATAGATGCTGCTGACCCTGGATTAAGAAAATTGGAATCAGAGTTTTTTGCAATGTTCATTGATAAAGCGGAAGAAATTACTAAGGCTGTACACGCGCAGCAGTCTTTTATGCAGCAAAAAGGATATAAGCGGATGATTGACATTCAAGAAAAAGCGGCTAACTTGTTTTACTATGATTCGAAGAAAAAGGATCGGATGTTACTAGAAGTGGTGAATGGTGTTTTTTCTGGAAAAAATAAGGAAGTATTATTTACTCAGCAAGAGCTTCGTGAATGTTCTAGAGTAACACCTGAACGATTAAGTAATAATGTAGTAACGCGGCCAATTATGCAAGAAATGCTATTTCCCGTGCTTGCATTTATATCTGGGCCTGGGGAAATTGCCTATTGGGCAGAATTGAAGCAAGCTTTTGAACTATTCTCTATGAAAATGCCCCCAATTATTCCGAGGCTAAATATAACGATAATCGAGCGAGGGATTGCCACAGATCTCAAAGAGGTAGGGATGAGTCTTGAAACTGTGCTAACAACTGGGACTAAATCAGCACAGAGCGAATTCCTTAATACTGTCAAGGATCATTCAATCGAGGTATTATTCCATGAAATGAAAGCGAAGCTAAGTGAGAATCATGAATTGTTTACTGAAAGAGCTATAAGCCTTGATAAAGGGTTAGACCCATTGTTACAGAAAAACCGGAGATTTATCGAGAAACAGCTTGATTTTATTTATGGGAAAATGAATGAAAGTTCACGTAAGAAGCATGAAGTGGTCTTGAATAAATATCAGCGGATTGAACATTCGTTATTTCCACTCGATGCTCCTCAGGAAAGATTGTGGAATATTTTCTATTATTTAAATAAATATGGTACAGATTTTATAAACGAACTGGTTCAGCAGCCATATACATTTAACAACAAGCATAAAGTTATTTATCTATAAGAGGTTGTTCAATAGTCCGGAAAAAATGATAGTCGAATTTTATTATTTCTAGTGCAACTAAAGGACCGCACGTATTAACTGTACATACTTTTAAGACGAAAGGGATTATCATTCCTCGAGTTTGCCGGATTTTTTGAACATCCTCTTTAACGAATCATGATAAGAAGACAGGCGATTTTTTTGGCGCCCGTCTTCTATTTTTTTTGCTTGAAGGACATGGGGCGGGGCTTCACGACTTAATAATATAGCCAACCTGCTTAACAGATATACGTACATTATTAAGAAAGTATTTCAAATCCGACTCCGCACCGCCACCATTGTGATTAGGTGAATGTAGTGTGCTATAGGATGGATCCTTCGTGGTAAATGGTGATGTTATACGCCATATTCGTTTTGTTAGGATTATCGTCAAGTTAGTCAGATCATTTGAAGGGAAAATACGCTGTAAAGAAAATTCACTATATAAAAAAACTGGATATTTAAGGAGGGATAACTTACTAAGTACAGAATTTATATAATAAGTGGTGAAAAGTGGAGGAATGTGGTACATTGTTAAAAGAAAGTGGGGGTAGTGGGCATGTTCATGGGGGAATATCATCATAGCATTGATCCAAAAGGGCGTATTATCATTCCGTCTAAGTTCAGAGAACATCTCGGGGAATCATTTGTTTTGACTCGCGGTCTTGATCAATGCTTGTTTGGCTACCCGATGGATGAATGGCGTCAATTGGAGGATAAGCTGAAGGGCCTGCCATTGACAAAGAAAGATGCCCGGGCTTTTACTCGATTCTTCTTTTCTGGTGCGACTGAATGTGAACTGGATAAACAAGGAAGAATTAATATTCCCACACCACTTACTTCATATGGAAAATTAGAAAAAGAATGTGTTATTCTCGGAGTTTCCAATCGAATTGAGATTTGGAGCAAGACCATTTGGGAAAACTATTTTTCAACATCAGAAGATTCTTTCGCTGAAATAGCCGAGAATATGATAGGCTTCGATATTTAAACGAAGAATCTACATCACTAATCGATTGGAAGGATGTATTACATGTTTCAACACACTACCGTACTACTCAAAGAGACTGTGGATGGATTACAGATTAAGCCAGATGGCATATATGTCGATTGTACACTTGGAGGAGCAGGCCATAGCGCCTATTTAGCATCTCAGCTTTCGGATAAAGGCAAACTCTACGCTTTTGACCAAGATGAAACAGCCATCAAGAATGCTCATGAAAAATTGAAAGAATATGGCGATAGAGTGATATTAATTCAAAATAATTTCAAACATATTGCAGAAGAACTTTTACTAAGAGATGTTCATGAAGTGGACGGAATTTTATATGATTTGGGTGTTTCATCTCCGCAACTTGATACCCCTGAACGTGGATTTAGCTACCACCATGATGCACCACTAGATATGAGAATGGATCAAAGTGCAAGATTATCCGCTTATGATGTAGTAAATACTTGGACATTCCAGGAGTTAACGAAAATTTTCTTTCGATATGGTGAAGAGAAGTTCTCCAAGCAAATTGCTCGGAAAATAGAGGCAGCTCGTGAAATTAAGCCGATTGAAACCACCGGTGAGCTTGTTGAATTAATTAAAGAAGGAATACCAGCTCCTGCAAGACGTAAAGGCGGTCATCCGGCCAAACGTGTATTCCAGGCGATACGAATTGCTGTAAATGATGAGCTGGGTGTTTTCGAAGACTCTCTTGAACAAGCGATAGCATTACTTAAGCCAGAAGGTAGAATTTCTGTGATTACATTTCATTCATTAGAGGACCGTATTTGTAAATCTGTTTTTAAACAGAACAGTGATTTACCGGAAATGCCGCACGGTCTACCTGTCATTCCTGAAGAATTTCAACCCATTCTAAAATTAATCACAAGAAAACCTATTCTACCATCGCAAGAAGAATTGGAAGAAAATAATCGCTCACGTTCAGCCAAGCTGAGGATCGCTGAAAAAAGATAAGGGGGAATCAAAATGAGCTCGGTTGCGAAAAAAATTCAAGAACAACAGATTCAAGAGCAACAAAGATCTGTACAAACCGTCATTGTCCGTAAAATGAAAATTTCCTTTGGTGAAATGATATTAATCTGTGCTCTTGCTCTTGCCATTGCTTTTCTAGGGACCAAAGTTATTTCCAATCAGGCAGCGATTTATAAAACGAATAAATCAATTCAAATGACAAATCATTCTATTGATGAGCAGACTCGGTTGAATGTAGATTTAAAAGAACAAGTCAGTGAATTAAGCACATATGAAAGGATTTGGAAAAAAGCAGCCGACCTTGGTTTAAAGCTTAATGAAAATAATGTAAAGGTTGTGCAGGAATAATGCAAATGAAGCAAAAAAATATGAAGCTTGGAGCAGCGTTTTTATTCGTAGTATTCGGGCTGCTCTTTTTTGCGTTACTTGCCCGTTTTTTCTATATTGAGGCTACAGGACAAGCTGGTGGAGAAGTTCTAGCAGCAAAAATGGAAAAAAAATACGAAAAACAACGGGTGCTTGAAGCGAAAAGAGGCAGCATTCTAGATACAAATGGAGAAGTCATTGCGGAAGATACGGCTTCATACACTCTATTTGCCGTATTGGACGAAAAGATGAAACCCAATTATGTGGTTGATCCGAAACGAACTGCCAAAGAATTAGCTAAAGTAATTGATATGGATGAAGCAGGTATATACGCTCTACTTTCAAAAGATAAGAAACAAGTGGAATTCGGAAATGCCGGCAAAGATATTTCCTACGAGGTTAAATCAAAAATTGAGAAATTGAAGCTCCCTGGAATTGCATTTAGTCGAGAAAATAAACGTTTTTATCCAAATGGAGTGTTTGCTTCCCATTTAATTGGCTATATTGAAAAAGATGAAAAGTCAAATGAAATGATTGGTAAGATGGGGATTGAAAAATTCTTAAATAAAGAATTAAAGGAAACAGATGGAAAGCTAACGTTTGATGGTGATAGATGGGGCTTCTCATTGCCTAATAGTAAAGAAAATGTAATAGCTCCAGTGAATGGTACAAATGTTTCTTTAACAATTGATAAAAAGATTCAGACCTTTTTAGAGGATTCGATGTCTAAAGTACAGGAAAAGTATGACCCAGAACAAATCATTGGAATCGTGTCCAACCCGAAAACAGGTGAAATTTTAGCGATGGGTCAAAGGCCGACCTTTCATCCGAAAACGAGAGAAGGACTGACAGATACGTGGAGAAACCTCGCGATCGAGGAGCCTTATGAACCTGGTTCAACGATGAAGATATTTACCTTAGCGGCAGCGGTTGAGGAAGGTGTATTTAACCCTAATGACACCTTTGTTTCAGGAAGTTATAACATAAAAGGAACGAAACCTATTAATGACCATAGCGGAATGCCTAGCGGGGAAAAGATGTCATTTCTGGAAGGGATTCAACGTTCCTCTAACGTTGGAGTTGTTACGATTGCGATGGACCTCCTTGGAGAAGATAAACTTCGTGATTATCTTACAAAGTTTGGTTTAGATCGTCTTACTGGAATTGATTTACCTTTTGAAAAAACTGGTACGATTCAGTACAAATATAAACGTGATAAAGCAATGACTTCTGTTGGACAAGCGTCTTCGATGACTGCTATTCAGCAAATTCAAGCGGCGTCTGCTATAGCTAATGATGGAAAAATGATGGCACCTTATGTGATTAAAAAGCTGAGTGATCCAAATACGAACGAAACCATAAAAAAAACCAATCCAACTATGGCAGGTCAGCCGATATCAGCTGAAACTGCGAAAAAGGTTCGTGAGTATTTAGGTACTGTCCTTACTGCAGAACATGGGACAGGAAAAAAATACAAAATTGATGGCTATGAAGTAGCTGGAAAAACAGGGACTGCTCAATTTAGCACAGGTGATGGTATATCGAGAGGTGGAGGAAACTATATTTTTTCTTTTTTAGGAATGGCACCACTTGATGATCCGGAACTGGTTGTGTATGTCGCGATAAAAAAACCAAAACTGAAAGCCGGTGAAGTTGGGTCAGACCCAGTAGCCGAAATCTTTAACCCAGTTATGAAAAGCAGTCTGCAATATTTAAATATTGAACCAGCTAATATTCCGAATCAAACCTCAGAGAAAATTAGCGATTATACGGATCGACCTGTGAAGTCTGCAGTGGAAAGTCTTAAAAAATCGGGATACGAAGTCGTTACGATTGGAAAAGGTACTACGGTTATAAATCAGGCGCCAAAAGCTGGAACTATTTTACTAGAAGGTGAAAAGATCATCCTCCGAACGGAAGGAGCTATGCTTGCCCCAGATTTAACTGGTTGGTCTTTAAGAGACGTCATGAAGCTGGCGAATATTGCGAAATTGAAATTAAATGCTGCAGGAAACGGGTATGTCGAGAGTCAGAACTTTAAAGTAGGCGCCGTTATGAAAGAGGCAGATTATTTCCTCGTAAACTTGAAAAAGCCTGGAGATATTGTTCAAGAAGAAATGGAATCTAAAGATAAAGAAGAAATGGAATCTAA
This sequence comes from Peribacillus sp. JNUCC 23, assembly GCF_053653995.1. The sequence goes on from NZ_CM132202.1 coordinate 1,639,342, forward strand.
AGATAAAGAAGACGAAGTGGTTGATTAAAGGGTAAGGATGAGGATTTCCTCATCCTTTCTTTTTTTGTATGAAGGACATGGGGCAGGTCTGCGCAACTTACTAATATAGCTAAACCATTTATCGGGTATACTGGTTTTATTTAGAAAGGAACAAAAATTCTGGCTCCGCACCGCCAACATTGTGATTATGTGAGTGTAGCGTACTTAATGGTATATTCTTCATAATAATTGGTGGTGTTTTAACACCAATCGGTTTTTGTATTAAAACTAGTATTCTTAAATCCAGCACCTTCATTTTGTTCTAGTTATTTCTTGAACAACATATAACTTGTACAAGCAGGATGAAAATGGAGGTGCCTTTTTGTGCGTGTTTCAAATGTAACGGTAAGAAAACGGTTGGCAATCTTCTTGCTTATTGGGCTTACGGTCTTTACGATCATTGTTATTCGATTAGGAATTGTTCAATTTTATCTTGGAGAGAAATTAACGGGACTTGCTGAAGATTCTTGGAGCAGAAATATTACTTTTGAACCCATGCGAGGGCAAATTCTCGATCGGAATGGTGTCCCATTGGCAACGAATATCTCGGCTCCGACGGTATATGTCATTCCAAGGCAGGTTGTCAATCCTGCTGAGACAGCAGAACAACTTGCTTCCGTGTTGGACATGGACAAAGAAAAAGCATATAAACTAATTACAAAACATACTTCGAGCGAAAGAATTCCCGAAGGAAGAAAAATCTCTCATGAAAAAGCAAAAAAAGTGAAAGCTCTAGGTCTAAAAGGGGTATACATTGCCGAAGATTCGAAGCGATATTATCCATTTGGTGAATACTTATCCCATGTGCTCGGATTCACCGGAGCTGATAATCAAGGATTAATGGGAATTGAGCTTTCCTATGATAAAGAATTAAGCGGTGAAAAAGGGTATGTGAAATTATACACCGATGCAAAGGGGAAAAAATTAGAAAATATGGCGGATGACTTTAGTGCGCCCGTAAATGGTGATGATCTGAAATTGACAATAGACAACAGGATTCAAACGATTATTGAAAGGGAGCTAGATCTTGCTGAAGCGACTTATAATCCAGATGGTATCATTGCCATTGCAATGAACCCAAACAACGGGGAAATTCTAGCGATGTCAAGCAGACCGACATTTGATCCTGCCAACTTTCAAAATGTGAAAAGTGAAGTTTATAACCGAAATCTTCCTGTGTGGAGTTCTTATGAGCCGGGTTCAACTTTCAAGATTATTACTCTTGCCGCAGCATTGGAGGAAGGGAAGGTTGACCTTGAGAAGGATACGTTCTATGATCCAGGATACATCGAAGTGGCGGGAACAAAGCTTCATTGTTGGAAAAGAGGCGGACACGGATCGCAAACGTACATGGAAGTCGTTCAGAATTCATGTAACCCTGGTTTTGTGGAGCTAGGAATGCGGCTTGGGAAAGACAAACTTTTTCAATATATTAGTGATTTCGGTTTTGGGCAAAAGACAGGGATTGACCTTCAAGGTGAAGGGACAGGAATCCTGTTCGATATCGATAGGGTAGGTCCTCTTGAACAGGCCACTACCGCGTTTGGACAAGGTGTATCAGTCACTCCAATTCAACAGGTAGCGGCTGTAGCCGCAGCGGTAAATGGCGGTACATTATATACCCCTTACATCGCTAAAGAAATGGTTGATTCACAAACAGGTGAGACAATCATGCGAAAATCGCCCCAAGCGAAAAGGAAGGTTATTTCTGAAGAAACTTCGGCAAAAATCCGTGGGGCACTGGAGGCTGTTGTAGCAAAGGGAAGTGGTACTGGGGCATATGTAGATTCATATCGTGTTGGTGGAAAGACCGGTACTGCGCAAAAAGCGGAGAATGGACGTTATTTAGAGAATAACTATATCGTTTCATTCATCGGCTTTGCACCAGCGGATCATCCTGAAATTGTCGTTTATGTAGCGGTCGATAACCCGAAAGGAACTGTTCAATTTGGTGGGGTAGTAGCTGCACCTATCGTAGGAAATATTATGGAGGATGCACTGCGGACAATGGGTGTGAAGCCACGCGATACACAAATTGAAAAGAAAACGAAATGGGACGATCCTGTTATGGTTGAATTACCGGATGTAGTAGGATTAACTGCAAAGGAATTGCAAACACAACTTATCGGCAAAGTGAATCTAGATGTAAGCGGGGATGGGACTATGGTAGTAAAACAATCTCCAGAAGCAGGTGTGAAAGTAAAAGAAGGGTCAACAATTAGAATTTATCTTGGCGAAAGTTCAGAATAAGTATAGAATAATAAAGAAACAAATCAAGCGGCTGGGTTAATTTCAGCCGCGGTTTTTTTACGCAGTGAAAGGATTGTTCATGTCTGTATTACATAAGGACTAATCCTAACCTCGACAGATTGATTGCATTACATTATAATTATGCCTTTAAATAGGCAGAGAGGAATGGAAAAATGAGACTTCAAGCGATACTTTCAACCTTACATTCTTTGACTTTGTTTGAAGGGGAAAATCCTGAAATAACCTCCATTGAACATGATACAAGACAAGTAAAAGAGGGCAGTTTATTTGTTTGTGTGAAAGGTTATACAGTGGATGGCCATGACTTTGCAGAAAAAGCAGTCGAACTAGGTGCAGCCGCTATTTTAGCTGAGAAACCAATGAATGTAGGAGTTCCAGTGTATGTCGTTCGTGATACCAAACGAGCTATGGCAGTCGTTGCCGATGCCTTTTACAATCATCCTACCCAAAAGCTTAAACTAATTGGTATAACAGGAACAAATGGCAAGACAACAACGAGTCATTTGCTTGAAAAAATCTTTCAGGATGAGCATGTGGCAACAGGTTTAATCGGAACGATGTACACGAAAATTGGCGACAAAAAAGCTGACACAAAAAATACGACACCAGACAGCATTACGTTACAACAAATTTTTCATCAGATGACGCAAGTTCAAGTGGATACAGCCATTATGGAAGTATCTTCTCATGCATTGGAACTTGGAAGGGTTCATGGCTGTGATTATGATATTGCCGTATTTACGAATCTTACCCAAGATCATCTTGATTTTCATGGAACGATGGAACGATATAAGTTTGCAAAATCCTTGTTTTTCTCACAGCTTGGCAATGCTTACCTAGATAATCGACCAAAATACGCGGTGTTGAATGCAGATGATGAGGCGACAGAAGATTTCATCAAGGCAACGGCTGCACATATTCTTACATATGGAATTGATCAAGAAGCAGATATTATGGCTAAGAATATTTCAATCCATTCTAGTGGAACTCAATTTACATTAGTAACAGCTGGAAGAGAGCAATCCGTGAACCTAAAGCTAATTGGTAAATTCAGCGTCTATAATGTTCTTGCTGCCATAGGGGCTTCTTTATGTGCTGGAGTAAAACTTGATTCAATTATACGGTCACTTGAATCTGTTCAAGGAGTGGCTGGCCGCTTTGAGCTTGTCCAGGGAGGTCAGGATTTTGCGGTAATTGTCGATTATGCCCATACGCCAGACAGTCTTGAAAATGTCTTGAAAACAGTGCGTGAATTTGCACATAAGAAAATATTTGTTGTCGTGGGTTGTGGTGGGGATCGTGATAAAACAAAACGGCCAATCATGGCGAAAATTGCATCAGAGTGGGCGACAGACCCTATTTTCACTTCCGATAATCCTAGAAGTGAGAATCCAACACAAATTTTGCGAGATATGGAAAAGGGAGTTCATGAGAAGAATTATCAGGTTATCCAAGACCGTAAAGAAGCGATAGATTATGCAATCTCTATTGCAACAAGTGGAGATGTTATATTAATCGCTGGAAAAGGACATGAAACTTATCAAATTATAGGTGATCAAGTGCTTGACTTCGATGATAGATTGGTCGCGAAAGAATCGATTTTACGAAATAGGAAGTAATTAGGGTTAGTTTGCGTATACTAAAAAAAGAGTGGGATTTATTTCCTTTAACCTAGATAACTATATGTTATTTCAACCAATTTTGATGTCTAGCGAAAACTTCTACTCATAAGCCAAGCAATATCAAGGATTAGAGGAATCGAAGAGGCATAGGTGGGGGGGAAGCCCCCCACACTGATTGAGTTTCACTCTATTATACGTACTATAAAAAACAGAAAGAGATGGAATTTTGAAAAATGATTATTATGAAAAGTAATATAAGTATTCTGAATAAAACATCTGAAACATATTATGGAATGGATGAAATAACGGCAGTGGAATTTATAAATTGTAATACTGCATTAGGAATGAGGGAATAGATTCATGTTAGAACAAGTAATTTTTTATACAATATTGACAGGGTTTTTAATTACAGTTCTTCTATCACCAATTTTTATCCCTTTCTTACGTAGGCTCAAATTTGGACAAAGCATTCGGGAAGAAGGACCTAAATCTCATCAGAAAAAATCTGGGACACCGACAATGGGCGGCTTGGTCATTTTACTTGCTGTTGCGATTACAACATTGACAATGGTATTTAAATTTTCTGAACCATCTATAGAAATTTATTTATTGTTGTTAGTTATGATTGGTTTTGGCCTTTTAGGTTTCCTTGACGATTTTATAAAAGTGGTAATGAAACGTAATCTGGGCTTGACATCACGTCAAAAGCTAGTTGGACAAATTATCATATCCGTCATTTTTTATCTAATCTATCGCAAGACAGATGCTTTCGTACCTGAAATTGCTATTCCAGGAACCGACTTGGCGTTAAATGTAGGTTGGTTTTATATCATCATTGTGATTTTCTGGTTGGTTGGTTTTTCAAATGCTGTTAATTTAACAGATGGCTTGGATGGACTTGTCTCAGGAACGTCTGCGATTGCTTTTGGTGCATTTGCTGTGTTAGCCTGGTACCAATCACAATACGATGTCGCGATTTTTTCTGTATCCGTAGTAGGGGCCGTTCTTGGATTCCTTGTATTCAATGCCCATCCTGCAAAAGTGTTTATGGGAGATACCGGATCTTTGGCATTAGGTGGCGCTGTTGCTGCCATCGCACTGTTAACAAATCTAGAGCTACTATTGGTTATTGTCGGCGGGGTATTTGTCATTGAAACACTATCTGTTATTTTACAGGTTGCCTCCTTTAAAACGACAGGAAAACGGATTTTTAAAATGAGTCCTTTGCATCACCATTATGAATTGGTTGGCTGGTCCGAGTGGAGAGTTGTCGTTACATTTTGGTCGGTCGGCTTATTATTTGCTATTTTAGGAATCTATTTAGAGGTGTGGTTATAAGTGAAAGAGACTACAAGTTATTTAAGGAAAAAAATATTAGTGTTGGGATTAGCGAAAAGTGGAGTAACCGCAGCATCCCTTTTACATAAATTAGGTGCTTTTGTTACAGTCAATGATATGAAGCCATTATCAGAGAATCCAGAAGCACAAGGCTTACTGGAACAAGGGATCAAAGTGGTTTGTGGAAGTCATCCGATTGAATTACTTGATGAAGGCTTTGAACTCATTGTGAAAAATCCAGGGATCCCTTATCGAAATCCGCTTGTTAAGGGCGCAATTGAAAGAGACATTCCAGTCATCACGGAAGTTGAATTGGCCTATCATGTAAGTGAAGCGCCATTTGTTGCGATAACGGGAACGAATGGAAAAACAACAACTACGACGCTTATCTTTGAAATGCTCAAAGAGGGTGGAAAGTTGCCGTTGATCGCTGGGAATATCGGTACGGTTGCTTCAGGTGTGGCAGAAAATGCAACAGCTGATGAAACGATTGTGATTGAATTATCATCATTCCAATTGATGGGGATTGATAGATTTAAGCCAGAAATCGCAGTTGTAACCAATATTTATGATGCTCACCTTGATTACCATGATTCAAGACAGGAGTACATTGAAGCGAAAACGGCGGTTATGAAAAATCAAATCGGCAGTGATTATTTTATCTATAATGCGAATCAAGAAGAAACGATGAATATGGCAAAGAATTCTTTGGCAGAGCTTGTTCCATTTTCAATAACTAACAAGCATGAAAATGGAGTGTATATTGAAGGTAATGCCGTATATTTCCGCGGTGAGCGTATTGTTAATGTTTCAGATATTCGTCTACCTGGAAAGCATAATTTAGAAAATATACTCGCGGCTGTAGCAGTTGCAAAACTTAAAAATGTCAAGAACGAAGCAATCCAGCATGTTCTTCAAACCTTCCAAGGAGTTACACATAGAACTCAATATGTAGCAACGATTGAGGGAAGAATGTTTTATAATGACTCTAAAGCAACGAATATTTTAGCGGCTCAAATGGCACTATCATCATTTGATGTTCCGGTTATTTTGCTTGCTGGAGGACTTGATCGAGGCAATGAATTTGATGAACTAAAACCATATTTAAAGCATGTAAAAGCTGTTATTACATTTGGTGAAACGGCAGAGAAAATTGAACGAGTTGCACGTGATGTAGGAATATCTATTGTAAAACATGTCGATAATGTAGAGAAAGCCGTACCAGCAGCGTATGAAGTTTCAAAAGAAGGGGATTGTATCCTACTTTCACCTGCATGTGCAAGCTGGGATCAGTATAAAAGTTTCGAAATAAGAGGAGACATGTTTATGGAGGCAGTGCATAAACTGAAATAAGAGCTTCTTATCAGAACACTGAGCTTGCATAATGGAGAATGATTTTTGCTTCTCTTGTTTGAATGACATCTTTTAAAAAAAGTGATAGAGTAAAACTCCTATTATTTGGAGTATAGTTTATACTCAACGGATGGTTAATCTCATTCTAGTATCGCGAATCTTGATTAACGCTATGAACCCGATTGATTGAACTAAACCTCCACTTAAGCTTCGGTACGATTACAGTCCGATAATAAGGGGGAAACGTACTTATCACTTTTTTTGACTTATTATGCTTAAATTAGCGTGATAAGAATAGAAGGCTCGTACAGGCTCTAATACGTACTAGAGGTGTATGACAGTGCCGTTGAAAAAATCAAATCCGGATTTTATTTTAATTATTGTTACTTTAAGTCTGCTGGCGATTGGGTTAATCATGGTGTATAGTGCTAGTGCGATATGGGCTGCTTACAAGTTTGAGGGAGACTCGTTCTACTTTGCAAAACGACAGCTTCTATTTGCTGGAGTTGGGGTCGTCTGCATGTTCCTCATCATGAATGTTGATTATTGGACATGGAGAACATGGGCAAAGCTCATTGTTATCGTTTGTTTTGTTTTGCTGCTCGCTGTTTTAGTCCCTGGTATAGGTGTAGAGCGAAATGGTTCACGAAGCTGGATTGGTGTTGGTGCATTTTCGATTCAGCCATCAGAGTTTATGAAATTAGCCATGATTGCATTTTTAGCGAAATTTTTATCAGAACGGCAAAAGTTCATTACCTCCTTCAAGAAGGGATTAATGCCTTCGTTGGGACTTGTGTTTTTAGCGTTTGGCCTAATCATGTTACAGCCTGATCTTGGGACAGGTACAGTCATGGTAGGAACTTGTGTTGTTATGATTTTTATTTCAGGGGCAAGGGTGATACATTTTGCTTGGCTCGGTTTACTTGGAGTAGCGGGCTTTGTGGCTCTCATTGCTTCGGCACCTTATCGAATAAAGCGAATTACCTCTTTTCTAGATCCTTGGGCAGACCCGCAAAATAGTGGCTTTCAAATGATTCAGTCCTTTTATGCAATCGGTCCTGGCGGATTGTTTGGACTTGGACTTGGACAAAGCCGACAAAAGTTTTTCTACTTACCTGAACCGCAAACGGATTTTATTTTTGCCATAATTTCAGAAGAACTTGGGTTTATAGGTGGGACATTGGTGATTTTATTATTTGCGTTGCTTTTGTGGAGAGGGGTCCGGATTGCGTTAGGAGCTCCAGATCTATATGGGAGTCTTGTTGCAGTCGGAATCATTGCAATGGTAGCAATTCAGGTGATGATTAATATCGGAGTCGTGACAGGGCTAATGCCTGTAACTGGAATAACACTTCCGTTACTAAGTTATGGCGGATCATCTTTAACCTTGATGCTAATAGCAATAGGAGTGTTATTAAACATAAGTAGATATTCAAGGTATTAAAAATCAAAGCATTGCCTCCTATTGATGATTTGAATGGACGGTAACACTGTCATATCTAACTATATGTCAAGGTGAATAGGAATTGCCTGAAGAATGAGGAATCTCTTTCTATGGGCAATTCCTATTTTGAATCATAAGGGCGTAGTATGTGTTCTGTACTAGATAGGAATAAGAACTATCGAGAAATAGTTATGCATCACCCGATCATGTATCTGCAACACCATAAGGTCAAAAATTTCCTACCCTCTGAAAAAATAGTACTAATTTCTTTTTCGAGCGTACATAAGCCTGTTTAATCTGTATACTAAGTACAAACTTTTATACATTCAAAATTGTGTTATGGGTCTTTAGGATTATTTTTGAAAAGTGTTTGCATATTCCTTATTTAATTCAAATATTACCAAGTTGTTTCTGGATTAAAAACCAGTGTTTATTGTGGTAATGAAAGGGTGTTTAGACTATAGTATAAGAGGGTAAAAGCTGACAGTGCTTTGTTTTCTATATCTTAGAAAAAAATTACTAGGAAATTTAGTGAAAAAAGATCATTGATATTCACCGTTTCTATACATATAATATGCGATGTCTCATCAGAATTTATTCCGTATTAACGGGCAGTAAACCCCTCACTGATTGAAGTTTCACTTTATAGAGAGGCGATCGGATTATTCAAATCGAACCGTTCAAACTTTTATAGCATACAATGGAAGAACTTGAAATGAAGGAGGATTATGATGAAAGAAGTAATAGAGAAATTAAACCAGATAGAAGTAGGTAAGGTGCGTGAAAACGAACCACTTGCAAACCATACAACAATGAAAGTTGGCGGTCCGGCAGAGATTTTCATTGAGCCATCGTCCCTTGAAAATTTAGAAAAAGCGATGGAGATCATAAAGGAACATAACATCGAGTGGCGAGCAATAGGTCGTGGATCAAATCTGCTCGTCTCAGATCAAGGTATAAAAGGTGCTGTTATTAAATTAGGTAAGGGATTAGACTCATTAGAAATAGAGGGTACTGATATCACAGCAGGGGCAGGTTTCTCACTTGTAAGTCTGTCTGTACAATTTAGCAGGAAAGGACTTTCAGGTTTAGAATTCGCGAGTGGAATACCTGGTTCAGTTGGTGGCGCTGTGTATATGAATGCTGGTGCCCATGGTTCAGATATTTCTAAAGTATTAAAAAAAGCATATATTCTGTTTGCTGATGGAACACTACAATGGTTATCGGCAGCAGAAATGGAATTCTCCTATCGAACCTCGATCCTTCAAAAAAAACGACCGGGCATTGTTTTATCGGCTGTTTTTCAATTAAAGTCAGGCAACCGGGAGGAAATTGTTGCTGCAATGCAGAACAATAAAAATTATAGAAAAGAAACGCAGCCATATGATTTGCCTTGTGCAGGAAGCATCTTCCGTAATCCGCTGCCACATTATGCTGGCCAGCTTGTTCAGGACGCTGGATTAAAAGGACATGCAATTGGTGGAGCAAAAATTTCTGAAATGCATGGGAATTTTATTGTCAATACAGGTGAAGGTAGTGCAAAGGATGTGTTAGCTTTAATCCAGCATGTAAAAGATACTGTATACGGAAAATTTGGGGTTAAACTTGAAACAGAAGTCGAAATTATTGGTCGAAAATAACTTCTGTAGTATACGAATCATGCTTAATCGTGTGCTATAAAAATATCCTGAAATAATCTCATTCGTATTATTATGAGATCTTATTCCTGCCAATTGGCAGCAGGCGGATTACAGCATAGTCCATTTGTTTTCAGGAAGAGGTGAGGGAGATGGAAAAAGGAAAAATTGTTTCCATTGAAGATCGTATCCCAAAATTAAAGAAGCTTAGAAAAAGAAAAGCGAATAGAAGGTTGATTCTATTGCTATCATTCTTTTTTATTCTAATTGCTAGTGTTTTGTATTTTCTTTCTCCACTTAGCTATATTAAAGAAATTAAGGTAAGGGGGAATCAATATTTATCATCAGATCAAATTATTACGTTAAGTGGCTTAACAATTGATACTAACATTTGGAAAGTTAACAAAAGTGAAATGATAAAAAAAATGAAAGAAAGTCAAGAGGAAATTGAGTCTGTTAGCGTTTCAACACAATTTCCAAATTCAGTGTTGCTCACGATAACCGAATTTGAAAGAATCGCTTACCTTTCAAAAAACAGTCGATTTTATCCAATCATGGAAAACGGCAAGATCCTGACCAAGCTTGAACGCGGAGAAATTCCAGTTTTCGCGCCTGTGCTGATTGATTTTACTGAAGGTGATGCATTAAACCTATTATTGGATGAATTGAAAGAATTGCCTGAAGAAATTCGAAACTCAATTTCTGAAATTCGTAAGGAACCTACCAAAACGGACGCCTATCATATAACGTTGTTTATGAATGATGGGTTTGAAGTGAGTGCGACTAGCAGAACCTTATCTAAGAAAATGATACATTACCCTTCGATTGTTGCTCAATTAGATCCAAATATAAAAGGGGTCATTAATCTTGAAGTGGGCTCTTTCTTTAAAGCTTATAATACCCCTAATCTAACGGAAGAGATTGATGGGGAGAAACAAGATGAAAATCATTAAAGGTAGAAAAGTCATCCTTTCCATTGTGAGTCTTGTCCTTGGGTTTATGGTTGCTTTTTCCTATAATCTAACAAAGCAAAAACAGAGGGAAGCAAACCTAGTAAATCAAACGTGGGATCGAGAATATGAGCTTAGAGAACAGCTAATCGAACAAGAAAAAGTGAACAGGAAACTCAGTCAGGAATTACGGAAAAAGCAGGCACAAGTAACAGATATTGAAAAAGACCTTTCAAAAGAAAAGGAATCCTCGTTTAAACTTGCAAAAGAAGCTAAGAAATATCGGATGTTTCTAGGGAAGATTAAAGTGAAAGGACCAGGACTTACCGTGACGCTTGCAGACGGTATGACTGGAAAAGTAGATGATAATATAAATGATTACCTAGTTCATGAACAGCATGTTTTTAAGGTCATTAATGAATTGTACATATCAGGTGCAGCTGCGGTGGCTGTTAACGGACAGAGGCTGAATCATAATTCTTATATTGTTTGCAATGGTCCTGTAATTACTGTGGACGGACAGCAGTATCCTGCACCTTTTGTGATCACGGCAATTGGGGATACTAACGTGTTGGAGGCTTCACTTAACTTAGCTGGAGGAGTCAAAGATCAATTAGTGAATGAAAATATCATATTCACGATATTGAAGCAAAATGAAGTGGAAATGGAACCGGTATTTAGTAGCTAAGAAAATTCACCGTACCAAAGAAAGCTTGGTGACACTTTTGAAAAAAAGGAATAAAATCGCCTTTACTTTAATTGCGGTGATCATTGGATTTATGGTAGCCATTCAATATAAAACGATTAAAGAACCATCCATCAAGCAGGTAAGGGATACGCGTGATTCCTACGAGCTTAGAAGCGGTATATTAAAGGAACAGAAAGTCCAAACTGAATTGGTTCAGGAAATCAGTAATTTAGAAGAAAAGCTTGCTCAATACGATACAACAAGAAGTCAGAGTAAGGAGCAAATTCTAAGTGAAACGTTGGAAGAGCTCAAAAGCGAAGCAGGAATGACTGAAGTGAGTGGAAAAGGAATTATTTTAACCATTAAACCAATTGAGGAAAACATTCTATTAGGTGAGAACATTCCGAATGCTTCTCCTGAGCTTTTAAAACGGCTGCTAAATGAGTTATACCTATACGACGCAAAAGAGATTTCGATAAATGGGCAGAGGATTATTACTACATCTGTTATTCGAGATATTAATGGACAAACAAAGATTGATGGCAAGAGTGTATCCAGGGATTCAATTGAAGTAAGGGTACTTGCAAAAGACGCCAAGAAACTTAAAGAAAGGATTCAGGTTTCTCCGACAATAGATAATTTTTATGTGGATAATTATGAGGTTACTATTTCTAACCCATTGGACAAAGTAACGCTACCTTCTTATCAAAACTCATTAAATATTCAATATATGGAACCCATTGATGAATAGGAGGACAAATAACCTATGTGGCTTCCTATTTTTGGCCTTTTAGTAGGCATCACTTTAGGCCTTTTAACAGATATCAAAATTTCCGCTGAATATGCGAATTATTTGTCGATCGCGATTCTTGCAGCATTAGATACTTTAGTTGGTGGAATTAGGGCGCATTTACAAAATATCTATGATGAAAAAGTTTTTGTATCTGGATTTTTCTTTAATATCATCTTGGCTGCAAGTTTAGCTTTTCTAGGCGTACATCTTGGTGTAGACTTATATTTAGCTGCTGTTTTTGCATTTGGTGTAAGATTGTTTCAAAATATAGCAGTTATACGACGCGTAATGTTAACAAAATGGTCCCTTTTTAAAGAAAAAACAGAAAAAAATTAGTGTTTTTTTAAAGGAAATATGTTATGCATGACGAATATTGTTAAGAAGTGTATCGTTTATGAAACAGATGACATGACATGTGCAACTCGAATTTGTTTAACACATGTACGATTCTGCTTTGAAAAATAGACAGACTATCCAAAGGGAAAACGATTCTTTGGTAGCTATATCACTACAAGTGCGTGTTCAAAAAGGAGGATAAAAAGAGCCGAGAAGTTCGCAAGCTTTTTTACCGGAGTTTTTGAACAACCTCTACAATATGGTTATGAAGGATAGAAAGAACATTTGTATTACCTACTGTTGTTTTTTAGAAAAATGTTAAAACTTGAAGGAGGTGCCATGGAATGAACAGCAATGAAATTTACGTAAGTCTCGACATCGGTACATCCAGTATTAAAGTAATCATTGGTGAAATGGTTAACGATACATTAAACATAATCGGTGTAGGAAATGTAAAATCAGAAGGATTAAAAAAAGGGTCAATCGTAGATATAGATGAAACCGTTCAATCTATTCAGCGAGCCGTTGAACAGGCAGAACGAATGATTGGGATGGAAATCAATAAGGTAATAGTCGGTATAAGCGGTAATCATGTAATGTTACAACCTTGCCATGGCGTTGTCGCAGTTTCAAGTGATAATAAGGAGATAACCATTGCGGATGTTGTAAGGGTTAGAGAGGCAGCCGAATTGATTACGATTCCTTCTGACAGGGAGATTGTCGATATTATCCCAGTTCATTATAAAGTGGACGAGCTTGATGAGATTAGCGATCCAAGAGGCATGATTGGTGTTCGATTGGAAATGAGAGGGATATTAATCACAGGTATGCGCACGATTTTACATAATTCATTAAGATGTGTAGAAAGAGCAGGCTTGGAGATTACAGATATTGCGCTTCAACCACTTGCTGCGGGCTCTCTTGTGCTATCAAAAGATGAAAAAGAACTTGGTGTTGCGCTTCTCGATATTGGCGGTGGTTCAACAACACTTGCTGTTTTCGAACAAGGGTATTTGAAACATACATCTGTGATACCAATTGGCGGAGAGACGATTACTAAAGACCTATCTATCGTATTACGTACAACAACAGATGATGCAGAGAAAATCAAAGTTAAACATGGGCATGCTTTTTATGATGATGCATCAGAAGAAGATGTGTTCAATATACCTATTATCGGTAGCGACCAGCACCAACCTTGCAATCAGCTGATGTTATCTGACATAATCGAAGCAAGGATGACAGAAATATTTGAACTTGTTCAAAACGAATTAAATAGAATTGGCGAGAGTGATCTTGCAGGAGGATTTGTATTGACTGGCGGCGTTGTAAAGATGCCAGGAGTTTTAGAACTTGCTCAATATATTTTCCAAAACCGAGTGAGGACAGCTGAACCGAATTATATTGGTGTTCGTGAACCTCAATATACAACAGCTGTTGGATTAATTAAACATGCTTGTAAAAAGGCAAGAACACAAAAAAATAATCAAGCTCCTGTAGCTGCAAGTCCAGCTTACGAAAATCGGGAACAGACTCAAAAAATGCAGCAGCCTCAACCGAAAGAACGAGTGGAGAAACCTCGGACCGAAAAAGGTGAATCTAAATTCAAAAAGATCCTTGGTTACTTTTTTGAATAGACAGGAAATTATCGGAATATCGTCAAATTAGGAGGATTATCATGTTAGAGTTTGATTCTAATCTAGAAACATTAGCTACTATAAAAGTCATCGGTGTAGGCGGGGGCGGTAACAATGCCGTAAACCGTATGATTGAGCACGGGGTCCAGGGGGTAGAGTTTATTTCTGTTAACACAGATGCGCAAGCTCTAAATCTATCAAAAGCAGAAATTAAAATGCAAATCGGGGGTAAACTTACTCGTGGATTAGGTGCAGGTGCAAATCCAGAAGTAGGTAAAAAAGCGGCTGAAGAAAGCAAAGAACAAATTGAAGAAGCGTTAAAAGGCGCGGATATGGTATTTGTAACGGCAGGAATGGGTGGTGGTACGGGTACTGGTGCAGCGCCTGTTATCGCTCAAATTGCAAAGGACTTAGGAGCGTTGACTGTAGGTGTTGTTACACGTCCCTTCACATTTGAAGGACGCAAACGTTCGACACAGGCTCAGGGTGGAATAGGTGCAATGAAGGAATCGGTCGATACGCTAATTGTTATTCCAAATGATCGATTACTTGAAATCGTTGATAAAAGTACGCCAATGCTTGAAGCATTCCGTGAAGCTGATAATGTCCTTAGGCAAGGTGTTCAAGGGATCTCTGATTTGATTGCGGTTCCTGGGTTAATTAACTTGGACTTTGCAGATGTTAAGACGATTATGTCTAATAAAGGTTCTGCGCTCATGGGAATTGGTATTTCTTCTGGTGAAAACCGTGCAACTGAAGCAGCAAAAAAAGCCATCTCAAGTCCACTTCTTGAAACATCTATCGACGGTGCTCAAGGGGTCTTAATGAACATTACTGGCGGAACGAACTTAAGTTTATTTGAAGTTCAAGAGGCAGCGGACATTGTTGCAAGTGCTTCTGATCAAGAGGTAAATATGATTTTCGGTTCTGTTATTAACGAAAACTTTAAAGACGAAATTGTCGTAACAGTGATCGCTACAGGCTTTAATGATGCGGAAGAGATTAAACCTGTATCGTCAAGACCTTCTTTTGGACAAGTGCGACCTTCATCACCAACTTCAACTACTGGAGTTAAACGTGAAGTAAAAAGGGAAGAACATGTCGAGCAGCAACAACAACAACAACAGCCTGTTCGTAATTCTAATCAAGCAGAAGAAGCATTGGATATCCCAACCTTTCTACGTAACCGTAATAAACGACGCTAATTTGTTGAGTTATAAAATTTAACAGGTTAAAAGAGCATGTTCAAAAAGAAGGATAAAAGAGCCGAGAATTTCAAGAAGAGACAGAGCTTTGATGCAATTCGTAAGCTTTTTTACCGGACTTTTTGAACACCCTTTATAATAAGACTCTTTTCTACAGAATAAAGAGAGGATGCCCATTAAGGCTCTATCCTCGCACTCTATACACATAAACTGTGTATAGATGATGTGAGGTCTAACCTTTTTGATATGGGGCATCCTCTTTTTTTGCGTGCTTATCCATTCCTTTTTGAAAATTGGGAGTTTCACTTTATCGAATTCCCTGATTCAATGACAACTAAGGTAAGAATGTTACGTTGTTTAATCATTATTTGTGTCACTCACTTTTTTTAGTAGATAACGTTTTACTTTGTAGCCTGTATGCTCTAAGTAGCGCTCCTTGTCCCGTTTCCTCCACTAACAAAGATCATCAGCGAACCATCTTCCCTTGATTTTTTCTACAAAAAAGCAGAAAAACTCCTAAAATATCCAGTCATAATGTGACACACTTTCTGATGCAAGGTACGATATACTTTTTGCTAACAGAAGGTGTGCAAGCTATTCTGTAAAATGATAAAAATTATTATGATTTTTTCGGTCTTGTTTTAACAAGACGCGTTCCCTTTTCTTGTGAGAAAGAAGATATTCATTAACAAATTCTGGTTGTTGTACAAGTAGCCGAACTCCTGCATGGTCCAGCTCAACCTGATTGATGGGGTAGAAGAGTACCCTTTACAGGTTTACGCAGGACGTGCTGACTTCTGAGTTTGCGCAATTCTAAAAGGGTGGTGTATATTTGACGCTCTATTTGGATGTTATCTGGTTATTGAATTGGTTGTTTGATTGTCTTTTGCTTTACTGGACTGCGATTTTGTTAAAGCGGAGAGTTCCTTTCTGGAGAGTTCTTGCGGGGGGGTTCCTTGGTTCTCTCATTATTGTCTTATCTTTTACTTCATATCATTTGTTTGCTGATAGAGTGTTAGTAAAACTATTATTCTCCATTTTCATGATTTTAACAGTGTTTGGTTTTGGCAGGTTTAAAGTTTTCGTGAAAAATTTGGCTGCGTTGTATTTCGTTACTTTCTTGTCTGGAGGTATTTTGCTCGGTCTCCATTATTTATTTGAATACAAGGTTTTATCTGGACAGCACACTATGTATAAAGGGATTAATCAATTCGGTGACCCAGTCAGTTGGATATTTGTTATGATTGGATTCCCGCTGGCATGGCAATTCTCAAGGAGGACTTTAGAATCGATAGAAATGACGAAGATTAACCATCAACAATTAGTTAAAGTTACGGTGAAAATTGATGATTTCATTTGTTCAGTTGAAGGTTTTATTGATAGTGGAAATCAGCTGTATGATCCAATTTCGCAGTCTCCAGTCATGATTTTATCACTAAAAGGCCGAGAAAATATGATTCCAAAAGATATGGTAGCACTTTTTGAAAATCCAGATATTCTACTTAATGACGTGGGAGGCACTCAGTATACGTGGGCGGATCGATTACGAATTATTCCAAGTAAAGTTGTTGGAAATGATCACCAGTTGTTGACTGCGATTAAATCCGACTGGATTGAAATTATTCAAAATAAAGATATTTTTCGCGTGAAAACTGGACTAGTCTCTTTTACCTTCCAAACGTTATCGGCAGATGGAAAATTTGACTGCATTGTCCATCCGAAAATGGTAACGGGTATTCCAGTCCAAGCCGTTTCATGAGAAGGGATATATAAAACATACTCACATTTGTAGAAAATAGAAGGGAGAATTCAATTGAAAAAAACTATTCTGCGTCTCACCTATTACTGGTATAAACTATTGTTTAAGCTCGGGTTGAAAACAGACGAAATTTTCTACATTGGAGGGAGTGAGGCCTTGCCACCTCCGCTCTCCAAAGAAGAAGAGGAAGTGTTAATTAATAAATTACCAAAAGGTGACGAAACAGCACGTGCCATGCTAATTGAGAGAAACTTACGACTTGTTGTTTATATTGCGAGAAAATTTGAGAATACAGGCATTAATATCGAGGATTTAATCAGCATTGGTACAATAGGCTTAATCAAAGCTGTTAATACTTTTAATCCAGAGAAAAAAATTAAATTAGCTACATATGCATCCAGGTGTATCGAGAATGAAATCCTCATGTATCTGCGGAGAAATAATAAGATTCGTTCTGAGGTGAGCTTTGATGAGCCGCTTAATATCGATTGGGATGGCAATGAGTTACTGCTTTCCGATGTACTTGGAACAGAGGAAGATATAATTACGAAAGATCTAGAAGCTAATGTAGACCGAAAATTGTTAACAAAGGCACTTACGCAGCTTTCTGATCGAGAGAAACAAATTATGGAACTACGATTTGGATTAGCAGGACAAGAAGAAAAAACACAAAAGGATGTAGCGGATATGTTAGGGATTTCTCAATCTTATATTTCTAGACTAGAAAAAAGAATTATTAAAAGACTTAGAAAAGAATTTAATAAAATGGTATGAAAAAAAATTTTCTAAATGCAAATAGCGATTGGCACTGGGTTGATCTTTAATCGGTGTTTTTAACGATCCCTCACTGTGCATATTTTTCAAACTCCGGGAGATACTTAATTTTGAAAGGCAGCTCCTGTGAGGAGGGAAAAATTTTGTCTCGTAACAAGGTTGAGATTTGCGGTGTTGATACATCAAAACTACCGGTATTAAAAAATGAAGAAATGCGGATACTCTTTAAAGAAATGCAAGGTGGCGATACATCAGCGAGAGAAAAACTGGTAAACGGCAATCTTCGGCTCGTGTTGAGCGTAATTCAGCGCTTCAATAACCGGGGGGAATTTGTGGATGATCTATTTCAGGTAGGCTGCATTGGTTTAATGAAATCGATTGATAATTTCGATTTGGGTCAGAATGTTAAATTTTCGACATATGCTGTCCCGATGATTATCGGAGAGATTAGAAGATATTTACGTGATAATAATCCAATCAGGGTTTCCCGCTCGTTAAGAGATATCGCCTATAAAGCTTTACAGGTAAAAGAAAAGTTGATGAGCCGAACATTGCGCGAACCAACTGCTGCAGAAATTGCCAAAGAATTAGATGTATCCCACGAAGAAATCGTCTTTGCACTCGACGCAATTCAGGATCCAGTTTCATTGTTCGAGCCAATTTATAATGATGGTGGAGATCCGATTTACGTATTAGACCAATTAAGTGATGAAAAAAATAAAGACAGTCAATGGATTGATGAAATTGCGTTGAATGAAGGAATGCGTCGTCTGAATGAACGAGAGAAAATGATTCTCCGAAAACGATTTTTCCAAGGGAAAACCCAAATGGAAGTGGCCGAGGAAATTGGCATCTCACAAGCACAAGTATCAAGACTTGAGAAGGCAGCAATTCGGCAAATGAATAAGAATATCCAACAATGAAAAATTATTGTTTGGACAGTAACCGACTCCATTTCTTGGCATATGTCAAGAATATGGAGTTTTTTATGTATTAATGTGTGTATTAAAAATTGAACTAAGAAAGTTTTAAAATCAAGTACATGTGGTTTCTTTTTAAACATATACATAGTATTAAGAAATAACATGGCGTAAAACTCTACAATTTAGTTTGACGGAAGGCTTGATAAAATTGAGAAACTATTCAAATAAATTGGCGGAGCAGAGTTGCAGTTTTATCCTGCATTAACGGGCAGTAAGACCCCCACCTTAAGGCTTGGAGGAATCTAAGATGCGAAGGTGGGGGATGAAGAAAATCCTCACTGATTGAAGTTTTACTTTATTAAAATGATATTTAATTTTGAATAAAGAAGAGGAGCTGATCAAAATGGTCAGAATATCTGAATTTCAAATAAAAGATATTGTCAATATAGGGGATGGAAAAAGATTAGGAAATATGGTGGACCTTATTATTAATCCTCAAGCAGGTTCCATTGAAGCGATCATTGTATCGAATGGAAGCAGAATGCTTGGTATTTTTGGAAAAGACGAAGAGATTATCATACCATGGAAAAAAATAAAAAAAGTCGGTGAAGATGTTATTCTAGTTGAACATTCATTTGCATTTAAAGAAAACCTTGATGATTAGCAAGTAATTCTGCTTTTCATAGTGAAAATAAAGGGTAATGTGATACACTAAATAAAAAACAAGAGGTAGGGATTATGACAGAACCATTTCTATTGCATGAAGAAGAGTTTTTTTATCTCGAAAGCTGGATGAATAAGTTTCCAGGGCTAGTCGCAGGTTTCACTACAAAAAATGGTGGAGTTAGCAAGGCGCCCTATGCTTCGTTGAATATTGGCTTTCATGTGGGTGATAACAAGGAGGATGTTGTCGCAAATCGCAGTCTGCTAGCCGAAAAGCTATCTTTTCCTTTAACCGAATGGGTTTGTGCCGAACAGACGCATGAGACAAAGGTTGTGAAAGTTTTGCCGTCTGACTGTGGAAAGGGTGCGAAGGATTATCTTTCCAGTCTCAAAGCAACGGACGGACTTTTTACAACAGAGAAACAAATTCTCCTCACCCTTTGTTATGCGGACTGTGTTCCTCTTTATTTCATCGCACCAAAGTATAGCATGGTGGGAGTAGCTCATGCGGGGTGGAAGGGAACAGTCGCAGGGATTGCAACTTCCATGATCCAGTCATGGAATCAAGCGGGTATCCTGTCATCAGATATTCATGTAACGATTGGTCCATCCATTTGTGGCGATTGTTATGTTGTCGATGATAAAGTTGTCAAGTTTGTGCAAAAATTGCTGGAAGATTATGACGAAAAGCCATATAATTTAATTAGTGAAGGACAATATAACCTAAATCTGAAACAGGTCAATGCTGAAATTCTAGTAAAGGCCGGGGTTCCTCGAGAACAAATAGACATTTCTACACTATGTACCAGCTGTGAAAACGAAAAGTTTTTCTCTCATCGACGTGATCAAGGAAAGTCAGGACGTCTCATGAGTTTCATTGGCTGGAAGGAGGAATAAAGGGAACATTGAGAGTAGTAGATAATAAAACGATCATTGATGAAAAAATAAAAGCTGCATGTCAGAAAAGTGGCAGAAACAGTGATGAAATTACGATAGTAGCCGTGACAAAATACGTTTCAGTGGAGCGTGCTAATGAAGCAATAGAGGCTGGGCTTATGTCTCTCGGTGAAAATCGAGATGAAGGGCTTTTAAATAAATATGCTGTATTAGGGGACAAGCCAACCTGGCATTATATTGGCAGCCTGCAAACTAGGAAGGTCAAAAATATCATTGATAAAGTGGAATATATACATTCTCTTGATCGGATGTCATTGGCTGAAGAAATTGAAAAACGGGCAACTAGGCCTATAAAATGTCTAGTGCAGGTAAATGTTTCTGGTGAAGAGTCTAAGCATGGAATGACTCCTTTAGAGACGTTATCGTTTATTCGTAATTTAGAATCTTTTACAAATATTCAAATAGCTGGGTTAATGACAATGGCTCCTCTTACGGAAGATGAAAATGAACTTCGGGCTTGCTTTAAAAAATTAAAGGAGCTACAAAAAGAAGTTCAAGCTGCCAACATGACACATGCACCATGTATGGAGTTATCAATGGGAATGTCGAATGATTTTACTATTGCCATTGAAGAAGGTGCAACGATGATTCGCATAGGAACTGCATTAGTCGGTGGGGAATCCTAAGGAGGTATACGTTTCATGTCATTCGTATCAAAATTTAAATCATATTTCGCATTAGATGATGAATATGAATACAGGGAAGAATTGGTCGAGGAAGAGGTGAAGGAAGCGAAACCAATGAAATCATCGAAAAGCGCGCATTCCTCCCAGAATGAAAATAAGAATGTAGTAAGTTTGCAAAGTGTTCAAAAATCTTCTAAAGTAGTATTATTAGAACCGCGTGCATATGCAGAAGCCCAAGAAGTAGCAGATCATTTAAAAAATCGTCGTGCAGTTGTCGTAAACTTGCAACGAATCCAGCATGATCAAGCTAAACGTATTGTCGATTTCCTAAGCGGAACAGTTTATGCGATCAGTGGTGACATACAAAAAATTGGTACAGATATATTCTTATGTACTCCGGATAATGTGGATGTTTCCGGAAATATTACCGGGTTTGCTTTGGACGAGGAGTACGAAGAAGCGAGGTGGTAAAGCGAAATGACAATGTTAGTTGGGATTTTATTAACGGTAATTAGATTTTATTCATATGCACTAGTTGCCTATATTTTAATGTCATGGTTTCCTAATGCAAGAGAAACAGCGATTGGGCAGTTTTTAGCTAGAATCAGTGAGCCATATTTAGAACCGTTTAGAAGATTTGTTCCGTCTTTTGGAATGATTGACTTTTCACCAATTGTTGCAATACTTGCTCTGCAGTTTGCAGGATATGGGATCAGGCAGATTTTCTCATGGCTCTAAAGGCTTTTTATAGTGCGTGTTCAAAAAAGCCAAGAAATTTTGCGAGCGATAGTCTCAAACCTTGCGGGTATCCAGTAATACGTAAGAACTTAAGAGACGAAGTGACAAAGAAATTCGCAAGCTTGTTTACTGGACCTTTTGAACAACCTTTTAAAGGGAGTATTATTTCATGAATATTTACCAGCATTTCAGGCCGGAAGAAAAAGAGTTTATTGATCGTGCACTTGGATGGATAGAGGCAGTAAAGCAGAATTATTCTCCCAGATTAACTGATTTTCTTAATCCGCGTGAACAACAAATCTTACTTGCTTTGGCTGGAAATGATGCTGCCGCTTTGCTGCGATTTTTTGGAGGCAGTGAAGTGGTAGAGCGCAAACGTGCCCTCATTTATCCCGATTATTATGTTCCAGAGGAAGCAGACTATCAAATGACTTTATACGAAATATCGTATCCAAAGAAATTTATTTCGCTTACGCATAGGCATGTTCTAGGAACACTTATGTCGCTTGGTTTGAAGCGTGAAAAATTTGGTGACATTTTAGTAGATGGACAGAATATTCAATTTATCGCGGCTGCGGAAATTGAGGATTATCTTACTGCAAACTTAGAAAAGATGGGCAAAGCTTCTGTTTCCATAAAAAAGCTTTCTTTAACAGAAATTATTGTAGAGCAAGGGAACTGGGAGGAGCAGAGTCATACCGTATCATCGCTTCGACTTGATGCCCTACTTGCAGCCTTTACTAATTTATCGAGACAAAAAGCCCAAGCCTTACTAGCTGCTGGCAAGGTAAAGGTCAATTTCAAAAGTACTGAGCAGGGTTCAATGGAATGCCGTGAAGGGGACACTTTATCTGTGAGAGGATTTGGTAGAGCCAAGGTCTTGTCGATAGATGGTAAAACGAAAAAAGATAAATGGCGAGTTAGTATCGGCAGGAAAAAATAACGAAGAAATTAGTAGGAAACACGTGAATGTTGTCATAAATATAAGACTTATAGAGAATACGTGGAGGTGCATCATGCCATTAACCCCGATTGATATACATAATAAGGAGTTCAGTAAAGGCTTCCGTGGATATGATGAAGATGAAGTAAATGAATTTCTTGATCAGATTATTAAGGATTATGAGCTGATTCTCCGGGAAAAAAAAGAACTTGAACAGAAACTGAATGAAGTAGACGATCGTCTTGGCCATTTTAATAATATTGAGGGAACACTGAATAAATCCATCATCATTGCTCAAGAGGCTGCCGAAGAAGTAAAACGTAACGCCCAAAAAGAAGCAAAGTTGATAATTAAAGAAGCTGAGAAGAACGCAGATCGGATAGTTAATGATTCACTCAGCAAAGCAAGAAAACTTGCTCTGGAAATTGAAGATTTGAAAAAACAATCCAAAGTATTTAGGATAAGGTTCAAGATGCTAGTTGAAGCGCAGTTAGATTTGCTAGGTTCAGATGACTGGGACCACCTAATGGAATATGAAGTCGATGCAACAGAATTTGCAGACAAAGATTCATAATCCCTTCTTGACTTTTTGCACTTATTTCGCATATAATTTCTTACAATCAACTTAATATTGATATGAAACGATGATAGGGATAGTAAATGCATTCATACACTTATTTAAGCGAACTGGAGATGGTGGAAGTCCGGTATAAGTGAACGTATTGAATATCACCCTGGAGTTCCGAGTCGAACCCGTTAATGGCAGTAAACAAGGCGTTACATTCACGTTACGAATGCTTGAGAGGATAAAGATTGTCTAATACTTTATCTAGCCAGGGTGGTACCGCGGGAATATAAGTCTTCTCGTCCCTATTTTAGGGATGAGAGGACTTTTTTTGTTGCTTAAAAACGTTACAGAATTTTTTATGTCGATAGAGACTGGGTCTATCTGTATTCAGCAAAGCATAACCCCGTATAGCCTCCAGTGTAGGGAGTCAAAATACAGACTATTTATTTGGAGAACCACATGCTTTATCAGAATTATACAGGATGTGCTGACTACAATGTTCGCCAGAGGATGTGGTGGACGATAGGAGAAGTTCCGTAAAGGCGTTTTAAGCTTTTCTAATAGGATGGAGGAAGAATAATGGAATACAAAGATACTTTATTGATGCCAAAAACAGAATTTCCGATGAGAGGAAATTTACCGAAAAGAGAACCTGAAATGCAATCAGCATGGGAAGAAATGAATATTTATCAAAAGGTTCAGGAAAAAACGAAAGGCCGTCCGCTTTTCATCCTTCATGATGGACCTCCCTATGCAAATGGAGATATCCATATGGGGCATGCTTTAAACAAGGTTTTGAAGGACTTCATTGTTCGTTTTAAATCAATGACTGGTTTTCACGCACCATACGTACCTGGTTGGGATACACACGGTCTTCCAATTGAAACGGCTTTAACAAAAAAAGGTGTAAAGCGGAAAGAAATGAGTGTCGCAGAATTTCGTAAGCTTTGTGAAGAATATGCATATCAACAAATTGATGGTCAACGTGAGCAATTTAAACGTTTAGGTGTTCGTGGCGATTGGGAAAACCCATATATTACTCTAAAGCCTGAATACGAAGCACAGCAAATTAAAGTGTTCGGTGATATGGCGAAGAAAGGGTATATTTATAAAGGGAAAAAACCAGTTTATTGGTCTCCTTCAAGTGAATCTGCACTTGCTGAAGCTGAGATCGAATACCAAGATAAACGCTCAGCATCGATTTATGTTGCGTTTGATGTTGTAGACGGTAAGGATGTCCTTGAAAAAGGCACGAAAATCGTGATCTGGACAACGACTCCTTGGACCATTCCAGCAAACCTAGGTATTTCCGTTCACCCTGATTTGACATATGTTGTCGTAGAAGTGGATGGAACACACTATGTAGTTGCACAAGCACTACTTGAAGCAGTCACTGCGACAATCGCTTGGGAAAATCCAACTGTTGTTAAAACGGTAAAAGGGAATGAACTAGAACACGTTTTAGCGAAACATCCTCTATATGACCGTCAATCGCTTGTTATGCTCGGTGAACATGTAACAACAGATGCTGGTACTGGTTGTGTGCACACTGCGCCTGGACACGGGGAAGATGACTTTATCGTTGGTCAAAAATACGGTCTTGATGTTTTGTGCCCAGTTGATGAAAAAGGGGTTATGACTGAAGAAGCAGGAGAGTTTGCGGGTCTTTTCTATGATGAGGCAAATAAACCGATTACTGAAAAGTTACAGGAAATTGGCGCATTATTAAAATTGAGCTTCATTACCCACTCATATCCACATGACTGGCGGACGAAGAAACCGACAATCTTCCGTGCAACCGCTCAATGGTTTGCATCCATTAAAGATTTCCGAAGTGATCTATTGACAGCAATTGAAGAAACAAAATGGGTTCCAGCTTGGGGAGAAACTCGTCTGTATAATATGGTTCGTGACCGTGGAGACTGGTGTATTTCTCGTCAACGTGCTTGGGGAGTTCCGATTCCTGTCTTTTATGCAGAAGATGGCCAGGAAATCATCACAGATGAGACGATTAATCATGTATCTGATTTATTCCGCGAACATGGATCAAACGTTTGGTTTGAACGTGAAGCGAAGGACTTGCTTCCGGAAGGATTTTCACATGTTGGTAGTCCAAATGGTCTCTTTACAAAAGAAACAGATATTATGGATGTTTGGTTCGATTCAGGATCATCACATCAAGCCGTTTTGGAAGAGCGTGAAGACTTGCAACGCCCTGCTGATTTGTAT
Source organism: Peribacillus sp. JNUCC 23 (assembly GCF_053653995.1). The sequence continues at coordinate 1,664,835 of NZ_CM132202.1, forward strand.
TTAGAAGGGTCAGACCAATATCGCGGTTGGTTTAACTCATCGCTTTCAACAGCAGTAGCAGTAACAGGGAAAGCGCCGTATAAAGGCGTACTAAGTCATGGTTTTGCTCTTGATGGCGAAGGTCGTAAAATGAGTAAGTCAATTGGCAACGTCGTAATACCAGCAAAAGTAATGAATCAACTGGGAGCAGATATTCTTCGTTTATGGGTTGCTTCTGTAGACTATCAATCAGATGTACGTGTATCTGACCCCATTCTTAAACAAGTGGCAGATGTATATCGTAAAATTCGAAATACATTCCGTTTCCTTTTAGGGAATTTGGAAGGATTTAATCCAGAAACCGATAAAGTTGCATTTGAAAATCTTCATGAAGTCGATCAGTTTATGATGATTAAATTGAATAAATTGATCAAACAAACAAAATTGGCCTATGAAAACTATGAATTTGCATCCATCTATCACCTTGTCAATAATTTCTGTACGCTTGATTTAAGTGCTTTCTACTTGGATTATGCAAAGGATATTTTATATTGTGAGGCACCGGATAGCCACGATCGCAGAGCTATTCAAACTTTCTTATACGAAGCACTAGTAAGTTTGACTAAGCTTGTTTCACCGATCCTTTCTCATACAGCAGATGAAGTTTGGGCATTCATTCCTGGTGTTTCCGAGGAGAGCGCTCAGCTAACATTGATGCCTGAAGAATATTCAGTGACCAACACGAACACCATCGAAGAAAAGTGGAATGCTTTCTTAGATCTTCGTGATGATGTACTTAAAGCGTTAGAAGAAGCAAGAAATCAAAAAGTGATTGGGAAATCTTTGAACGCCAAAGTAACTGTTTATGTAGATGAAAAAGAAAAGACTTTGTTGAATAGCATCGAAGAAAATCTTGAACAACTATTCATTGTTTCTAAGTTTGAAGTAGGTGGAACAGTGGAAGAGGCTCCTGATCAAGGAATTAAATTAGACAAAGCCGTAATCGTAGTTGAAAAAGCTGAAGGTGAAACATGTGAACGCTGCTGGAATGTTTCAGAAAAAGTCGGGACAGTTGAAGCACATCCAACTCTTTGCCCTCGCTGCGCTACAGTTATGACGGAACATTATACAAACTAAATTAGCCATCCAATAAGGATGTGTCATCAGGTCTGTTTTCCACATCATGATATCCAGAGAACATCATGATGTGGGGACAGGCCTTTTAGAGGTTGTTCAAAAAAGTCCGCTAAAAAAGCTTGCGAATTGCATCAAAGCTCTGTTGCTCCTCGAACTTCGCGGTTCTACTTAATCTCCTTTTTGAACACGCATTTTTAAAATTCGGCTTAAAAAACAATCTTCATTATGCAATGAATCAAGATTATGCTACAATTCATAAGAAAAGATTGCGATTAGTTTGGGGGATTGAATGTGTTCTACTATATAATTGCCCTGTTGGTTATTGCAGCTGATCAGTTAACGAAGTGGTTGGTTGTAAAAAAGATGGAATATGGGGAAAGTATCGAAATTATTGAAAATTATCTATATATAACTTCACATCGAAATCGTGGTGCTGCCTGGGGAATTCTTCAAGGTCAAATGTGGTTCTTTTACGTGATTACGATAGTCGTCATGATCGGCATCATCTACTACATTCAGAAATTGAGCAAAGAAAGTAAACTTCTCGGAGTAGCGCTTGGCTTAATGCTAGGTGGAGCGATTGGTAATTTCATTGATCGAGTGATCAGAAAAGAAGTAGTGGATTTCGTTCATACGTACATTTTTAATTATAGCTTCCCAGTATTTAATGTTGCCGATTCAGCACTTTGTATTGGTGTTGCCTTACTCGTAATTTATATGTTTTTATCAGAAAGACAAGAAAAAAAGGAGCGAAAGAATGACTAATTTTACATACAACATTGAATCAACAGAAAGTAAAGCGCGAATTGACAAGGCGTTAGCAACTTTGAACGCAGAATGGTCTCGTAATCAAGTTCAGCAATGGATTAAAGAGGGCCATGTTCTTGTGAATGGTGTTGCTGTGAAAACGAATTACAAATGTCAAGAAGGCGATGAGGTCATCGTTACAATTCCTGAACTTGAAGAATTGGATGTTGTCGCAGAAGAAATGAATTTAGAGATTTTCTATGAAGACAGTGATGTTCTTGTCGTGAATAAACCTCGCGGGATGGTCGTTCACCCGGCACCAGGTCATACTTCTGGGACACTCGTGAATGGTTTAATGGCACACTGTACGGATTTATCAGGAATTAATGGCGTCATGCGTCCAGGAATTGTTCATCGTATTGATAAAGATACATCTGGTTTATTAATGGTTGCTAAAAATGATATGGCCCATGAAGGTCTTGTACAACAGTTGGTTGATAAATCCGTAACTAGAAAATATCAAGCAATTGTACACGGTGTGATTCCCCATGATTTTGGAACGATTGATGCACCAATTGGTCGTGACAAGAAAGATCGCCAAAGTATGACTGTGACTGATGAAAATTCAAAAAATGCTGTCACTCATTTCAGGGTAATCGAACGATTCAAGAATTTCACTCATGTTGAATGTCAATTAGAGACAGGGAGAACCCACCAAATTCGTGTTCACATGAAATATATCGGGTATCCGCTCGCTGGAGATCCGAAATACGGTCCAAGGAAAACATTGGATATAAATGGACAAGCTCTACACGCAGGACTGTTGGGCTTTGTACATCCAAGATCGAAGGAGTATATAGAATTCGAAGCACCGCTTCCAAAAGAGTTTGAAGAATTGTTGGATTACTTAACTAAAAGTAATTGACAGCTTTGAGAAATAGAGATAAAATAAAAATAAGTTAAATATGAACCTTTAAATCGGTCCAGTGAGACCGAGAAGGAAAACGGATTAATTGGCCGACCTTATGTTGCCAATTTTTAAAAAATCCCTATGCCTTCTTGGTATGGGGATTTTTTAATGATAATAAACCCATCATATAGTGAGAAGGGGAGACATACATGACTGAGAAAGCCATAGTGTTAGATGAACAAGCGATTCGTCGTGCACTGACTAGGATTGCGCATGAGATCATCGAGAAAAATAAAGGCATTGAAAATTGCGTTTTAATTGGGATTCGAACACGAGGAATTTACCTTGCAAATCGATTGGCAGAAAGAATCAGTGAAATCGAAGGCAAGGGGATACAAGTGGGAGAGCTTGATATCACACTTTACCGCGATGATTTATCAAAAACGACAGCGGATGGAAATCCGATCGTAAACGGATCAGATATTCCAGTCGAAATTGAGCAAAAAACCGTTATTCTCGTGGATGACGTTTTGTATACAGGCAGAACAGTACGGGCAGGAATGGATGCACTAGTTGATATGGGAAGACCTTCACAAATCCAGCTTGCAGTCTTAATAGACAGAGGTCATCGAGAATTGCCGATACGTGCGGATTTTGTGGGTAAGAACGTACCAACATCCCAAACAGAGAAAATATCTGTCGCCTTAACTGAAGTTGATCATGAAGATCAAGTAAGTATATTAGAAAAATAAATAAAGCCCTTTTTAATAGGTGGTCCTGAGAGGCTGACAAAGGGGAGTATGCTAAAGACGTGATCATGCCTTTATACAGGCATAATCAACTCTTAAGCAAACCTCTTTGTGCACACGGCAAAGAGGTTTTTTTATGTGAATGGGAGGAAAGTTTCGTGGAACAAGTAAAGAAAAAAGACATCATGTATGATGTAGAAGATGTACCTAAATTAGGACATTGGATTACATTAAGTTTACAGCATTTATTCGCCATGTTCGGTGCGACAGTACTTGTTCCCTTCTTAGTAGGACTAAGTCCAGCGGTAGCACTCGTATCAAGTGGACTAGGAACATTAGCATACCTACTTATTACAAAAGGAAAGATTCCAGCCTATCTAGGATCATCGTTCGCCTTTATTTCACCAATTATTGCCGCTAAAGCTTCGAGTGGTCCCGGCAGTGCCATGATCGGCTGTTTCGTTGCAGGTTTGGTATACGGGCTTGTTGCATTAATTATTTATAAAGCAGGTTTAAATTGGTTAATGAATATCCTACCGCCAGTTGTCGTTGGTCCAGTTATTATGGTTATTGGCTTGAGCTTAGCTCCAACGGCTGTCAATATGGCGATGTATATGAATCCAAATACAGATCATCAAATTTATAGTATTACGAATATCACAATTGCCCTGATTACTTTAATTGTAACGATTGTTGGGAACATTTATTTTAAAGGCTTCTTCGGATTGATCCCGATTTTAATCGGTATTACCGTCGGATACATTTGCTCCATTATTGCTGGCATCGTTAATTTTGAACCAATTCGAGAAGCAAATTGGTTTGAAATACCAGAATTCATGGTGCCATTTGCAACATACACACCTACATTTTCTTGGGGTGTCATCGCCATTATGGTTCCAGTCGCGATTGTGACTCTTTCCGAACATATTGGCCATCAAATGGTATTAAGTAAAGTAGTGGGACGAAACTTCCTTGAAAAGCCTGGCTTACATCGTTCGATTGCAGGGGATGGTGCAGGGATTTTGATTGGCTCAATCATTGGTGGGCCACCCCTTACCTCATATGGTGAAAATATCGGTGTGCTAACAATGACAAGAGCATACAGTGTATACATTATCGGTGGTGCAGCGGTAACAGCCATCATTTTCGGATTTGTTGGTAAAATTTCTGCAGTAATTAGCTCGATTCCTTCAGCAGTTATGGGCGGCATCTCCATTCTCTTGTTCGGAATCATTGCATCAAGCGGCTTGAGAATGCTGGTCGATAATAAAATCGATTTTGATAAAAAACGAAATTTAATGATCGCCTCTGTCATACTAGTATTAGGGATTGGCGGTGCATTCCTGAAATTATCGGCTGAAATTTCCTTATCTGGAATGGCATTATCTGCAATCGTCGGCATCTTACTAAATCTTATCTTACCTGGAAGAGAAAAAGTATCAGGAGATATGTTTGAAAATTAATCCTTTTAATAAAAAATACCATATAGATTTTATCACCTTTTAAACGAAGTCCAGAGAGGCTGCTAAGGGTGTGATAGGAAAGAGAGGTGAATGTACTTCACCTTCTATCTTTGCCTACCCTCACCCTGTCCTTTTATGGCAGGGTATTTTTTTAAGCTTAATCGTTAATGGGGAGGGAGCCTTATCATGAAAAATTTATTGACAATGAGTGAATTGACTACGATGGAAATCGAGCAATTGCTTATAGAAGCAGAGCAGTTTGCTAATGGAGAAACGTGGAGACCGTCGCAACAGACAATGATTGCTAATTTATTCTTTGAAGCTAGTACAAGAACAAAGAGCAGTTTTGAAGTGGCTGAAAGAAAGCTTGGCTTAGAAGTTATTCCTTTTGATGCGGGAACATCTAGTGTTCTGAAAGGAGAAACGCTTTACGATACGGCAAAAACATTAGAGTCAATTGGTGTAGAGGCTCTTGTAATTAGACATGAGACGGATCAATACTTTAATGAACTTATCGGTAAATTGAAAATCCCGGTGATCAATGCAGGTGATGGTTGTGGTCACCATCCTACTCAATCCCTTCTCGATTTAATGACGATTAAGCAGGAGTTTGATAGCTTTAAAGGGTTGAAAATTGCCATTATTGGTGACATATTACATAGCAGGGTTGCGAGATCGAATGCAGATGCCCTCACTAGATTAGGTGCGAATGTCGTTTTTTCCGGACCACCTGAATGGTTTAATCAAAATATGAATCAGGGAAGTTATGAACCTATTGATGAAGCGGTTGCCACTGCTGATGTTGTTATGCTTTTACGTATCCAGCATGAACGTCATCATCAAAACAGTGAGAAAATGATCGATGATTATTTACAAAGATACGGCCTCACAAAAAAACGTGAAAAAACGATGAAAAAGCAGGCTATTATCATGCATCCAGCACCAATTAACCGCGGTGTAGAAATAGATAGTGAATTAGTTGAATGTGAGCGATCACGTATCTTTAAGCAAATGGAAAATGGTGTATATGTAAGAATGGCCGTATTAAAAACAGCGCTAGCAGAAAAAAAAGGGGGAAATATTCATGAAGAAACTAATCAAAAATGGAGTATTGCTCGATAAGAACCACCAATTATTTCATGCAGATATTGAAATAGTAGGTAATGTCATCACGAAAATTGGGCCAAATTTATCAGGGGAAAATTGTGAAATGATCGATGCTTCAGGACTGCTTGTTGCTCCAGGTCTTATCGATCTTCATGTACATTTACGTGAACCAGGCGGTGAGCATAAAGAAACGATCGCTTCTGGAACGCTTGCTGCTGCAAAGGGCGGTTACACTACACTAGCTACGATGCCCAATACACGACCTGTTCCTGATACGAAAGAACATCTTGAGAGTATTCTTTCAATAATTGACGAAACAGCACATGTTCGTGTATTGCCATATGCCTCAATTACGATAAGGGAAGCAGGAAAAGAACTCACGGAATTCGCTACATTGAAAGAAACAGGCGCATTTGCTTTTACTGATGATGGCGTGGGGATTCAGAGTGCAGGGATGATGCTTGAAGCGATGAAGCGAGCGGCAAAGCTTGGAATGCCAATCGTTGCACATTGTGAAGAAGAAACATTAATCAATAAAGGGTGTGTACATGAAGGGAGTTTTTCTGAAGCCCATGGACTCAGAGGGATCCCATCTGTATGTGAATCCGTACATATTGCTCGTGACATCCTACTTGCAGAAGCAGCGGGCTGTCATTACCATGTGTGTCATATAAGTACAAAGGAATCGGTAAGAGTAGTCAGAGATGCTAAACGGGCAGGAATTCATGTTACGGCCGAGGTGTCTCCACATCATCTTCTTCTATGTGATGAAGATATACCAGAATTGGATACGAATTATAAAATGAACCCACCGTTAAGAGGGAAAGAAGATCGGGCTGCTCTGATTGAAGGATTATTAGACGGTACCATTGATTTTATCGCGACTGACCATGCCCCACATCATGAAAAGGAAAAAGCAGAAGGTATGGAATTAGCTCCATTCGGAATTGTTGGATTAGAGACTGCGTTCCCGCTTTTATATACAAACTTTGTAAAAACAAACATCCTTACTATCGGACAGTTACTTGATTATATGACAAAAAAACCTGCCGAAGCATTCTCCCTTCCATATGGTGAGATCAAAGAAGGAGCTTGCGCAGATATTGTTTTGCTAGATTTAGAAGTAGAACAAATCATTGATCGAAATGAGTTTGTTTCTAAAGGAAAAAATACACCATTTCATGGGCAAACATGTACAGGATGGCCGGTTATGACAATTGCAGCAGGTAAAGTAGCATGGGAAAAAGGAAGTGTAAAACAATGAAAAGACAACTAATCTTAGAAGATGGTACGGTTTTTATTGGAAAAGCATTTGGTAGCACGACTGAAAAAATTGGTGAAGTTGTATTTAATACAGGAATGACGGGGTATCAAGAAATTTTGTCAGACCCTTCATACTGCGGACAAATTGTAACATTAACATATCCACTGATCGGAAATTACGGCATAAATCGTGATGATTTTGAATCGATTCATCCAGCGATTGCTGGAATGGTCGTTAAAGAAGTGGCGGAACTCCCATCAAATTGGCGCAGTGAATTGTCTTTGGATGAATTTTTAAAACAAAAGGGAATCCCAGGGATAAGCGGCATTGATACGAGAAAGCTCACAAGAATCATTCGTAACCATGGAACATTAAAAGGGATCATTTGCGGCCTGAACCATAAATCGGAAAGTATTATCGAACAAATGAAAGCAACCGTTTTGCCTGTTACCCAAGTTAAGCAAGTTTCGACGAAAACAGCATATCGCAATCCAGGCAGAGGATATCGGGTCGTACTTGTTGATTATGGAATGAAACAAGGTATTTTAAGAGATTTGAATGATCGTGGATTCGATGTAATTGTTGTGCCACATAATTCTACGGCTAAAGAAGTGTTAAATCTCCATCCTGATGGCATCATGCTATCGAACGGACCTGGAGATCCAGAAGATGTAACGTGTGCGATTGAAATGATCAAAGAACTACAAGGTAAAGTTCCGATTTTTGGAATTTGTTTAGGTCATCAGTTGTTTGCTTTAGCAAATGGATGCAAAACCGAAAAAATGAAATTCGGCCACCGCGGTTCGAATCATCCTGTGAAAGACTTACGAACTGGAAAAGTTGCCTTAACTTCTCAGAATCATGGCTATACCGTAAACGTAGACTCGATCCAAGGAACAGACCTTGAAGTAACTCATATTGCATTGAATGACGAAACAATTGAAGGGTTAAAGCATAAAACATACCCAGCATTTACTGTGCAATACCATCCAGAAGCATCACCAGGTCCACAAGACGCTAATTACTTATTTGATGAATTTTACAAAATGATTGAAGCCCATGCGGCGGGAGGGGAAGTATTATGCCAAAACGTACAAATATAAAAAGCATCCTTGTGATTGGTTCAGGTCCTATCGTCATCGGTCAAGCAGCAGAATTCGATTATGCAGGAACTCAAGCTTGTATGGCTTTAAAAGAAGAAGGATACCGCGTCATTTTGATTAATTCAAATCCAGCAACGATTATGACAGACAGTGAAATGGCTGACAAAGTTTATATAGAGCCGATTACACTTGAATTTGTAAGTAAAATTATCCGTAAAGAACGTCCTGATGCTTTATTGCCAACATTGGGAGGCCAGACAGGACTAAATATGGCAGTAGAGCTTGCGAATGCTGGAATTCTCGAAGAATGTGGCGTCGAAATACTTGGAACAAAGCTATCTGCGATTCAACAAGCGGAGGATCGAGATTTATTCCGTAACTTAATGAATGAACTTGGCGAACCTGTACCGGACAGTGAAATTATTCATAACCTAGAAGAAGCAAAACAATTCGTAGAACAAGTAGGCTACCCAGTCATTGTCCGCCCAGCCTTTACATTAGGTGGAACAGGCGGTGGGATTTGTTCAGATGAAGACGAATTACTTGAAATTGTAACTGGAGGACTAAAAAGCAGTCCGGTTACTCAATGCTTGTTAGAAAAAAGCATCGCTGGCTTCAAAGAAATTGAATATGAAGTAATGCGTGATGCGAATGACAATGCAATCGTTGTCTGTAATATGGAGAATTTCGATCCGGTAGGTGTCCATACAGGCGATTCGATCGTAGCTGCGCCAAGCCAAACATTAAGTGACCGTGAATATCAAATGCTTAGAAACACATCATTAAAAATCATCAGAGCGCTGAAGATCGAAGGGGGCTGCAATGTCCAGCTTGCACTTGACCCAGACAGCTATCAATATTATGTTATTGAAGTGAATCCGCGTGTAAGTCGTTCTTCTGCACTTGCATCAAAAGCAACAGGCTATCCGATCGCTAAACTAGCTGCAAAGATTGCCGTTGGGTTAACGCTAGATGAAATGATGAACCCGGTAACAGGTAAAACATATGCAAGCTTTGAACCAGCTCTGGATTATGTCGTAACGAAAATTCCTCGCTGGCCATTCGATAAATTCGAATCAGCTAATCGGAATCTCGGAACACAAATGAAAGCAACGGGCGAAGTAATGGCAATCGGACGTACATTTGAAGAGTCAATCTTAAAAGCGGTCCGTTCACTAGAAGCAGGCTTCCATCATTTAGAGCTACAAGAAGATACGGATGATGCTGTAATCGAAAAGAGAATCCGAAAAGCTGGTGATGAACGATTGTTTTATATCGGTGAAGCCTTACGCAGAGGTGTGACGATTCAAACGATTCATGATTGGAGCGAAATCGATTTATTCTTTTTACAAAAATTAAAAAACATCGTTGATTTTGAAAAAGAATTAAAGCAGAATCCATTTGATGAAGAAGTATTATTGACGGGTAAGCAAATGGGCTTTTCTGATAAAAAAATTGCATCTCTTTGGCAAGAACAAGAAATAACGGTATACAAGTGGCGAAAAGAAAAAGGGATTATGCCGGTATACAAAATGGTTGATACGTGTGCAGCAGAATTCGAGTCAGAGACACCATACTTTTACGGTACGTTTGAGGATGAGAATGAGTCAGTAGTGACAGATAAGAAAAGTGTTGTTGTCCTTGGATCAGGCCCAATCCGCATCGGTCAAGGCGTAGAGTTTGATTATGCGACCGTTCATTCCGTTTGGGCGATAAAAGAAGCAGGGTATGAAGCCATTATCATCAATAATAATCCAGAAACTGTATCAACTGATTTCAGTATTTCTGACAAATTGTATTTTGAACCGTTAACCATTGAAGATGTTATGCATGTGATTGACCTTGAAAAGCCGATTGGGGTTATCGTTCAATTTGGTGGGCAAACGGCGATCAATCTTGCTGCACAATTAGCGGAACATGGAGTGACGATCCTCGGTACATCACTTGAAGATTTGGATCGGGCAGAGAATAGAGATAAGTTCGAACATGCATTATCAGAAATGGCGATCCCACAGCCAAAAGGAAAAACAGCCTTTTCGGTTGAAGAAGCAGTCAAAATCGCAACAGAAATTGGCTATCCTACATTAGTCAGACCTTCCTATGTGCTTGGTGGTAGAGCGATGGAAATTGTCGATAAAGAAGAAGAACTTCTGCACTATATGAAACATGCAGTGAAAATTAATCCGGAACATCCTGTCCTAATTGACCGTTATTTAACAGGAAAAGAAATTGAAGTAGATGCCATTTCAGATGGGAATACAGTTGTTATTCCGGGAATAATGGAACATATCGAGCGTGCTGGCGTCCATTCAGGCGACTCTATTGCCGTCTATCCTCCGCAAAATATTACCACTTTGCAAATGGAGAAAATCGTAGAATATACGGAGAAATTAGCAAAAGGACTCAATATTATCGGCTTACTTAATATTCAATATGTCATAAGTAAAGATGAGGTATATGTAATTGAAGTAAACCCTCGATCTAGTCGTACAGTTCCGTTTTTAAGTAAAATCACGAATATTCCAATGGCTAATCTTGCCACGAAGGTCATTCTAGGTAAGACATTAGAGGAACTAGGGTTTAGCAATGGACTTGTGCCTGAGAAGAAAGGTGTCTATGTAAAAGTACCTGTGTTCTCTTTTGCGAAATTGAAAAGAGTTGATATTACTTTAGGACCTGAAATGAAATCTACAGGTGAAGTAATGGGTAAGGACGTCACATTGGAAAAAGCGTTGTATAAAGGGCTTGTTGCATCTGGTATGGAAGTTAGAGAACATGGGTCAGTCTTGTTGACAGTGGCTGACAAAGATAAACAAGAAGTGTTACAGCTTGCAAGGCGCTTTCATGCAATTGGTTACAACCTGATTGCAACAAGCGGTACCGCAGCCATGCTGAAAAATGAAAACATCCCAGTATCAATCGTTGATAAAATCGGCTCTGAGCATAAAAATGTTCTAGATGTAATTAGAATGGGTGAAGCACAGCTTGTTGTGAATACATTAACGAAAGGAAAACAGCCTGAGCGTGACGGTTTCCGGATTCGCCGCGAATCTGTTGAAAATAATATCCCTTGTCTAACATCACTTGATACAGCTGAAGCGATTCTTGGGGTAATTGAGTCGATGAATTTCACAGCAGAGCCAATGGAACATGCATCTCAGAGTCGGGAGGTTATCTATACATGATAAAAAATGAGGCAATGAAAATCGTCAGCCAACAAGAAATTGCAGAATCGATTTATGAGCTGACTTTATCCGGAAGCCTTGTTACTGAAATGAATCAACCAGGGCAATTTGTACACATTAAGACAGGAAACGGGTATGAACCACTTTTAAGAAGACCGATTAGCATCTCGGCAATCGACAAAGAGAATAATACCTTTACAATGGTATATCGTGCAGAGGGAAAAGGGACCTCTCTGTTATCGCAAGAAAAGAATGACGCTGCAATTGATGTTCTTGGGCCACTTGGAAATGGATTTCCGGCAGAGGCTGCGATGCCAGGAGAAACAGCGTTGCTAGTAGGAGGAGGGATTGGTGTTCCTCCTTTATACGAACTATCACAACGGTTAACGAAATTAGGTGTAAATGTTATCCATGTCCTAGGTTTTCAAAATGCTGCGACGGTTTTTTATGAAGAGAAGTTCCAAGCGTTGGGTGAAACCTATATTACAACAGTCGATGGCAGCCATGGAACAAAAGGTTTTGTAACGGATGTTATTGATAAATTAAGTGATAGCTATACAACAATCTTTGCTTGTGGGCCAACCCCAATGCTTCGTGCATTGGAGTCTGCCTACAAAGAAACGAAAGAGGTATTTCTTTCACTTGAAGAACGGATGGGCTGTGGAATCGGCGCTTGCTTTGCTTGTGTGTGTCACACAGCCGATGATCCGACAGGTTTTCATTATAAAAAAGTATGTAGTGACGGTCCGGTCTTTCGTGCGGGAGAGGTGGTTCTATGAATATGCTTGATATCCAATTACCAGGGTTAGACTTAAAAAACCCAATCATGCCTGCGTCTGGCTGTTTTGGCTTTGGTAAGGAATTTGGGAATTTATATGATTTGAATGTTCTTGGTGCGATTATGGTGAAGGCCACAACCCCCGAACCACGTTTTGGTAATCCGACACCAAGAGTTGCTGAAACGTCTTCTGGGATGTTAAATGCGATTGGACTGCAAAACCCAGGTTTAAAGCACGTTATGGCAGATGAATTACCATGGCTTAACCAGTTTGATGTGCCGATTATTGCTAATATAGCAGGATCTCAAGTAGAAGATTATGTAACGGTTGCTAGGGAAATCAGCAAGATAAGTAACGTGAAGGCGCTCGAATTAAATATTTCCTGCCCCAATGTCAAGGAAGGAGGGATTACGTTTGGAACGGATCCTCTCGTTGCAAAAAACGTAACGGAAGCGGTTAGAGCAGTCTCGGAAGTTCCAGTATACGTGAAGTTATCTCCAAATGTTACAAACATCGTGGAAATGGCTCAAGCTGTCGAGGCTGGTGGCGCCGATGGTTTGACAATGATTAACACATTAATGGGCATGCGTCTTGATATGAAAACGGGTATTCCAATCCTCGCCAATAAAACAGGTGGATTATCAGGTCCGGCGATTAAACCAGTCGCTATACGAATGATTTATGAAGTGAGTCAAGCAGTAACGATTCCGATCATTGGTATGGGAGGCATCATGACGGCAGAAGATGTTATCGAATTTTTCTATGCAGGAGCAAGTGCTGTCGCTGTCGGAACTGCTAATTTTACCGATCCATTTGTTTGCCCAAAAATTATTGAAGAGTTACCCGTTCTTCTAAAAAAATTAGGATATAATCATATATCAGAATGTACGGGAAGGAGTTGGAATAAACATGAGCAATTTGCCAATCATCGCGCTTGATTTTCCAGGAATTAAGGAAACAAAAGATTTTTTATCAAAATTCCAAACAGAAAAATTATTTGTAAAAGTCGGGATGGAATTATATTATCAATCGGGTCCTGCGATTGTAGAGTACTTAAAAGAAAATAATCATCAAGTATTCCTTGATCTAAAGCTTCATGATATTCCTAATACAGTGAAAAGTGCTATGAAAGTACTTGCCAGCCTTGAAGTGGACATTACAAATGTACATGCTGCAGGTGGTCAAAGAATGATGGAGGCTGCATTGGAAGGTCTAAATTCCGGGACAGTATCCGGAAAAAATAGACCAACTTGTATCGCGGTTACGCAGCTAACGAGCACAAGCACTAGTCAGATGAATAAGGAACAATTAATTGAAGGAGAATTGGAACGATCAGTGCTCCACTATGCTCGCCTTGCTAAACAATCAGGATTAGATGGAGTGGTCTGTTCACCACTTGAAGTAAGTAGTATCCATTTTGAATTAGGTTCGAACTTCCTAACTGTGACGCCAGGTATTCGTTTGGCTGATGGAAACGCACATGACCAGATTAGAATCGCAACTCCACAAAAAGCGAGAGAGCTCGGTTCAGACTTCATAGTCGTCGGCAGGGCGATTACCGGAGCAAATGAGCCACTATCCGCTTATCAAACAATCAAGAGAGCCTGGGAGGGTATACAACATGTTAAATGAACAAATTGCAGAACAATTATTAAAAATTAAAGCCGTATTCTTACAACCGAATGACCCATTCACATGGTCCTCTGGTATTAAATCCCCTATTTATTGTGATAACAGATTAACCCTTTCTTATCCTGATGTTCGCAGACAAATCGCGACTGGCTTGCAAACATTAATTGCAGAACATTTTCCTGATACCGAAATTATTGCTGGGACAGCGACAGGAGCGATTGCCCATGCTGCTTGGGTAAGTGAAAATATGAATCTGCCGATGTGCTATGTGCGTTCTAAACCAAAAGGCCATGGTAAAGGCAATCAAGTAGAAGGAAAAGTAGGGCCGGGTGATAAAGTTATTGTCATTGAAGATCTTATTTCAACGGGAGGAAGTGTGATTGATTCCGTACAGGCTCTTCGTGAAGCTGGTTGCGATGTATTAGGGGTTGTATCGATCTTTACATATGGATTAGAGGAAGGAAGAAAACAACTTGAAACAGCTAATATACGATCTTATTCACTAAGTGATTATGCTAGCTTAATCCAAGTTGCGAGCCGTGAAGGGTATATTTTAGAAGAAGATATTGAGAAATTGAACAATTGGAGAGTAAACCCTACGGATACAGCGTGGATGACCGTATAACTGATTTAAAATACCCCCGCATACAACAAGTGTGCGGGGGTGAAATTTATATTCATTTCTCTTCCTTCATATTAATGACTTGATCTGGGCTAGGCGTCACATAAACCGTTTGTTGGTTATCGTATATAACAAATCCAGGTTTTGAACCATTCGGTTTTTTTACATGGCGCACTTTTGTGAAATCGACCGGTACTGAACTGGACGTTTGCGCTTTACTGAAGTAAGCAGCCAATCCTGCAGCTTCTTTGATCGTTTCACTGCTTGGATCTTCGCTACGGATGATGACATGGGAGCCGGGAATGTCTTTAGTATGAAGCCAGATTTCATCACGACGTGCAAATTTATTCGTTAAGTACTCATTTTGTTTATTGTTTTTACCTACAAAGATTTGCGTGCCGTCGTTCGAATAATATTGTTCAAGCACAGGCTTTGCATTTGCAGGCTTTTTCATGCCTTTTTTTTGTTTCTTTTTTATATAACCTTCTTCTTGTAGCTCTTCACGTATTTCATCAATATCTTTTGGTGACGCGGATTGTAGCTGCTGATGTAAACGATCGAAATAGGCAACCTCAGCTTCCGCTTTCTCAATTTGTTCTTGAACAAATACAACAGCGTTTTTTGCTTTCTGATATTTCGAGAAATACTTCTGTGCATTTTCTGCTGGTGTCTTTTGCGGATTCAGATTAATGGTAACCGTTTGGCCATCTTCTTCGTAATAATTGATGACTTCAATTTCTTTCATGCCACGTTTCATTTGATAGAGATTTGCGGTTAACAGCTCACCGAAAAGTTGATATTCTTCTCCACGTTCGCTTTCTTGCAATGTTCTTTCAAGCTTGCCAATTTTCTTTTTGTTTTTTTCCAATTCATTCGAAATAAATCGTTCTAGATCATTGCCTTGCTGTTTCACACGATCTCTTTTGGCCTTGCCAAAATAATAGCGATCTAGCATCTCGCTTAAGGTTGCAAAAGAACGTCCTTCGCCTTGAATATGTTGTAGTTCTATCATATAGAATGATTCTTTTTCATCAGAATTCACAATACTAGGCGAATATTCACGGTTCGCAAGTTTCTTGATTAACGATAAAAAAGCGGTGGGAAGTGTAGCCCGGTTTACTAGTCCGGCTGTATGAATCACTTCTTTCGCAAATAGTGGGGAGACACCAGCGAAACTGGCCACTATTTGTTTATCCACTTTACCTGCATTAAAATCAATTGCTTTTAACACATCATCTTCAGTTGCGGTAAAGGGATTCATTTTTTCCTGAGCTGGTGGTGCAATATAGGTTTGTCCAGGCAAGATAGCCCGGTGACTATTTACCGCATATGAAACATGCTTAATGCTATCTAGAATCGTGTTCTTTTCCTTATCGACCAAGATAATATTACTATGGCGCCCCATGATTTCCACAATTAATAGTTTCTGTGACAGGTCCCCGAGCTCGTTTCTCCCTTTTACTTCAATCATTAGCATCCGATCAAGGCCTTCTTGGTAAATGTTTTCAATTGTATAGCCTTCTAAATGTTTACGCAGTAACATGCAAAACATCGGTGGCTCTTTTGGATTTTCGTAGGTTTCTTCTGTAATTTGAAATCGTGCATAACTTGGGTGTGCTGATAATAAGAGTTTATGATTTTTCCCACCCGCACGAATGATTAGGATGAGTTCATTTTTATAAGGCTGATGAATTTTACTGATTCTCCCACCGTTCAATTGCGAAAATATTTCTTCTGTCATTGCTTTTGTAAATAATCCGTCAAAAGACATATGTATATACTTCCTTTATTTTAATTTTTTTTACCTGTCTTAAAAGGGTCTGACCTCGCACTAATCCGCAATATACAAGGCTATTACACTAGATGTAATCTATGTACAATAATTGCGGGGTCAGACCCATTCGTTATGGGTATCTACCTACTTTTCGTAATTATAGCATGTTTTAGGACGAGTCTGAATAAACATGGATTAAGACAAGTTTAAGGAGAAATTATTCAAAGCTTAAAAGATAGCTGAAGTTGGTTACAGCAAGAAGCTGGAAAGTAAAATTAATCTACATTGTCTGGGCAGGGTTGGATTCATTCTATGTGGAGGATGTGTGATATGTAATGAAGTTCAGGGAAATGGATACGCAACAAATAGAGATGGCCTTAGAAACAAGCGTCCGGCTTGGATTGGAAGAGGCAGAGGTGAATAAAAGGCAGCAATTGAAGGGCTATAATGAACTTCAAGAAGGAGAAAAGCAGTCAGCTATCCTGTTATTCTTTGCACAGTTTAAGGATTTTATGGTTATCGTTCTACTTGCTGCGACCTTAATCTCAGGGATTCTTGGAGAATACATCGATGCTATCGCGATCATTGCCATCATTTTAGTGAATGGTTTTTTAGGATTTTTTCAGGAGCGGAAAGCAGAGAAATCTCTTGAAGCATTAAAGCAGATGGCTGCACCACAAGTACAAGTGCTTAGAAATAGTGAATGGAAAAGGGTACCATCCCGAGAAGTTGTCGTAGGTGACATTTTGAAGTTTACGAGTGGCGACAGGATAGGTGCCGATTTAAGAATTATAGAATCAGCATCTTTAGAAATTGAGGAATCCGCGCTTACTGGAGAATCTGTTCCTGTAGCAAAGCTGAGTGAAGCAATTCAATATGAAGTTGAAAGTATCGGTGACGAGGCTAACTATGCATTTATGGGAACGATGGTGACACGAGGAAGTGGAACAGGGGTAGTCATTGCAAAGGGAATGGAAACGGCAATGGGGAAAATAGCCGACTTACTCCAATCCGCAGAAACGCAGATCACACCGTTGCAGCGCAGACTGGAGCAGTTAGGTAAAATCCTTATTTTCACCGCACTTTTATTAACTTTTGTGGTTGTGGTGACAGGGATATTACAGGGGAATGATCTTTATACGATGTTCTTGTCGGGGGTTTCCCTTGCGGTAGCTGCGATACCAGAAGGTTTGCCCGCAATTGTTACGGTTGCATTGTCACTTGGTGTGCAGCGAATGATTCGAAAGAATGCGATTGTCAGAAAACTACCTGCCGTTGAAACTTTAGGGTGTGCTTCGGTCATTTGCTCCGACAAAACAGGAACGATGACGCAAAATAAAATGACGGTTACTCATCTTTGGAGCGGTGGTAAAACATGGAATGTATCAGGAACTGGGTATCAGCCTGATGGCGAATTCTATGATGGAGAGAAGAAAGTAGTTCCAAAATCAGACAAATCACTGCACCAGGTGCTTACATTTGGGCTCCTTTGTAATCATGCCAATTTGGTAGTAAAAGATAGTAAGTATGTAGTAGATGGAGATCCAACAGAAGGCGCCTTGCTTGTAAGTGCTATGAAAGCAGGATTAACCCGTGAATCGATCATGAACAATTTTACGATTGTGAAGGAATTTCCATTTGACTCAACAAGAAAGATGATGAGCGTCGTTGTTAAAGACGAGAATGGCAAGCAATTTGTTGTAGTAAAAGGAGCTCCTGATGTACTGATCTCTCGTTGTGATTCGATTCTATGGTCACAGAAATCACAATTCCTTTCGAAAGAAAATATCCAACATGTACAAGAAGCGATTAATGATTTGGCAAGTCAAGCATTGCGGACCATTGCGATTGGCTTTAAGCCATTATCGCCAGGGACCATTCTGCTGGATGAAGCAGAAGCTGAAAGAAATTTAGTCTTTATCGGTTTACAAGGTATGATAGATCCTCCAAGACCTGAAGTTGGGCTTGCAGTTAAAGAAAGTAGAGAAGCAGGGATAAAAACGGTAATGATTACAGGTGACCATGCACAAACGGCAAAAGCCATTGCCAGTCAATTAGGAATTTTACGAGGAAAAGAAAAGGTGATTGAAGGGAAGCAGTTGGCAGAAATGTCAACGGGCGATCTAGAAGATGTTGTTGAAGATGTGGCTGTGTTCGCTCGTGTATCACCTGAAGATAAGTTGAAGATTGTCAAAGCATTTCAGAATAAAGGGCATATTGTGGCAATGACTGGTGATGGTGTAAATGATGCACCAGCCATTAAAACCGCAGATATTGGGATTGCCATGGGGATTACCGGAACCGATGTAGCAAAAGAAGCTTCATCTTTGATTCTGCTTGACGATAATTTTGCTTCCATTAAAGCTGCAATTGCTGAAGGGCGAAATATATATGAAAACATCCGAAAATTCATTAGGTACTTGCTTGCTTCCAACGTTGGCGAAATAATGGTTATGTTTTTTGCAATGCTAATGGCATTGCCGCTACCTCTTGTCCCAATCCAAATTCTTTGGGTAAACCTTGTAACAGATGGGTTGCCGGCTATGGCTTTAGGGCTGGACAAAGCAGAGGGGGATTTAATGAAACGCAAGCCACGCCATCCAAATGAAGGCGTTTTTGCAAGGGGCTTAGGGTGGAAAATTATTTCACGCGGGATTCTAATCGGGCTAGCAACATTAATTGCTTTCATTGTGGTGTATAAAAATAATCCAGACAACCTCGTTTATGCACAAACGATTGCTTTTGCAACATTAGTTTTGGCGCAGTTAATTCATGTATTTGATTGCCGTAGTGAAAAATCTATTTTTTCGAGGAATCCCTTTGGTAATAAATATTTGATTGGTGCAGTAATCTCATCACTACTGCTATTGCTCGTTGTAATCTATTATCCGCCGTTTCAACCGATTTTTCATACAGTGCCGATTGCTATGCGTGATTGGCTACTAGTAATAGGTATGGCATCAATTCCAACTTTTTTGCTTGCTGGAACGTTTTTAGTAAGAAAAACAAAGTAAAGGGAATCTTCCATCAGAGGACAGCTTCCTCTAGATAGTTAAGGCCTACACGATGTGAGTCACATAGACATAGACATGAGGCCATATTTTTTAGTCTGTGATCATTAATTCCGGGGTTTTCTAAACTGTTATTCTTCACAAACTACTCTTTGATCTGCTCATAAAAATTGAAGTGAATGGTATTACAGCCTGTTAAATGGGGGTGAACTATGATATAATTTTTAAGGTAGTAGAGATTGTCTCTATTACCTTTTTATTTGGGTAGATTATATGACGACATACCAAATTACATATACAGGTATAAGTGCGTGTTTAAAAAGGAGGATAAAAAGAGCCGAGAAGTTCGCAAGCTTTTTTACCGGACTTTTTTAACAACCTCTATTAAGTATGACTAATCTTATTTTGACGTATATATTGAACTGTTCAACATCGGCCACTGGTGGTTCCTTCGATTGTTTTCATCTATCATTTTGTTAAGTAGGAAGTGATGCTATGGTAGTTAGTATGACCGGTTATGGAAGAGGTAAAGCTGAACAAGATAAAATCAAGGTCACGGTAGAAATGAAGACCGTTAACCATCGTTTTTGTGAATTCGTGATTCGCCTACCTCGTCAGCTTCTAGTCCTTGAAGACAAATTAAAGAAAAAAGCGAATGAATACATAAGAAGAGGTCGTGCAGAAATATTCATCACCGTTGAGGGTGAAGGACTTGTTTCTAAAAAACTTAAGTTAGATTGGGAGCTGTCCGATCAATTTTTTTCATTGATGGACAAAGTGAAAGAAAAATATCAACTGGAAACATCTGTAACCCTTCATGATGTACTTCAACTGGAAGAGCTATTGTCTGTCGAAGAGGAACCTACCGAAAATAAGGATATGGAGCAAGTCCTCTTTGACGCTTTTATGGAAGCACTTGAAAAGCTTAAGGAAATGAGGCTTCGGGAAGGGGTAGAGCTGTATAATGATTTGCAGGGTCAACTCGAAAAATTTCAAGTTGTCGTTGCGGAATTAAAGCAGTATGCACCTTCTGTTGGTGATCAGTATCGAGAACGTCTTGCCCAAAAGCTGACTGATTTTACAAATGGGCTTGTGGAAGAAAGTAGACTCTTGACTGAAGTCGCCGTTTTTGCTGATAAAGCCGATGTTACTGAAGAATTAACTAGGCTTGAAAGTCATAAACTTCAATTTTTAGATACACTTGAGCACACAGAACCTATCGGGCGAAAACTTGACTTTCTAGTGCAGGAAATGAATCGCGAAGTAAATACGATAGGTTCGAAGGCAAATGATTCAATAATAACAAAGAATGTAGTCGAAATGAAAAGTTTACTTGAAAAAATGAAAGAACAAGTTCAAAATATCGAGTAGTCTGTTTATGTTCTTTTGATTGAGGCGACACTAGATATGGATGGGGGACGAAAATGTCTATTAAGCTCATAAATATTGGTTTTGGAAATATTGTTTCGGCCAATCGTATTGTATCAATCGTGAGTCCAGAATCGGCTCCGATCAAACGAATCATCCAAGATGCACGTGATCGCAGTTCATTAATAGATGCAACTTACGGTAGAAGAACGAGGGCGGTAATCATTACAGACAGCGATCATGTCATTTTATCCGCCGTCCAGCCTGAAACGGTTGCAGCCCGTCTTCATGACCGGGATGAAAGTGTAGAAGAGGGGTAATGGAGTACTATGAGAGAAAAGGGTTTATTAATTGTTTTATCTGGTCCATCCGGAGTTGGAAAGGGAACAGTAAGGAAAGAAATATTTTCACAACCTAATACGGCATTCGAATATTCGATATCCATGACCACTCGTCTTCCGCGGGAAGGGGAAGTCGATGGGCTTGATTACTTTTTTAAGAGTCGCGAAGAATTTGAAATTCTGATTGAACAAGGCAAACTACTGGAATACGCAGAGTTTGTTGGTAATTATTATGGAACGCCAGTTGATTATGTTCGTGAAACACTGGATTCTGGTAAAGATGTATTTTTGGAAATTGAAGTGCAAGGAGCTCGTCAAGTAAGAGAAAAATTCCCTGAAGGGTTATTTATTTTCCTTGCCCCGCCAAGTCTTTCAGAGTTGGAGAACAGAATCGTTAACCGTGGAACAGAATCAGAAGAACTAATTCGTCAACGAATGCTTGCTGCAAAAGCAGAAATTGAATTAATGGATTTATACGATTATGTTGTTGAAAATGACCATGTTGTTCATGCCTGTCAGCGAATCAATGCAATTGTGGTTGCTGAGCATTGCAGACGAGAACGCGTATCTACCCGTTATAAAAAAATGCTGGAGGTTAAATAAATTATGTTATATCCATCTATCGATTCATTATTGCTGAAAATTGATTCTAAATACTCACTTGTATCTGTTGCAGCTAAACGTGCAAGACAAATGCAAATTAAAAATGACTGCAAAATCGAAAAGCCTGTGTCTTATAAATCAGTAGGTCGTGCTCTAGAAGAAATTCATTCAGGTAATTTAACGTATGATAACCAATATGAAGAAAAGTAAGTATTAATTGTACGAAAGCAAAAACAGCTTTTGGCTGGACAGTAACTATTGACAGACAAGGGTCAGACTTTCTAAAGAACAATAGCAGATGAAGCTATTGATTGGGAAGTCCGGCCCTTTCTTGCATTTTTATTCAATTTAAGCAGTCCGTCATTAGTCAAGTAATGTATAACGCATAAGAAAACTTCTTTTGTATCATTTTGACTTATGTATGATTTTTAGTCACTATAGTGAACACATAAGGTATGACCCGTTATGGTGTTCAGCCTAAAATCAAGATGCTTGCGCTTTTTATCCCGCATTACCAGGCAGTAAAATCCCCACCTCAAGGCTTAGAGGAATCAAGGAACGTAGGGTGGGAGATAACTGCCCGTAAAAGCCTGATAGATGAACCAATCGGGTTCGTAGAGTCGCTTTATCGTAGCAGAGCGGAGATATTAGCGACACTAGAACGAGACTAACAATCGGTGGGGAATGAAGAAAATCCTCACTGATTGAAGTTTCACTTTATGTTATCCTTCATAATAAGAAAAAAGAACGTGTGTTGGGGGGAAAGTGTATGCTTACTAATAAAAAGATTCTTCTTTGTGTAACTGGTGGGATTGCGGTTTTCAAGGCTGCTGCATTAACGAGTAAACTAACTCAGGCTGGTGCACAAGTGAAGGTGATGATGAGTGAATCAGCGGGGAAATTTGTGACTCCGCTAACGTTCCAAGCCTTATCAAGGCATGATGTATATATAGATACATTTGATGAAAAAAATTCAGCAGTGATTGCCCATATTGATTTGGCTGATTGGGCGGACGTGATCTTAATTGCACCAGCGACAGCTAATATAATTGGAAAGATGGCAAATGGAATTGCTGATGATATGATTTCAACGACATTACTCGCAACCATTGCTCCTGTTTGGGTTGCTCCGGCGATGAATGTTCACATGTATGCTCATCCAGCTGTTCAGCAAAACATGGCAACTTTGAAAAGCTTTGGTTATTCATTTATTGAGCCTTCTGAGGGGTACTTAGCTTGTGGCTATACAGGAAAAGGGCGTTTAGAGGAACCTGAAACGATTGTGGAACAGCTTTCTGCCTTTTTTTCAAACAAAACGAAAGAACTGTCTTTGAGCGGGAAAAAAATCGTCATAACAGCAGGGCCTACCAGGGAACATATTGACCCTGTACGTTATCTTTCTAATCGATCTACTGGCAAAATGGGTTATGCTCTTGCTGAACAAGCCCTTGCTTTAGGTGCGGAGGTTGTATTGATCACAGGACCTGTTTCATTATTGCCCCCTGCCAAAGCGGAAACTGTGCAAGTTGAGACTGCATCGGAAATGTATGACCAAGTGATGAAAGTGTATGAAGGGGCGGACGTGGTCATAAAATCAGCCGCCGTTAGTGACTATACACCTAAATTCGCTCATTCGAAAAAAATGAAGAAACAACCAGGGGAAAGTGCCCTTGAACTAGAACGAACGAAAGATATTTTGCTAGAGCTTGGTAAGAAAAAAACAACGCAAATACTGGTAGGTTTTGCAGCAGAAACAGACAACCTAAAAGAGTATGCGGTAGGAAAACTGCACAAAAAGAACGCTGATATGATTGTTGCTAATAATGTAACAACCGAGGGAGCGGGGTTTGGCCATGATACAAACATTGTCACTCTATTTAAGAAAGACGGTACAAATCTTGAACTTCCTTTGATGAGTAAAACTGAAACCGCTAAAGCAGTCTTGCTGGAAGTTGTGGAGATGTTGAAAAAGGAATGATGATACATGAACATTGCGACAGTCATTGTTGACGTCCCTGCGAAACAAACCGACCGTGAATTCGATTATACGATTCCAGATAAATGGCTTCATATTATCCAGCCTGGTATGCGAGTCATTATTCCGTTTGGTCCAAGAATGGTTCAAGGGTTTGTGACTGGTTTGAAAGATAAAAGCGAATGGAAAAAACTTCGGTCTATTAAAGAACCGATGGATATCGATCCTGTTTTAAATGATGAGCTCTTAGCATTAGGAGATTGGTTAACAGAAGAGACACTATGCTATAAGATTTCTGCTCTTCAGGCGATGCTTCCGTCAGCTATGAAAGCAAAATACGAGAAAATTATTAAAGTAAATGAACAAAAAAGAAATCAGGTTCATCCGGATATTTTACAAATGATGGGGAATAAAGATGCTCTTTCCTGGAAGGAGGTCATTGACGGTGATAAAGCCTCCCTTTTCCAAAAAGAGGTCCAAAAAGGTCATCTAGAAGTTCTATATTATGTAAAAAACCGAAATAATAAAAAAACGATGCGAATGATAGTACCTGCACTAAACATGGAAGATTTAATTAAGGCCAAGCAATCACTTCCTACAAGCGCAAAGAAGCAGCATGATATTTTGGCTTATTTCGTTGCAACGCCAAAAAAGGTCTTGCTTAAAGAATTATTAGATATCACACATGCATCTAATGGTACAGCGAAGTCACTCATCGATAAAGGGATTTTATTGGAAACAAATGAGGAAGTATATCGTGATCCGTATGAAAATCGAACATTTGAAAAGAAACCGTTCTTTGAGCTAACCGATGAACAAGCAATCGCGATTGCCCCTATTAAAGAATCGATTAAGAATAATTGTCATGACGTTTTTTTACTGTATGGCGTTACAGGTAGTGGTAAGACAGAAATTTATTTGCAAGCGATTGATGATGTGATAAAAAAGGGCGGCGAGGCAATCATGCTCGTTCCAGAAATTTCATTAACTCCACAAACAGTCAAACGATTTAAAGAGCGATTTGGTGAACAAGTTGCTGTGATGCATAGTGGCTTATCGATCGGTGAGAAATACGATGAATGGCGAAAAATTCACCGTAAAGAAGTAAAAGTCGTAGTCGGTGCTCGTTCTGCCGTATTCGCTCCGTTTGAAAATCTGGGAATTATTATTATCGATGAAGAGCATGAATCCAGTTATAAACAAGAAGAAACCGTTCGATATCATGCAAGAGATGTGGCGATACAACGAGCAAAATCACATAACTGTTCTGTCATTCTTGGCAGCGCGACTCCGACACTTGAATCATTTGCAAGAGCGCAGAAAAACGTGTACAAGCTCCTTACCTTAAGCAAGCGAATGAATGACCATGCACTTCCTGCGGTAGAAATTGTTGATATGCGAGAAGAATTACGTAACGGCAACAGATCAATGTTTTCTGAATTATTGTTTACGAAGCTTCAAGATCGCTTAGAAAAAAAACAACAAACCGTTTTGATGCTAAATAAAAGAGGACACTCTTCTTTCGTGATGTGTAGAAGTTGTGGGTATGTATCAAATTGTCCAAACTGTGAAATTTCACTTACATATCATCGATCGAATCATTCGTTAAAATGCCATTATTGCGGGCATGAGGAAGCGATGTTAGCTGAATGTCCAGAATGTGGAAGTGAACATATTCGTTTCTTTGGTACAGGTACCCAGAAAGTTGAAGAGGAATTGACGAAAATATTGCCGGAAGCTAGAGTGATTCGAATGGATGTAGATACAACTACTAGGAAAGGGTCGCATGAGCGTCTGCTTCAAGCATTTGGGGAAGGGAAGGCAGATATCCTTCTTGGTACACAAATGATTGCAAAAGGACTAGATTTTCCGAATATCACCTTAGTCGGTGTTTTGTCAGCAGATACGATGCTACATCTGCCGGATTTTCGTTCCTCAGAAAAGACCTTTCAATTGTTAACCCAAGTGTCAGGGCGAGCGGGCCGCCATGAATTGACAGGAGAAGTTGTCATTCAAACGTATTCACCGGAGCATTACAGCATTGAGTTATCAGGACAGCAGGATTATAACACCTTTTATCAAAGAGAGATGACGATAAGAAGGAGCAATCACTATCCGCCTTATTATTATATCGCCCTCGTTACGGTTTCTCACGAAGACTTAATGACCGCTGTTTCAGTTACTGAAAAGATTTCAGGTTTCATGAGAAATGGATTAAGCCCAGGTGCAATGATTCTCGGACCATCAGCATCACCAATTAGTCGGATTAACAATAGATATCGCTACCAATGTCTGATAAAATACAAACGGGAACCAAACCTTCATCAATGCTTTAAAACAATTAATGACCATTATCAGCAGGAACTCGCACAACAACATTTACAAATATCGATTGATTTAAATCCTCAAATGATGATGTAAAAATCAACCGTGTTTTTCTATAGGAGGAATTACAAGTTTTGGCTATTTTACCGATTGTTTTGTATCCAAATGAAATATTAGAAAAAGAATGTGAAAAAGTAACAGATTTTGATAAAAAGTTGGCTAAGCTGTTAACAAACATGTATGATACGATGATCGAAGCGGATGGGGTAGGACTAGCGGCTCCGCAAATTGGTTTAAAGAAACAAATTGCCGTTGTTGATATCGATGATCATCATGGAACAATTGAAATGATTAATCCGGTTGTTTTAGAGACCGACGGAAAACAGGTCGGTCCTGAAGGGTGTTTAAGTTTTCCAGATTTATACGGAGAAGTTGAACGTCCATATAAAGTGAAGATCAGAGCCCAAAATCGTAAAGGTGGTTTTTACGAATTAGAAGCTGAGGACTTTCTTGCTCGTGCAATCCTACATGAAATCGACCATTTACACGGCGTGCTTTTTACAACTAAAGTTAGTCGATATCTAACAGAAGAGGAATTGGAAGAGGAGGAAGCATAATGACGAAAAAAATTGTTTTTATGGGAACACCAGATTTTTCCGTTCCTGTGCTGCAACGCGTAATTAAAGAAGGCTATAATGTAATTGCTGTCGTTACACAGCCAGACCGGCCAGTGGGACGAAAAAGAGTACTGACTCCTCCACCTGTAAAGATCGAAGCAGTGAAACAAGGAATCCCTGTATATCAACCTGAAAAAATCCGCAATGAAGCGGAATTAGCAGAAATCCTTGCCTTAAAACCGGATTTAATTATTACAGCTGCCTTTGGTCAAATTCTTCCGAATAAGTTGTTAGAAGCTCCAGAATATGGCTGTATCAATGTACATGCTTCGCTTTTACCAGAACTGCGAGGTGGAGCACCTATCCATTATTCCATTTTACAAGGAAAAGAAAAAACCGGAATTACCATTATGTACATGGCGGAGAAACTAGATGCCGGAGATATCTTGACACAAGCAGAAGTTAAGATCGAAGAAGAAGATAATGTTGGTACATTACACGAAAAATTAAGCCAAATTGGATCTGATTTGCTTGCTGAAACGATACCTAAGCTTTTCAATCGAGAAATCACGCCTGTTAAGCAAAATGATGCCAAAGCAACATTTGCCCCTAATATTAAACGAGAACAGGAAAAGATTGACTGGGACAAAAGCGGTGAAGACATATATAATCATGTTCGCGGATTAAATCCTTGGCCAGTTGCTTATACACTATTAAAGGGTGAAACACTCAAAGTATGGACTACAAAAAAAATACAGCTCTCGTCCCCTGTACAGCCAGGTGTTGTGATAGATGTTCTTGAAGAAGGATTTGTTGTTGGTACCGGAAACACGACGGCTGTTTTAATTCTTGAGCTTCAGCCTGCAGGCAAGAAAAAAATGTTGGCGAAAGATTATTTACGCGGAGCGGGCTCTTTTATTAAAGTGGGCTTAAAGATTGGAGAATGAAATGAAACAAACGAAAAAGGGTGTAAGGGATATTGCGCTTGATGTCCTCGAATCCGTTGAAAAGAATCAAGCATATAGCAACCTGCTACTAAACTCAATGATTAACAAACATCAATTATCATCGGCTGACAGCGGTTTGCTCACAGAAATCACATACGGAACGATTCAAAGGAAAATGACGCTCGATTACTATTTGCAGCCTTTTATCAAAAATGAAAAAAAGACGCTTTCCTGGGTAATCAACTTGCTACGTTTATCGGTTTATCAAATGGTTTATCTTGATAAGGTACCCGATCATGCGATTATTTATGAAGCGGTTGAAATTGCAAAAAAACGGGGACATAAAGGCATTACATCTATGGTGAATGGGATTCTACGGAATGTACAGAGAAAAGGTCTCCGGTCACTAGAAGATATTGAAGATAACGCCGAGCGACTTGCCATTGAGACGAGTCATCCGACCTGGCTCGTAAAGAGATGGATTGAACAATTCGGATTTGAAAAAACAGCTAATATGTGTGAAACAAATTTAACGGCCCCTGTACAATCAGCAAGGGTGAATGTTAAGAAAATCTCTAGAAGTGAATTGGTTAGTACGCTGACGGAAGAAGGCTATGATGTAGAAAAAAGCCCGATACTTGATGAAGCAATTTATTGCTTAAAAGGGAATCTTGCACATTCAGAAAGCTATAAAATGGGCTTTCTCTCTATTCAAGATGAAAGTTCTATGCTCGTTGCTCATGCATTGGATGCCACTGGAAATGATATCGTTCTCGATTGTTGTGCAGCTCCAGGTGGAAAATCGACACATATTGCAGAAGGGTTGACTACCGGGCAAGTAGTGGCGATTGATCTTCATGAGCACAAAGTCAAACTAATTAAAGATCAAGCCCAGCGGTTAGGATTAAGAAATATTAAAACCGAAGTATCTGATAGTAGAAAAGTTCAAGAATTATTTAATAAAGAAGGTTTTGACAAAGTTCTAGTAGATGCTCCTTGTTCCGGTTTAGGTGTAATGCGCCGAAAACCGGATGTGAAGTATACGAAAACAAAAGATGATATAATAAAACTTTCTAGTATCCAAAATCAACTTTTAGAAGCAGCTGCACCGCTTGTGAAGAAGGGCGGTAACCTCATTTATAGTACATGTACAGTCGATCAAGAAGAGAATGATACTGTAGCTAATCATTTTTTGGAAAAACATCCGGACTTTGAGCGAGATTTGACGTTAAAAGACAGAATGCCAGAAAGCGTGCAGCCGCTTGTCAACGATTATAAATTGCAAGTATTTCCACAGGATTTCGGCAGTGATGGATTTTTCATTGCTAGTTTTAGAAAGAAGGTGCTGTAATGGCAGAAACGGTAACAACAAGAAGAAAAACAGTAACGAAACCAGAAAAGCCATCTATTTATTCATTGGAGCTTAACGAATTAAAACAATGGTTAACAGAAAATGGGGAAAAAGCTTTCCGTGCGGAGCAACTTTTTGAATGGTTGTATAAAAAGCGTATAACAAGCTTTGAAGATATGTCTAATTTATCAAAAGAACTACGTGGAAAACTCGATGCTAGCTTTACGATTACAACGTTGAAGACGCTTGTTCAACAAACTTCCATTGACGGAAATACGATGAAGTTCTTATTTGAATTGCATGACGGTTACTCGATTGAAACTGTGCTTATGCGCCATGAATATGGGAATTCTGTTTGTGTAACAACTCAAGTTGGTTGCCGTATCGGCTGTACGTTCTGTGCCTCTACACTTGGTGGCTTAAAAAGAAATTTAGAAGCAGGAGAAATTGTTGCTCAAGTCGTAAAAGTACAACAAGCCCTTGATGAAATGGATCAACGAGTAAGTTCAGTCGTTATTATGGGAATCGGCGAACCATTTGATAACTATGATGAAATGATGAGCTTTTTGAAAAATATCAATCATGAAAGAGGATTGAACATCGGGGCTCGCCATATTACAGTTTCAACAAGTGGGATTATTCCAAAAATCTATAAATTTGCTGATGAAGAATTGCAAATTAATTTTGCTTTATCCTTACATGCGCCAAATTCCGAGCTGAGAAGTAAATTAATGCCAATCAACCGTGCTTATAAATTACCGGATCTTATTGAAGCGATCAAATACTATACCGAAAAAACGGGCAGAAGGGTTAGTTTTGAATACGGCTTATTCGGCGGTGAAAACGACCAAGTTGAGCATGCTGAAGAATTGGCAGATTTAATTAAAGGAATAAAGTGCCATGTAAACTTGATTCCAGTAAACTATGTGCCAGAACGCAACTATGTTAGAACACCTCGTGAGCAGATTTTTGAATTCGAAAAAACGTTAAAGAAACGAGGCGTCAATGTCACGATTCGTAGAGAACAGGGTCATGATATCGATGCAGCTTGCGGCCAGCTTCGTGCTAAGGAGCGCAAAGAAGAGACGAGGTGACAGAAGTCTATGAATGACATCTTTTTAACAAATCAGGGGAAAGTCCGCCAACATAATGAAGATAATGGCGGAATCTTTCTTAATCCCCATGGAGTTCGCCTTGCCATTGTAGCCGATGGCATGGGCGGGCACCGTGCTGGTGATGTAGCAAGTCAAATGACCGTTGAATTTTTGCAAAAACGTTGGGAAGAAGAATCAGGTCCGATGTTTTCACCAAATGAAGCGGAATCATGGCTTCAGCGGGAAATAAAGGAAATCAATCGTCTTTTGTTCATATATTCTGAGGAAAATTCAGAATGTCAGGGAATGGGTACTACAATTGTAGCTGCCATTTGCACGAATAAATTTTCAACGATTGCTAATATTGGCGACAGCCGCTGTTATTTGTACAATGAATCAGGTTTTAAACAAGTGACTGAAGACCATTCTTTAGTAAATGAGCTCGTACGAAGCGGTCAAATTTCAAAGGAAGATGCTGAGAATCATCCTCGTAAAAATGTCTTACTTCGTGCTCTAGGAACTGAAATCAATGTTGAGATGGACATTTTCACGATTATATGTGAAGAAGCCGATGTACTTTTACTGTGCTCTGATGGCTTATCGAATAAAATTAGTGAACAAGAAATGATCACCATCATTACGAATCAAGATGATTTAGATAAAAAAGCCAATTCTTTCATTACAATGGCGAATGAATATGGCGGAGAAGATAATATCACCCTTGCCCTACTTCGATTTTTTGATAATAGTGAGAGTAGGTGAGCCTTATGTTAATTGGTAAAAGAATTAACGGCCGTTATAAGTTATTGGAAATGGTCGGCGGCGGTGGGATGGCCAATGTATATTTGGCTCAGGATATGATTCTTGAACGCGAAGTAGCGCTTAAGATTCTCCGTATGGATTTCAATAATGATGAAGAATTTATCAAGCGTTTCAATCGTGAGGCCCAATCTGCAACAAGTCTTACTCACCCGAACATCGTCAGCATTTATGACGTTGGAGAAGATGGTGATATTTATTATATTGTTATGGAATATGTGAAAGGCCTAACCCTTAAACAATACATACAAAAGTTTTATCCGGTCCCGATTGAAAAAGCACTGGACATTCTTAAACAAATTACGTCTGCTATTTCTCAAGCGCATCATAACGGAATCATTCATCGAGATATTAAGCCACAAAATATCCTGATTGATGATCATGGGAATGTGAAGATTACTGATTTCGGTATTGCCCTTGCATTAAGCGCGACCAATATTACGCAAACGAATGCTGTACTTGGCTCCGTTCATTATCTGTCACCAGAACAGGCAAGAGGAGGCATGGCAAATAATAAATCGGATATTTATTCGCTTGGCATTGTCATGTTTGAACTATTGACAGGAAGACTGCCGTTTTCGGGGGAATCGGCTGTTTCAATTGCTCTGAAACATCTTCAATCAGAAACACCTTCTCCGAAACGTTGGAATCCTTCTATCCCGCAAAGTGTCGAAAATATTATTCTTAAGGCGACTGCCAAGGACTCTTATTATCGCTATGGAACTGTAGATGAAATGGAAGATGATATAAGGTCTGCACTGAATCCCGAACGCACGAATGAAACTCCGTTTGTGATCCCTGAGGATATGGACGCGACAAAGGTAATTCCAATTATTACAAGTGACGATATGACTGGGATAGATGAAACGATTATTCGTGGACCGGAGAAAAATACGGTGGTTTATCCAGAAGAAGAACTAGATGAACCACAAAAAGGGAACAAAAAAACTAAAAAGGTTAAGCAAAATAAACAGAAACGAAAAAAGTGGCCGCTGATCTTATTATTTACTTTCTTTTTATTGCTGGCTGTAACAGCTGGAGCGATATATGCTTATCCATATATTATGGGACCGAAAGATGTCACAATCCAAGATGTAAGTGGAGAAAAAGCAGATGATGCGATTGCGATTCTTGAAGAACAAGGCCTTGTTGTAACGAATCCTATCCTGTTAGACGACGAAGTAGTACCTGAAGGAAATGTCATTCGTATCGATCCACAAGAAGGGCAGATTGTAAAAGAAGGAAGAGAAATTAAAATGTTCGTAAGCAGCGGCAAAAAGAAGATTGTTATTGCCGACTATACAAACAGGATCTATGATGATATTCAATCGCTAATAGCTGGCCGTTTTAAGGATATAATCATCACCCAAGTTTTTGATGAAAGTGAACCAGGTACGATTGTCTCACAAAGTCCAGCATCCGAATTGGAGCTAATACCGTCTGATACTGTGCTTGAATTGACGGTAAGTAAAGGACCTGATTATATACCTTTAAAAAATCTTAAAGAATTCAATCAAACAGGGCTGGATGACTACGAGAGTGATGCAGAAATTACGATTAATGTAGTAAGAGAAGAATATAGTGATACAATTGGTGAAGGTCTTGTCATTTCTCAAGAACCCGCCCCTTTTACGAAAATAAAAAAAGGAAGCCAAGTCAATGTTGTGCTGTCGAAAGGAAAGGAAGAAATTCCTCCCAAACAAGTGAATGTAAACATTACAATACCGTATGAATCGGAAGAAGAAGGAAAACCGCAGGAAATTCAGATTTTCATTGAAGATATGAATCATAGTATGACAGAAACGTATGAACCACCATTCTTTATAACTTCTGAGGCGTATCGAACATTAGAATTCACCGTTCAGCATAATAAAAAAGCCGGATATAAAGTCGTCAGAGACGGTCAAGTGATTTTGGATGAAAAAGTGGAATATCCGAAAGAGTAATCAAACATCTAAGGAGTGAGTCTATGCCAGAAGGAAAGATCATTAAAGCACTGAGCGGTTTTTACTATGTGTTGGATGGGGAGGAAGTCATTCAGTGCCGTGGTCGAGGGGTTTTTCGGAAAAATAAAATCACCCCGTTAGTTGGTGATTCAGTCGTGTATCAAGCTGAGAATCCTACTGATGGATATGTCTTAGAAATTAAAGATCGCAAGAATGAACTAGTCAGACCTCCAATTGCCAATATAGATCAGGCGATTCTTGTTTTTTCTGCAGTGGAGCCAGATTTTAGTACAACCTTGCTAGACCGTTTTCTAGTCGCTATCGAGGATAATGAAATTGAGCCAATCATTATAATTAGCAAAATTGATCTTGTAGTGGAAGCTAAAAAAGCAAGCTTGGATCAATACATGAGAGATTATCAAGAGATTGGCTACACCGTTATTAAAACATCTAGTATTACAAGCGATGGGATTGAAGCGCTACTGCCGCAATTATCAGGAAAAACAAGCGTCTTTGCTGGTCAATCCGGCGTAGGGAAGTCTTCCTTGCTAAATACAATCAATCCAGAATTAGCGTTAGAGACAAATGATATATCCAGCCATTTAGGACGAGGGAAGCATACTACACGTCATGTAGAGCTTATTCATGTAGGTTCAGGTCTCGTTGCTGATACACCTGGTTTTAGTTCACTAGAATTTATGGACATTGAAGTAGACCGTTTAGCTTATTGTTTTCCAGAAATCTATCAAGCAGGTGAAAGATGTAAGTTCCGAGGTTGTTTACATGACAAAGAACCTAAATGTGCAGTAAAAGAAGGGGTAGCTCAAGGTGAAATCCCTAGCTACCGCCATAAACATTATCTTCAAATATTAGAGGAAATAAAAGATAGAAAGCCGAGGTATTAACAAATGGTTAAAATTGCACCATCGATTCTTTCTGCAAATTTTGCAAAGCTAGGTGAAGAGATTAAGGATGTCGAAAGAGGGGGAGCGGATTATATTCACGTTGACGTGATGGATGGCCATTTCGTTCCGAACATTACTATAGGTCCGCTAATTGTTGACGCAATCCGTCCGGTTACTGATTTACCATTAGACGTTCATTTAATGATTGAGGCCCCTGATCAATATGTGGAAGCATTTGCAAAAGCAGGAGCGGATTATATTACTGTTCATGTTGAGGCTTGTCCGCATCTTCACCGAACAATCCAATTAATCAAATCTTTTGGTGTGAAAGCAGGTGTCGTGCTTAATCCAGCTACACCGGTTTCATCGATAAAGCACATTATTGAAGACATCGATCTTGTTCTTCTGATGACGGTGAATCCCGGTTTTGGCGGACAGAAATTCATTCACGCAGTCCTGCCTAAGATTAGCGAAGTGAGAGAGATGGCCGATGCTTTGAATCCGGAACTTGAAATCGAAATCGACGGTGGAGTAAATGAAGAGACGGCGAAATTATGTGTTGAGCATGGTGCAACCGTTTTAGTAGCAGGATCAGCTATTTATAATGAAAGTGACCGAGCTTTAGCAATAAAAAAACTTCGCGGGTAATAATGAAAAACCGACTCCTTTAGCGGATGGATCGGAGAGGGGAATCCTTTTCGAATCTATTTTGAATAAGGGGCGGTTTTTTTATATTCTAAAATGGAGGTACAGCTAATGATAATTAGTATTGTAGCGGGTGGACCGGTAGCTTTACTCCCCGATTTGAACGTATATCGAGAGAAATCAAGCATATGGGTGGGGGTGGATCGAGGTGTCTACACGCTCATGCAACACGATATTGTCCCAGATGTAGCGTTCGGAGATTTTGATTCTGTTACAGAAGCAGAGCTTGCAGACATCAAGAAAACATTGAATCATCTGGAAATATATCCAGCGGAGAAAGATGAAACTGATTTAGAGATTGCCTTCAACTGGGCGCTTTCAAAACACCCAGAAGAAATCTATGTATTTGGTGCAACGGGGGGAAGAATGGATCATTTTATCGGAAATCTTCAACTCCTGCTAAAAAAACCACTCCTCGAGCAAAAAAATAATCTGAACATTTTTATCGTAGACAAGCAGAATCTAATATCGTTCAAAACACCTGGTACATATTCTCTGGAAGCTATGAATGATAAAAAGTATGTCTCTTTCCTACCTATTTCAACTGAAGTAAAAGGAATTACATTGGCAGGTTTTAAATATCCGTTGACCAATCATGTTCTGCCCCTTGGTTCAACCCAATGCATAAGCAATGAACTTATTTCGCAATGTGGGAATTTTTCATTCACTGATGGCATATTAATGGTGATAAGAAGCAGTGATTAATCATCACGCTTGGCAGGATAAACGGACGTATTTTATTTTACCGATATCTGCTAATGAAATGATAACAGGCAATTAGTGATGTTTCTGAATGTAAGAGCAGATGTATACGAGGAGGGGCATTATGAAATTTTATACAATTAAGCTACCAAAAGTCATAGGCGGCTTGGTAAGAGCGATGCTTGGAGCGTTCAAGAAAGGCTGAAGATATATATTTGATAACAAACACCCGGATTTTGGGTGTTTTTTTTGAGAAAAAACTAAAGTTCTTTATAATACGTGTTCAAAAAGAAGGACAAAAAGAGCCAAGAAGTTCTGCGAGCGCATCTCAAGAAACTTTCGCGTATGCAGTAACGTTTGGATCGGACTTGCACAGAAGGTCATTCATGTGCTTTGATGCAAGTCGCCAGCTTTTTTGCCAGTTTGTTATACATCCTCTTATAGCGGTGACTAGTGGATCTTATTGAATGGTACAATTCTGCTTGAGGAGAAAGCAGCGTTATGTATCCAATGGCAGGTTGGGACTTCTAGGCATTGTTGCCGATAAATTAAAAAGGCACCCTTATGCAAGGATGCCGTTTACATTATACGCGTTCTACTTTACCAGATTTAAGAGCTCTTGCAGAAACGTATACACGTTTAGGTTTACCGTCAACTAAAATACGTACTTTTTGAAGGTTAGCCCCCCATGTACGTTTGTTAGCATTCATTGCGTGTGAGCGTTTATTACCAGATCGAGTTTTTCTACCAGTGATTACACATTGACGTGCCATATTAAATTCCCTCCTAACTACTAATGCTTAGGTTTTCATAGTATCTTAAGTCTTATGAAATACCTTAATAATTTATCACACCTATCTGGAGAATGCAATACTTCTGTTCATTACTTTCAAGAAAAATACCTTGACATACATGACAGATAATTGATTTATACTAATACGGCATGACAATTCCTTTTAATACACTTGCCAATATAGTAAAATGTTTATAGCTAATGAGATTTTGGGAGGGGAACGTATATGTCTATTGAATTAAAAACTAAATTTGGACAAATTGATATTTCTAACGATGTAATTGCTACAGTTGCAGGTGGCGCTGCAGTGGATTGTTACGGTATTGTAGGAATGGCTTCTAAGAAACAAATTAAAGATGGCATAACGGAAATCTTGCGTCGTGAGAACTTCACTAAAGGTGTGATTGTACGCCAAGAGAATGATGAAGTCCACATTGATATGTTTATTATTGTAAGCTATGGAACAAAGATTTCCGAAGTTGCGCACAATGTACAGTCAAAGGTAAAATACACCCTGGACAAAACGGTCGGATTAGCTGCAGATTCAGTTAATATTTTTGTACAGGGAGTTCGCGTAACGAACCCTTAAATCGAGGAGGAAGTTTTGTGTCAATAACAAGCTTAGATGGGAAACGTTTTGCGGAAATGATCATTCAAGGTGCCAATAATCTGGCAGCGAATGCTAAAATAGTTGATGCATTAAACGTTTTTCCTGTTCCTGATGGTGATACAGGGACAAATATGAATTTATCGATGACTTCTGGTGCGAAGGAAGTACAAAATCATGTACA
The DNA here is from genome assembly GCF_053653995.1 of Peribacillus sp. JNUCC 23. The sequence goes on from NZ_CM132202.1 coordinate 1,701,579, forward strand.
AGTTCATATAGGGAAAGTTGGGGCGGCGCTTTCAAAAGGGTTGCTGATGGGAGCGCGTGGTAATTCAGGTGTTATCCTTTCCCAACTATTCAGAGGGTTTTCAAAATCGATTGAAATGAACTCCGAAATAAATAGTCAGGAATTTGCACGAGCATTTGAAGCTGGTGTTGAAACAGCATATAAAGCAGTGATGAAACCTGTAGAAGGAACCATTCTCACCGTTGCGAAAGACGCTGCAAAACAAGCGATGATGTCTGCTATGAAACATGAAGACTTGATCGTGGTGATGGAGGAAATAGTGAAAGAAGCAAATGCTTCTTTGAATCGTACACCAGACTTGTTGCCAGTATTAAAAGAAGTCGGGGTAGTAGACAGTGGTGGACAAGGTTTAGTGCTTGTGTATGAAGGTTTTTTAGCTGAATTAAAGGGTGAAGATCTTCCTGGTACACTTGACCGTCTTCCGTCTATGGGTGAACTAGTTAGTGCTGAGCATCATATGAATGTCCAAAGCCACATCAATACCGAGGATATCGTGTATGGTTACTGTACAGAGTTCATGGTGAGACTTGAAGATGCCAAGACTTTAAAAAAAACATTTGTCGAGGAGACATTCCGGAATGATTTAAGTCGATTTGGTGATTCCTTACTAGTGATTTCGGATGATGAAGTGGTAAAGGTACATATTCATTCGGAGACTCCTGGAGACTGTCTGAATTATGGACAGCAATACGGTAGTTTAATTAAACTAAAAATCGAGAATATGCGCGAGCAGCACACAGCTATTGTGGGTGAAACAAATGCTACTTTAACTGTAGGGTCAAAACCGAAAGTAAAAGAAAAATACGGCATTGTTTCAATATCAATGGGTTCAGGTATTAGCGAATTGTTTAAAAGTATTGGTGCGACCGTAGTTATTGAGGGTGGACAAACGATGAATCCGAGCACTCAAGATATCGTTAAGGCTGTCAGAGATGCGAATGCAGAAAAAATTATCATCCTGCCGAATAATAAGAACATTATTATGGCTGCACAACAAGCTTGTGACCTTCTTGGGGACCATGTAGTTGTTATCCCTTCTAAAACGGTTCCTCAAGGGATGTCAGCGCTCTTAGCGTTCAATCCATCCACCGGCATTAACGAGAACGCTGTAGCTATGGGAGAAGCTTTGTCCCATGTCAAAACCGGCCAGATTACGTATGCGATCCGTGATACGAATATTGATGGATTGGAAATTGAAACAGGGGACTTCATGGGCTTATCAGAAGGTAAGATTCAAACGAAGAGCAAAGAAAAGCTTCAAACGGCTAAAGATCTTTTGACAAGCATGATCGATGAAGATGCTGAAATTCTAACGATCCTGTTCGGAGAAGATGTAACGCAGGACGAAGTAGACCAATTGGTAGAATTCTGTGACGAGACCTTTACTGATATCGAAATTGAAGTTCATAGCGGAAATCAGCCGCTCTATTCTTTTATCTTCTCAATTGAATAATCATCTTTCAATCGTCCATTAAGAAAAGAAATAACTAGGATTACTCCCAATCTTTTCTCTTGCTGATCTAAGTTGTAAATGTCAAAATAGAACTGCGTGCCTTCTCGGTATTGCGGTTCTTTTTTATCATTAGAAACATTGACATACTTATGTGTTCCGAAGTTTTTTAGAGTGAATGATTCGTAATATTCTTACGCTTGAAGTTTCATTTTATTGGAACTTGTTCTTGATTTATTAATAAAATAATAAAAGGTATGGTTGATAAAGAATCTGAAACCTAAGGAGAGTAATCGATGAAGTATAAAAGCGTATTTGACATTATCGGTCCAGTGATGATAGGTCCTTCAAGTTCACATACCGCTGGTGCGGCAAGGATTGGACGAGTTGCCAGAAATCTCTTCGGACGCGAACCGGAGTGGGCTGATATTTATTTGTATGGATCATTTGCAAAAACATATAAAGGGCATGGAACAGATGTTGCGCTTGTTGGCGGTTTACTAGATTTTGATACATTTGATGAACGAATTAAACAATCATTAGATTTAGCAGCTTTAAAAAAAATGAAAATTTCTTTTCATGAAGAAGAAGCGGTGCCAGACCATCCAAACACAGCGAAATTAGTGATTGGTGACACGCAAGGTGAATTGGAATTGGTTGGTATTTCTATTGGTGGCGGAAAGATTGAAATTACTGAACTAAATGGATTCAAGTTGCGATTGTCTGGTCACCATCCTGCTATTCTAGTTGTGCATGATGACCGTTTTGGAGCGATTGCTAACGTGGCTAATATTTTATCTAAGCACGAAATGAATATAGGTCATATGGAAGTGTCACGTAAGGAAAAAGGAAAAATGGCTTTAATGGTCATTGAAGTAGACCAGAATATCGATGACGTTGTTTTAGCGGAAATTGAAGGACTTCCTTATATTACGCAAGTTGCGAGAGTAGTGGATTAACGATTACTAGAACATACAAAATAAGAAATATGAAAATATTAGTGCGTGTTCAAAAAGGAGGATAAAAAGAGCCGAGAAGTTCGAGGAGTGATCGCCTCTAGACCTGCGCGGTTTTAACAGAAGGTCATTTATGAGCTTTGATGCAATTCGCAAGCTTTTTTACGGGACTTTTTGAGCATCCTCTATAAGTTTTTTTAAAGCAGTTAAGATGTCTAGTGCAAGGCGCCATCTGTTTAAGGTTACAAGCCAATCCGTTAAGAAGGTCAAGAACGATATTCATGTCGGCTCTCTTGTGCTTGTCACGGATAAGCGAGAGACTTTTAGTTTGTCTAAGGAGGATATTAAATGTTTCGAAATGTAGCGGAATTAGTAGAAATGGCAGAGTCCCAACAAAAGAAAATTTCTACAATCATGATTGAACAGGAAATTGAAATAACCGGAAAAACGCGTGAACAAATCTTGAAACAAATGGAAAATAATCTTGATGTCATGGAAAAAGCGGTGGAAAGGGGACTAGCAGGAGTTACATCTGTCTCAGGGTTAACGGGTGGCGATGCTGTTCTTATGCAAGAATATATAAAAAAAGGAAACTTTCTTTCTGGTGAAGTGTTGCTTGATGCAGTAAGTAAAGCGGTTGCGACGAATGAAGTGAATGCTGCGATGGGAACGATATGTGCAACGCCGACTGCTGGTTCCGCAGGGGTTGTTCCAGGAACACTTTTTGCAGTACAAAAAAAGTTAAATCCTACCCACGAACAAAAAATTGAGTTTCTTTTCACTTCAGGCGCTTTTGGGTTTGTAGTAGCTAACAATGCATCCATTTCGGGCGCTGCTGGCGGTTGTCAAGCTGAAGTAGGGTCAGCGGCAGGAATGGCAGCAGCGGCAATTGTGGAAATGGCAGGAGGCACGCCACAGCAATGTGCACAAGCAATGGCTATAACACTGAAAAATATGCTAGGACTTGTTTGCGATCCAGTGGCGGGGCTCGTGGAAGTACCTTGTGTAAAACGGAATGCAATGGGAGCGGCAAATGCGATGGTAGCGGCTGATATGGCTCTAGCTGGTATAACAAGTCGTATTCCTTGTGATGAAGTAATTAGTGCAATGTTCAAAATTGGTCAATCGATGCCATCTGCACTAAGAGAAACGGGTGAAGGAGGATTGGCGGATACACCAACTGGTCGAGCTTTAGCAGCTAAAATCTTTGGTATGCCGCTTACGCAAGAGTGAATCTGTCATTATTAGATCCTGTGACCGCCATTAAGGGAATTGGAAATGAAACAGCAGTAGCCCTAGAAGAGCTGGCCGTTACAACTGTTTTGGACCTATTTGAATATTTACCATTCAGATACGAGGATTATCGATTAAAAGATTTAGAAACGACTGAGCATGATGAACGGGTTACAGTTGAGGGGAAACTTCACAGCCAGCCATCGCTTACTTATTACGGCAAGAAAAAGTCGAGGCTGATGCTAAAATTATTAACCGGCAGATACTTAATCACGGTTATTTTTTTTAATCAGCCTTATTTAAAAAGCAAAATGAACATAAATGATGTGATTACTGTGACCGGTAAATGGGATCGTCATCGCCAAATGATAACCGGAAATGAATGCCATTTTGGTTCTCATAAGGTGGAGAATGAGTTTGAACCCGTTTATTCGGTGCGCGGAAGTATATCTGTCAAAGGACTACGAAGATATATTACAAATGCTTTTGCACAATATGGAGCGTTGCTTGAAGAAAACTTGCCGGATTCATTACTAACTCGTTATAAGCTGATGCCTCGTCCAAATGCACTTCATTCAATGCATTTCCCTGAAAATGCACAGACTGTCAAGCAAGCTAGAAGACGATTTGTATACGAGGAATTTTTATTATTTCAGCTAAAAATGCAGGCCATGCGTAAAATCCAAAGAGAGCAATCACGCGGAATCCAGCAAATATTTGATGAGGAAAAGGTAAAGCTGTTCATCGAAACTTTACCTTTTCCGTTAACAGATGCTCAAAAACGTGTGGTAAATGAAATTTCAGTTGATATGACATCTCCTTTTCGAATGAATCGTCTGCTTCAAGGAGATGTAGGATCAGGGAAAACCGTTGTGGCTGCAATTGCTCTTTTTTCTTCTGTCACAGCAGGATATCAAGGTGCACTAATGGTGCCTACAGAAATATTGGCGGAGCAACACGCCCATTCCTTAAAGGCTATGCTTGAACCAGTAGGGATTTCGACTGATCTTCTTACAAGTTCGATCAAAGGGAAAAGACGCCGTGAGCTTCTTTTAGCTCTGGAAAAGGGAGAAATAGATATTTTAATTGGTACCCATGCGCTCATTCAAGAAGAAGTGAATTTTTGCAACTTAGGTTTAGTGATCACGGATGAGCAGCATCGTTTCGGTGTGCAACAGCGGAGAATTCTCCGAGAAAAAGGGGAAAGTCCTGATGTACTCTTTATGACTGCGACGCCGATTCCGCGAACATTGGCGATTACGGTTTTTGGAGAAATGGACGTTTCTACTATCGACGAAATGCCTGCAGGTAGAAAAGTAATTGAAACGTATTGGGCAAAACATGATATGCTCGACCGAATACTCCATTTTATTGAAAAAGAATTGCGTCAGGGACGTCAAGCATATGTCATTTGTCCACTTATCGAAGAGTCTGAAAAACTCGATTTGCAAAACGTGTTGGATGTTCATGGGATGCTCACCCACTATTATGCGGGGCGTTTTCATGTAGGGTTAATGCATGGACGTTTACCTGCTGACGAGAAAGAAAGTATCATGAAGCAATTCAGTGAAAATGAGGCTCAGATACTTGTCTCCACAACCGTGGTTGAAGTTGGTGTGAATGTTCCAAATGCGACGGTCATGGTCATATATGATGCAGAGCGGTTTGGTCTTGCCCAATTACATCAATTGAGAGGCCGTGTCGGTAGGGGGAGTGATCAGTCGTATTGTATCCTTCTTGCAGATCCTAAATCAGAAAATGGTAAAGAGCGGATGAAGATTATGACAGAAACGAATGATGGCTTCGTTCTATCTGAAAAGGATTTGGAGTTGCGTGGTCCTGGTGATTTTTTTGGAAAAAAACAAAGTGGATTACCTGATTTTAAAGTAGCTGATATGGTTCATGATTACCGTACACTTGAGGTAGCGAGAGATGATGCAGCTCGATTAATTGCTTCAGAAAGTTTCTGGAATGACCCCCAATACGAACTACTTAGAAAGAGCCTTGAAGAAACGGGCGTATTGAATGGTGAGAAGCTTGATTGATAGATTTTTTAAGTACGTGTTTAACAAGTATTGATGCTTTTCCTAGCACCTGTTACGAACGGGGGACAGTTATGTTAACATAACTTGTTTTTTGTAGCCCAGGACTGGTGACAGTTTAGTTTGAAAAATATGAGAGATATATGTTTTAAACGAGTTTTGATGTCTAATTCAAGCATCCGAACTCCTCTAGCCCGTAAGCCAAGCAATCTGATGGGGGAGAAGGCCGTTCCTCATGCAGCTTTGCTTGGCTTATGTAGATTTTAGGTTGATCAATCTGCTTGCGCTTTTGTTCTTGCAATCTGCTTTTTTTATCTATATACTACTATTAGTACCTAGTCATAATACTATGGATGGTGACCTTCAAAATGCGAAGAAATAAGAAGGAACGCCAGCAGTTGTTAATCGAAACGATAAAGGAAAACCCTTTTGTTACAGATGAGGAGCTGGCTAATAAATTTTCGGTTAGTGTACAAACTATACGTTTAGACCGACTTGAATTATCAATACCTGAGCTTCGTGAGCGCATTAAAAATGTAGCGGAGCAAACATTAACTGATGAAGTACGAGCTTTACCGTTGGAAGAAGTCATCGGTGAAGTAATTGATATACATTTAGATCAACAAGCTATTTCAATTTTAGATATAAAAAAAGAACATGTTTTCCAACGAAACGGGATAGCAAGGGGACATCATTTATTTGCACAGGCAAACTCTTTAGCGGTTGCTGTCATTAATGACGAGTTGGCTTTAACAGCAAAAGCTTCTATCTTGTTTACCCGTTCAGTAAAGGAAAACGAAAGAGTTATTGCCAAGGCGAAGGTGCAGAAGACTGATCATTTGGCAGATCGTTCTCTCGTTGAAGTAAGTAGTTTTGTAGGGAATGAACTGGTTTTTAAGGGAGAGTTCGAGATGTTCCGATCATGTCAGCTAGAAAAGGATGAAAAACGATGAAGATAGCGATGGATGTAATGGGTGGAGACCATGGTCCGAAAGAAACAGTACTCGGAGCGATGAAGGCTGTTCAAGCATTTCATGATGTAGAGATTATTCTTGTCGGAGATGAAGCTCAAATCAACGCCCACTTGACCAATAATGAACGAATCACAATCATACATACAGAAGAAAAAATTCTAAGTACGGATGAGCCTGTGCGTGCAGTACGAAGGAAAAAGACGGCGTCGATGGTATTAGCCGCCCAGCAAGTAGCAGATGGAGTAGCGGATGCATGCATCTCTGCGGGTAATACAGGTGCTTTAATGGCAACAGGACTTTTCGTTGTCGGTCGGATTCCAGGTATCGAGCGTCCGGCACTTTCACCGACTTTACCAACAATCGATGGTAGAGGTTTTGTCTTGCTTGATGTCGGTGCGAATGCAGATGCGAAGCCTGAACATCTTGTCCAATATGCTATTATGGGTTCGATCTATGCTGCGAAAGCTAGGGGGATTCAGAACCCTCGTGTTGGCCTACTCAATATTGGGACCGAAGAGAAAAAAGGTAACGAATTAACAAAACAAGCTTTTACACTCTTAACAGAAGCTAATATTAACTTTGTTGGGAATGTTGAAGCTAGAGACTTGCTTGAAGGTCCTGCAGATGTGGTTGTTACTGATGGGTTTACTGGCAACATCGTACTCAAATCCATTGAAGGGACAGCCATGAGTGTATTTACGATGTTAAAGAGTGCATTAATGAGCAATATGAAAAGTAAGTTGGCAGCAGCTGTACTAAAGCCAGAGCTAAGGGTAATTAAAAACCAAATGGATTACTCTGAATACGGTGGAGCAGCCTTATTTGGATTAAACGCCCCTGTCATTAAGGCACATGGATCATCAGATGCTAATGCCATCTACAATGCAGTAAGGCAGACAAGAATTATGGTTTCTAATGAAATGGTAACAACGATTAAGACTGCAATCGAATGAAAATAATACATGTAGGGAGAGAAAGCTATGGGGAAAATTGCTTTTGTTTTTCCAGGTCAAGGATCACAAATCGTTGGAATGGGGAAAGATATGTATCAGCAGAATGAAAAAGTACAACAAATTTTTCATTCTGCTGATACAACACTTGACTACTCGTTATCAGATCTTATTTTCAATGGCCCACAAGAAAAGCTTACATTAACTTATCATGCACAACCCGCTATTTTAACTGTGAGTTATGCATTGTTTGAAGCATTGAAGGGTGAAGGGATCTCTCCTGATTACACAGCAGGACATAGTTTAGGAGAATATTCTGCTTTAGTTGCTAGTCAGGCAATCGACTTTAAAGATGCCGTACATACAGTGAGTAAGCGTGGAGAATTTATGGAAGAAGCGGTTCCGAATGGTCAAGGAGCAATGGCCGCGATTTTAGGGATGGACCGTGAAATATTAGCGGACATTACAGAATCTGTTACAAAAAATGGAGAACCAGTTCAATTAGCGAATATTAATTGTCCTGGTCAAATCGTTATTTCAGGAAGCGCAACAGGGGTAGAACTTGCGGGGAAAGAAGCGAAAGAACAAGGTGCTAAGCGTGCTATCTCACTTGATGTTAGTGGTCCTTTCCATTCTGTTCTTATGGAGCCGGCTGCATCTAAACTTCAATCTGTTTTGGACGAAATTGACGTTCGTGATTGTAGAGTTCCTGTTATCTCTAATGTAACGGCACAACCAGTAACCGCTGCAAATGCTATTAAAGAAAAATTAATTGAACAGCTGTACTCCCCTGTCTTATGGGAAGATAGTGTGAAAACATTGCTTTCTTTAGGGGTAGATACGTTTATTGAAGTCGGTCCTGGGAAAGTCTTGAGCGGACTGATTAAGAAAATCGATCGTTCTGTTACGATTTATTCCGTCTATGATACAGAGAGTTTGAATAAGACAGTAGAAGCATTGAGGGGGGAATAAAATGTTATTAGAAGGGAAATACGCACTTGTAACAGGTGCTTCACGTGGCATTGGTAAGGAGATAGCGCTTGAACTGGCCCGACAAGGTGCGCATGTTGCAGTAAACTATGCTGGAAGTGAAGCGAAAGCAAATGAAGTGGTGGAAGAGATTCAATTATTAGGTCGAGAAGCTTTTGCTATTCAATGTGATGTGGCTAATTCTGATTCTGTGACAGCGATGATCAAAAGCGTTACTGAAAAATTTCCGCGCATTGATATTATGGTGAATAATGCTGGAATTACTAGAGATAATTTGTTGATGAGAATGAAAGAAAATGAATGGGATGATGTCATCAACACAAACTTGAAGGGCGTATTCCTTTGCACAAAGGCGGTTACTCGTCCAATGATGAAACAGCGCAGTGGTAGAATTATTAATATTGCTTCTATCGTTGGTGTTAGTGGCAACGCTGGACAGGCGAATTATGTTGCTGCTAAAGCGGGCGTGATTGGATTAACGAAAACGGTAGCGAAAGAGCTTGCTTCAAGAGGAATTACAGTGAATGCTGTAGCGCCTGGGTTCATCACTTCGGATATGACTGAAACGCTTACAGATGAAATACAAAGTGCTATGCTTTCACAAATTCCGTTATCCCGCTTCGGTGATCCAAAAGATGTTGCTGGAGTTGTAACTTTTCTAGCATCAGAAGCTAGTGCTTATATGACTGGACAAACACTACATGTTGATGGTGGTATGGTCATGTAAAGACGGCTTTTCATTTTAAAGATAATAAAAGGCTATCGAATTTTTTGATAAAAATTCTTGCGCTTTTGAAAAAAAACACTATAATGGCTTGAGGGGAGGTGAATGCAGTGGCAGACGTATTAGAACGCGTAACGAAAATCGTAGTAGACCGATTAAATGTTGAAGAAGCTGAAGTTAAATTAGAAGCTTCATTCAAAGAAGATCTTGGTGCGGATTCCCTTGATGTAGTAGAACTAGTTATGGAACTTGAAGACGAGTTCGGCATGGAAATTTCAGACGATGATGCAGAAAAACTTACAACAGTAGGAGATGCTGTGAATTACATAAAGAGCACGATGTAATGAATTAATCTCGGAGAGAACTACTATAGGTAGTCAGTCAAGGACCAGATTCCATAAAACCATTCATTTTGAAGCTTCATGATGAATGTGGAATCTGGTCTTTTTCTATATGTTCAAAAGAAAACGGAATACAGATACGAATATGGGTTTTTGTTCCAAAATTAAATAGTTAACTGCGAGATGTTAATATGTGGCATACTAAAAGTGTATGTTTAAAGAATAAAAAAGTAAGAGTGGCGTAAAAATTCGTCTGCTATTTTACTGGGCTACTTGAGTAATCCCTAGTACGAAAAAACACCCTCTAATTTTGATTGAGATATGCCCAATTGAATGGGCGTATGGGTTTTTCTTATGATATAATACAAAATAAGCTTGGCTGTCTTTGTCAAGCTTCTTTGCACTACTGAATTCATTTGGTGTCCAACCGCGGGCGAATTGGTTCGTGGTCATAAGCCCATTCATTTCGATTAGGAGTAACACTTCCGGTCCTCTTGTATGACTTGTGCGAAAATCGATATGTGGGCTCCCTTTAGTTTTTAGTTTAGCTAGGATTATTGAGTTGTTAGTGGAGGGTTTTTTAAGATGAGAAACAATGGAAATAAGCGAAAGTCAGCAATGAAAGATTCGATGTTTAAACAATTTCAAGAAAGCACAGGTTTTCTTTTTACTAATGAAAAATTGTTAAAGCAAGCTTTTACCCATTCATCTTATGTGAATGAGCATCGCCGGAAGCCTTATGAAGATAATGAAAGGCTTGAATTTTTAGGAGACGCAGTACTTGAATTAACAGTATCCAAATACTTATTCAATAAATATCCGATGATGAGTGAAGGGGAACTTACGAAGTTAAGAGCAGCAATCGTTTGTGAGCCTTCTCTTGTTTCGTTTGCGAATGATATATCATTCGGTAAATTGATATTGCTTGGAAAAGGGGAAGAAATGACAGGTGGAAGACAGCGTCCTGCTTTACTTGCCGATGTATTCGAAGCATTTATCGGTGCCTTGTATTTAGATCAAGGACTTGAAAGAGTCGTTCAGTTTTTGGAAAAAGTAGTGTTTCCTAAAATTAATGAGGGTGCTTTTTCTCATGTGATGGATTATAAGAGCCAATTGCAGGAACTCGTGCAGCGAGATGGAGTTGGAATACTTGAGTATCAAATTATGCATGAAAAAGGACCAGCGCATAACCGGGAGTTTGTTTCAAAAGTGTCCTTGAACAATGGAGAGCTAGGGATTGGGAGCGGTAAGTCAAAAAAAGAAGCAGAACAACGTGCCGCTCAGATTGCATTATCAACTCTTAGAGAAGCAAGGAAATAGATAGAATGAATGATTCAACGAGTAGAGTTGAAAAGAGGGGGAGAAAGTATGTTCCTCAAACGATTGGACGTTGTGGGATTTAAATCCTTTGCAGAAAGGGTTTCCGTAGATTTTGTGCCGGGAGTAACAGCGATTGTCGGTCCAAATGGAAGCGGAAAAAGTAATATTATTGATGCTGTTCGTTGGGTATTGGGTGAACAGTCTGCAAAATCACTAAGAGGCGCGAAAATGGAGGATGTCATTTTTTCTGGGAGTGACTCAAGAAAGGCGCTTAATTTCGCTGAAGTAACTTTAACCTTAGATAACGAAAACAATACGCTTCCAATCGACTTTCATGAAGTCAGTGTTACTAGAAGAGTGTATCGTTCAGGTGACAGCGACTTTTTGATTAATAATCAATCTTGTCGACTCAAGGATATCATTGACTTATTTATGGATTCAGGCCTCGGCAAGGAAGCCTTCTCTATCATCAGTCAAGGGAAAGTCGAAGAGATACTGAGCAGTAAAGCGGAAGAAAGAAGAGTCATCATTGAAGAAGCTGCTGGTGTATTAAAGTATAAATCCAGAAAGAAAAAGGCAGAACATAAGCTATTTGAAACACAGGAAAATTTAACCCGGGTACAGGATATTCTTTCTGAATTGGAAGGGCAGGTCGAACCATTAAAGATTCAATCTTCCCTGGCAAAAGAATTTTTAGAAAAAAAAGAAGATCTTAAACAAATTGAAGTCGCTTTAACTGTTCATGAAATTAAAACACTTCATGAAAAATGGAATAGGCTATCTCAAGAGTTAAAGCGGCATACTGATCAGGAAATGGAATTATCAATATCACTTCAGAAAAAAGAAGCAGATGTAGAAAACATTCGTGATCATATTTATGCATTGGATGAGTCTGTTAATGAACTTCAGGCGGTATTGCTTCACGCAAGTGAGGAGCTTGAAAAACTTGAAGGTCGTAAAGAAGTTTTAAAAGAACGTAAAAAAAATGCCTCACAAAACAAGCATCAACTTGAGAAATTCATTGTAGATAGTGAGAAAAGCATTCTTTCTCTAAAAGATGAAAAGGATCGTGAAGGTAAAGTATTAGCGATTTTAGAGAGTGATGTAAAAGGGCTTCAGAAAGATCTTAATGAAAAACAAAAAAGTATAGGGCTGTTGAGCGCAAATCTTGAGGAAACAATTGAAACCTTGAAGAGTGACTACATTGAATGGCTGAATAAGCAAGCTGCTGCAAGAAATGAAACACAGCATCTGCAACAACAGCTTAATCAGCAGAAAACGAGAAATGCCCGTCTTGATCAGGAAAACGGTAAATATCTCAGTGAACGTGCAGAGGTTGAAAAGAAGAAAGTAATCAGTCTCGATGGTTTCAATGAAGTGACACAGCAAATTGAACAGCATGTTTTTTCTTTTCGGGAAGAACAGAAAAAGCTCGAGTCTATTAAAGCAACCTATCAAAAACAGGAAAAGCTTCTATATCAGGCCTATCAATTCCTTCAGCAATCCAAGTCCCGTAAAGATATGCTTGAAGAAATGCAGGACGATTATGCTGGATTTTTCCAAGGTGTCAAAGAAGTGTTAAAAGCGAAGAATGATACGTTACATGGAGTGGAAGGGGCAATTGCTGAGTTAATTAAAGTGCCTAAAGAATATCAGCAAGCCATAGAAACGGCACTTGGAGCTTCCATGCAGCATATCGTAACGGATACAGAAAATCATGCAAGACAAGCGATCAGCTATCTGAAACGAAATGGATACGGTAGAGCGACCTTTCTGCCTTTAACTGTTATAAAATCGCGTGAGCTCTCACCTTCACAGCTTCAGTTATTGAGCAATCACCCTTCATTTATTGGGACAGCTGAAAGTCTTGTTCAATTCAATAATAGGTATTCGAATATAGTTGCTAACTTGCTCGGCACCGTCATCATTACAAGTGAACTTAAGGGTGCAAATGAGCTAGCGAAGCTTACTTCTTATAAATATCGCTTCGTCACACTGGAAGGTGATATTGTCAATCAAGGTGGATCGATGACTGGAGGAGCTGTGAAGCAAAAGCAATCATCCCTTTTATCAAGAAAGAATGAGCTTAATGAATTGAATGGGAAGCTTTTGGCAATGGAAGAAAAGACAGCTTTGCTTGAACAGCAAGTTAAACAGCAAAAGCGAGATATTTCAGTCGAAGAAGAAAAAATCGAAGAAATTCGTAAAGTTGGGGAAACACTCCGTTTAAAGGAACAGTTATGCAAAAGTGAAATCCGTGAAATTGAATTGCAGGAACGAAATATTAATGAACGATTGCATTTATATGACCTGGACAAGCAAGCTATCTTAGATGAATCTCGTCAGAAATCAGCTCGACTTCAGGAAGTAAATGAACTGTTAAATCGATGTTTGATTGAAATTAATAAACTGGATGAAGAAATTTCCTCATTAAGTAAGCAAAAACAGTCTCAGCAAACGTCAAAAGAAACGCTGATTGAAGAAACAAATGAGGTAAAAGTGCAGCTTGCTTCAAAGCGTGAGCAGCTCCAAAATCAATCCGAAAAATATACACGAATTAACAATAGCCTTATGGAAGAAATCCGTAAGGTAGCGGATTATCAAGAAGATCTGTCTCTATTATCGAGTGAGATGACAGATAGTTCAAGCGGTGAGGAAATAATAGAAACAGCTGCTCAAAATAAGCTTGTTGATAAAAATGAAGCAATAAAACTCATTGCACAGAAACGTAAAGAAAGAGTTGATTTACAATCACAATTAGAAGATTATGAATGTGAGAGTAAGGAACAGAAGCGAGTTCATAAAGGAATTGCAGAGGCAGTAAAGGATGAAGAAGTTCGGCTTAACAGATTGGATGTTGAACTTGAGAATCGACTTAATCATTTACGTGAAGAATATTTTCTTTCCTATGAGGGAGCGCTGGAGCAGTATCCATTAACGATTGAGGCAGATATTGCTAAAAAAAAGGTTAAATTAATTAAGCTTGCGGTGGAAGAGCTTGGGACGGTTAATCTTGGGGCAATCGAGGAATATGATAGGGTAGCAGAGCGATATCAATTCCTCTTAGAACAGAAAGATGACCTTCAGACAGCTAAAGACACCCTTTTCCAAGTGATTGATGAAATGGATGATGAAATGAAACGGCGGTTTGCCGAAACCTTTTATGCGATTCAAAGTCAATTCGAAACAGTATTTAAAGCGCTGTTTGGCGGAGGTAGGGCTGAGCTTAAGTTGACGGATGCCAATGACCTTCTACAAACAGGTGTAGAGATTATTGCGCAGCCACCTGGGAAAAAACTGCAAAATCTTGCATTACTTTCGGGCGGTGAAAGAGCATTGACTGCAATTGCCCTTTTGTTTTCAATATTAAAAGTTCGTCCAGTTCCTTTTTGTATTCTTGATGAAGTCGAAGCTGCCCTTGATGAAGCAAACGTTCTCCGGTTCAGCCAATTCTTGAAAAAGTTTAGTGAAGAGACACAATTTATTGTAATCACTCATCGAAAAGGGACGATGGAAAGTTCAGATGTTCTATATGGAATGACGATGCAGGAATTAGGTGTTTCCAAGCTAGTATCCGTTCGAATGGAAGAAACGAAAGAATTAGTGAAGTCTTAGTATTTTATATAAATGGAGGAAGTGATTAGATGAGTTTTTTTAAAAAGCTTAAAGAGAAATTCACAACACAAACCGATTCAGTTTCCGAAAAATTTAAAGAAGGCTTAACGAAAACGAGAGATTCATTTGCTGGAAAAGTAAATGATCTTGTTGCTCGTTATAGAAAAGTGGATGAAGAGTTTTTTGAAGAACTAGAAGAAATTCTCATTAGTGCGGATGTTGGTTTTGAAACGGTTATGGAATTGATTGACGAGCTCAAAATGGAAGTGAAGCGTCGCAATATTTCAGATACTAAGGAAGTACAGGCTGTCATTTCTGAGAAGTTGGTTGAAATCTATAACAGTGATGATGAAGGCTCATCTACATTAAATCTGCAAAAGGATGCACTTACTGTTATTTTATTTGTTGGTGTGAATGGTGTCGGGAAAACGACAACAATTGGCAAACTTGCTCACAAATTTAAGTCCGAAGGGAAATCTGTTCTGCTTGCTGCTGGTGATACATTCCGTGCTGGAGCGATTGAACAGTTGGAAGTATGGGGCGAACGTGTAGGTGTTGAAGTCATTAAGCAAGGGGAAGGATCTGATCCTGCAGCTGTGATGTATGACGCTATTCAATCTGCTAAGGCGAGGAAAGCTGATATACTAATATGTGATACAGCAGGTCGACTTCAAAACAAAGTAAACCTGATGAAAGAATTAGAAAAAGTAAAGCGTGTGATTGAAAGAGAAATACCTGGAGCCCCACATGAAGTGCTGCTTGCTTTAGATGCTACGACGGGACAAAATGCGTTAATTCAAGCGAAAACATTCAAGGAAGCTACAAATGTTTCTGGAATTGTATTAACGAAGCTTGATGGGACTGCAAAAGGCGGTATCGTCCTAGCCATTCGCAATGAATTGAAAATTCCCGTTAAATTCGTCGGTCTTGGTGAAAAAATGGATGACTTACAGGAATTCGACGCTGAAAAATATGTGTACGGACTTTTCGCTGATGTAATCGAACAAGAAGCCTAGAACGTAACTTAGATAATCTGATAAATAAGCTAATTTCTTTTGAGGCAACATCCTAAACATTAAGAATAGAAGTTGATTTCATCTCTGAAAACAACTTCTATTAAAAAAAACGGTAAATCTGAAACGGAAGAATATATGTATCGTTTGCACCAAGTAAAAAAAATCAGAAACTGTATTCTGTAAAGGTTTCAGCTTGACATCCGAATAATAAGCAGGTAAACTATAAACTTGTAAAGGGTTTTCACTTAACAGGCAGGGGGTTACACTTATGCTCGAGAAGACAATGCGGATTAATTATCTGTATGATTTCTACCAAACATTGTTAACTGAAAAACAGCAGAGCTATATGTCCCTCTATTATCTGGATGACTACTCTCTAGGCGAGATTGCAAATGAATATGAGGTAAGCAGGCAGGCAGTCTATGACAATATAAAACGAACTGAAGCAATGCTAGAGGAATATGAAGCGAAATTATTGCTATTCCAAAAATTTCAAGAGCGTAATGAATGGATTTCCAAGGTGAAAAAGATGGTGGATGAAGGTTCACTATCGCATGAAACCCTTATAATAGCGATTTCCGAGCTTGAGAAATTAGATTAGGAGGCGGTATGTATGGCATTTGAAGGATTAGCCGACCGACTGCAAGGCACCATGCAAAAGATTCGCGGCAAAGGAAAGGTTAACGAGGCGGACGTAAAGGAAATGATGCGCGAGGTTAGATTAGCGCTTCTTGAAGCCGATGTTAACTTTAAGGTTGTCAAAGATTTTGTCAAACGTGTGAGTGAGAGAGCGGTAGGCCAGGAAGTTCTCAAAAGCTTAACCCCTGGTCAGCAGGTCATAAAAGTCGTTAAAGAGGAATTAACTGAGCTGATGGGCGGCGAACAAAGTAAGATTGCCGTGTCTCCCCGTCCGCCAACTGTTATTTTGATGGTCGGTTTACAAGGCGCGGGGAAAACGACAACAACTGGAAAGCTTGCCAATCTTTTAAGAAAGAAATACAATCGAATGCCTATGCTCGTTGCAGCTGATATTTACCGTCCAGCAGCAATCAAACAATTAGAAACACTTGGTAAACAAATTAATATGCCTGTTTTCTCCCTTGGTGATCAAGTCAGCCCTGTTGAAATAGCAAAACAGGCGATCGAAAAGGCGAAAGAAGATCATCATGATTATGTGCTGATTGATACAGCTGGACGACTTCATATTGATGAAAACTTAATGGATGAATTGAAGGACATTAAAGATTTGACGAAGCCTGATGAGATTTTTCTAGTTGTTGATGCGATGACTGGTCAGGATGCTGTCAATGTCGCCCAAAGCTTCAATGAACAGCTCGGTTTGACTGGTGTCGTATTGACGAAGTTAGATGGAGATACACGAGGTGGAGCAGCTTTATCTATTCGTTCGGTTACAAATACTCCGATTAAATTTGTCGGAATGGGTGAAAAAATGGATGCACTAGAGGCGTTCCATCCAGAACGAATGGCTTCAAGGATTCTCGGTATGGGAGATGTACTAACTTTAATCGAGAAAGCACAGATGAACGTCGATGAGGATAAAGCTAAAGAACTTGAGAAAAAAATGAGAACAGCATCTTTTACGTTCGATGATTTCCTCGAGCAACTTGGCCAAGTGAGAAATATGGGTCCGCTTGACGATTTACTGAAAATGCTCCCTGGAGCAAACAAGATCAAAGGGATGGATAATCTTTCTATTGATGAAAAGCAAATTGGTCATGTCGAAGCGATTATTCGCTCGATGACACTTCAAGAAAAAGAACATCCTGAAGTCATCAATTCAGGTCGGAAAAAACGAATTGCTAAGGGAAGTGGACGATCGATTCAAGAAGTAAATCGCTTACTTAAGCAGTTTGAGGACATGAAGAAGATGATGAAACAATTTACAAACATGCCTAAAGGCAAGAAAAAGGGATTTAAACTCCCATTCATGTAAAGTTTTTAACAGATTACACACGTCTGTTAAGAAAAAAACCTTTACAAACATGCTAGACATTTGATAATATATTATCTTGTGTGAAACTATTCGGAGGTGCTTATTTAAAATGGCAGTAAAAATTCGCTTAAAACGTATGGGAGCTAAAAAGACTCCTTTCTATCGTATCGTAGTTGCAGATGCTCGTTCACCACGTGATGGACGTTATATTGAAGTTGTTGGGACATACAATCCAGTAACTCAACCTGCACAAATTCAAATCAACGAAGAGCTTGCTCTTAAATGGTTACAAGACGGTGCAAAACCATCTGATACAGTACGTAACTTATTCTCAAACCAAGGCATTATGGAGAAATTCCACAATGCAAAACTAGGTAAGTAATTTTCCTAGATGAAAGACTTAATTGAAACAATTGTTTCAGCTCTTGTCGATCATCCGAGAGATGTTCAAGTAATGTCTCGGGAAGAAGATGACCGAATCCTTTACACCCTCTCTGTTCATAAGGAGGATATGGGGAAAGTCATCGGAAAACAAGGGCGTGTAGCTAAGGCGATTCGGACTGTGGTATATGCAGCAGGATCCTCACAGCATAAGAAAATCTATTTGGAGATTTCCGAATAAGGGAGGGTTAATACCCCTCCTTTTTTTGTAATAAAAAAATAGTACCACTCTAGAAATATACTCGCCGTAAATCCAAATCAATGAAATCATCGTTACATATTGGGTATAATAAAGCATGCATATTAAAAGTTGTTTAATCTTACATATAGAACAAAAACGCAAATGCTGAATAACTTATAGATATCACATTGTAAGGGTTTAGCATGAAAGAAATACAAACATGTAGGAGGCGCTGGAATGAAAATTATCAAATCAGTCATGGTTAATCAAGTATTAACAGAGACCAGCAAGAATCAACTCCTTGAAAAGTACAAATCAAAACGTCTTCAACTTCAAAAAGAATCGGAACAATTGCGCTTTGAATTGAAGAAATTAGAGAAGACGAGAAATTTTCAACCAGCGAGTCTTCGTACCCACTTCGAAAAAGAAGTCAATCAACGACAAGATAAAATTAAACTAATAGAATTTCAAATCGAACAATTGGAAATATTACCAATTGGAAGCGAATTAAAAGAACGTGAAATCCAAGGTATTGTAAGTGTAGAAATAGGCGACAACTGGGATGAAATCATACACACAAAAACGATTGTGATAAAGGATGGAGTTGTCTCTGAAATCCGTTAGAGGTGATAGTATGGAAAATTGGTTTAATGTAGGGAAAATTGTAAATACACATGGAATCAAAGGAGAAGTCCGAGTTATATCTAAAACGGACTTTGCAGAAGAGCGTTACAAGCCCAAAAACGTTTTACATCTATTCAAAGGAAATGATAAACCGATGGCACTCACAATTGAGAGCCATCGTAAACATAAGAATTTTGATTTGTTGACCTTTGAAGGATATTACAATGTAAACATGGCTGAGTCTTTAAGAGATGGGATATTAAAAGTGCCAGAAACACAGCTTGGTCAGCTAGATGAAAATGAATTTTATTTTCATGAAATTATTGGGTGTATGATTTTCACAGATGCTGGTGAAGAAATTGGCCAAATTCATGAAATTTTAACACCTGGTGCTAATGATGTTTGGGTTGTGAAAGGTAAAAAAGGGAAAGACATCTTAATCCCTTATATCAAACAAATTGTAAAAGAAGTGGATATAGCTAACAAAAAGATCATCATTACTCCTATGGAAGGGCTGCTTGATTGATGAAAATTGATGTCCTCTCCTTATTTCCGGAAATGTTCGAAGGTGTTTTCGGTTCTTCGATATTGAAAAAAGCTAGCGAGAAAGATGCCGTAACCTTTCAAGTAACAAACTTTCGTGAGTATGCCGATAATAAGCATTCGACTGTTGATGATTATCCATATGGCGGTGGAGCTGGCATGGTTTTGAAGCCGCAACCGATTTTTGATGCAGTTGATGCTTTAAGCGCTCAATCCGAGACAAAACCAAAAGTCATTCTTCTTTGCCCACAAGGGGAACGCTATGATCAAAGGAAGGCAGAAGAATTGGCGAAAGAAGATCATCTCATTTTCATTTGCGGTCATTACGAAGGGTACGACGAACGAATTAGAGAACATGTCGTAACAGATGAAATTTCAATTGGCGACTATGTACTAACCGGTGGTGAACTGGGGGCAATGGTCGTTATTGACAGTGTTGTTCGGCTATTGCCAGGTGTGCTTGGAAATGAAGACTCACAAGTCCATGATTCTTTTTCCACAGGCTTGCTAGAGCATCCGCATTATACAAGACCCTCAGATTTTAGAGGTATGAAAGTACCGGACGAGCTTATTTCCGGAAATCACAAGAAAATTGATGAGTGGCGAACAAAGGAAACACTGCGAAGAACGTGGAATCGCCGTCCTGATTTGTTAGAAAACTACTCATTAAATGATAGTGAGAAAAAATTATTAGCAGAGATTCAAAAGGAAAAATGACGACACTTGTAATTCTTCTATTATTATGATATGATATTTTTCGTGACTTGAGCAATAATGTTCAGTCTTATAACGATGTTCCGCTGCAACGCTAATGTTGGCAAGAGCATCCGGGAGGAGTAGATAAACATGCAACAACTTATTCAAGAAATTACTAAAGAACAACTTCGTACTGATCTTCCAGCGTTCCGTCCTGGTGACACTGTACGTGTACACGTAAAAATAGTTGAGGGAACTCGCGAACGTATCCAGTTATTTGAAGGTGTTGTAATTAAACGCCGCGGTGGTGGAATCAGCGAAACCTTCACAGTACGTAAAATTTCGTACGGTGTTGGTGTTGAGCGTGCATTTCCTTTACACTCACCAAAAGTAGCTAAATTAGAAGTAGTTCGTTTCGGTAAAGTCCGTCGTGCTAAACTTTACTACCTACGTGAGCTTCGTGGTAAAAAAGCACGTATTAAAGAGATGCGCCGCTAATCAGCATAATCTCATTGATTTTGCGTGTTAACAGGATTGAACTTAACAGAAACAGTATATAAGTGCGTGTTCAAAAAGAAGGATAAGAAGAGCCGAGAAGTTCGAGGAGCGAATCTCGAGAGGGCTGGAGCGTATGTAGTAATACGTGAGGACCGAAGAGACAGAGCTTTGATGCAATTCGACAGCTATTTTTACCGGACTTTTTGAACATCCTCTATAAGGTAAGACATCCGTCGGTGGGGATTAGGTCCACCGATGGTCAGTTGAACCGATTGGGCTTTTACGGATAGTTGATCCTCATCATGCTTCTTTGGGCTTAGATAGAGGAAACGACCGTTAATGCGGGTGAAATTAGGAGCTTGTTTATCAGGCTCCTTTTTTGTACCCGAAGTGAGAAAGACCTCGTATAAGATACCTAGTAGTTTTCCTTATCCCCTATATTCTAGTGAAATGAGAAGTGCTTCACTGCAAGGAGGATTATTGTGGCAAAGAAAAAGAATGAGATTTGGGAATGGACAAAAGCGATTTTGATTGCTGTTCTTCTTGTGGTAGTCATTCGTTATTTCCTATTTGCACCGATCGTTGTAGATGGATATTCTATGGCTCCTACTTTGGATACACAAGAACGAATGATTGTCGATAAATTCAATTACAAAATAAGCGATCCAGATCGCTTTGATATTATCGTTTTTCATGCTCCAGAAGGTAAAGATTATATAAAGCGGATAATCGGTCTTCCAGGAGATAAAGTTGAATATAACGATGATACCTTATATGTGAATGGAAAAGCTTATCCTGAGCCGTATTTAGATGAATATAAGAAGCAGCTGACAGATGGCGGTCCGTTAACAGAATCATTTACCTTAATGGATATTACCAATAGTGACACAGTACCTAAGGGGCATCTCTTTGTAATGGGTGATAATAGACGCGCAAGTAAAGATAGCCGGTATATTGGATATGTATCATTTGATAAGGTGGTAGGCAAAACAAAATTAGTATATTGGCCAATTAACAGATTTAGATTGGTTGAATAGTTAGGAAGGTGGATTCCATTGACGATACAGTGGTTCCCAGGCCATATGGCCAAAGCGAGAAGAGAAGTAACGGAAAAACTAAAATTAGTTGATATTATTTACGAATTAGTGGATGCAAGAATCCCGCTAGCATCGAGAAATCCGATGATAGATGAAATTATTCAGCATAAGCCAAGAGTTATTTTATTAAATAAAGCTGATATGGCAGACCCAGCCAGAACGAAGGAATGGCTCGCATATTATCAATCACAAGGAAAAAAGGCCATTGCCATTAATTCGCAAGAAGGACAAGGTCTTGGGCAAATTACCGCGGCATCAAAAGAGCTGCTGAAAGATAAATTTGACCGTATGAAAGCAAAGGGAATCAAGCCAAGAGCGATTCGTGCCATGATCGTCGGTATTCCAAATGCTGGAAAGTCGACGCTTATTAATCGATTAGCGAAGAAAAACATTGCTAAAACGGGTAATACACCAGGTGTAACGAAAGCACAGCAGTGGATTAAGGTTGGTAAAGAGCTTGAGTTATTGGATACACCAGGTATATTATGGCCAAAATTTGAGGATCAAGAAGTCGGCATGAAGCTTGCGTTGACAGGTGCCATTAAAGATACTTTATTAAATCTACATGAAATATCTCTATACGGTATCCGCTTTTTAGAAAAAGAATATCCTGCACGTTTAAAGGAACGTTATAATCTTGAAGTGATTCCCACAGAAACAGTGGAGCTATTTGATGTGATTGGGAAATTCCGAGGATGCTTAGCAGCTGGGGGAATGGTCGATTACGATAAAACAGCCGAGCTAGTTGTTCGCGAAATCCGTTCTCAAAAAATGGGCCCATTAACCTTTGAAAAGCCAAGTGATATGGCTGAACAAACTGAAGAATGAATAAGGAGCAGGAGTGCATGTAAACAGTCAAACTGTTTGACGCAAATTCCTGCTTTTTTGTATGGAGGACATGGGGACAGGTCTTCGCGACGAACTAATATAGGCAATCTACTTAGCAGGTATACTGATTTTATTAAGAAATATCCAAAATTCAGGCTCCGCACCACCGCCATTGCGATTAGGTGGTGTAGGGTGCTTATATATGGTAAATGGTAGTGTTTTAACGCCATACAAGTTTTGTATTACAGATTATGAAAAGTATGAAGATGCCGATAAATAACACAAAGGTGAAAAAAATGACAAAGAATATGAAAATAAAGGACATTGCCGAAAGACTATCTACAATTAAAGAACCTAGTGATCCTTTTCTTGATCAATGTAAAATGGATGATCGAAAAGGTGTGAGTGATCTTTTACTAAAATGGAACAATCATTATCAAAAAGAGCTCCATTTACAAAAGGCATTTAAACAAATGTGTACAAATGAAACTGAACTTAGAAAACAAGGTTTCTCAATTGTTGCTGGGATTGATGAAGTAGGTAGAGGGCCGCTCGCAGGACCTGTTGTCGCTTGTGCTGTGATCCTACCGGAAGACTTTTACTGTCTAGGTCTTACTGATTCAAAGCAGTTATCCGAAACAAAGCGAAATCATTTTTTTGATATCATCCGCGATCAAGCGATGGCAATTGGTACAGGTATTATAGATAACGAAGAAATTGATAAAATAAATATTTATGAAGCAACAAAGAAAGCGATGCTAATGGCGGTAAAGAATCTAAGTATATTGCCAGACTATTTACTAATTGATGCAATGAAACTTGAAACTCCTGTTCCACAGCTGTCGATAATAAAAGGCGATAGTAAAAGTATCTCAATTGCGGCAGCATCAATCATAGCAAAAGTGACGCGAGATCAAATGATGAAAGAGTATGCAGTTCAGTATCCACACTATGCATTTGAGAAGAATATGGGATATGGAACGAAAGCGCATTTAGAAGGATTAGAACAATTTGGGATCACTCCATGGCATAGGAGGAGTTTTTCACCTGTAAAAGAAATGTCTTAGAGAGGATTTTAAAGAGTTCGGTAAAATAGCTTGAGAATTATGTCATCGCGCATGTCCTGTGCGCAACATAGAAGTCAGCACAACCTGTGCAAGTCCAGTCACAAATGTTACTGTATACGCGTAAGGTTCCAAAGGTGCGTTCCTTGAACTTCTCGGCTCTTTTTTATCCTCCTTATTGAACACGTATTTAGAGAAATAAAACGAATGGTTTTAGGATGTGGCATAATGCAACCGACTCAATTACTAACGCACACAAGACCGGTGGATGGGCTTCAAGGGAAAATGACATTCCATAGTGGCCAAATTTTGCTTGGGAAAATGACAAAGCTGTTTCCGAATAATATGGCATCGGTACAAATCGGTTCACAAATGGTTATGGCGGCTTTGGATGTACCTTTGAAGGCTGGAGAAAGATATTGGCTTCAAGTGCAACCAGATGACGGACAAGTCCGTTTCAAGCTTCTTGAAGCTATTGCTTCAAGTGAGATGGGAAGTAGTAAGGCGGCAGAACAAGTACTAACACATCTATCTCTTGGCAAGAGCAAAGAAGCAACCTTCATTGCAGACTATTTTTTGAAAAATGAATTGCCGATTACAAAAGAGATTATGGAGGAGTCACTTCGTTTTTTTAAGGATTCTAGTATAACAGGTCAAGGACTTACCATCATTAAAACGATGCTTGTTCAAGAGCTTCCGTTTGTAAAAGATGTATTTATGGCCCTACAATCTGTGGAAAACGGAAAACCATTTCATATCATTTTGTCAACTCTTCTTCAGAATCTATTAAAAAGTGAAAAACACACGCCTACTTCGGCGCAAACAAAAGCACTACTAGAAACTCTTGTACTTCCGAAACAAGAGTTAATGGAAAAAATGGGTATGCAAAAAGTCCTTTCGCTATGGTTAAAAGCTGAAACTCCTGTTCATGTCCGTGAGGGAGCCTATACACTCCTGCAAAATGCTGGGTTAATTCCTCATCATGTATCTGAATCAGAGTTACTGTCTGCTTTTCTAGACAAAATCATGCCTTCGGGAAGAAGCAATGCAACAGCTGTCGTAAGGGAGGGTTTATCGTACCTTTCCAGTCAAGGACTCATTCAGCCTACTGAAACAAACGATATATTAGGTGAATTAAATCGTTTATTACGTAATGCTGGAGAAAGACAAAACCTACATATCACGTCACTTGCAAAAACGCTCTTGTCGGCTGTTCATGCAAATTTTGAAGCGAAGGCTTTTATCAGTGCTGACCAAGGACAAAATCCAGTGATAAAGCTATTAAACAATAATCCAGATACAGTTCAAGTGGCAAGCAGTAAGATCGGTGAACTTTTACTAAAAGTTGCTACATCTGACCAAATCGTAACTGATACAACGGAACCCCAAACTGTTGCATTAAAATCTGTTTTACAAAACGATTTTAAAGTAGTCGATTTTTCGAATGCTGGATCGTTATCTTCTTCATTCAAAAAGATCATATCTCAAATGGGATTTGGATTTGAATCCGTCTTAGCTACAGAAAAGCAAGTATCCGATAATCAATTGGAAACGCTAAAACCATTATTAATGAAATTGATGCAGGAGGATCTGTCAATGACCGTTAAAAATTCGGCGGAGCAGGCTATTCAACGAATTACAGCCCAGCAAATTCTGGCTCAGGAAAATGGTCCGCTTCAACAGCTGTTCATGCAAATTCCATTAACAATGGGGACACATCAAACTGATTTAACGATGCAGTGGACGGGAAGAAGAAAAAAAGATGGTACGATAGACCCGGCATATTGCCGAATTCTCTTTTATTTAGAACTTGAATCTCTTAAAGAAACAATCATTGATATGGGCGTTCAAAATCGTGTTGTTAACGTGTCGATTATCCATGAACATCCTGATCGGCTTGAAATGCTTGTGACGCCATTTATTGAAGTGCTAAAGAAAAATTTAGAGGAAATGGACTATAAGTTATCAAGTATTGTTTTTGAAAATGAGGCTGGAAAGACACAGCTAAAGAAAAAGTCACAAGTTGCCATTAATATGAACGATACTTATAGTGGATTGGATTTACGAATATGAGTGAAAAACGAAAAGCAGCGATTGCTCTGCAATACGATGCAAAAAAAGAATCAGTCCCGAAAGTACTTGCAAAAGGCAAAGGAAAAGTTGCAGAAAACATTCTTGAAGCGGCCAAAGAACATAATATCCCGATTCAGGAAGATCCATCATTAGCAGAGCTACTTGGTAAGCTGGACATAAATAAAAAAATACCAGAAGAGTTATACATTGCGGTTGCAGAAGTATTTGCTTTTGTATATAAGGCGGATAAAGAAGCGAATAAACAAAAAAATGATAATTTAGGATATAAAAAGTAAGGGTCGGACTTCACACTTCATACACAATAAGCTGTGTATTGTAGTTGTGGAGTCTGACTCTTTTATTTTGGTGAATATGTAAAAAATGATTGGAATAAATTTTCATATAAAACTATATTCCAATCAATTTTTTTAAAAGTACCTGCTTATTACACGAATATAGAGGAGGAGAAATTGGATGAATTTAAACAATATTTTAACTGAAAAAAGAAACCCTAATACGATGAATATCGATGAACTTTCCAGTATTGATGTCATAAAAATGATTAATCAGGAAGATAAAAAAGTTCCTACAGCAGTTGAGTCTATTCTTCCTGAAATCGCCGATATGGTTGATAAAATTGTGAATTCTTTTCAAAATGGCGGAAGGCTAATTTATGTTGGAGCAGGAACGAGTGGAAGATTGGGTGTTCTTGATGCTTCAGAATGTCCCCCAACGTATGGAACCGATCCAAGTCTTGTAGTTGGCCTTATTGCCGGTAGTTTGAAGGCGCTTCAATTGGCGGTAGAGGGAGCTGAAGATGACCAAGAACAAGCTATAGAAGATATTAAAAACTTACATGTTTCAGAGAAGGATTGTGTGATTGGAATTGCTGCCAGCGGTCGAACACCTTACACAATTTCAGCGATGAAACAAGCGAGAGAGCTAGGAGCAACTGTAGGTGCTGTTATTTGCAGTCCCCACTCAGAAATGGAAAGTGTAGCTGACATATCAATGTTTGTAGAAGTAGGACCTGAGGTAATTACTGGTTCGACCCGAATGAAGGCAGGGACAGCTCAGAAGCTAGTGTTAAATATGCTTACAACAGCCAGCATGATTAAAATAGGTAAAGTGTATAGCAATTTAATGGTTGATGTGCAACCAACCAATGAAAAACTTCGTGTACGGGCAAAGGCTATTGTCGTAGAAGCAACAGGTGCAACTATAACAGACGCAGAGGATGCTTTACAGAAATATGGTTCTGTTAAAACTGCTATTCTATCAATTGTAACAGGGGTAGAGGGAAACGACGTACAAGAAACATTGAATAAACATCATGGGGAACTAAAAGCAGCAATCGAGGAATTAATGAAAGAAAATACTAACGGAAATTAAAATCGGCTAGAACATGTTTTTCGTATCAGCATCATAGAATGAACCAACTCCTGAAAATCTGGAAATGGAGTTGGTTCGATTAAAATTATTTCATGGAAATTAGTCATCTAATAAAGAGGGTGGGGGAAAGAAATGAGAAAGGAAGAACGCTTAGCAAAAGAGATAAGTGAAAAAGTCGGAGGAGCTTCGAATATTAGTCAAGTTGCTCATTGTATGACTAGACTACGCTTGCAGTTGAAAGATGCTGGCAAAGCAAACATTGTCGAAATTAAAGCGGTAGAAGGGGTAATGGGAGTTATTGAGGACGAAACCTTACAGATTGTCATCGGACCAGGGTTGGTAAATAAAGTGGCTTTAGAAATGAGTGCGCTTACAGGTCTTGCTGTAGGTGAAGTGGATGAAGAAAAATTGGATGATTTAGCAACGATAAAGCACAATGAAATACGTTCGAAAAACAATACACCTTTTAAAAATTTGCTAAGAAAAATCGGTAATATTTTTATCCCACTAATCCCTGCTTTAGTTGCTTCAGGTATTATAAATGGAGCAGCCAACTTTGCCAAGAACGCAGGTGTTGATCCTACAGCAACTTGGATGCAGTTATTATTATTTATGGGTGGCGGTATTTTTGCCTACTTAGGTGTACTTGTCGGTTGGAATACGGCAAAAGAATTTGGTGGCACACCGGCACTCGGGGCCATTGCTGGAATCTTCATCTTCAACCCTGCCCTTGCCACCGTAGAGTTGTTTGGAGAAGCGCTTCAACCGGGACGTGGCGGATTATTTGCTGTGATCTTTGCAGCCTGGCTGATGGCCGCTACCGAAAAACGAGTTCGTACAATCATCCCAAATGCCGTTGATATTATTTTAACACCTTTAATTACGGTCTTATTTGTTGGTTTTTTAACGTTATTGCTAATCCAGCCAATTGGCGGCTATTTTACAGCAGGAATTACAAATGGAATTAATGCGATTATTGAATATGGTGGAGTATTCGCCGGCTTTATACTAGCAGGTACATTCTTACCACTTGTAATGGTCGGCCTTCACCACGGCTTAACCCCAATCCATATGGAATTAATCTCAAGTACTGGTGTTACAATTCTGCTTCCAATTTTAGCGATGGCTGGAGCTGGTCAAGTCGGTGCAGCTATTGCTATTTTTGTCAAAACGAAAAATAAGAAATTGAAGAATATTATCAAGGGTGGATTGCCTGTTGGATTTTTAGGAATTGGCGAACCCTTACTTTACGGGGTTACATTACCACTTGGGCGGCCGTTTTTAACTGCTTGTCTTGGCGGTGCAATGGGCGGCGCTTTCCAGGCATTTGCACAAACGGCTTCAACGGGGATTGGAGTATCAGGTCTATCACTTATTCCGCTAATCGATGGGAAATATGTGATGTATTTTCTCGGGCTTTTAGTTGCGTATGCTTTTGGCTTTATTTTCACCTACCTTTTCGGTTTTAAAGAAGGAATGGCTGATAATATTAAGTGAAGGGAAGAGGTGTTCCGAAAGGGTGTGACCTTTCGTTATGGGACACCCTCTTCTTTTTTGAATTTAAACGACTTGTGTAGGAGGAATGATGATGTTAGGATGTTCAGTTTATCTTGGACACATAAGTGATGAAGCACAGGATGCGTATCTAAAAGAAATGTCACAGGTGGGATTTCAGTTTATTTTCACCTCAATTCATATACCTGAAGACGATTCGACTCACTTTAAGGACTTACTAAAAACTTTAGGTAGACAGGCGCTATCATACAATATGGATTTGATGGCCGACATTTCTCCTATTGCCTTTCAGCTTTTAGGATTCACACCGGAAACCATTGGAGAAATAAAGGAGTGGGGAGTAAATGGATTAAGGGTTGATTATGGCATGGGGCCCTCTACCATTGCTAAACTTTCACACACTATGAAGATTGCGTTGAATGCGAGTACAATTAATCTTGATTTTTTTCAAGATCTTTTAAAAGAAAATATCAATCTGAATCAAACAGAGGCATGGCATAATTATTATCCTCGAATCGAAACAGGTCTTGATAAGGGGGACTTTATTAAACAAAACACGATGCTTAAGAAATTAGGATTTAAGGTAATGGCATTTGCTCCAGGAGATGGGGTGCTCAGAGGGCCACTTTACGATGGATTGCCTACACTCGAGAAACACCGTAATGTATCGCCCTTTCAATCTTATCTTGAGTTAATTCATGCATGCGGTGTAGACAAGGTGGCGATTGGAGACATTTCGCTTAAAAAAGATACCATTTTCCAATTTAAAAAAGTAATGGATGGTACAATTCCGCTAAGAAGTATCTTATATTCACAGCATCCGCCAACAAAATCCATCATCGCCCTAGACCATTGTAATCGCATGGATGCTGCGCGGGATGTCATTCGATCAGAAACATCAAGAATTTATACCGCGAACCAGAATTATAGCATTCACCCCGAGAATACAACTGAAAGAGTAGTAGGTAGCATAACGATCGATAATGAACGGTATGGTCGTTATCAAGGGGAAATGCAAATTGTGAAAAGGGATTTGCCGATTAATGGAAAAGTAAATGTAGTCGGCCGAGTTATTGAGGAAGACCTAAGTCTATTAAAGTATATAAAATCAGGTCAAGATTTCACCATTATAGATCATTTATTGAACTAGCTAATTCTCGGAGTAAAAAGAATTGTAGAAAAGTTTTAGTGGGTTTAAGTAGACAAGTAAAATTCCATTATATACAATGAAAACGTAAGCTATTTCATCCCATATGAAAACGTTATATTTAATATAGTTAGCTTCTCTGTAAATCGAAGAGAAGTTAGGACCATTTCGATGAGACGGATTAAAATGATTGGTTGTTTAATTCCGGCTTTTTAACATGTTTATCATGTACATCATTCGAATTTGGTGTAAAATGGGATATGTGTTTTGCGTTTTATCATTTTAAGAGTTTTATAGTTGACAAGGAGGATGGGAAATGAATATCCATGAGTATCAAGGTAAAGAGATCCTCAAACAATACGGGGTATCTGTTCCGAGTGGCCGTGTAGCATACACTGTTGAGGAAGCCGTTGAGGCCGCCAAAGAACTAGGAACAGAAGTTGTTGTTGTGAAAGCTCAAATTCACGCAGGCGGCCGCGGTAAAGCGGGCGGTGTTAAGGTTGCGAAAAATCTTGATGAAGCGCGTACATATGCAGAAGAAATTCTTGGGAAAACGCTTATCACTCACCAAACTGGTCCTGAAGGGCAAGAAGTGAAGCGTCTGTTGATTGAAGAAGGCTGCGACATTAAGAAAGAGTACTATGTGGGTCTTGTTTTGGACCGTGATACATCGCGTGTCGTTCTAATGGCTTCAGAAGAAGGCGGAACGGAAATCGAAGAAGTGGCAGAAAAGACACCTGAAAAAATCTTTAAGGAAGTAATTGATCCAGTTGTTGGTTTATCAGCATTCCAAGCTAGGAGAATTGCTTTTAATATTAATATCCCTAAGGAATTAATCAATAAAACTGTAAAGTTCATGTTGGGTCTATATACTGCATTTGTTGAAAAAGATTGTTCAATTGCAGAAATCAATCCACTTGTAATAACAGGTGACGGAAGTGTAATGGCATTGGACGCTAAAATGAACTTTGATGATAACGCTTTATTCCGTCATAAAGATATTTTAGAATACCGTGATCTTGACGAAGAAGATCCAAAAGAAATTGAAGCATCGAAATATGACTTAAGCTATATTTCATTAACTGGAAATATCGGTTGTATGGTAAACGGTGCAGGTCTTGCGATGTCTACGATGGATATCATCAAACATTACAGTGGCGACCCAGCGAACTTCCTTGATGTTGGCGGCGGTGCGACTGCAGAAAAAGTTACAGAAGCATTCAAAATTATTTTATCTGACAAAAATGTAAAAGGTATTTTTGTAAACATTTTTGGCGGAATTATGAAGTGTGATGTAATTGCTGAAGGTGTGGTTGAAGCAGCTAAACAATTAGGGCTTGATGTTCCAGTTGTTGTTCGTCTTGAAGGGACAAACGTTGAACTAGGTAAACAGATTTTGAAAGATTCCGGTTTGAATTTGACACCTGCTGAATCGATGGCAGACGGTGCACAAAAAATCGTATCACTTGTAGGATAATAGGCAGGGGGGACCAAAAATGGGCGTATTTATTAATAAAGATACTAAGGTCATTGTTCAAGGTATTACTGGTTCAACGGCTTTATTTCACACAAAACAAATGTTGGAATATGGAACAAAGATTGTTGGTGGAGTAACTCCAGGAAAAGGTGGAACTGAAGTTGAAGGTGTGCCAGTTTATAACACAGTGCTTGAAGCTGTTAATGCAACTGGTGCCACTGCATCCGTGATTTATGTACCAGCTCCATTTGCCGCAGATGCGATTCTAGAAGCAACAGATGCAGAATTAGATCTTGCAATTTGTATTACAGAACATATCCCAGTTATGGATATGGTGAAAGTGAAGCGTTATATGGAAGGCAAGAAAACTCGCTTAATTGGACCAAACTGTCCAGGCGTTATTACGGCAGATGAATGTAAAATTGGCATTATGCCAGGATACATCCATACAAAAGGTCATGTTGGTGTCGTTTCTCGCTCTGGTACGTTAACGTATGAAGCCGTTCATCAATTGACACAAGCTGGGATTGGACAAACTAGTGCAGTTGGAATTGGTGGAGATCCAGTAAATGGAACAAACTTCATCGATGTGCTTAAAGAATTCAATGAAGATCCTGAAACATATGCAGTCATCATGATTGGTGAAATTGGTGGAACTGCTGAAGAAGAAGCTGCGAAATGGGTAGCAGCTAATATGACGAAACCGGTTGTTGGCTTCATCGGTGGGCGCACAGCTCCTCCAGGAAAAAGAATGGGACATGCTGGTGCAATCATCTCTGGTGGAAAAGGAACAGCAGATGAAAAAATCCGCGTTATGAATGAATGTGGAATTAAAGTCGCTGAAACCCCAGCTGTAATGGGTGAAACACTAATTACTGTCCTAAAAGAAAAAGGCATCTACGAACAATGTAAGACAAATTAATTTTTGATACCTGAGGCTGTCTCAAAACCATGGTTTTGAGACAGCAACTACGAAAAATACAGTGCGTATATAAGACGTAATACTGTGTGTTGTTCCGAGGTCTTCCTCTTTTGAGACAGCCTCTAATTTTGTCAACGATTGTTCCCCACGTTAAAAACCGCTATAGGAGTGATCTACATTGAACATTACCGATAAAATCATTCATTTACACCATTGTCGCGGTGTAGGATGGCAAACCATGAAAAAGATTCTTTTAGCAGACCCCTCTCTAACGACACTTTATACTCAATCCTTTACCCAATGGCAAAAAAACCTTCCAATCCCTGTTACTAAACTACAAATCTTTTATCATGATCTTCATCATTTAAATATTCAAGAACTGATTCAACAATATAAAAATAATGATATTGAAATTGTAACGATCGTAGATGATGATTATCCAAATCTCTTAAAACAAATCTATGATCCGCCTTGGGTTCTTTATTTAAGAGGTGATAGAAGCTTGTTAACCTTTGAGCACAGTTTAGGGGTGGTCGGATCGAGACAGCCGTCTGAGTACGGTGTGGAAGCCCTAAAAAGGGTATTGCCACCTCTTATTAAGAAGGATTATGTCATTATCAGTGGCGTAGCGACAGGAATTGATGCTGCTGCACATCGAATAGCGATCGCTTGCAAAGGAAAGACAATCGGTATTCTCGGAGGTGGCCACTATCATATGTATCCTGTTAGCAATATTCCCTTGGCCACAAATATAATCAAATACGGATTACTCATTTCAGAAACTCCGCCATCAAGACGCCCCGAACCATGGATGTTTCCGGTAAGAAACCGAATTATTAGTGGATTATCCAAAGGGGTATTTGTTGTTGAAGCAAAGGCGAGAAGTGGTTCTCTGATAACAGCGAATCTTGCATTGGAGCAAGGGCGTGAGGTTTTTGCGATACCAGGAAACATTACGAGCGAATTATCAGACGGGTCGAATTTCTTGATTCAAGAAGGAGCTAAGATGGTAC
Source organism: Peribacillus sp. JNUCC 23 (assembly GCF_053653995.1). Next base: position 1,734,694 of record NZ_CM132202.1, read on the forward strand.
TTACAGCAGCAGACATTGACGTAGAGATCGTATATTAAGTAATTTACACCTATTTTCTTCTATTGAATACGAGTTTCCTAGGTGCTAAGTCTTAGTGTGAAAATAAACGATTTGAATGGAGGAGGGCAGTCTTTTCGAGGTGTCCTCTTTTTTATTTTATCCCGTATTAACGGGCGGTAAGACCCCCACTGAATGAAGTGTCACTTTATAAAACCTATTTCCTGTTGATAGAAATCTGATTATAATGAAAAAAAAGAATAGTCAGATTATTATAATGGATATACAAATAGTGAAATATGTACCAAGAATTTTCGTGAATTACATAAATTTATTCCTTTCTTGAAAAAAATAAAAATTTATAGAAAAAGGTTGATAATTTAGTAATACTAGTATAGATTTTGCATCAGAGTCCTGTTTTAATCGCTTTTTTGAAATCAATTTCTTATATGCGAAATAAAATAAAAAATGAAAGAAGATTGACAAATGATTTTTCTATGATTAATAATAGTGAAGATTTATATTACCTCTTGAGGAGGATTGATTGAATGTCAGAATACTTGGTAATAGTGGAATCACCAGCAAAGGCGAAAACAATAGAACGTTATTTAGGAAAGAAATATAAAGTAAGAGCTTCTATGGGACATGTTCGTGATTTGCCTAAGAGTCAAATGGGTGTAGATGTCGAACATGAGTATAACCCGAAATATATCACAATTCGTGGAAAAGGTCCTGTACTAAAGGAACTGAAAACAGCTGCAAAAAAAGCGAAGAAAATCTATCTCGCAGCTGACCCTGACAGGGAAGGGGAAGCGATTGCATGGCATTTAGCTCACAGTCTAGGTGTAGATATTGCATCAGATTGTCGAGTGGTATTTAATGAAATTACAAAAGAAGCAATTAAAGAGTCGTTTAAAACCCCTCGTCCAATCAATATGGATTTAGTGGATGCTCAGCAAGCACGAAGAATCCTTGATCGTTTAGTCGGATACAACATTAGTCCTTTATTATGGAAGAAAGTCAAAAAAGGTCTAAGTGCTGGACGTGTTCAGTCTGTTGCGGTACGGATGATCATTGACCGGGAAAAAGAAATTAAGGGCTTTGAGCCAGAAGAATATTGGACGATTAAATCCGATTTTCTTAAAGGGAATGACCAATTCGAAGGATCTTTTTTCAGTAAAGCAGGAAAACGTGTTGAACTTAAGTCAGAAGATGATGTTAAACAGGTATTGGATGCCATCACCGGAAGTGAATTCAAAATCAATAAGGTGACAAAAAAGGAAAGAAAACGTAACCCTGCAGCCCCATTTACAACATCTTCGCTACAACAAGAAGCTGCAAGAAAGTTGAATTTCCGTGCAAGAAAAACAATGATGCTAGCTCAGCAGCTGTATGAGGGGATCGAACTAGGAAAAGAAGGAACGATTGGATTAATCACTTATATGAGAACAGATTCCACTCGTATTTCAGACAGTGCTAAAGAAGAAGTTCGTAGTTTTATCGGAAATGCATATGGTCAGGAATATATTCTAAAGGAAGAACGAAAAGATAAAAAGCAAACGAATTCCCAAGATGCTCACGAAGCAGTCAGGCCGACTAGTTCGCTTAGAGATCCTAGTTCCGTTAAAGAATATTTATCGAGAGACCAATTTCGCTTATATAAATTAATTTGGGAGCGCTTAGTATCTAGTCAGATGGCCTCAGCGGTTATGGATACGATGACAGTTGATTTAATTAATGCTGATATTATTTTTAGAGCAAATGGTTCTAAAATAAAGTTTCCTGGATTCATGAAAGTATACGTAGAAGGTACTGATGATTCAGTGGAAGAAAAAGAAAATATGCTTCCTGAAGTGAAGGAAGGCGATACGTTTTTTTCAAAAGATATCGAACCGAAGCAGCATTTCACTCAGCCACCGCCAAGATATACGGAAGCAAGACTTGTAAAAATGCTTGAAGAATTAGGAATAGGACGCCCTTCCACATATGCACCAACTTTAGATACCATTCAAAAAAGAGGGTATGTATCGCTCGATAATAAACGTTTTATACCGACAGAGCTAGGAGAAATTGTTCTAGAATTAATTATGGAGTTCTTTCCGGATGTACTTGACTTGGCATTCACCGCTAAAATGGAACGCGAATTCGATAATGTTGAGGCCGGTAATATAGAATGGGTCCAAGTAATTGATGAATTTTATAAGGAATTCGAAGTCCATCTAATAAAAGCAGAAGCAGAAATGGAAAAAGTAGAAATCAAGGATGAACCGGCAGGGGAAGACTGTGAGGAATGCGGAAATCCAATGGTTTTCAAAATGGGCCGCTATGGGAAATTTATGGCCTGTAGTAATTTTCCGGATTGCCGCAATACAAAACCGATAGTGAAAGAAATCGGTGTGAAATGTCCGAAGTGTCATGATGGTAATATTATTGAAAGAAAAAGTAAAAAACGCCGCCTATTCTATGGATGTGATCGTTATCCGGAGTGTGACTTTATTTCTTGGGACAAACCACTACCAAGACCATGTCCGAAATGTGAAGCAACATTAGTAGAGAAAAAATTGAAAAAAGGTGTACAAGTACAGTGTGTAAACTGTGACTATAAAGAAACACCACAGAATTAGTTTTTAAGGTGAGTGTATAGCTCACCTTTTTAACTTTATTTAAAAGAAACTTTTATATTGGCGTAGAGTGACTATTTTAATCTGCATTACCGGGCAGTAAAGCATGCACCTAAAGGTTTAGAGTTTAGATGGCGGATGAAGAAAACCCGACTGAATGAAGTGTCGCTTTATAGAATTACACATCATCTAGTTTTTTATATAATTGGTAAGTGATGTCGATTAACTCTCATTACGTCTCCTTTTACTGACAAAAATGTAAGCGAGAGAGGTATTTATTAGTAAATAGTTGGTGATAATGCTTGAAACTTTCATCTTTCCTGTATGTAAGGTAAAATGCAGTGGACAAGGAGTTTCTGTAGGTTATATAATTTACTATTGCTGATAGTAACAGAAACGATTTCTCGTTGTGAGTGTTTGGGAAAGATAAGCATGATTTACATATACTTGATATTCATATTCATATTTATATGCGGAGGTACGTAAAATGAAAGAAACAGTTGTCAATGTAATCGGGGCTGGACTAGCTGGTAGTGAAGCGGTCTGGCAACTTGCTAATCGTGGAGTTAAAGTGAATCTATACGAAATGCGGCCTGTTAAGCAAACACCTGCCCACCATACAGATAAATTTGCTGAACTTGTTTGTAGCAACTCTTTGCGTGCCAATGCTTTGACAAACGCTGTTGGAGTTTTGAAAGAAGAAATGCGGCAGCTGAATTCCGTCATCATGCTAGCTGCAGATGCATGTGCGGTTCCAGCAGGAGGAGCTTTGGCGGTTGACCGCCATGAATTTGCCGGCAAAGTGACAGAGTTGGTGAGAAATCATCCCAATGTTACGGTAGTGAATGAAGAAATGGCAGAAATACCTGAAGGTCCGACTATCATTGCAACAGGGCCCTTAACAAGCCAAGCGCTTTCAGCAAAGCTGCAGGAAATTATGGATGAAGAATATTTGTACTTTTATGATGCAGCTGCGCCGATTATTGAAAGAGACAGCATCAATATGGATAAGGTATATCTGAAATCTCGCTATGATAAGGGAGAGGCAGCATATTTGAATTGTCCGATGACTGAAGAAGAATTCAACCGTTTTTATGATGCGCTTATTGCTGCAGAGACTGTTCCACTTAAGGAGTTTGAGAAGGAAATCTTCTTCGAAGGTTGTATGCCGATCGAAGTAATGGCGTCTAGAGGGAAAAAAACGATGTTATTTGGACCGCTGAAACCTGTTGGTCTTGAAGATCCGAAAACAGGAAAAAGGCCATATGCCGTTATCCAATTACGTCAAGATGACGCAGCCGGAACTCTTTACAATCTTGTCGGTTTTCAGACACATTTAAAATGGGGGCCTCAAAAGGAAGTCCTTCAATTAATTCCAGGTCTTGAGAATGCGGAAATTGTACGTTACGGGGTTATGCATCGAAATACGTTCATTAATTCACCTAAAGTATTAAAACCGACTTATCAATTTAAGAATCGTGAAGATTTATTTTTTGCTGGTCAAATGACAGGTGTTGAAGGGTACGTAGAATCAGCAGCCTCAGGACTAGTTGCTGGTATTAATGCCGCGAAAGTGGCATTAGGGCAGGAACCAGTTACATTCCCAGCTGAAACGGCAATCGGTAGCATGGCGCGATATATAACAGCCACCAATGCAAAAACATTCCAACCAATGAATGCAAACTTTGGTATTTTTCCAGAGCTTGATGAGAAAATCAGAGGGAAGAAAGAACGAAATGAGAAGCATGCATCTAGAGCGTTGGAAACAATTCAGAAATTTATGAAGAATTTGTAAATTTGTTTGCCTCCGATATTAAAATGTGATACTATTTAATAGCCTTTGCGAGGTGTACTGAATGTTATACGCAAATCAAGCTTTACCTTCTTTTATAGAATATTTGCAAATCGAAAAAAATTGTTCACACTATACCATTGAAAATTATCAACGGGATATCGAAGAATTTGTTTTGTTCATGACTGAACAAGGTATGCAGTCGATTGATTCTGTTGAATATTTTGATGCGCGCTTATTTTTGACGCAGTTATACGAAAGAAATCTTTCCAAACGAACAGTTGCAAGGAAAACATCCTGCTTACGGAGTTTTTATAAATTTTTAATGCGTGAGGGGCTTGTGAAAGAGAACCCGTTCTCCCTTGTAACGCTTCCTAAAAAAGATCAAAAGTTGCCGCGTTTTTTATACGAAGAAGAGTTGAATCAATTGTTTTCATCACTGGAACTTGATTCACCAATGGGATTAAGAGATGCTGCTTTATTGGAATTGTTATATGCAACTGGGATACGTGTCAGTGAAGGCTGTGATATTAAGCTTCAAGATCTTGATTTTTCTCTAGGTACCGTTTTAGTACATGGTAAAGGAAAAAAAGACCGCTATATGCCATTGGGCCAATATGCCAAAGATGCTCTAGCTTCTTACATACAAGATGGAAGAGCAAAAGTGATGACCGCACATACGAAGTCCCATCCCTTTTTGTTAATAAATTTTCGTGGAGATCCACTAACACCAAGAGGGGTGCGTTATATACTAACAGCAATTATAAAAAAAGTTGCAAAAGATATAGAATTGCATCCTCATATGCTGAGGCATTCATTTGCCACACATCTTTTGAATAATGGTGCGGATTTAAGGACAGTCCAAGAATTATTGGGCCATTCTAAAATTTCGTCAACACAAATTTATACACATGTAACAAAAGAACAATTAAGAAAAGTTTACAATGCATCACATCCGAGAGCTTAACAGCTTTTAAAAGGAGAATCGTTATGGGAGAATTTCATGCAACTACAATTTTTGCTATTTCGCATAAAGGTGAATGTGCCATGTCCGGAGATGGGCAGGTTACGTTAGGAAATTCAGTAGTGATGAAGCATACGGCGAGAAAGGTACGTCGGCTTTTTAACGGAAAAGTATTAGCTGGGTTTGCTGGTTCTGTTGCGGATGCTTTTACATTATTTGAAATGTTCGAAGCAAAACTCGAAGAATATAATGGGAATTTACAAAGGGCATCTGTAGAATTGGCAAAGCAATGGCGGAGTGACAATATTTTGCGCAAATTAGAAGCGATGCTAATTGTTATGGATCAAAATGACTTGCTACTTGTTTCTGGAACTGGTGAAGTGATTGAACCTGATGACGGAATTCTTGCTATCGGATCTGGAGGGAACTATGCTTTAGCTGCTGGTCGTGCGCTAAAGCAATTCTCGGGTGAAAACTTAACCGCAAAAGAAATCGCTCAATCATCTTTAAAAATAGCTGCAGAAATCTGCGTGTTTACTAATACAAATATTATCGTAGAAGAATTGTAAGTGAGAGGAGCTGTGTGATATGGCAAACAAATCGAATTTAACACCGAGGCAAATCGTTGAAAAGCTTGATCAATACATTGTTGGACAGCGTGATGCGAAACGTGCTGTAGCTGTTGCACTTCGTAATCGTTATCGCCGCAGTTTACTGAACGATCAATTACGTGATGAAGTTGTTCCTAAAAACATCCTAATGATCGGTCCAACAGGAGTAGGGAAAACTGAAATTGCTCGAAGAATGGCTAAGCTAGTAGGTGCTCCTTTTATAAAAATAGAAGCAACTAAATTTACTGAAGTTGGATACGTCGGTAGAGATGTTGAGTCTATGGTTCGTGATTTGGTTGAAACATCTGTACGGCTTGTCAAAGAAGAAAAGAAAGAAAGCGTAAAGGAACGGGCAGAAGAAAATGCAAATAACCGCCTGATTGAGTTACTTGTTCCTTCAAGTAAAAAACAATCGAATTTTAAAAATCCGCTAGAGGTATTTTTTGGTGGTGGAACGAATGATTCCTTTGAAGAAGAATCCACAAAATCAGCCGAAGACTTAAGCCTGCGGGAAAAGCGGAAAATTGTGAAAGAAAAGCTTGCACTTGGTGAACTAGAAAATGAACTCATCACTGTTGAAGTCGAAGAACAGCAAGCATCGATGTTTGATATGCTCCAAGGTTCGGGAATGGAACAGATGGGTATGAATATGCAAGATGCACTTGGCAGCTTAATGCCTAAAAAGCAAAAGAAGCGAAAATTAAAGGTAAGTGAAGCAAGAATTGTATTAGCGAATGAAGAAGCGGGTAAATTGATTGATATGGATGAAGTAACGCAAGAAGCGGTGTACAGAGCTGAACAAACGGGCATTATTTTTATTGATGAAATTGATAAAATTGCCAGTAAGAAATCTGGAAGCTCTTCTGCGGATGTTTCTAGAGAAGGTGTCCAGCGTGATATTTTACCAATTGTAGAAGGTTCTACGGTTGTAACGAAATATGGTTCTGTAAAAACCGATCATGTATTATTTATCTCTGCTGGAGCTTTTCATATTGCGAAACCGTCAGATTTAATTCCCGAGCTTCAAGGACGCTTTCCAATTCGTGTAGAATTGACTAAGTTGTCAGTTGATGATTTTGTGCGAATCCTTCATGAGCCAGATAATGCATTAATTAAGCAATATATGGCATTATTGGCAACAGAAGGTATAGAAATTGAATTTTCTGACGAAGCTATTCGTAGGATTGCGGAAGTTGCTTTTGAAGTAAACCAAAATACAGACAATATAGGGGCTCGTCGCCTGCATACAATTATGGAAAGACTTCTAGAGGATCTTTCATTCGAAGCTCCGGATATTACATTAGAAAAAATAAAGATTACTCCGCAATATGTAGATGAGAAGCTAGGATCAATTGTGCAAAATAAAGATTTAAGTCAATTTATTCTTTAATCTAGGAAGTATGAACCAAAGAAGAATCACCAAATAAGAGAGTGTACTCGTTAGTTCTCCTAGATTAAACGATATTTGGACACAACAACTATTTAATCATTGAAGCAAGGCAATTTAGGAGGAAAACTGTAATGAATTTATTAGAAAAAACAAGAAAAATTAACTCTATGCTGCAAAATGCGGCTGGTCAACCTGTGAATTTTAAAGAAATGGCTGAAAGTTTAAGTGAAGTTATCGAATCGAATGTATACGTTGTAAGTAGAAGAGGGAAGCTTTTAGGATTTGCTATTAACCAGCAAATTGAAAACGAGCGAATAAATCAAATGCTAAAAGACAGACAATTCCCTGAGGAATACACAAAAAACTTATTCAATCTACATGAAACATCTTCTAATTTAAATATAGAGAGCGAATATACAGCATTTCCGGTTGAGAACAAAGAACTGTTTGCGAGTGGATTGACAACAATTGTACCTATTATTGGTGGTGGAGAGCGTTTAGGAACCTTGATGCTTGCTCGTCTTCAAGAACAATTCCATGATGATGATTTAATTTTAGCTGAATATGGAGCTACGGTAATTGGTATGGAGATTCTACGTGAGAAAGCAGAAGAAATTGAAGAAGAAGCGCGTAGTAAAGCGATCGTACAAATGGCGATTAGCTCATTATCATATAGTGAGTTGGAAGCAATTGAACATATTTTCGAGGAACTAAAAGGCAGTGAAGGTCTTCTAGTTGCATCTAAAATTGCAGACCGTGTAGGTATCACTAGATCAGTTATTGTTAATGCATTAAGAAAATTAGAAAGTGCTGGAGTCATTGAATCACGTTCATTGGGAATGAAAGGTACGTATATTAAAGTCTTGAACGATAAGTTTTTATTGGAACTTGAAAAATTAAAAAATAATTAATTGATTGATTAGAGGATGTCTAAAGGGTTGAACGAGGACCTGTCAAGTAGACTCCTAAAAAGAGTTCTATAATACGGCATGAGCTAGGTAGTGTACCTGACTCATGCCGTATTTATTTGGTATTCGCTTTGTGTTAGTATCAATCAAGTATTCAAAAATGAAGTTTTGGGTTTCTTATATTCTCCTGCACTTATCACTTCCATGTATCAAACCATGTTTGTCATTAATAATCAGCCCCTCCATTTATATACTTATTCAATCAAAATTTACAAACTCTTATTGGTTATATTACATTTCGCCCCTTTTTCTGTATGAATAAATCCATTAAGATATAGAACAATTGCTTTCATTTTTAGATGAGATAAGCACGTTTCCTGCATATCATTTTGTTTACCTTCTATAAAAAAACTAGAACTTCAAAAAATAGGCTGAAAATACGTCTACATAATAGTTGTTATCTCGTATTTTGAAGCATCCTCCTTTCGTTTTTTGTGAAATTGAGAATGCATATGTTAGAAAAATGTTGTTAGTGTCGATTAACTGTAATAGAGGTAAATTCTCCTTAATCCCCTTTTTGATAATCAAAACTTTGAGATAGAGTTTTCTGAAAATAATGTATAAGAGGGAATTATTTCATAAAATAGGATATTAATTGTATTTAATTACCTAGATTTCTGTCAATGGAAATATTATGTAGCCATAATTCAAATATATTTCACTGAAAATAGTTCTAAAGTATCGGTTAAAAATGCAAAATTTTCTTTATAGTTAATAGGGCAATTAACAAATGTGGAATTATTTATGTCGAAATTTTGTTAATCAGTGAAATAAAAAGCATATATTGTAATAATTATTCCACTAAATAGAAAAAATGTTACAAAATTAGACAAAAAACGACTAAAATAGTTCTTTTGGCATGGTTAATTATGTCGAATCTTAATGGACAGCATTCGTTAACTTCTTTAAAATAGTTATTATACAATTGTGTTTTTTGTTACAGATATTATATTTTTTTAACATTAAATACGAAGGAGGGTTACGATGAACATTTTTTCTTCTACTTTTACTACCCTTGAGCAAGCATTGAATTATTCGAGCACAAAGCAGAAAATTATTTCTGAAAATATAGCGAATGCAGATACACCGAATTATAAAGCGAAAGATGTAAAATTATCTAAATCCTTCGGTTTGGATTTAGAATCTTCCATTCAAGCTTATCGAACAGATCAAAGGCATTTTACATATAAACCTCTTTCTTCTGACCTAAGTAAAGTATTTGTTCAAAATAATGTACAGTACAATAATAATGGCAATAGTGTGGATGTCGACAATCAAATGAGTAATCTAGCATCCAATCAAATCTATTACAATGCTTTAATTGAAAGAACGAGCGGAAAATTTTCTTCGTTGCTAAATGTCATTAAGGGAGGAAGATGATTAGAATGTTTCAAAGTTTAAATACGACTGCATCAGCTTTAACAAGTCAAAGGTTAAGAATGGATGTCATTTCTTCTAATATGGCAAACGCTGAAACAACTCGATCAGAGTATGTCAATGGTCAATGGCAGGCATACAAAAGAAAATCAGTTGTGTTACAGGAAAATGGAAATCAATTTTCGAATTATTTACATAATGCAATGGATAAAAGTACAGGATCTGGTAATGGCGTACATGTTTCAAGAATTATTAAAGATGAGACACCTTTTAAACTTATCTATAACCCTAATCATCCGGATGCGAATGTAGATGGTTACGTGGAAATGCCAAATGTTGACCCGTTAAGAGAAATGATTGACCTAATGAGTGCGACACGCTCATACGAAGCAAATGTAACAGTATTTAATGCTTCAAAAGGGATGTTAATGAAAGCTTTGGAAATTGGAAAATAGATTGGAGATAGTATGTTATGACTGGAATGGATATTTCTATTAATCAAGGATCTTTGCCGGCAATCACCCCGCAAAAACAAACACCACTCTCTACACCATTTAAAGCCCAGCAAAGCTTTGCAGCTGCATTAAAGGAGTCTTTGAATAAAGTAAATGAAGCACAAACTGTCTCTGATGAGTTAACAGTCAAAATGGCAAAAGGGGAAAATGTTGACCTTCATGAAGTAATGATTGCATCACAAAAGGCAAGTGTAACTCTTCAATTAACTTTAGAAATGCGAAATAAAGCAGTGGAAGCTTATCAAGAAATGATGAGAATGAACATCTGACAAGTATCTTTAACTCCACAATAATTCATAGAGCGGTTGACGAAAGGAGACCGAGCTTAAACTTAAAAAGAATGACCGGAGGATTAAGATGAATGAAGTGATCACCAATTTTAAAAGCAAAATAACGGCATTTTGGGGAAGTAAAAGCAAAAAGCAAAAAATCATGATGATTAGCATGGCCACTGCAATAATCTTAATAGCCATAGTATCCTCCATCCTTCTTACACGGACCACTATGGTTCCACTATATAGTAATTTGTCACCCTCTGAGACTGGAAGCATTAAAGAAAACTTAGATAGCAGAGGAGTTGCCAATGAGATTAAGGATAATGGGGCGACGATTATGGTCCCAGAGCAAAATGTTGATACTTTAAAGGTTGAATTGGCAGCAGAAGGAATTCCGGATTCAGGGAGCATTGATTATTCGTTTTTCGCACAAAATGCGGGTCTTGGCATGACCGACAATGAATTTAATGTGTTAAAACTGGATTCGATGCAAACTGAATTGGCAAATTTGATAAAGAACATCGATGGAATAAATAATGCGAACGTAATGATTAATCTTCCGGAAAAAGGCATTTTCGTTAGTGATGCATCAGAAGAAGCGTCAGCGTCTATTGTACTCGATACAAAACCCGGTCATAAATTTGATGAAGGTCAAATTAAATCACTATACCATTTAGTAAGTAAAAGTATCCCCAATTTACCTACTGAAAATATCGTCATTATGAACCAGAATTTTGAGTACTTTGATTTAAAAAATGAAAATAGTTCGGGAAACACCTTTGTTGCTCAAAATGAAATTAAGAAGGAAATCGAACGTGATATTCAAAGACAAGTGCAAAACATGCTTGGGACCATTATGGGTCAAGATAAAGTAGTGGTTTCGGTAACCGCCGATGTCGATTTTACACAAGAAAACCGTGAAGAAAATCTTGTAACGCCTGTAGATGAAGAAAACCTAGAAGGGATTGCAATTTCTGCACAACGGGTAAATGAAACGTATACAGGTGATAATACGGTAGCAGGAGGCGTACCTCAAGCAGAGGATTCTTCTGATTCATTGGGTTCGTATCAAGCTGGTGCAAATGGAAACGGCGATTATGACAAAATGGATGAAACGATAAATTATGAAGTTAATAGAATTAAGAAACAAATCGTGGAAAGTCCATATAAGGTAAAAGATCTAGGTATTCAAGTGATGGTCGAACCGCCAAACCCTAAAGATGTAAACTCTCTTTCACAACAAAGTCAAGATGACATCACGAAAATATTGAGTACGGTTATCAGAACGACTATTGATAAAGACAATGTTGGCACGGCACTTACAGATGCAGACCTTGCCAATAAAATTGCTCTTTCAGTACAACCATTTAACGGAAAAGTTACATTTGACAGTCCACAACAAGCTAGGATCCCAATCTGGGTGTATATTGCAGGGGGCGTTCTACTACTAGCTGTCATTATTTTATTAATTCTATATCTTCGTTCAAGAAAACGTGACGATATTGATTTAGACGAATTAGAAGAATTGCAAGAGAGTGAGATGCTTGAAGTTGCTGATTTATCTGAAGAACAGGAAACAGAATCTACATTAAAGCGCAAGCAACTTGAGAAATTGGCTAAAGAGCGTCCGGACGAATTTGCCAAACTATTACGAAGCTGGATTGCAGAAGACTAGGAGGAATGAAGGTGTCAGAACGAAAGAAAAAAGGACTTACTGGAAAGCAAAAAGCAGCCATCCTTCTTATTTCTCTTGGACCAGATGTGTCTGCTTCTGTTTATAAGCATTTATCCGAGGAAGAAATAGAAAGACTTACACTTGAAATTTCTAGTGTTAGAAAAGTAGATTCACATGAAAAGGAAGAGATCTTAGAAGAGTTTCATAATATTGCCCTAGCACAGGATTATATTACTCAGGGAGGCATTGGATATGCCAAACAGGTACTGGAAAAAGCGCTAGGTCCCGATCAGGCTGCTACTATTATTAATAGACTGACTTCTTCACTGCAAGTTCGGCCATTCGATTTTGCAAGAAAAGCAGATCCTGCCCAAATTCTAAATTTCATCCAAAATGAACATCCGCAAACGATTGCGTTAATCCTTTCATATCTGGATCCAGCTCAAGCTGGACAAATCCTTTCAGAGCTGCCACAGGAAGTACAGGCAGATATAGCGAGAAGAATTGCAATCATGGATAGTACTTCTCCTGAGATCATTAATGAAGTGGAACAAATTCTTGAAAGAAAACTATCAGCAACCGTTACACAGGATTATTCACTAACGGGTGGAATTGAGGCAGTGGTTGATGTGCTTAATGGTGTAGACCGACAAACGGAAAGAACGATATTGGATGCACTTGAAATTCAAGATCCTGAGCTTGCTGAAGAAATTAAGAAGCGGATGTTCGTCTTCGAGGATATCGTTACACTTGATGGACTTGCGATTCAACGTGTTATTCGCGAATCTGATAATGAAGATCTTAAATTATCACTTAAGGTTGCAAGTGTTGAAGTGAAGGAAATCGTCTTTCGAAATATGTCGAAACGAATGGTTGAAACATTCCAAGAAGAAATGGAATACATGGGACCCGTACGCCTGCGTGATGTAGAAGAAGCACAATCAAGAATTGTTGGGGTCATCCGCCGTCTAGAGGAGTCTGGTGAAATCATCATAGCTCGCGGCGGAGGAGATGATATTATTGTCTAGAATTATTAAATCCCAGTTTGCTAAGACAGCTGAAGTAAAAAATAAACAAATCAAGATTCGTAATTTCGATTTGTCTGATTCACCTGAGGGGCAAGTAAATGTTCAAGAATATTTGATTACAGAGCAAATAGAGGATGCAAAGCGTGAAGCAAAAGCGCTTATTAAAGAAGCTGAAACTAAAGCCGGTCAAATATTGCAAGAAATTGAGCAAGCCAAAGAGTATTGGGAAAATCATGAAAAAGCAGAGCATATGAAGCAAGCCTATGATTCTGGCTTTGCAGAAGGTGTACAAACTGGCAGAAGTAGTGGGTATGAAGAGTGGATAGACAAAATCAATCAGGCGAAAGAGATTGCTGACTCTTCAAAGGAAGAATATGTAAAATATATAAATTCTTCAGAAGCGATGATTTTAGAATTGGCTATTGCTGTTGCTGAAAAAATTATTGATCAAAAGCTAAAAGAATCGAGCGAAGCTTTTTTATCTATCGTAAAAAGGACGATTAAAGAAGCGAGAAACTATCGAGAAATTCAACTTCATATAAATCCTGTACATTATGAGGAAATAATAGAACAAAAAGAAGACTTACAAGCCATGTTCACAAAAGAAACGGCCCTAATTATCTATCCTGACCCTGAACTATCAGAAGACAGCTGTCTGATTGAGTCTGCTAACGGAAGAATTGACGCTAGTGTCGATAGCCAGCTAAGAGAAATTAAGGATAAACTAGTCGATCTGTTAGAAGGGGATCAATAATGAAAGCAAGTGATCTATTAGCCCATATTCCAGGATTGAATACGTTTAAGCACTATGGCAGGGTAAAGCGTGTGGTAGGTTTAATGATAGAATCGCAAGGACCTGAAAGCTCTATAGGGGACATTTGCTATATCTACACGGAAACAAAAAACAGAAAAAAAAAGATTCGTGCTGAAGTTGTCGGCTTCAGAGACGAGATCGTCATTCTAATGCCTTACACAGCAGTGACTGAAATTTCTCCAGGTAGTATAGTGGAAGGCACTTCTAACTCTCTTGAAATAAAAGTAGGGGCTGGCTTATTAGGCAAAGTCATCGATCCACTTGGATTTCCTTTGGATGGTTCACTGCTCCCAAAAGGACTTTCTTCTGTACCGGTTGACCAAGATCCTCCTAATCCTATGGAAAGACCTCCAATTGACGAACCGATTGATGTTGGAGTCAGAATGATTGATAGTTTACTAACAGTCGGCAAAGGACAAAGGGTCGGTATTTTTGCTGGGAGCGGCGTTGGGAAAAGTACTTTGCTCGGAATGGTAGCTAGAAATACAACAGCAGATTTAAATGTGATTGGACTAATCGGCGAACGTGGTCGGGAGGTGCGGGAGTTTATTGAGAAAGACCTTGGTCCTGAAGGCTTGGCGCGTTCGATCGTAGTTGTAGCAACATCTGATCAGCCTGCTTTAATGAGGATAAAAGGAGCGTTAACAGCAACAGCCATTGCGGAATATTTTAGAGACAAAGGTCTTAACGTTATGCTCATGATGGATTCAGTAACTAGGGTTGCGATGGCGCAACGAGAAATCGGCTTAGCTGTTGGGGAGCCGCCAACTACAAAAGGATATACGCCTTCTGTTTTTTCCATACTCCCTCGCCTACTAGAACGTACAGGAACGAATCAACTAGGAACGATTACTGCTTTCTATACTGTGCTTGTAGACGGAGACGATATGAATGAACCGATAGCTGATACCGTTCGTGGGATATTGGATGGTCATTTCATTCTTGATCGCAAGCTGGCCAATAAAGGACAATACCCAGCGATTAATGTGTTAAAAAGCATTAGCAGGGTGATGAATAATATCGTTGAAAATAATCAAAAACTTGCTGCTGAAAAATTACGAACAGCTTTAGCTACTTATATAGAGTCAGAAGATTTAATTAATATCGGGGCCTATAAAAGGGGATCATCGAAGGAGATCGATGATGCAATTAAAATGCAGCCTCAAATCATTTCATATATGAAGCAAGGTACCCATGAAAAAATGTCGCGAGAAGAAAGTGTCTTTAATTTGAAACAGTTGATGGGAATAGGTGAATAAAAGATGATCTTTCAATATAAATTCGACAAAATCCTAACCATTAAAGAGATCGAGAAAAATGAAGTCTTAGCAAAATATAATGAAACGATAAAAAGATTTGAAGAAGTTGCTGAAAAGCTCTATAAGCTGCTAAAGAAAAAAGAAGATCTGCTGCAATTTCAACAAGAAAAGCTTACGCAAGGTCTCACTGTTCAAGAGATTCGTCATAATCAACAATTCATGGATAATCTTGAAAAGATCATTGTGTACAATCAAAAAGAAGTGATTCAAGCCAGACATGCAATGAATATGCAACAAAGTAAGCTGATGGAAAAAAATATAGAAGTAAAGAAATATGAAAAAATCAAAGAAAAAGATTTTCAAGAATTTCTAGAAGAAATAAAAGAGGCGGAAAACAAAAATATGGACGAAATTTCTATTCGTCAGTTTTTTAGTAAAGGTTAGTAGGTGATCGCATGAAAAAGATAGACGAAACAGAGCATGTAGAGTCGAACAAATTTCAAGTCATATTATTTAGTGTCCTCATATTTCTTTTGTTTACGCTATTAGTTCTAGTCATCTACTTAAGCTTTACAGGAACGAACGTATTTAAAAAATCAAAAGAATTTAGTGAAAAGATTCCATTTGTTTCTCAACTCTTAGACAAAAACGATGAAAAAGATCCAAATACCTCGACTGAAAATTTCCAAGAAAAAGTTGTGGACTTAGAAGCTGAGATTAAAGATCGTCAATCGGAGATAAAAAAGCTAGAAAGTTTAATTGATTCTAGAGATAAACAGCTTGAAAGAAACGAACTTGAAAAGCAACAATTAGAAATGGAAATCGAGGAACTACGTTCAGCTCAAGAAATAAATAATCGCGCGTTTCAAGATATCGTCAAAACATATGAAACGATTTCTCCCAAAAAATCTGCGCCTATCATTTCTAAAATGGGTGATGAAGAGGCTATAAAGATTCTTAGTAGTATTAAAACGGACAAGCTTGCAGCAATACTAGAACAATTGACGCCAGATGATGCGGCAAGATTTACAAAGCTTTTAGCTTCTAAAAGCAGCACGAATTAAAAGTAGTATATACATTCAATTGAAGGGAGGTGGAAAAATGAATACAGGAATGGTAATGGCTTCTATGCCAGCTTCGGTAAGCAAGACTCAAAATCAAACTGCTGTAAAAACGTCGGATAACGAGCATTCATTTGGCAGTATTTTTGGAAAAGTAATCTTATCATCAGAATCAGAGGATGCAAAACCAGTTGATGCTGAAAAGCTTTCTGAAGAGCAACTTTCCATATTAAATGGACTCATCAATGAATTGAATGCAAAGGGCAATAATGGGGAAGAGGAAGTCAATCCCAATATACTTCTTGTTGATGAAACGGCACAATTATCTGCAGTACTAGAAGAGCACGATCTAAGCACGATGATGAATCTGCTTAATGAGAAGATTGAAGCGAATGAAGAAATTGATGTAATAGAAATATTACCAATCTTAACTACTTTAGCAAATATGGATGAATCTCAATGGAGTCGGGTAGATATAAACAAAATTGGTGAAATCCTTAGATTTACCAAATTACAAGAAGCCATGATTTCGGCCAACCAGATAACAGATAATGAAGCAGTGATCAGTAAGACTTTGAAACAGCAGCTGGACACCATTTTGACAAAACTAGAATCAATGGTAGAAAGTGAGCAACAACAGTCATCTGCATCTTCTACGTTTAATAAAAAGTTGGCTGGTGAAGCATCACTTGCTTTAATCAAGAATACATATATCCGAAACTTTGCGAGTGTAAACCAAGAAAGTGAAGAAAACTTGGTTCAAACACCATCATTAAGAACAATTGAGACCACGCAAACTGGTCAATCCTTTATTCCACAAATGTCTAAATTAGAACAATTTGTATTAACTGTTGAAAAAAGTGGCCAACCAATTACCCAAGAACAATTTGTAAAAGCATTTGAAACGATATTGAATAAATCAAGCTTTACAAATGCAAATGGTACGCAAAAGCTATTGATCCAATTAAATCCTGAACATCTTGGATCAATGCGAATTGAACTTATTCAAAAGGATAATGTGATGGTCGCTAGAATTATGGCAACAACGACACAGGCGAAAGAGATGTTAGAGAGTCAATTACAAGGCTTGAAACATTCATTTGTAGGCCAAGGGATTCAAGTAGAAAAAATAGAAATATCACAGCAACTTAGCGCATTCTCTCAAGAACGATTCTATCAAAGAGATTCGGACACGTCTGAGCAGCAAAATCAACAACAAGATAAGCAAGCTGATGAAGAAACAGCCACAGAGTTTACCAATCAATTTGAAGAAGCTTTATTAAATGTTGAAGTGTAGGTGAGAAAAATGACAACAATTGATACATCATTATTACTGTCGAACAATCCAAAAAATAAAGTAACCAACAAGGGTGATGCACTTGGCAAAGATGATTTCTTAAAGCTATTGATGGCTCAGCTACAAAACCAAGACCCAACAAGTCCTATGGATAATACGGAATTTGTCTCACAAATGGCAACTTTTACTTCTATGGAACAAATGACAAACATTGCTACTGGAATTAATAGCTTAATTGATATTCAAAATCAAAACAGCCTTTTAGCATATAACAATTTTGTCGGCAAAGAAGTGACATGGCATAAAATCAATGTGGACGATTCGGGAGAACCCGAAGGAATAAAGGTTGAAGAAGGAACGGGTGTTATTTCCTCGTTAGAATATAAAAATAACGGAGTGACTTTTATTCTTGAAGATGGAACAAAGTTGGAGCCAGGTAATATATCTAAATTGAATGCAACGTCCTCAACTAATAGTTTAGTGTCTTCAAGTGAATTAATCGGCAAACTTGTTACATATTTAAGTCCAGAGAATGAAGAGGTTTCAGCTATTGTTAAATCGGTATTGCTGAAGGATGGAAAAACAATATATGAGTTAGCGGATGACCAGTCTACTAAACTGACTGCAGATCAGCTAATAAAAATCTCTGCACCTTAAGGAGTGGAGATATGAAAATGAATGGATTCAGACCGATATCCAATCTGCCCACTCAACTCGCTTCATCCAAACAACCGCAAAACAAGAATGAAAAAACAGGTTTTTCTGCTCATTTTCATACAGCTGTTCATACTAAATCAAGAAATCTTTCAATTAGTAAACATGCTCAAATGAGGCTAGATCAAAGAAATATTCATATCGACGAAACGACTTGGACCAAGATTGAAGAAAAAGTTCAAGAAGCAAAAAAAATAGGGATTACCGAATCATTAGTAGTTCTTGAAAATGCTGCACTCGTAGTAAATACGAAAAATAACATCGTCATAACTGCCATGGACAGGAATGAATCAGCTTCCCACATTTTCACAAATATCAATGGAACGATTCTTATAGATTAAAAGGGCTGGACCTGCAAAGGAAGCCTTGGCTGTGGAATGATAGAAGCAGCCTATTATGAAAGGAGAGTAAAAACATGCTTCGTTCAATGTACTCAGGTATTAGCGGGTTAAAAAACTTCCAAACTAAATTAGATGTAATTGGTAATAATATTGCCAATGTAAATACTTACGGTTTCAAGAAAAGCAGGGTTACATTTGCGGATACAATGAACCAAACTATTTCAGGTGCCAGTGCGTCAACTGCCAACCGCGGGGGGAAAAACTCGATGCAAGTTGGATTGGGATCAGCGGTATCAACCATTGATACGATCCACACCCAATCTAGTCTGCAAAATACAGGCCGTTCACTAGATCTTGGTATCTCAGGTGATGGTTATTTCGTTGTTGCAAACGGTAATGCTTTGTCTTATACACGCGCTGGAAACTTTTATTTGGATAATAATGGTATTTTGGTAAATGGTGATGGGTATAAGGTGCAGGCCTTTGATACCGAAGGAGTTCTTGGGGATGTCACAGTTAACGTAAATGCTGTGTTACCAGCAACTAAAACTACAGAAATTATTTTTTCAGGCAATTTATCTAGTAATACAGTAGGTCGCAACTCTTTCACTCAACAAATGAAAGTAGTTGACGAAAAAGGCGTTTCTCATACAATAGATGTTCATTATATTAGACAAGCTGACACAGGTACTTCTCCTAATACAGTACCCTCAAACAAATGGGACGTTTTTGTTGGCGGTAATAGCCCTTTTAATGCAGATGGTACTATTAATGCTACTGTTCCTACACAGGTTATTGAATTTACTAATGGTAAAGTTACATCACCAAATGCAACCGTGACACCAACAATTTCTTTAAACGATGTGACTCCAAGTGTATCGTTAAATGTTGCACTTGATTTTTCTAATCTAACCCAAATCGCTGAAGCCACTTCAGCGCAAGGTACTCCAGATGGAAGCTTGGAAGGTTCCTTAGAAAGCTTCACTATCGGTCAAACAGGTGAAATTAGCGGGGTTTATTCGAATGGTAAGGTAAATACAATTGGGACAGTGGCAGTCGCCAAATTCAGCAACACATCTGGCCTTACAAAAACTGGTGGAAACCTATTCCAAGAATCGATCAGCTCAGGAACAGCGAATATTGGGTTAGCTGGTAACGGACGAGGCACGCTTGCTGCTGGATCACTTGAAATGTCTAACGTCGATCTTTCAGAAGAATTCACGGACATGATTGTTGCTCAGCGTGGTCTTCAAGCCAATACTAGAATCATTACAACATCGGATGAAATCCTTCAAGAACTAGTGAATTTAAAACGATAAGTTAAGGGAGGGAGGAGGATGATTTATTAGCAAGGTTCAGACCCCGTATCTACTATTACAGTATAAATACAGGTAAACACCCCTGTGTATTATTGTATGTGGAGAGTGAGGTCAGACCCTTTAGAGTCATCCTCTATAAATTATTATTAAAGTGACAAGGTTAAATGGTACTAGCTACACTATCAATGCTTTATTCATAGAAACAATAGAATCACATCCAGATACCACGATTACTCTGACGAATGGGAAGAAACTTGTTGTGAAGGAAAAAGAAGCAGAGATCATTCATTCAGTTATTCAGTTTTACCGTTTGGCCAATGTAATTGGAATTCGTAGAGAGGAGGATGGTTCTGAATATGAAAAATAAGCTTTTGACCATCATATTAATTATTCTCGTTGCGATTACGTTGGTAGGAGTTGCCTCAGTAGCAGCCATTGCTTATTTTAAAAATGATCATGCTAATGTAGAAAAAGAGCTTAGTATTGATGAAATTATTAAGACTTCGGTTAATGTTCCGGAGATTACTACGAATCTTGCCAATGGCGATTTTATTAGGATGACGCTGACGATTCAAACAGACAGTAAAAAAGCCAAAACAGAGCTTGAAAAAAGAGACTTTCAAGTCAAAAACCTTTTAATTACCGAGCTTTCTGAATTAAAATCAGACATGTTGCGAAGTAAAGTTGGCAAAGAGCAGTTCCAAGAAAGTATGAAAGCGAAGCTGAATGAAATTATGCAAGAAGGAAAGATTGTACAGGTTTATATAACCTCCTCGATCCTTCAATAAGTAAACTTCCGAGGAATTGTACGAATTTGAAGGAGGAATTTTGGAGGTGAAATAATTGTCAGGTGAAATACTGTCACAAAATGAAATTGACGCTCTACTCTCGGCACTTTCAACAGGGGAAATGGATGCGGATGAATTAAAAAAAGAAGAATCTGAGAAAAAAGTAAGGGTATATGATTTCAAACGTGCTTTACGTTTTTCAAAGGATCAAATTAGGAGTTTAACAAGAGTTCATGAAAACTTTGCTCGCCTACTAACGACATATTTTTCGGCTCAACTAAGAACGTATGTGCAAATTTCTGTTGCTTCTGCCGATCAAATTCCTTATGAAGAATTTATTCGCTCGATTTCGAAGATGACCATATTAAATGTTTTTGAGGTACCTCCATTAGATGGAAGAATTATTATGGAAGTCAATCCTCATATTGCTTATGCAATGATGGATCGGGTACTTGGTGGTAGAGGCGTAAGTGTCAATAAAGTGGAAAATTTGACTGAAATCGAAACAAGAATAATGTCGAATCTATTTGAAAATGGTTTTGAGAATTTTCAAGAGGCGTGGGCAGGTATATCGGAGATTGAACCTGTTTTAACAGATTTCGAAGTGAATCCGCAGTTCTTGCAAATGGTTTCTCCGAATGAGACAGTTGTCGTTATATCACTTAATACCCAAATCGGGGAAACGTCAGGAATGATTAATATTTGTATTCCTCATGTTACATTGGAACCAATTATCCCGAAGCTTTCCGTTCATTATTGGATGCAGAATAAGAAGAAAGAACGTTTACCAGAAGAGGTTAAAGTACTAGAGGAAAGAATAAAAAATGGAGAGCTGCCGATAATAGCTGAATTAGGAGAGACCAACATATCAATTCAAGATTTTCTCCATCTTGATATTGGGGATGTTATTCAACTGAATAAGACGATTGAAGAGCCATTGAGTATTAAGATTGGTGGAGTGCCGAAATATGTAGCTCAGCCAGGAAAAGTAGGGAAAAAATTAGCCATTCAAATTCTTGAATACATAAAGGAGGAGGCCGAAGATGGTAGGTGATGGAATGCTTTCACAAGACGAAATCGATGCTTTATTAAAAGGCACAGATGATCAATTTGATCAGAAAAGTGGACCTCAAATTGATGAATATCTATCGTCTATGGAGCAGGATGCTTTAGGGGAAATTGGGAACATCTCGTTCGGTAGCTCGGCAACTGCACTGTCTACTTTGTTAAATCAAAAAGTTGATATTACGACACCGGCAGTTACAATTATTGAAAAAAGTAAACTTGCAGAGGAATTCCCTCATCCATATGTAGCCATTCAAGTCAATTATACAGAAGGTTTTTCTGGAGGAAACCTTCTTGTTATTCAACAAAGTGATGCCTCGATTATAGCCGATCTCATGCTCGGTGGAACAGGCATTAACCCGCCTGAAATGTTGGGTGAGATTCAATTAAGTGCCGTTCAAGAAGCAATGAATCAGATGATGGGTTCTGCAGCAACTTCTATGTCTACTGTGTTTAGTAAAAGAGTGGATATTTCACCGCCAAGTCTAGAATTGATTAATTTTATTGAAGGACAAGGCAAAGACACAATCCCTAACGACGATCTCATTGTGAAAATTTCTTTTCGACTTTTAGTTGGTAATTTAATAGATTCTAATATTATGCAGCTATTGCCTTTGAAATTTGCTAAAGAATTAGTTGCAGAATTATTAAACCCAGCTCAGTCAACTCCTGATTCAAATGCTCATCAGGAGGAAGTTACGCAAACGAATCATACAAAAGAACCAGTTGAACAAAAGTATTATTCTGAACAGACAAATGATCAAACTCAGCAACCGAGAAGTGTACCGACGTCAAGCTCTCATGTTCCACAACAATCGGGTCCACAGCATTTAGGATCAGGATCTCATGCTCAACCAGTAAATGTACAACCTGCTAGTTTTACTAGCTTTCAAACCTATCAAATGCAAGAATCAGAAGCTAAGAATTTAGATATGCTATTGGATATTCCACTTCAGGTAACGGTGGAGCTTGGTAGAACAAAACGTTCAATTAAAGAAATTTTGGAACTATCATCAGGATCGATTGTCGAGCTTGATAAACTAGCTGGGGAACCAGTGGATATTTTGGTGAATAACCGATTAATAGCTCAAGGTGAAGTAGTTGTAATTGATGAAAACTTTGGAGTTCGAGTGACTGATATTGTTAGTCAATCGGACCGACTAAAAAAACTCAGATAAATTGGAGGAAATTGAATTATGGCTCACAGAATTTTGATTGTTGATGATGCAGCATTTATGAGAATGATGATTAAAGACATATTATCAAAAAATGGTTTTGAGATTGTTGGAGAAGCAGCGGATGGGGCGCAAGCAGTTGAGAAATACCGCGAGTTACAGCCTGATCTTGTCACAATGGATATTACAATGCCTGAAATGGATGGAATTACAGCCTTAAAAGAAATTAAAGCGATTAACCCTGCAGCAAAAGTAATTATGTGTTCTGCTATGGGACAACAAGCAATGGTCATTGATGCCATTCAAGCAGGTGCACGGGATTTCATTGTAAAACCATTCCAAGCAGATCGTGTACTTGAAGCAATTAATAAAACATTAAGCTAAAAAATAAGAGGGTGTCATTTTGTTTTCTATTAAAAAATGGATTACTATCCTAATAATAATTGTTTTCGGGATGATAAGTTTTCAGGGGCAAATTTTTGCAGAAGATCTGACTAATCAAACCGTAAAAGATGCTTATAGTAGCCTTGAGAAACCAAATGATACAAAAGAAGCAGAGAAAGCTATCAAACAAAAGGACGATGCAAAAATTGAAAGCTCCCCAAGTAAGGAGCTTTCAATTTTAGATTTTGTTCGAGTAGCTGCTGCTATTATTTTTGTTGTAATTTTACTCTACGGATTACTTTGGTTTATGAATAAAAGAAATAAAGCCTTTCAGAAAGCTAATTTTGTTGAAAACCTCGGCGGTACTAGTCTAGGATCTAATCGCTCTGTGCAGATTGTAAAAGTGGGTAGGCGAATCCTTGTTGTAGGTGTTGGCGAAAATGTATCTCTGTTAAAAGAGATTGAAAATCAACAGGAATATGAAGAAGTCATTAACAATCATAATGAGAAAATGGATAATATGATGGTTCCAAGGGATATAGTAGCCAAAATGAAAGAAAAATGGGGGGAAAAAGAAAACGAAAGTCATAATTCCCCATCTCAATTGAGCACGCAGCTTAAAGAGATAGCTAAAACAAGAAAAAAAGTATTGAGTGAGCTGGATAAAAAGGAGAGAGACTTGAATGAATGAATTTATGCAGCTGTTCAATAGCGGTGATCCGGCAAGTGTCTCAACTTCAATAAGACTCATTCTTTTGCTCACTGTCTTATCTCTTGCTCCGAGTATCCTAATTTTAATGACTTGTTTTGCAAGAATTGTGATCGTTTTAAGCTTCGTCCGAACAGCTCTAGCTACTCAACAAATGCCTCCAAACCAAGTTCTTATTGGACTTGCTTTATTCATGACATTTTTCATAATGGCTCCCACATTCCAGGAAGTGAATGAGGTTGCATTAACTCCTTTGTTTGCGGAAGAAATTAATTTAGAAGAAGCGTATGACCTTGCGGCTAGTCCATTTAAAGAGTTTATGAGTGCACATACAAGACAAAAGGATCTCGCATTATTCTTAGATTATGCAGGGGTAGATAAACCTGAAACGATACAAGATATTCCACTAACTGCGCTTGTTCCGGCCTATGCGATTAGTGAAATGAAGACGGCCTTTCAAATTGGCTTCATGATTTTTATTCCTTTTTTAGTTATTGATATGATTGTTGCGAGTATTCTTATGTCCATGGGAATGATGATGCTGCCGCCAGTCATGATTTCACTACCCTTCAAGATTCTCTTATTTGTCTTGGTAGATGGATGGTATTTAGTCGTGAAATCATTATTACAAAGTTTTTAAGTAGGTGAGGTAATGAACGAAGATTTTGTTGTAAAAGTAGCTGAACAAGGGATTTATACGGTATTAATTGTTTGTGGACCTTTGCTTTTGATTGCGCTTGGAATTGGTCTGGCTGTTAGTATTTTTCAAGCGACAACGCAAATTCAAGAACAAACACTAGCTTTTGTACCAAAAATTGTTGCTGTATTGTTGGGGCTTGTGTTTTTAGCGCCATGGATGTTAAGTCATTTATTATCATATACAAGTGAAATATTTAATAATTTAAGTAGATTTGTAGGTTAAACGATGCAAGAATTATTGCCGCATTTTCCAGCCTTTTTATTAGTTTTAGTACGCGTTACAGCTTTTTTTGTAACCATGCCTATTTTTTCACACCGTACGTTGCCGACCACATTTCGAATAGGGATCAGTTTTTTCCTAGCTTGGATTATGTACTATACCATTGATTCACCCATTCTAGTGATTGATGGTACATATATGCTTCTAATTCTGAAAGAAGTAATCATTGGATTAGTGATTGGACTTGTCGCTTATATGATTATGGCAGCAATTCAAATTGCTGGAGGGTTTATTGATTTTCAGATGGGTTTTGCTATTGCGAATGTAATCGATCCTCAAACTGGGGCACAAAGTCCGTTAACAGGGCAATATTTATACACGATATCGTTATTATTTTTATTGGCAACGAATGGCCACCATCTTCTTTTGGATGGCATTTATTATAGCTATCAATTTATCCCGATTGATCAGGTAATCATTCCATTTGGTAATGAAATCTTGATAGAATTTATTATCAAGGCATTTAGCCAGATGTTTCTTATTGCTTTGCAAATGTCGATTCCTGTTGTCGGAAGTTTGTTTTTGGTCGATATCGGCCTCGGTATCGTTGCAAGAACAGTGCCACAGTTAAATATCTTCGTTGTTGGAATTCCTGTGAAAATGCTTGTTAGTTTTCTTGTACTAATGATTGTAATGGGCATGATGATGGTTGTTGTTCAACATTTGTTTGAATATTTACTTGTCATTATGAGAGGTTTGATGCAGTTGATAGGAGGGGCCTAGTATGAATAGACTACGTCTGGACTTACAGTTTTTTGCCGGAGAGAAAACAGAAAAGGCCACTCCTAAAAAAAAGCAGGATTCACGGAAAAAAGGACAAGTTGCGAAAAGTCAGGATGTTAATACGGCGATAAACTTGCTTGCGGTATTTCTACTTTTGCTTTTCATCGGTCCTTATATGTTTGAAAAAATATCTAGCTTGCTTATTGAATTCTTCCAAAATTCGATGCTTATTCAAGTTACTGAAGAAAGTGCTCCGTTATTATTGATAGAAGTGTTAAAAGAAATGGGACTCATCTTAGCTCCTATACTGGCAGCCGCTTTAATCGCAGGTGTAGCAGCAAATTATATGCAAATAGGATTTATGTTTTCTACAGAAACGATTCAGCTAAAACTGGAAAAATTAGATCCAATTAAAGGATTTAAACGTATATTTTCAATTCGAGCAATTGTCGAATTACTAAAATCAATATTAAAAATATCAGTCGTAGGCTTAGTCACGTTTTTTGTTATTTGGCAGAGAATGGATGAAATTATGGTGTTGTCAAAAAAGTCAATAGGGAATGCCATGACAACTTTAGCTGATATTACGGTAAAGGTTGGTATTTATGCAAGTAGTGCCTTATTGGTTTTAGCGCTATTAGACTATCTTTATCAGAAATATGACTATGAAAAAAACATCCGGATGTCTAAACAAGATATTAAGGATGAATATAAAAATATAGAAGGCGACCCGCTTATTAAATCTAAAATTAAACAAAAACAGCGTGAAATGGCGATGCAACGCATGATGCAAGAAGTACCTAAGGCAGATGTAGTGATTACAAACCCAACACACTATGCAATCGCCTTAAAATACGATGATCAAAAATCTGATGCACCTTATGTGATTGCGATGGGAGTAGACTTTGTCGCACAAAAGATTAAATATATTGCAAAAGAAAATGATGTAGTACTGGTTGAAAATCGACCGTTGGCAAGGGCTCTTTATGATCAAGCAGAGATTGGACAAGCGATTCCTGAAGAGTTCTTTAAAGCGGTCGCGGAAATACTTGCTTTTGTTTATAAGACAAAGGGGAAAATTTAAATCATGTAATGGATTTAGGTGTCAAGTGAGTCTGCCATCTGGCAGCGTTCATCTTAAAAGGCGCTTACGCTTTTCCGATAGGAGAGAAGAATATGTCTGCAAGAGATTTACCGGTATTAGTAGGAGTCATAATGATTGTGGCCATGCTGATTATACCGTTGCCAACCTGGTTATTAAGTGTCTTAATATTAGTGAATATAGCACTTGCTTTGATGGTGTTGCTTATGGCAATGAACATGAAGGAAGCACTGGAATTTTCAATATTCCCGTCATTATTATTGATTTTGACACTGTTTAGATTAGGGTTGAATGTATCAACAACAAGGGCTATTTTGTCACATGGAGAAGCAGGTGGTGTCGTTGAAACATTTGGAACGTTTGTAGTCGGAGGCAATGTCTTAGTAGGTCTTGTTGTTTTCATGATTCTAGTTATTATTAATTTTCTAGTTATTACTAAAGGTTCAGAGCGTGTATCTGAGGTGGCAGCGAGATTTACATTAGATGCAATGCCAGGTAAACAAATGAGTATTGACGCCGACTTGAACGCTGGCATGATTTCTGAAATAGAAGCTAGAGAGAGACGTGAGAAAGTAGGTAGGGAAGCGGATTTTTACGGCTCGATGGATGGTGCAAGCAAATTTGTAAAAGGTGATGCGATTGCTGGAATCATAATGGTAATTATCAACCTTGTCTTTGGAATTTTGATTGGAGTTGTACAACTAGGTTTAGCATTTGGAGAAGCAGCCACTCATTTTTCCATGCTTACAGTTGGTGACGGATTGGTCAGTCAAATTCCGGCACTTATGATATCAACAGCTACTGGTATAGTGGTGACAAGAGCAGCATCTACTGGGAACTTAAGTTCGGATATCATGTCGCAACTATTTGCTTATCCTAGCCTGTTATATGTTACAGCTGGTACGATGTTTTTACTCGGTTTATTTACACCAATACCTGACTTATTAACAATTCCATTAGCTGCATTATTCGCATTTGGTGGATATAAAATATCACAAACGCCTAAAAAAGATGATGTGGAGTTCCAAGAATCAGAAGAAGAAATGCAAGCAGATGAAATGAAGAGCCCTGAAAGTGTTGTTAGTTTACTAAGTGTTGATCCAATTGAATTTGAATTTGGATATGGCTTAATTCCGCTTGCAGATACGAATCAAGGCGGTGATCTGCTTGATCGTGTGGTCATGATTAGAAGGCAGCTAGCGATAGAAATGGGACTCGTTATTCCGGTCGTTCGAATTCGTGATAATATACAGCTGAATCCAAATGAATACCGATTGAAGATAAAAGGAAATGAAATGGCTAGGGGCGAGCTTTTACTTGATCATTATTTAGCTATGAGCCCCGGAATTGAAGATGATTCGATTGAAGGCATTGATACAGTAGAGCCTTCATTCGGATTGCCTGCTAAATGGATTTCAGAGGATATGAAGGAACATGCAGAAATAATGGGCTATACAGTCGTTGATCCACCAAGTGTTGTTTCAACGCATATTACTGAAGTGATTAAAACGAATGCACATGAGCTTCTTGGCAGACAGGAAACAAAACAGTTAATTGATCATTTGCACGATTCTGCTCCTATCCTGGTGGATGAAGTGACACCAAACCCATTAACCATAGGTGACGTGCAAAAAGTGCTGGCTAAGTTGCTTCGTGAAAAGG
Organism: Peribacillus sp. JNUCC 23; assembly: GCF_053653995.1. The sequence continues at coordinate 1,763,299 of NZ_CM132202.1, forward strand.
TGTCGATTCGCAACTTGCCGATTATTTTTGAAACATTAGCTGATTATGGAAGGATTACTTCTGATACTGATTTGCTGACTGAGTATGTAAGACAAAATCTTGCAAGGCAAATAACGAATACGTTTACGATTCCCGGTGAGAGTTTAAAAGTTATTACGCTTTCGGGAAGGATTGAAAAGCTTATTGCAGATGGTGTGCAGCAAACAGAACATGGAAATTTCTTATCGCTTGATCCAAATGATTCACAAGCCATTTTAGAATCAACTGCTTCGAAATTAGAAGAATTGACATTAATGGAACAAACGCCAATTGTTCTTTGTTCACCTGCAGTCAGAATGTATGTAAGACAATTAACGGAAAGGTATTTCCCAAAAGTGCCAATCCTTTCTTATAATGAGCTGGAATCTAATGTAGAGGTACAAAGCGTTGGGGTGGTGAATGTGGATTGAATGTAAAAAGATATCAAGCCGAGTCTATGACAGAGGCGATAAAGATGGTTCGTGATGAATTAGGAAATGATGCTGTTATTTTGAGCTCCAAGCCCATTTTCACCGGTGGTTTTTTAGGGATGTTTAAGAAAAGGAGCATTGAAGTCTTTGCTGCAGTTGATCCGCAAGTCACACCTGCACAAGCAGTCACGAAGCAAAAGCTAAAAAAGGTTCCATTAAATGCTATGAAAACAGTCCCTAAAGACAAGCAACCGGTTGAGGCATTAACGAAGCAAAAGTTAGAACCTATGCAAACATCTACCGAAGTAATGAAAGAATTGGAAGATTTGAAAACGATGATTAAAGAATTGAAGCAGCGTCCGGACAAGACATATCCGGAACCAATCCATTCCGTTTACCAATTATTTGTTGAACAGGAAATTGATCAAACGATTCAAAGAGATGTTATGGATCAACTACTAGCAAATTGGTCTCAGAGTCATGGGAGGAGTTCTGAAGAAGAATTCTCGAATCAAGTTAAAGCAGAGCTATTAAATCAGTTTTCAACCGTTAAAGATTGGGGATTTCATGCAGAAAAAAAATATCTGAATATTGTCGGTCCAACAGGAGTAGGAAAGACGACAACTCTCGCGAAAGCTGCCGCATTGTGTATGTTAAAGCAAAATAAAAGAGTTGCATTTATTACAACAGATACATACAGAATTGCAGCAATCGATCAATTGAAAACCTATGCTAAGATTCTGAATGTACCAATTGAAGTGGCGTACAATCTGGAAGACTTTCAAAAAGCAATCGAACGTTTTTCCCATTATGATCTAGTCTTCATTGATACGGCAGGACGAAACTTTCGCAATGCAGATTATGTTCGAGACCTTCAGAATATTATTGATTTCTCGGTTGAGATGGAAACGTATCTTGTCCTATCGTTAACATCAAAACAAAAGGATATGGAAGACATATATCGACAGTTTTCAATGATACCCATTAAACAAGTTATTTTTACGAAAGCAGATGAAACATCCACTTATGGTGCGATGGTGAATTTCACTATCAAAAATGAAATGGGTGTAGCTTATGTAACAAATGGTCAGAATGTACCAGATGATATTGAAATGGCTAATCCGCAATTATTGGTGAAAATGGTTCTTGGAGAAAAAAACTATGCGTGATCAAGCTGAAAACTTACGAAATTTTATTGAAAAACATGAACATTCGCAAGCTTCCAAAACGATTGCAGTGATAAGCGGAAAAGGCGGTGTGGGAAAGTCAAACTTTTCGTTAAACTTCGCCATAAATTTAGCGAAACGTGGTAAACGAGTGCTGCTTTTCGATATGGATATAGGAATGGGGAATATTGATATATTATTTGGACACCACTCCCCGAATAGTATTATGGATTTCTTTCATGGCAATCTAACAATTAGAGAAACGATTTCATCAGGACCGGGCAATATTTCAATTATTGCAGGTGGAACTGGATTAACGAAATTATTTTCTTTAGATGACGAGCTATTTAATCGGTTTATCGAACAGTTTAATGAGTTATTTCATGAATATGACTTGATTCTCTTTGATATGGGTGCAGGGATTAATGAAGATACGGCTAAATTGCTATTGTGTGTTGACGAGTTAATCGTGATAACGACTCCAGAGCCCACTTCCATAACAGATGCTTATTCAGTCATGAAATACATTAATTCAGTAAGTTCTGATATACCCTTTCATGTAATATGTAACCGGATAGCGGAAGAACAGCAAGGCAAAGAAACGATGAATCGATTACAAAGTGTCATGAGAAAATTTCTACAAAAGGAAATCATTCCACTTGGATATCTTCCAGATGATCGAACGGTTATACAAGCTGTATCTAAGCAAATTCCTTTTATTCTTTTTGATCCAAGTGCCAATATATCTATGGCGTTGTTAGATATTACCTCTCGATACTTAAATCATTCTTTCTCAGAAAAAATAATGTTTAGGCAAAGTCATTTTCTTGGAAATTTAAAAAGGTTTTTTCTTGGAGGGTAGGCTGTTAACATGAGCAAAATTAAAGTATTAATCGTCGACGATTCTGCGTTTATGAGAAAACTTATTAGTGAATTTTTAGCAGAAGATAGCAGGATTGAAGTAATCGGAACAGCAAGAAATGGCCGGGATGCTATTAATAAAATCGAGAAAGAAAAACCAGATGTTATCACATTAGATGTTGAGATGCCGATTATGGACGGGCTTTGCGCATTGCAAATCATCATGAAACAAACGCCAACAGCTGTGATTATGCTCTCTAGCACGACAAAAGAAGGTGCTGAAAATACGTTAAATGCAATGGAGATGGGCGCTATTGATTTTATTGCAAAGCCATCAGGTGCTATCTCACTGGATTTATATAAAATTAAAACGGATTTAATTAATAAAATTGTCGCTGCAAGTAAAGCGAATGTATCGAAGTTACAAAAAAATACCTTAAATATTGAAAATATCCAAGGAAACTCTGAAAATTATAGTAAAATAGAACTAGTTCACGATCGTAATTTGAGTCCGCAAATAAGCGAAAAGGCGCCAATTGAGAAAAAAATTATTGTAATTGGGACTTCAACTGGTGGACCTAGAGCATTGCAAACCGTTTTAACACAACTGCCCCCAAATATTGAGGCGCCGATTTTAGTTGTACAGCATATGCCTCCTAGTTTTACAAAATCACTCGCAAATCGTCTTAACACGTTATCGGAAATTACCGTCAAGGAGGCAGAGGATGGAGAGATTTTAAAAAAAGGAACCGCCTATATTGCACAAGGAGGCTACCATTTAAAAATAAAAAAAGTTGGAACTAGTTTGGCAATTCATGTGGATCAATCTCCTTTGAGAAATGGGCATCGCCCTTCGGTTGACGTATTATTTGAATCGGTGAGCCAGATCAATGATGTTGAGAAGGTAGCGGTTGTTATGACAGGAATGGGTATGGATGGTGCAAATGGTCTAATCGCGCTCAGTAAATCAGGTAAACTATCCGCAATTGCTGAATCAGAGAAAACATCGATTGTTTTCGGGATGCCTAAAGCGGCAATTGCAACGAATGTAATTAATAAAATAGTTGATGTGGAAGACATTGCAAAAGCGATTGTGAATTATTGCTAATAAGAAAGGCGGATTACTATGGATCTTAATCAATATTTAGAGGTATTTATCGAGGAAAGTAAGGAACATCTTCAAACTTGTAGCGAACAGTTGCTAGAGCTCGAAAAACATCCTCAAGATTTAGGAATTGTGAACGAAATCTTTCGATCTGCGCATACGTTAAAAGGAATGTCAGCAACGATGGGATATGAAGATTTAGCCAATTTAACGCACAAAATGGAAAATATATTAGATGATATTCGTAACGAAAAAATTCAGCTATCTTCTGAAATATTCGATGTGATTTTTTTAGCTGTTGACGATTTAGAAGCAATGGTCATGAGCATTGCGGAAGGCGGAAATGGAAAAAGGGATGTAAGTGAAGTTGTGGCTAAGTTAGAGATGATTGAGAATGGGGAATCCCTACTTTCAATCGGTACAGCTGAAGTAGCTGCTGCAGTTGAACTGCCGATACGTGAGTCTATTGAAAAAAGCGTCTATGATGAATTTGAGCTGACTGTTATACAGCAATCAAAGGAACAAGGTTTTGAAAGTTATGAAATAAAAGTGAGTTTGCGTGAGGATTGTCTTTTAAAAGGCGCTCGCGCGTTTATGGTATTCGAAGTATTGGAGAAACTCGGAGAAGTCATAAAATCGAATCCATCTGTTGATAAACTTGAAGAGGAACAATTTGATCATTCCTTTTGTGTAACCGTCGTGTCGAAAGAGTCTGTGGAAGCTCTTCAAAAGAAAATTATGAAAGTTTCCGAGGTCGACGAAGTCATTGTAAGTCAATTAGAGTTGTCTGAACTGAGATTGGCTTTGAACGAAGTAGATGATCATAAATTGATCATGAATAAAGAGAATCAAAAAAGCAATAATGAACCTGTTGTCCCATTAGCCTCCACCAAAGATGAAAAAACGAATCATCCTGCTAGCAAACAGCATAATAAAACAATCAGGGTTAATATAGATCGTCTCGATGTGCTCATGAATCTTTTTGAAGAGCTAGTAATTGATCGGGGAAGATTAGAACAAATCTCGAAGGAATTAGAAAGTACGGAATTAGACGAAACGGTTGAAAGAATGTCAAGAGTAACGGGAGATCTTCAAAATATTATCTTAAATATGAGGATGGTCCCGGTCGAAACGGTCTTTAATCGCTTCCCGAAAATGGTTCGTACATTAACACGAGATCTTCATAAAAAAGTATCTTTGGAAATTTATGGTGCAGAAACCGAGTTAGATCGAACCGTCATTGATGAAATTGGTGATCCAATTGTCCATTTACTCCGCAATGCACTTGATCATGGAATTGAGATGCCGGAGGTGCGAAAAGCGAATGGCAAACCTGAAGAGGGTACCGTCATGTTGAAGGCTTATCATAGTGGAAACCATGTTTTCATCGAACTGAAGGATGATGGTGCAGGGATTAACCGGGAAAAAGTATTGAAAAAAGCCATTGCAAACCAAGTAATTACGGAACAACTTGCTGCAACTCTTACTGATAAACAAGTATATGAATTGATATTCGCTTCTGGTTTCTCTACAGCAGACCAAATATCAGACGTATCCGGACGAGGGGTAGGTTTGGATGTGGTAAAAAGTACGATTGAAGCTCTTGGCGGTGTGGTTTCCATTGATTCTAATGAAGGGAAAGGATCAGATTTTCTCATTCAATTACCACTTACATTGTCGATTATTTCTGTTATGCTCGTTGAAATTCAACAGGAGAAATATGCAATTCCGCTTTCATCAATTATTGAAACCGCAATTATCAATAAAACGGATATCATGAATGGTCATAATCAACAAGTAATTGATTTTAGAGGCAAGGTATTACCATTAATCTTCCTAAAAGAAATATTTGAGGTTCCTGAAACGATCGAAGAAGATGGATATTATTCAGTCATCATTGTTAGAAAAGGTGATAAAATGGCTGGATTAGTTGTCGATTCGTTTATTGGACAACAAGAAATTGTTTTAAAATCTCTCGGTAACTATTTGTCCTCTGCTTTTGCGATATCTGGAGCTACTATTTTAGGTGATGGTCAAGTCGCTTTAATTATTGATTGTAACGCTTTAATTAAGTGAAAAAGAAGGATGGTAATCAAGTGTTTTTTCCAGAAATGACTTGTTCGTATGAGCATGTCCAGAATCATCATACATATTTTTCATGGAGTTTTGACGATGAATTAAAATAATAGATTCACGCAAATGTGATTAAATGAAAACTTTTGAGCGGTCTTGATATGCTTTTTTACTTGAATACATATATTTTTAGGAGGTTCTAATATGGAAGAAATCGTCACTTTAGAGACGGTGAAAGTGATCGTTTTTCAAATTAAAGATAAAGAATATGTGATACCTGTCTCCAAAGTTCGTGGAATTGAAAAAATGATGCATATTACCCGTGTTCCAAGATCATTACCATTTGTAAAAGGAGTAATCAATCTTCGGGGTGTGATTACACCTATCATTGATTTACGTGCTCGTTTCGAAATAGAAAAGGCTGAGTATGATGATCGAACAAGAATCATTATTGTGACATTGGACAATATGGAAGCTGGTTTGATTGTTGATTCTGCAAACGATGTGCTGGATATTCCAGAGACAAGTATAGAACCTCAGCCCGACGTTATTGGAAATGTAGCAACGGAATATATTAGCGGTGTTGCGAAGATTGAAAAAAGACTATTAACCTTGCTGAATCTTGATCAAATCCTTAATCAAGATGAAGTAAAAGATTCAGTTGTTAAAGAAGCATAAGACGATGTCCTATATTGATAAAATTACCACCGTTCATTTGGATATCTTAAAAGAAATTGGGAATATCGGGGCAGGTCATGCTGCTACCTCTCTATCCACGATTCTTGGTAGGAAAGTAAATATGAATGTTCCGCGTGTGAGAATTCTATCATTTAATGAAATGATTGAACTTGCTGGTGGACCAGAAACTGTTGTTGCGAGCGTCTTTCTAAGAATTGAAGGGGATGTACAGGGAAATATGTTCTTTCTATTACCTTTAGAGCAGGCCGCTCGCTTCAGTGAACAAATGACGGGAACAGAAGTGTTCTCCTTTGATCATCTTCCCTATTCTGAATTAGCACTTTCTGCCTTATCGGAGTTAGGAAATATTCTTTCAGGCTCTTATTTATCCTCTCTATCTGATTTTACGAAATTAAGCTTTTACCCATCTGTTCCTGCTTTATGTATTGATATGGTCGGTGCTACAATCAGCGCTGGATTGATTGAACTCTCTCAGGTAAGTGACTTTGTTATTGTGGTTGAGACCGAGATTGGCGAAGATGTAGAAAGTTCAACTTTCATTAACGGACATTTCTTTTTTCTATTAGATCCTGATGCCTATGAAGTTGTTTTTACTTCATTGGGAGTACCTTTACATGGTTGAAGTATCCAATATAGTCAAAGTAGGCATTGCTGATATGAATATTGTTCAATCTCCGGCTCTTATACGTACTTCAGGTCTTGGGTCATGTGTAGGGGTAGTTGTTTATGATCAATCAAAAGAAATTGCGGGTATGGCACATGTCATGCTTCCGGACTCTACTTTATCAAAAATGGGTCAAATCAATCAGGCAAAATATGCAGATACAGCAATAAAAGAATTAGTGGAGAGAATTGTTCGAGATGGAGCATCAATAAGAAAACTTAAGGCAAAGATTGCTGGTGGATCGCAAATGTTTCAGTTTTCTTCAGGTACAGATTTAATGAGGATCGGACCAAGAAATGTAGCAGCAGTAAAAAAAGAATTAATGGCGTTACGTATACCAATCGTGGCTGAAGACGTGGGCGGAAATAGCGGTAGAACAATCGAATTTAATCCAAAAACAAGTTTGCTCAATATTAGAACGGTAAATAAGGGAACTAAAGAGGTATAGAAGTAATACGTTTACACTTTAAGTGCTTATTCAAAATTGAAGCGTAGCGGATGTATGAGCGACAGTAGAAAACGGGACGAACCTACAGTGGGGGGAACAAAACCCCCACTGATGGAAGTTTCACTTTATAGCGTTAGGAGGAGGTCTCGTGTCTCAACTGACAACCGAGGAAGAGCGGTTATATTGGAAATATTGGGTTGAAAACAAAGATCCAAAAGCAGGTGATATGCTAGTGAAAAGGTACATACCGCTTGTATCCTTTCATGTCCAAAGAATTTCAGTTAATCTGCCTAAGAGCGTAAGCAGGGGTGATGTGAGAAGCCTTGGGATGATGGGGTTGTTTGATGCACTAGAACGCTTCGAACCTAACCGGGATTTAAAATTTGACACCTATGCTTCATTCCGAATTCGCGGCGCTATCTTAGATGGTCTACGCAAAGAAGATTGGCTTCCTCGAAGTGTAAGAGAAAAGACAAAAAAAATTGAAGTAGCAGTTGAAAAATTAGAACAGAAACATATGAGGAAAATTGGCGCGAAAGAAATTGCTGAAGAGTTAAATGTTTCTGAAGAAGAAGTATACACAGCGATGAATGAGAATTTTTTTGCAAATGTATTATCAATGGATGAAAACCCGCAAGATCAGGAAGATAAAGAAGGTCTGAGTCATCATATTAAAGATGACATGACTCTAATGCCAGAAGAGCAATTGATGAAAAAAGAATTATACAAAGAACTAGCCAAAGTAATTGAAACTTTAAATGAAAAAGAACAGCTTGTATTACAGCTTTTTTATAAAGAAGAGTTAACGCTAACGGAAATTGGTAAAATAATGAGTTTATCAACATCAAGAATTTCGCAGATTCACTCAAAGGCGATTTACAAACTCAGGACATTATTACAGGGTGCTATCCTGTAATAATGTCCTGTTTCTAGCGAAAGAGGGATATTATGTCAGGTTTTATAATGTTTATTATGTTTGTATTGAACATCTTTACGATTATGGCAATCATTGTTTTATATACGCGGCAAAATCGCTTGGCGAATTTTGAGAAGGTCCAAGAAAGCAGAGCCCGTGAAATGGAAGAATCAATGGCTGCCTTTGTGTTGGAATTAAAAGAAGAAAATGACCGATTGATTCGTGCGCTTGCTATGAAAGATGCTGTTTCAAATGAACTAAATGCTAGTGAAAAGATTCACTCACAAAAAAACTCGAGCAGCTCTCAAAAGCAGTCAGCTAGTCCAGCAAGAAAACTAGTGCATAGCAAAGAAGAGGATGCAACATCGTTAAAATTACCAGACTTACCAATCACCCATGAAGATAAACTTGAGATTTCTACAAATCGATTAGAAGAACATGGAGATGGGTCTAATCAGAGTATATCTTTTCAAGAGACATTAAAACAAGAGCTTCAAAATCATGAACACAAGGTTAAGCCGACCCTCTCTGAGCAAGTGAACGATATGCTTCAGAAGGGCATGACCACAGAAGAAGTAGCCAAAAGTTTAAACAAAGGTAAAACAGAAATTGAACTTTTATCTCGGTTTAACAGGCTGTAATACCCCACCTCAATTTGTGTGAGAGAATCAAGTCATAAATTGATGGGGGATAAACAGCTTAATCTAGCTGCGACTCCTAGCCCATCTGAGGTTATAAGCTGTAATACTCTGTGGCAAACTACGCCACGCCGTATTCCATCTTATGCTTGCCGGACTATCACAGGACGTGAGGGATCTTAGGAGACGTACCTTAGACCAGTCGCCTCGCTTTTTGAAGTAAATCCCCGATTGGTGAGATACAGTGAAACTTACCGAGAGTTGCGCAGAGGTTTAGTAGAACGGGACTAACCATTAGTGGGAATGAAGAAACCCCACTGATGGAAGTTTCATTTTATTAAGATTTAATAGACAATCGTGAAAACTACTTGCTTGTATTTTGTGATTATGCTATAGTTTGTAATGGTGTTATTACACACGTTTCGTAATCTAGTCAGATGGTGCTGTTTCGACAGTGTCTGCATGGAAATGATCGAAGCGGAGGATAAACAAAACCATTTAGGAGGAACTAATAATGTCAGTAATTTCAATGAAACAATTGCTTGAAGCTGGTGTACACTTTGGACACCAAACACGTCGCTGGAACCCAAAAATGAAGAAGTATATCTTCACTGAGCGTAACGGTATCTACATCATCGATCTTCAAAAAACAGTGAAAAAAGTTGATGAAGCATACAATTTTGTTAAAGAATTAGCTGCTAATGGCGGAACAATTCTATTTGTTGGTACAAAAAAACAAGCTCAAGAGTCTGTTAAAGAAGAAGCAATCCGCTCTGGTATGTACTATGTTAACCAACGCTGGTTGGGTGGAACTTTAACTAACTTTGAAACAATTCAAAAACGTATTGCTCGTCTTAAAGAAATCGAAAAGATGGAAGAAAACGGGACATTCGAAGTACTTCCTAAAAAAGAAGTTATCCAACTTAAAAAAGAATGGGATCGCTTAGAAAAATTCCTAGGCGGTATTAAAGATATGAAAACTATCCCGGATGCGATTTTCATTATTGATCCACGCAAAGAGCGTATCGCAGTTGCGGAAGCTCATAAATTGAACATCCCTCTAGTTGGTATTGTTGATACAAACTGTGATCCAGATGAGATCGATGTTGTCATCCCAGCTAACGACGATGCAATCCGTGCAGTTAAATTATTAACTGGTAAAATGGCAGATGCTATTCTTGAAGCTAAACAAGGCGAAGAAACTGCTGCAGAGCCAGCTAACGCTTAATCTGTATTAATAATTTAGCCTGGCGCTAAAACGCGCCAATTTAGTATAAAGGACAAATTATTTGATGTGCTAAACTCACTTCATTAAAAAGGTGGCGGAGATAAGTCAGATTTCGTAAGCTTACTCCTAGACTAATATGACACTAACAATGGTTGGACATAAATGTATTTTACGGAGTTCCGTCCCCTTGTCCTTCATACAAAAAAGGTGATAAGAGGATAATGCCTTTTATCACCTTTTTTTGGGATTACATATTGCGCTTTGCATTTGAACCCGAAATTTTGTTTGAGATTTGTATATTGTATTTAATAAGAGGAGGATTTTATAATGGCAATTAGTGCACAATTAGTAAAAGAATTGCGTGAAAAAACTGGTGCAGGGATGATGGACTGTAAAAAAGCCCTTGTTCAAACTGATGGAGATATGGAAAAAGCAATTGATTTCCTTCGTGAAAAAGGAATTGCAAAAGCAGCAAACAAAGGTGATCGTATTGCTGCTGAAGGGTTAACTTCAATTATTGTAGACGGAAATGAAGCGGTAATTCTTGAAGTAAACTCAGAAACTGATTTCGTAGCAAAAAATGAAGGATTCCAAGCGCTAGTAAAAGAACTAGGAGAGCACTTACTTGCTAACAAACCAGCAACTGTAGAAGAAGCTCTTGAGCAAACAATCAACGGTGTAAAAGTTGCTGATCATATCAATGCAGCGGTTGCTAAAATCGGTGAAAAATTAACATTACGTCGTTTTGAAGTCGTTACAAAAACAGACAACGATGCATTCGGTGCATACCTTCATATGGGCGGTAGAATCAGTGTGCTTTCTCTTCTTGAAGGAACAACTGATGCAGAAGCAGCTAAAGACGTATCTATGCACATTGCTGCTCTAAAACCGAAATACGTATCTCGTGACCAAGTGGACGCAAGTGAACTTGATCGTGAGAGAGAAGTATTGACTCAACAAGCTTTAAACGAAGGAAAACCAGAAAAAATTGTTGCGAAAATGGTTGAGGGACGTATCAATAAATTCTACGAAGAAATTTGTGTTGTAGACCAAACTTTCGTTAAAAATCCTGACCAAAAGGTTGGACAATTTGTTGAATCAAAAGGCGGAAGCGTTAAATCTTTCGTTCGTTTTGAAGTAGGCGAAGGAATTGAAAAACGTCAAGAAAACTTTGCTGAAGAAGTAATGAACCAAGTTAAAAAAGACTAATTTACACTTGAATTGGTTAAATAGGGAGCACAAATGTGTTCCCTATTTTTGAACCGTAATGGAACATAAGAGCCGAGGCTTGAATGTGGTTCGACTCATTAAGTTATCCATTAAAAAGTTCAGTAAAATGTGAAAGTTAAAATGAAATTAGATTACATAGTTGGAGGTTCTAGATGAGCAACCCGAAATATAAACGAGTCGTATTAAAGCTAAGCGGTGAAGCACTAGCCGGTGCTGAAGGTTTTGGAATCAATCCAGCCGTTATTAAATCAATTGCTGAACAAGTAAAAGAAGTAGCTGAACTAGATGTTGAAGTGGCAGTCGTTGTCGGCGGAGGAAATATTTGGCGAGGTAAAATCGGAAGTGAAATGGGAATGGACCGTGCAAATGCCGATTACATGGGCATGCTTGCAACCGTCATGAATTCATTAGCACTTCAAGACAGCTTAGAACAGCTTGGGATTGAAACGCGCGTTCAAACTTCAATTGAAATGAGACAAATTGCAGAACCTTATATTAGACGCCGTGCAATCAGACATCTTGAGAAAAAACGAGTCGTTATATTTGCGGCTGGAACCGGAAATCCTTACTTTTCTACAGATACGACAGCAGCGCTTCGAGCAGCCGAAATTGAAGCGGAAGTCATTCTGATGGCAAAGAACAATGTTGACGGAGTTTACAATGCAGATCCTGCAAAAGACAAAAACGCAGTTAAATATGATCAGCTAACCTATTTAGATGTGTTGAATGAAGGCTTAGAAGTCATGGATTCGACAGCTTCTTCACTTTGTATGGATAACAATATTCCATTAATGGTCTTTTCTATTATGGAAAAAGGAAATATTAAACGAGTTGTGATGGGCGAATCGCTCGGAACGATTGTTAGGGGGAAATAAAATGCCAAAACAAGTTATTGACAATTCAAAAACAAAAATGGAAAAGGCAATTTCAGCTTATACGCGAGAATTGGCTAGTATCCGTGCTGGCCGTGCTAATGCTTCATTGCTAGATAGGATATCTGTTGAATATTACGGTGCACCGACTCCGGTTAATCAAGTAGCAGGAATTTCTGTTCCAGAAGCAAGACTTTTGGTTATACAGCCTTATGACAAAACAATCCTAGGCGATATCGAAAAAGCGATTCTAAAGTCTGATCTTGGTTTGAATCCTTCCAATGATGGGTCAATCATTCGTATTGCTATCCCTGCATTAACAGAAGAGCGTCGAAAAGAGCTTGTCAAAATGGTTCGTAAGGAAGCAGAAGAAGCTAAAATTGCAATACGTAACATTCGTCGTGATGGAAATGACGATTTGAAAAAGCTTGAGAAGAACGGTGAAATGACTGAAGATGATTTACGTGGTTATTCAGACGATATTCAAAAGCTTACAGATAACAATATTAACAAAATTGACGATATCACGAAGGACAAGGAAAAAGAAATTTTAGAAGTGTAAACCATTCTGTGAGGGTAATGCGAACTGGGCTATGCTACTAAACAATAGATCACATAACTTGAATAAATAGCTAGTTTTACATGGGAATATGTAATATAGTGCCGCTTGCGCTACCTTATTAGATTTGGCTATCTTTACAAAGACTTTTTCGAATAAAATTATGACATATTAAAGCCATATATGTACTTCTGATTAAAGTAATCAACAACCGCCGGACATTCTGTACCATTCAACATAACCTGAATGATAATGTAATGAAGCTCACTGGAGTCTTCTCTAACATTTTACTTAAGGCATACTGAATGGATTGCAAGAATGATTTCGGCTTTTTTTTTGAAAAAATCTGCACATTCTGATTGAACGAGGGATAATCGGTTCATATTGAAAACAGATAGATGAAAATGTGCTTATATATTGCGATAGAGACTTTTGGGTCATTAATAGTTAATTAAAGGTTTTGATCCTGGTTTGTAGTTTCTCTTGGTCATTTTCTTCTAATCGGACAATCTTTTTCATATTAATAATAGGAGAAGCGGTCTTTTTTTGATATTATAATATAGATTCTGTCATTTTCATTTTCGATATAGTATATAGGAATGTGTAGAGAACAGCACTACCTGATGGGGGACAAAAGTATGTATTCAATATGGAAGCGTTTTGGAAAGAAAGATGCTTCTTCCGATTTAGCTCAAAAAATTCAACAAGTAAAAAAATCTTCAGTTCCAAAGCATATCGCCATCATTATGGATGGGAATGGTCGTTGGGCTAAGAAACGTGCCTTGCCGAGAATAGCTGGCCATCATGAGGGAATGAAGGTTGTACGGAAGATCACTAAACTTACAAGCCAGTTAAATGTGAGCATTTTGACGGTGTATGCTTTTTCCACAGAAAATTGGAAGCGCCCGAAAAGTGAAGTGGATTATATTATGAAATTGCCAGAAGAGTTCTTGGGAACATTTTTGCCCGAACTTATCGCTGAGAACGTGAAGGTCGAGATGATGGGTGAAATTGATTTATTACCAGAACATACAAAACGCGCAGTAAAGCAAGCTGTAGAAGAAACAAAGAATAATACAGGTCTTATCTTGAATTTCGCATTGAATTATGGCAGTCGTGCTGAGATACTTATGGCTGTTAATAAAACAATAAAAGATGTTAAAAATGGTATAATAGATGAAACTGTAAACGAAGTGCAATTTTCTAACTATTTAATGACTCATGCACTGCCTGATCCTGACCTTTTGATTAGGACGAGTGGAGAAATTCGTTTAAGCAATTTTATGCTTTGGCAGGCTGCATATTCAGAACTATGGTTTACTGATGTTCTCTGGCCTGATTTTAAGGAAGAGCATTTGTTGGAGGCAGTAGAAGAATATCAGAAGCGCACAAGAAGATTCGGTGGTGTCTAGTTAAGAAGGCGAGGAAATGTGATTCATGAAGCAAAGAATTATTACGGGTATTATTGCAGCTGCTGTATTTTTACCCATCGTTATTTTAGGTAAGCTTCCATTTCTAGTACTGATTTATTTGCTCGGTACAATTGGTTTATATGAATTGATTCGAATGAAAAAACTGCCGTTGAATTCGTTTGCTTCAGTAATCTCGTTTGTGATGCTCTGGTTAATACTTATCCCAGAATCAGCAAACGGAATTTTGGCAGGTTCCGGCTATGATAAAACGCAAATTATTATTGGGGGAGTATTAGTACTACTCATTTCCACTGTTTTATCGAAAAATCGTTTCATGTTTGATGATGCTGGTTTTTTAGTAATCTCCGTTATCTATATTGGAATGGGCTTTTATTACTTATTTGAAACAAGAGACACAAATGGTTTAACGTATGTATTTTTTGCCTTATTTACGATTTGGGCAACAGATTCAGGCGCCTATTTTATTGGAAAATCGATGGGGAAACGGAAATTATGGCCTGAAATCAGTCCGAATAAAACAATTGGCGGATTTATCGGTGGAATTATTTCTGCATTAGTTATCGCAGTTCTATTTTCTATGTTCTCTACGATTGACAGAACATTAATTGAGCTGTTGTTTATGAGTATTCTTATAGCGATTTTTGGTCAGTTAGGAGATCTTGTACAATCAGCTTATAAACGCCATTATGGTGTCAAGGATTCAGGTAAGCTCTTACCTGGGCACGGTGGGATATTAGATCGATTGGATAGTTTGATTTTCATTTTACCGATTTTGCATTTTTTACAAATTCTTTAATGTTTGAATTGGTTTTAGGAGATGAATGACAATGAAATATATTAGTCTTTTGGGTGCTTCTGGTTCGATTGGTCAACAAACAGCAGATGTTGTTCGACAACATCCAGATCAATTTAAAATTGTCGCTTTTTCTGTTGGGAAAAATGTGGAACTAGCTAGAAAATATATTAGTGAGTTTCAACCAAGTCTAGTTTGTGTTCAAACAAAGGAAGATTCTCAAACTTTACAATCGGAATTCTTGGGAACAGGTATTTATTTTACATATGGTGATGAAGGGTTAATTGAAACTGCTGTTTTTGACAAAGCAGATATTCTGGTAAATGCGGTAATTGGTAGCGTTGGTTTGTTTCCAACGCTTCAAGCAATCAAAGCAAAGAAGGATATCGCTTTAGCGAATAAGGAAACATTAGTGACAGCGGGGCATTTAGTCATCGAAGAAGCAAGGAAAGCTAGCGTTAAACTACTTCCTGTTGATAGTGAACATTCAGCTATTTTTCAGGCTTTACAAGGTGAAAAAGAAAAAAATATGGAACGCTTGATTATTACGGCTTCAGGCGGTAGTTTCAGAGATCTCTCCCGTGCGGAATTGGTAGGGGTAACCGTAGATCAGGCACTTAACCATCCAAATTGGTCAATGGGTGCGAAAATTACGATTGACTCCGCTTCGATGATGAATAAAGGGCTTGAAGTAATTGAAGCACACTGGTTGTTTAATCTCCCATACGAAAAGATTGATGTTTTGCTTCATAAGGAAAGTATTATTCATTCAATGGTAGAGTTTCATGATTCTAGTGTGATCGCACAACTAGGTACACCAGATATGAGAGTACCCATTCAGTATGCTCTTACCTATCCGGATCGCCTTCCACTGTCAACAAGCCATCGATTAAACCTGGCTGAGATCGGGAAGCTACACTTTGCGGAGATGGATTTTAATCGTTTCCCATGTTTGCAATTTGCATATGAAGCAGGTAAAATAGGCGGAACAATGCCAACCGTCCTAAATGCAGCAAACGAGGTTGCAGTTTCGGGATTTTTAAAAGGAAAAATCTCTTTCTTAGAAATCGAAACATACATTGAACAAGCGTTAAATCGTCATACACCAATTGATAATCCAGATCTTACGACGATTCAAGAAGTGGATGTAAGTACACGTAGATTTATTCAAACATTACTGAAATAGAGGTGAAATGCACGTGCAAACATTGCAAACTGTAATTTCCTTTATCGTTATTTTTGGATCCCTTGTTTTTTTTCACGAACTGGGACATTTAGTATTCGCGAAACGTGCAGGGATACTATGTAGGGAATTTGCAATTGGTTTCGGACCGAAAGTATTCACCTATAAAAAAAAGGAAACTGTTTATACGATTAGACTGCTTCCACTTGGCGGTTATGTTCGTATGGCAGGTGAAGATGCCGAAAATCCAGAACTAAAGCCTGGATATCGTATCGGGTTAGTTACAGATGAAAGTAGCCTAGTTAAGCAAATCGTTTTAAATAATAAAGATAAATATCCTGATATTCGTATTATCGAAGTGGAATCGGCGGATCTTGAACATAAGCTTCTTATTCAAGGGTATGAGGATGGCGATGAGGGAGAATTAAAGACCTTTCGTATTCATGAAGAAGCCGTTGTTGTAGAAGATGGTGTGGAGAATCAAATTGCTCCTTATGATCGACAATTTGTATCCAAATCACTTGGACATAGAACGCTGACGATTTTTGCCGGTCCGATGATGAACTTTGTGCTGGCATTTGTTATCTTTGTCATGATTGGATTATTTCAAGGGATTGCAGTCAATGAGTCAAGACTTGGTGAGTTAACGGATGATGGCTCTGCGATTGCTTCTGGATTAAAGGCTGGAGATGAAATTCAATCGATCAATGGAGATGAAGTCACTACATGGGAAGATGTTCAAGGAAATATTCAAAAACATCCCGGTAAAGAAATTGAATTTGTAATCTTACGTGATGGTCAGACATTATCCATTCCGGTCGTACCTAAAGAAGTAGAACGAGAAGGTGAGAAGATCGGTGTGATCGGTGTTTATGCCCCAGTAGAAAAATCACCGCTAAAGGCATTTTCGTACGGTTTAACTGAAACTTATCACTGGACGAAACAAATCTTTGTCATTCTAGGACAATTAATTACAGGTGGATTTACACTTGATAGCTTATCTGGTCCTGTGGGGATTTATAAATCCACTGAAGAGGTTGCTAAGTCAGGAATATTCATGTTAATGAAATGGGCAGGGTTACTAAGCATTAACCTTGGGATCATGAACTTACTACCATTACCAGCACTTGATGGCGGCAGACTCTTATTCTTCCTCGTCGAATTTCTACGAGGAAAGCCAATTGACCGCCAAAAAGAAGGCATTGTCCACTTTATAGGATTTGCACTCTTGATGTTATTGATGATTATGGTTACATGGAATGATATCCAACGATTTTTCTTATGATTAATACCTAAAATTTCTAATTGCTTATATGAAATACAAAACAGTCAAAAGACGATAGTGCATTTTGGAACTGTGCTGTTGTCTTTTTGTCACGTTCAACGAATTATCTCCTATATAATTTGTAAACCTAAGGTTTGATTTCTATATCTTTAAGCGTAGAATTGCTGAATTTTCTCCTGTATAATTTGATAGAAGGAATTAAAAAGCACGACCGTGATTAAAAATAAAGGTTCCTATTTATAAAAGAGGTGCAATGATGAAACAAAGTATGACGTTCATTCCAACATTAAGAGAAGTACCTGCAGATGCAGAAATTAGAAGTCACCAGCTTTTACTACGGGCAGGCTATATGCGACAAAATTCTAGTGGTGTATATAGTTTTCTACCATTAGGAAAAAAGGTGCTACAAAAGGTAGAGCAGATAGTACGTGAAGAAATGGATAATGCAGGTTCAGTAGAACTATTAATGCCTGCGCTCCAGCAAGCAGAATTTTGGCAGGAGTCAGGTCGCTGGTATACATATGGACCGGAACTTATGAGATTAAAAGATCGTCATGATCGTGAATTTGCCCTAGGTGCAACACATGAAGAAGTGATCACGAGCCTAGTTCGCGATGAAATTAAATCTTATAAGCGTTTGCCATTAACTGTTTATCAAATTCAGACGAAATTCAGGGATGAAAAAAGGCCACGTTTCGGATTACTACGCGGTCGTGAATTCATAATGAAAGACGCATATTCCTTCCATTCTAGTCAGGAAAGTTTAGATGAGGTTTATCAAAGATTGTTCACAGCCTATTCAAATATATTCAGTCGATGTGGATTAGATTTCCGTGCTGTTATTGCTGATTCCGGGGCGATGGGTGGAAAAGACACACACGAATTTATGGTTCTATCTGAAGTAGGGGAGGATACAATTGCCTACTCAGACAGCTCGGATTATGCAGCCAATATTGAAATGGCGCCTGTTGTATTAGAAGATGTGACAAACACCGAACAAGCAAAAGATTTAGCAAAAGTTGAAACAATCGGCAAAAAAACAATTGAAGAAGTGGCTAGTTTCCTACAAACAGATGCGAAAGCTTGCATCAAATCACTTCTTTTCAAAGTGGACGAAAAGTTTGTATTAGTATTAGTTCGCGGCGATCATGAAGTGAATGATATTAAATTAAAAAACATCTTCGGCGCAGCAAATGTGGATCTGGCTTCTGCTACAGATACGGAAGAAATACTAGGTTGTGCTATAGGTTCACTTGGTCCCATTAAATCTTCTGCAAATGTTGAAGTGATTGCAGATCAAGCCGTTGAAAAGTTAGTCAATGCAGTGTGTGGTGCCAATGAAGAGGATTACCATTATGTGAATGTAAATCCTGGCCGCGATTTCTCCGTATCTCAATACGCGGATATTCGCTTTATTCAAGAAGGGGATAAATCTCCAGATGGAAATGGATTAATTAAGTTTGCAGAAGGAATCGAAGTAGGGCATGTGTTCAAGCTTGGAACGAGGTATAGCGAAGCGATGAATGCTGTTTACTTGGATGAAAACGGCCGTAATCAACCAATGATTATGGGGTGCTATGGAATTGGCGTTTCCCGGACACTTGCTGCAGTTGCAGAGCAGTTTAATGATGAAAAAGGTCTCCTATGGCCAACCAATTTAGCTCCTTATCATGTCCACTTGATCCCTGTTAATATGAAGGATGAAACTCAAGCTGCTCTTGCTGAGGAATTATATAGCTCATTGAAAAAACAAGGCTATGATGTACTTATGGATGATCGTCAAGAGCGTCCAGGTGTCAAATTCGCTGATTCGGATTTAATTGGATTGCCAGTTCGAATCACAGTTGGGAAGAAAGCATCTGAAGGGATCATTGAAGTGAAAATTAGAAAGTCAGGCGAAATGCTGGAAATCGGTACAGACGCCTTAGTGGAAACTTTGTCTGAAATCCTAGGCAAATAATAAAAATAGAGCAATAGAAAGGCATCGGTCATTATGAAGATGCCTTTTTCTATGTGAGCATAACTCTTACCAATTCGAAATAATTAATAGAAAATAGGAAAACTTTACAAAGTGTTAATGGGGAATTCTGGTTCTGCAGGATAAGAAGAATATTCTTGTTGTGGTATAATTACCACTGTTACATTTTGAACATGAAGGCGCCCTGCCGTTTCTATATTTAGTTTGAAAAATGTAAAAGAAAGAAGGAGGATGACAATTGGATCAACAAATGAACAACGGTCGAGAGAGGTTTCAACTCTTGCTCAGTCAGCTTAAGTTAACGGATGATGCATTTGTACAGTATTTTTATGGTGCTGAGATTGAAAAACTTTTGATTGAAAGAGAATCAAAGAGCTGGCATTTTGTCTTCAAACTTGAAGAACTAATTCCTTTTCGTGTTCATGCAAAATTCTCTACACAGCTTGCGAGTACATTTGCTCACATTGCTAAGATATCATTTAGCTTCAATGTGCTTCAGCCAAAGGTTACAGAAGAATTGGTCAAGGAATACTGGAAAAATTGCTTAAGTGAACTTCAAGGGATTTCACCAGCACTGCTCTCGCTTTTAAATGAGCAAGATCCAAAGATTGTAGGTCATCGGATTATTGTTTCTGCTCGAAATGAAGCAGAAGCTGGTCAGTTAAAGAAAAAGTATTCAAGTTTGATTTCTAACAACTATCAAGTATTAGGCTTTCCTCCAATGTCGCTCGAAGCAGAAGTAGCCGAAATTAAATCAAATAATGATTATCAGCAGTTCTTAAAAGAGAAACAAAAAGAAGACGAAGAAAAAGGTTTGGCAGCATTACTCGAAATGCAGAAGAAGGAAAGTGAAAAATCAGCGGATGGATCTCAATATGAAGGACCTGTTAAAATCGGTTATACGATTAAGGAGGATGCTGATTTCAGACGTCTTGAACAAATCATGGAAGAAGAAAGAAGAATTGCGATTGAAGGATATGTGTTTGATGCTGAAGTCAAAGAACTTCGCAGTGGCAGAACATTACTGACCTTTAAAGTAACGGATTATACAAGCTCAATTATTGTGAAAGTATTTTCAAGAGACAAAGAAGATGCAGCCATTTTGGCCAGGGTGAAAAAAGGGATGTGGGTCCGAGCCCAAGGAAGTATCCAAACTGATACATTCATTCGTGATTTAGTCATGATGGCAAATGATATTAACGAAATTACGAAGCAAGGCCGTATCGACTATGCGCCAGAAGGTGAAAAACGGGTCGAGCTTCACCTTCATACACCGATGAGCCAAATGGATGCAGTCTCACCAGTTTCAGCGCTCGTTTCCCAAGCGAAGAAATGGGGACATACAGCGATTGCGATAACGGATCATGGTGGTGTTCAATCATTCCCAGAAGCGTTTAGTGCTGGTAAGAAAAACGGTATTAAAATCCTGTATGGAGTAGAAGCGAATTTAGTCGATGATGGGGTCCCAATTGCTTATAATGATGCGCACCGTCTGCTCGAAGAAGATACGTATGTTGTTTTTGATGTAGAAACGACTGG
This sequence comes from Peribacillus sp. JNUCC 23, assembly GCF_053653995.1. The sequence goes on from NZ_CM132202.1 coordinate 1,784,418, forward strand.
TTTATCAGCTGTTTACGATACGATTATTGAGCTTGCAGCAGTGAAAATTCAAAACGGGGAAATTATCGACCGTTTTGAATCGTTTGCAAACCCGCATCACCCTTTATCAGCGACAACTATCGATTTGACTGGTATTACAGATGATCTTGTGGAAAATGCTCCAGATGTGCCGGAAGTTCTTGAAAAGTTTCGGGTTTGGGCCGATGATGCAATCTTAGTTGCCCATAATGCAAGCTTTGATATGGGGTTTTTAAATGTTGGCTATAAAAAGATGGGGCATCCCAAAGCTGCAAATCCTGTTATCGATACATTAGAATTAGGTCGCTTTCTGTATCCAGAATTCAAAAATCATCGTTTGAATACGTTGGCTAAAAAGTTCGATATTGAACTGACCCAGCATCACAGGGCCATTTATGATGCTGAAGCAACGGGATATTTACTTTTAAAAATGCTCAAAGATGCTTTAGAAAAAGAAATCCTGTATCACGACCAATTCAATGAGCATATGGGTGCCGGAAATGCTTATCAGCGCTCAAGACCTTATCATTGTACGCTCATCGCCCAGACTCAAGCGGGATTGAAGAATTTATTTAAGCTTGTGTCCCTTTCTCATATCGATTATTTTTATCGAGTACCTCGGATTCCTCGATCAAAGCTGAAAAAGTATCGTGAAGGAATTTTGATTGGCTCTGGATGTAATAAAGGTGAAGTGTTCGAGGGAATGATGCAGAAAGGATTCGACGAAGTCACCGAGATTGCCGAATTTTACGATTATCTCGAGATTCATCCGAAAGATGTTTATCAACATATGATTGAAATGGAATATATTCGCGATGAAAAATCATTAGAGGGTATTCTTTCTAATATTGTGAAACTCGGGGAAAAGCTAAATAAGCCAGTTGTGGCAACAGGGAATGTTCATTATCTTGAGCCGAATGATAAAATTTACCGCAAAATATTAGTAAATTCACAAGGTGGTGCCAATCCGCTTAACCGTCACAAATTACCGGATGTCCATTTCCGGACCACAGATGAAATGTTAAAGAACTTTGAATTTCTCGGTAAAGATCAAGCTCGGAAAGTTGTCGTTGAAAACACGAATAAGATTGCAGACATGATTGATGACATAAAACCGATTAAAGACGATCTGTATACGCCTAAAATTGAAGGTGCAGATGATGAAATGAGAGACATGAGCTATAGTATGGCACGAAGCATCTATGGAGATAATCTCCCTGAAATCGTAGAAGCACGTCTTGAAAAAGAATTAAAAAGTATAATTGGTCATGGTTTCGCTGTTATTTACTTAATTTCTCATAAGCTCGTAAAAAAATCTCTTGATGACGGCTATCTCGTTGGTTCACGGGGATCCGTCGGTTCATCGTTAGTCGCAACAATGACGGAAATCACAGAGGTTAATCCGTTACCACCACATTATGTTTGTCCAAATTGTAAAAAATCTGAGTTTTTCAATGATGGTTCAGTGAGCTCTGGATTTGACTTACCAGACAAAGACTGTCCAGACTGCGGTACAAGCTATAAAAAAGACGGACAAGATATCCCATTTGAAACGTTTTTGGGGTTTAATGGAGATAAGGTACCTGATATCGATTTGAATTTTTCCGGTGAATACCAACCCAATGCTCATAACTATACAAAGGTATTATTTGGAGAAGATTATGTTTTCCGTGCTGGGACCATTGGTACAGTTGCTGAGAAGACTGCTTATGGATATGTAAAAGGGTATTCATCTGACAATAATCTTCATATGCGCGGTGCAGAAACCGATCGTCTTGTTGCTGGCTGTACAGGCGTAAAAAGGACGAGTGGTCAGCATCCAGGGGGGATTATCGTAGTACCAAATTATATGGATATTTACGATTTTACACCGATCCAATTCCCAGCGGACGACCGCAATTCAGAGTGGAAAACGACACACTTCGATTTCCACTCTATACATGATAATATTCTAAAACTTGATATATTAGGTCATGATGATCCGACAGTCATAAGAATGCTGCAAGATTTGAGTGGAATTGATCCGAAAACGGTTCCCACCGATGATCCAGAAGTTATGAAGATTTTCAGTGGTACAGAGACCCTCGGAGTCACAGAAGATCAAATTATGTGTAAAACTGGAACGCTTGGCATTCCGGAATTCGGGACCCGGTTTGTCCGTCAAATGCTTGAAGATACGAAACCGACGACATTCTCGGAACTTGTTCAGATTTCAGGACTTTCACATGGAACCGATGTATGGCTTGGAAATGCTCAAGAACTGATTCATAACCGGATTTGTACGCTGAGTGAAGTTATTGGCTGCCGGGATGATATAATGGTGTATTTAATTTATCAAGGTCTAGAACCTTCCCTTGCATTTAAAATTATGGAATCTGTTCGTAAAGGGAAAGGACTGACTGAAGAATTTGAAGCAAGCATGAGGGAAAATGAAGTTCCTGAATGGTATATTGATTCTTGTAAAAAAATAAAATATATGTTCCCGAAGGCTCACGCAGCTGCATACGTATTAATGGCGGTGCGAATCGCTTATTTCAAAGTACATTTACCATTATTGTATTATGCAGCATATTTCACGGTAAGAGCCGAAGATTTTGAAATTGAAGCGATGACAAGGGGATCCCAAGCTATTCGTTCAAAAGTAGAAGAGATAAATGCGAAAGGACTTGATGCGTCAACTAAGGAAAAAAATACGCTGACAGTGCTGGAACTAGCACTTGAAATGTGTGAACGGGGCTATTCATTCAGTAAAGTTGATTTGTATAAATCAAGCGCAGATGAGTTTCTCATTGAAGGGAATTCACTAATTCCTCCATTCAATTCAATTCCTGGACTTGGAACGAATGCAGCGATCAATATAGTGCGTGCTCGCGAAACTGGAGAATTCCTTTCCAAAGAGGATCTTCAACAGCGTGGAAAAGTATCGAAAACCATCCTGGAGTATTTGGACAAGCAGGGCTGCTTAGAATCATTGCCTGATCAAAACCAACTTTCTCTGTTTTGAAAACTGCTTTTGACAAAATACGAAGAGATAAACGCGGGCATTATATTCGCCAAACCTTATGAAATAAGGAAATCGAACGAACAAAGCTTGCACTTTATTTGCATAAATCCCTTGACTATGGTATATTTTTATTGGAAATACTAAGCAGAACCAATGGAAAGAGTGGGGAAACCCACTCTTTCGTGTTGTAATTGACTAAATTTTTGAATCCATTACAAAGATATGTATACGGACCATGTATGGAGGAAACGAATGAGTAAAAAAGTAACGGAAACCGTAGAAGAACTTGTGATTCCAATTTTAGATGAATTGGCACTTGAATTGGTAGAAGTCGAGTATGTCAAAGAAGGAAAAAGTTGGTTTCTTCGTGTTTATATTGACAAAGAAACTGGTGTGGACATTGAGGACTGTGGAACAGTAAGTGAAAAATTAGGCGAAAAACTGGACGAAACAGATCCAATTCCGCAAAACTACTTCCTTGAAGTTTCGTCTCCTGGAGCGGAAAGGCCTTTGAAAAAAGAGCAGGATTTTCAAAAAGCACTTGGGAAAAATGTTTACATAAAAACATATGAACCAATCTTGGATGAAAAAGAGTTTGAAGGAACCTTGAAAAGCTTTGACGGAAATGAAGTAACGATAGAAATGAAAATCAAAACTAGAAAGAAAACGGTAGTAATCCCTTTTGAGAAGGTTGCTAAAGCAAGGTTAGCCGTTACATTTTCTTAAAAAATATTTAAGGGGGAACAACCATGAGCAGTGAGTTATTGGATGCTCTCAATGTTTTAGAAAAAGATAAAGGAATTTCAAAAGAAGTTCTGATTGATGCCATTGAGGCAGCGTTGATTTCGGCATACCGTCGTAATTTTAATCAGGCGCAGAATGTTCGTATCGATTTAAATTTTGAAAAAGGTACAATGAGAGTTTTTGCAAGAAAGGACGTTGTGGATCAGGTGTTTGATGCACGACTTGAAATCTCTTTGGAAGAAGCAAAACAAATTAACCCTAGCTATCAGCTTGAAGATGTTGTAGAGCTGGAAGTTACACCGAAGGATTTTGGAAGGATTGCGGCACAGACTGCTAAGCAGGTTGTCACACAACGAGTACGTGAGGCGGAACGTGGTATCATATATTCAGAATTCATTGACCGTGAAGAAGACATTATGACCGGAATTGTTCAACGTCATGATTCTCGGTTTATTTATGTTAGTTTAGGGAAAATTGAGGCATTGCTACCTATTAGTGAACAAATGCCAAATGAACAATATAAACCACATGACCGAATTAAAGTGTTTATCACGAAAGTCGAAAAAACTTCAAAAGGTCCGCAAATATTCGTATCACGCACACATCCTGGCCTATTAAAGCGATTATTTGAAATTGAAGTTCCAGAGATTTTTGATGGAACAGTCGAAATCAAATCGGTTGCACGTGAAGCTGGCGATCGCTCTAAAATTTCCGTTCATTCTGATAATGAAGAAGTCGATCCGGTAGGTTCATGTGTGGGTCAAAAAGGACAGCGAGTTCAAGCGATTGTTAACGAGCTTAAAGGCGAAAAAATCGATATCGTTAAATGGTCAGAAGATCCGGTCGTATTTGTCGCTAACGCATTAAGCCCATCGAAGGTACTTGAAGTGATCGTTGAAGAAGCAGAAAAAGCAACAACAGTCATTGTTCCTGATTACCAGCTCTCACTTGCTATCGGGAAGCGAGGACAAAATGCACGCTTAGCAGCAAAACTGACTGGCTGGAAGATTGATATTAAAAGTGAAACAGAAGCTCGTGAAGCAGGGATTTATCCAGTTGAAGAACAAGAGTTTCTGTTAAGTAGAGAAAGCTACGTTGATGAAGATGAATTTGTCGAAGATGACGAATAAGGTAGAGGTGATCGATTATGAAAAAAATACCAATGCGCAAATGTGTTGCAACTGGTGAAATGAAGCCGAAGAAAGAGTTGATTCGAATCGTTCGATCAAAAGAGGGCGAAGTAAGCATTGATCCTACAGGGAAAAAAGCTGGGCGTGGTGCTTATTTAACATTAGATCAAGAAACGATTATGCTTGCCAAGAAGAAAAATATCCTGGCCAATCAACTAAGTGCGGCAATCGATCCTTCTATTTATGAACAGCTACTTGAATTAGCGGATAAGGAGAATACTTCTACAAGATGATACAACAATGGATGTCTCTATTAGGTTTAGCAAATCGAGCGCGTAAACTAATTTCAGGAGAAGAATTAGTTGTAAAAGAAGTGAGAAGTGGTAAAGCCAAGCTAGTTATTTTGGCCGCAGATGCTTCTTCCAATACAGAAAAAAAAATCACTGATAAATGCTTGTATTATCAGGTTCCTTTAAAAAAAGTCGAAAATCGGTTTTTACTCGGTCAAGCGATAGGGAAAGATGCACGTGTTACTGTCGCTGTCTTAGATGAAGGTTTTGCAAGAAAACTCCAAACGTTGCTCGATTAAATTTTACGGGGGTGAACGTATGACTAAAATACGTGTACATGAATATGCAAAACAAAAGAACGTTTCAAGCAAGGATGTAATTAATAAACTCAAAGAAATGAATATAGAGGTATCAAACCATATGACAACATTAGACGATTCTACGATCGATAAATTAAATCATTCAATACAACCAAAAACACAACAGCCTACCACAGCTTCTTCCACTGTGGAAAAATATGAAGAAGAAGCAAACGAGAAAAGCAATACAGTTAATAAGGAAAAGGTGAAGAAAAAACCGCCTGTTAAACCGGTTGCAGGCAAAACCTCCCCTCAAGGTGGACAAAGAAACAACTCCAATAGAGGGAAAGGGAATAATTTTAATAACCGTAATAGAAACAATAAAGGCAGAACCCAAACTCAAACACAAGCTCCAGTTCAAAAAAGAAAAGAACGCGAGCTACCTGCTAAAATTACGTTCGTTGAATCATTAACCGTTCAAGAACTTGCTAAGAAATTGCACCGTGAGCCATCGGAAATTATCAAAAAATTATTTATGCTTGGTGTAATGGCTACCATTAACCAAACATTAGACAAAGATGCAATTGAATTGATTGCTGGTGAATACGGTGTTGAAGTAGAAGAAGAAATCTTAGTTGATTTAACAGATCTTGAATCTCTCGTTACTGAAGATGCTCCAGAAAATATGATTGAACGTCCATCAGTTGTTACGATCATGGGTCACGTTGACCATGGTAAAACGACACTACTAGACTCAATCCGTAACACAAAAGTAACAGAGGTAGAAGCTGGTGGAATTACCCAACATATCGGGGCATACCAAGTTGAAGTAAGCGGGAAGAAGATTACGTTCTTGGATACTCCTGGACATGCTGCGTTTACAACGATGCGTGCGCGTGGTGCACAGGTTACCGATATTACCATTCTAGTTGTGGCAGCAGATGATGGCGTAATGCCACAAACGGTAGAGGCAATCAACCATGCTAAAGCAGCAGAGGTTCCAATTATTGTTGCTGTTAATAAAATGGATAAAGAATCTGCCAATCCTGATCGCGTAATGCAGGAATTAACAGAACATGGACTTGTTTCCGAGGCATGGGGTGGAGATACGATATTCGTTCCGATTTCTGCAAAACAAGGTGAAGGAATCGATACTTTGCTTGAAATGGTCTTGCTTGTTGGTGAAGTGGAAGAATACAAAGCAAATCCAGAACGTAGAGCCGTTGGTACAGTAATCGAGTCTCGTCTTGATAAAGGCCGTGGAACAGTTGCTACATTGCTTGTTCAAAACGGTACTCTTAAAATTGGAGACCCAATCGTAGTTGGTAACTCATTCGGGCGTGTACGTGCGATGGTTAACGATCTTGGTCGCCGGGTGAAAGAAGCTGGTCCATCGACACCAGTTGAAATTACAGGCTTGAATGAAGTTCCAGATGCAGGGGATCGTTTTATCGTTTTTGAAGATGAAAAAACAGCCCGTCAAGTCGGGGAAACTCGTGCACAAAGACAACTGGCTTCATCACGTAATGAAAAATCAGTTGTTACACTTGATAACTTGTTTGAGCAAATGAAACAAGGAGAAATAAAAGAATTGAATATCGTTTTGAAAGCAGATGTTCAAGGTTCAGCAGAAGCTGTTGCAGCATCACTTCAAAAAATTGAAGTAGAAGGAGCCAAAGTGAAAATCATTCACTCTGGTGTAGGTGCAATTTCAGAATCTGATATTATCCTTGCTTCTGCTTCAAATGCAATTGTCATTGGGTTTAATGTTCGCCCTGATGTGAACGCTAAGCGAGCTGCAGAAACAGAGAATGTTGAGATTCGTCTTCACCGTATCATTTACAAAGCGATTGAAGAAATTGAAGCAGCGATGAAAGGGATGCTTGATCCTGAATTTGAAGAAAAAGTCATCGGTCAAGCAGAAGTACGTACAACATTCAAAGTTTCAAAAATTGGTACAATTGCTGGTTCCTATGTAACGGACGGAAAAATTACTCGTGACTCTAGCGTGCGTTTAATCCGCCAAGGCATTGTGATTTTTGAAGGTGAATTAGATACATTAAAACGATTTAAAGACGATGTAAAAGAAGTTGCACAAAACTATGAATGTGGAATTACGATTAAGAACTTTAATGACCTTAAAGAAGGAGATGTCATTGAAGCTTACGTTATGGAAGAAATAGAGCGTAAATGATTATCAGTTCTGTCGTTTGTGAATGCATCATTTATGACGCCCATTCTTTAAAGGATAAAAGGGCTGTCTTACAAAGAGTGCTGACAAGGCTAAAACAGAAATTCAATATTTCTGTGAGCGAAGTAGGTTTTCAAGAAACGTGGCAACGAACACAAATTGCCATCGTTGCAGTGACCTCTTCTAGAAAAGCGACTGAGAGAGAAATACAGAATGCCCTGCAATTTCTAGATTCTTTTCCGGAACTAGAACGAACACTAACAGATATAGAATGGCTATAGGACGAGCGAGGTGATGTAAATGAGCCATCGTGCGAATCGTGTAGGCGAGCAAATGAAGAAAGAATTAAGTGAAATCATCGGCCGAAAAATAAAAGACCCCCGGATTGGTTTTGTGACGGTTACAGATGTTGCTGTTACGGGTGACCTTCAACAAGCAACTGTCTATATCTCTGTACTTGGAGATGAAGAGCAAAAAGAAAATACGTTAAAGGGTCTTTCAAAAGCAACAGGTTTCATCCGTTCAGAAATCGGTCAGAGAATCCGTTTAAGGAAAACGCCGGAAATTTCTTTTGAATTTGATGAATCGGTTACTTATGGAAATCGAATCGAATCACTTATTACTCAGATTCATTCAGAGCAGCCTGCTAATAAAGATGAAGAATAACAAGTGAATGAGTGCGTCCCATAAAGAAAAGGTCAGACCTGTACCTACTATATACAGATTATATAAGTGTTTTACTACTTTATACTGCTGTTGGGTGTAAGGTCAGACCCTTTTGGGACACCCGCATTCAGCATTTTTTTCTTTGAAAAAACAGGTAGACAATCGTCTATCTTTTTTTCTGTCAAAAATTAAGAGAATACAAAACGAATATGGCGTTAAAACGCCACTATTGACCATGAAGGATCTATCATTAAGCACGCTATATTGCCTAATCACAATGGGTGGCGGTGCGGAGCCGGAATTTCGGATGCTTTTTCGAGTAAATAAGTATACCTGCTAAGTAGTTTGGCTACATTAGTAAGCCGTGAAGCCCCGTCCCCATGTCCTTCATACAACATGAAAAGAGGTGTCAAAAATGGAAGGGATTTTGCCTTTATTAAAACCTAAAGGAATGACTTCGCATGATTGTGTTTTTAAACTTCGGAAAATCTTAAAAACAAAAAAAGTGGGTCATACAGGCACTCTCGACCCAGATGTTACAGGAGTCTTGCCTATTTGTATTGGAAGGGCCACGAAAATTGCTGAGTATATTACAGATGCTGGAAAAGCATATGAAGGTGAAATCACGCTTGGCTTTTCAACAACTACTGAAGATAGCAGTGGTGAAAAACTGGAAGAAGCAATTATTTCCGATGTGATCACAAGAGAACGAATTCTAGAAGTGTTTCAATCTTTAACTGGTCTAATCACGCAAACACCACCCATGTATTCTGCAGTCAAGGTGAACGGCAAGAAATTATATGAGTATGCCCGAGCTGGTATTGAGGTTGAAAGGCCTTCAAGGGAAGTAACAATTCATGAATTAACATTACTAGATGATCGTGAAGTATTTGCGGGGAATACCATTTCATTTAAATTCAGGGTGAAATGCAGCAAAGGGACATATATACGAACGCTTGCTGTTATGATGGGAGAACGTCTCGGCTATCCAGCTCATATGTCCAGCTTAATTCGAACAGAATCAGCAGGGTTGACTTTAAATGATTGCAAAACGCTTGAAGAAGTGAAAGACCTTTTCGAGGAAGGAAAAGAAAAGGAATTTTTGCTACCGCTTGAACGTGGTCTCTATCATTTGCCGAAATATCAGATTAATGATAAAGTAGCAATGAAAATCTTAAACGGTGCGGTTCTAACGCAACCAGATGATTTAGATTATGTTAAAGGTGAACCATTTGTCATGATAAATGAAAATGGAAGAGCCCTAGCAATTTATCAAGTGCATCCCGTAAAAGAACAAGTAATCAAACCAGTTAAAGTTTTGGTAATAGATGAACTGTGAGGTTTACCGGGAGAAAGAGGAGATTTAAACGTGAAAGTAATGACAATAGAGCATCCTCAAACATTTAATCCTGAAGAATTTCCACCTTTAGTTATCGCCATAGGATTTTTTGATGGGATACATATAGGACATCAGAAAGTGATTCAGACCGCAAAAAATGCTGCTGAGAAAATGGGTGCCAAATCAGCGGTGATGACTTTTGATCCCCATCCATCTGCAGTTCTCGGGATAGAGCAACAATCGGTTAAATATATTACGCCGTTGCAAGAAAAGATAGCGATTATTGAAGAGCTTGATGTTGATTATGTTTTCGTTATTCATTTTACAAAAGAATTCGCAACACTAACTCCTCAACAATTCGTGGATAATTATTTAATCAAACTTCATACCATTCATGTTGCAGCAGGCTTTGATTTTTCATATGGAAGGTTCGGTGAAGGAACGATGGACACGCTTCCACTTCATTCAAAAGGTCAATTTACACAAACTGTTGTTGAAAAGCAAACAATAGCAGAAGAGAAAATTAGTTCAACTAGGATAAGAAAAACCTTGCAAGAAGGCGATTTTATTGACTTTTATAAGCTAACAGGAAGATGGTATTCTGTACGAGGAACCGTCATACATGGTGAAAAACGCGGAAGGCAGCTTGGGTTCCCGACTGCAAACATTGACATCAAGGATCGATATATCTTCCCATCTACAGGTGTGTATGCTGTGAAAATTCAAATAGATCATAAATGGTTTAATGGTGTTTGTAATGTGGGGTATAAACCAACATTTCATGAGAAGAGACCTGAATATCCGTCCGTTGAAGTTCATGTGCTTGGTTTTGATCAAGTGATATACGGAGAAGATGTCGCTGTCGAATGGCATAAAAGGCTCCGCAGTGAACAAAAATTTGCCGGCCTGGAAGAATTGGTTCAACAGATTGAAATAGATAAAAATCATGCAATTGAGTATTTTACGCAATTAGGTGGCTAGAACTTGCATTCTGTAAAAAAAGGTTGTATGATATTTAAGTATGAAAATAACCGTTGCTTGGCTAAGCGAGTCTCCGACGCTGGCTCAGTAATAGGGGATTTTACAGAAACTTTAGGAGGAATAAACAATGGCAATTACACAATTACGTAAAAACGAACTTATCACTGAGTACCGCACTCACGACACTGATACTGGATCACCCGAGGTTCAGATTGCAGTATTAACTGAAGAAATCAATAACTTGAACGGTCACTTACGCACTCATAAAAAAGACCACCATTCACGTCGCGGTCTTCTTAAAATGGTTGGTAAACGTCGTAATCTTCTTACTTACCTTCGTAATAAAGATGTTACTCGCTACCGTACATTAATTAATAAATTAGGCTTACGCCGATAATTATTCGAAAAAGCGGGAGAATTTCCCGCTTTTTTGATGTTTGAAGACAAAAGTCATTTTACATAATGTGTAAAAGGGAGATTATTTGAAAAAAAACTTGTTTTTTTCAAATATACTCCATTTTGCTGTTAATGCTTATTTATTTCGTGCATAATAGGAATAGTTTGATTATGGAAGCTTTATTAATTTGACATATATGATAATGAAGATTTTAGATAAGGTTTAGGTGAAAACGACCAGGCCTCTAAAGTGAAGATCAAGAGAGGGGTTTAATAGAAAGATGGGACAGAACAAACATACGTATTCATACGAATGGGCCGGAAGAACATTAACTGTTGAAATTGGCCAGTTGGCTAAACAAGCAAATGGAGCTGTGCTTGTTCGGTATGAAGAAACAGTTGTATTAAGTACAGCCACTGCATCAAAGGAACCAAAGAACGTTGACTTTTTCCCATTAATGGTAAGTTATGAGGAAAGATTATATGCAGTTGGGAAAATTCCGGGTGGATTTATTAAGCGTGAGGGAAGACCAAGTGAAAGAGCAATTTTAGCAAGCCGTTTGATTGATCGTCCAATTCGTCCTTTATTTGCTGATGGGTTTAGAAATGATGTACAAGTTATCAGTATGGTGATGAGTGTAGATCAAGATTGTTCTTCTGAAATGGCCGCAATGCTTGGTTCATCTCTAGCGTTATCCGTTTCAGACATTCCGTTCGAAGGGCCAATCGCAGGTGTAGTTGTTGGTAGAATTGATGGGAAATTCATTATTAATCCGAATGTTGATCAGCTTGCACAAAGCGATATTAATTTGACTGTAGCTGGAACGAAAGACGCAATTAATATGGTTGAAGCAGGGGCTAATGAAATACCTGAAGAAACGATGCTTGAAGCAATTATGTTTGGACATGATGAAATTAAGAAATTAATTGAGTTCCAAGAAAAAATCGTTGCTGAAATTGGCAAAGAAAAAATGGACATCAATCTGTATCAAGTAGATACTGAGCTTGAAGCTGAAATTAAAAGTCTTTGTGAAGCTGATTTAAACAAAGCCGTACAAGTTCAGGAGAAACATGCTCGTGAAGCGGCTATTAAAGAAGTAAAAGACCGGGTGCTGTTGCAATTCGAAGAAGAAACAGACGAAGACAAATTAAAGCAAATTAAAGAAATCTTAAATAAATTGGTGAAATCAGAAGTACGTCGTTTGATTACGGAAGAAAAAGTTCGCCCAGACGGCCGTAACCCGGATGAAATCAGACCGCTTTCTTCTGAAATCGACATCCTTCCTCGTACGCATGGCTCAGGATTATTTACGCGTGGACAAACTCAAGCTTTGTCGATCTGTACTCTTGGTGCACTAGGAGATGTTCAAATTTTAGACGGACTTGGTACTGAGGAATCCAAACGATTCATGCATCACTATAATTTCCCACATTTCAGTGTTGGCGAAACAGGACCAATCCGTGGTGCCGGACGTCGTGAAATTGGTCATGGTGCACTTGGAGAAAGAGCATTAGAGCCAGTGATACCAAATGATAAAGACTTCCCATATACCATCCGACTTGTATCAGAGGTACTTGAATCAAACGGTTCGACTTCACAAGCAAGTATTTGTGCAAGTACGCTTGCTATGATGGATGCGGGTGTTCCTTTGAAAGCACCAGTAGCTGGGATTGCGATGGGACTTGTTAAAACTGGAGAACACTATACCATTTTAACAGATATTCAAGGCATGGAAGATCACCTAGGCGATATGGACTTTAAAGTTGCAGGTACTGCAAAAGGTGTTACTGCTTTGCAAATGGATATAAAAATTGAAGGTTTATCAAGAGAAATTCTTGAAGAAGCCCTTCAACAAGCAAAACGTGGAAGAATGCATATTCTTGAGTCAATGATGTCAACTATCAATACACCACGCGAAAGTCTTTCAAAATATGCACCAAAAATCTTAACGATGGCAATTAACCCAGATAAGATTCGTGATGTAATTGGACCAAGCGGAAAACATATCAATAAAATTATTGAAGAAACTGGCGTGAAAATTGATATTGAGCAAGACGGTACGGTGTTTATTGCGTCTACTAATGAAGAGATGAACCAAAAAGCGAAGAATATTATTGAAGATATTGTTCGTGAAGTAGTTGTTGGTGAAGTCTATCTTGGTAAAGTAAAACGAATTGAAAAATTCGGCGCGTTTGTTGAAATCTTTAATGGTAAAGATGGTCTTGTACACATTTCTGAGCTTGCTGAAGAACGTGTAGGCAAAGTTGAAGATGTTGTAAAAATAGGCGATGAGTTATCTGTTAAAGTCGTTGAAATCGATAAACAAGGAAGAGTAAATCTTTCTCATAAAGCAATTCTAAAGGCTCAAAAAGAAAGTGAAGAAAAATCAGAGGTGTAAGAGTGTTTAGAAATATCGATAAAATGGATGCATGCGATTCTTTGTGAATTTGCATGCTTTTTTCTATTTAGACACTTAGATAAAGGCCAGAGTAGATCGTTCGCTTGGTCTATTCGTATCGATGAAAGCACGGGGCACTTGTTTGTGGGGGAATTCGGCGAAACATAAGACTGTGGAGATCATAGTATTTTTCCATTTTAAAGGAGCTTGCACTATTACTATAGTCAGTGACTACTTTCGTTCTACCTTGTCCATTTTCCTCATACCATTTATATGAGGGGAGCTGTAAAAGATGAGGAAATTAGGCCAGATAGTTGCGTTTAGTGCCATTGCAGGTATATCATGGTTATTAGTGCAAAATCCATATGTAGATTTGTATGTAAAGTCGATAGCAGGGCAGACTGTTGTTGCAGTAAAGCAGAGTGACTCTCTTATGTTAGAGATTGAATCAAAGGCGAAGGAGTATGAAATAGCTCCACAGGATGCAAAAGTTGATTCAATCTGGAAAACGGTACCTGGTCTAAACGGTCTTAAAGTAGACGTTAGGGAATCTTATAAGGCAATGAAAGACAAAGGGATTTTTAATGCAAAAAAATTGGTTTTTGAACAAGTTTCGCCTAATGTACATATAAGCGATTTAACTCCTGCGCCAATTTACCGGGCACATCCTGAAAAACCCGTCGTTTCACTTTTAATAAATGTGGCATGGGGCAATGAATATTTACAGGATATGCTTGCCATACTTAAGGAAAATGAAGTAAAGGCTACCTTCTTTTTGGAAGGAAGATGGACAAAGAATAATCCTGAACTAGCAAAAATGATTGAACAAGGCGGACATGAGATTGGCAATCATTCTTATACTCACCCTGATATGAAGTCACTATCCCAAACGGCTGCTAAGAATGAAATGCAAAAAACAAATGAAGTGATTGAGGCTGTAACAGATAAGAAAGTAAAGTGGTTTGCTCCACCGAGCGGGAGTTTCCGTGATGAAACGGTTGAAATCGCTGACAGTCTTGGGATGGGTACAATTCTTTGGAGTGTCGATACAATTGATTGGCAAAAGCCAAGTCCAGATGTTCTACTAAATAGGGTTCTTAGTAAAGTTCACTCAGGAGCATTTATCTTGATGCATCCAACAGACGCTTCTGCATCGTCATTAGAGGTAATGATTCAACAATTGAAAAAGAAAGGCTTGCAAATTGTAACCGTTTCAGAAGCTGTAAATGAAAGAAGACTGATTCAATAGAGATATCAGTTTACAATTTGCCTGCGCTTTAAAACCGCAAAGAACAAGGAGGAATGTTCATTGATTAAGAAATATACATGTCAAAATGGTGCAAGAATAGTACTCGAAAATATCCCAACAGTCCGTTCAGCTGCGATAGGGATCTGGATTAAAACTGGCTCCCGTAATGAAACACCAGAATTGAATGGGATTTCCCATTTTCTCGAGCATATGTTCTTTAAAGGTACGACCACTCGTAATGCGCGAGAAATTGCTGAATCTTTCGATAGCATTGGCGGACAGGTAAATGCCTTTACTTCAAAGGAATATACTTGCTATTATGCAAAAGTGCTCGACAACCATGCGAGCTTTGCACTTGAAATCCTTTCTGACATGTTCTTTAATTCTACGTTTGACGAAGAAGAATTGAAGAAAGAGAAAAATGTAGTGCTTGAGGAAATTAAAATGTACGAAGATACTCCAGATGATATTGTTCATGACCTGTTAAGTGAAGCGGTATATGAAAAGCATCCACTTGGGTATCCAATCCTTGGCACAGAAGAAACGCTTGATACGTTTACAAGTGAGACGTTAAAACAATACGTTCATGATATGTATACACCGGACAAGGTCGTTATTTCCATTGCTGGGAATGTGGACGAAAGCATGATTCAAGAAGTTGAAAAATATTTTGGATCGTTTACAGGCAGTGATATTCGAACTGAACTTATTAAGCCTATTTTTCATCAAAATCAATTCACAAGGAAGAAAGAAACTGAACAGGCCCACCTATGCTTAGGTTTTGAAGGCTTGAGCATCGGTCACGATGACATGTACAGTTTAATCACTCTTAACAATATTTTGGGTGGCAGTATGAGCAGCCGTCTTTTCCAGGAGGTTCGTGAACAACGCGGCCTTGCCTATTCAGTTTATTCCTATCATTCGAGTTATCAAGATAGCGGTTTAGTGACGATCTATGGTGGTACTGGAGTTAATCAGTTAGAAAGTCTATATGAGACGATACAACTGACTTTAGACACGCTAAAACGGGAAGGGATCTCTGCAAAAGAACTAAGAAACAGCAAAGAGCAACTAAAAGGAAGCTTGATGTTGAGTCTTGAAAGTACCAATAGCAGAATGAGCCGTAACGGTAAAAACGAGCTATTGCTTGAGACCCATCGTTCTCTGGATCGGATTGTAGAATTAATTGATGAAGTAACGGAAGAGCATGTAAACAAGATGGCTCAGCAAATATTTACAGATTCTTATGCTTCTTCATTAGTTAGTCCGCTAGAGAGCTGGAATAAATAATCTCACAAAAAAAGAGGGTCTAACCTCACACTCTATACACCGTTTCATGTGTCGTGTTCACATCTTAATGGTATATAGTAGATGTGGGGTTTGACCCTTTTGTTATGAGACAGCTTTATTTGAGAGAAATCCCTTTTTTAAGTAAATTTCGATGTTCGATGAAAGCAGTTCGGTCACTTAAGGGTTATTGTGAAGCTTGCAACTTTCTTATCACAATAGTCATTCTAATACTTCTATTCTTGGACAAAGTAGGATATAGATGAAATATGAACATATGAGGAGGAGATATTTTGAGGCTTAGTGAATTAAGTGGAAAAGAGATTGTCGATGTGGCCCGTGCTGAGCGATTAGGAGTATTGGGTCAAACTGATCTTGAAATTAACGAAAAGGGACAAATAACAGCTTTAATCATCCCTTCTTTAAAGTGGTTCGGATTAAAGCGGCAAGGACGTGAAATAAAAGTGCCTTGGGAGCACGTAAAGAAGATTGGTTCAGATATGGTGATTATTGATATAGTGGAAACCCAATATGAAGAATAAAGTCTAATGTTTATTTTTACTGCCTTAGGGCGGTTTTTTTTTGTGAATTACTGCAGTTTTATCTCCAAAATCGAATGTAAGATACACATCATACAATCACCTATCTTGAAAGGATTACATAGGATGTAAGGGTAAAACAATGAAAAAAACGCGGAGATATTTCCATAAAAAAGAAGGTGACGGTTTTAATGCTCACAGGCTTGCAAATCGCAGTTATTGGCGGGGATGCTCGTCAGCTAGAGGTAGTTCGAAAACTGACTGAACTGGATGCAAGACTCTGGCTAGTAGGCTTTGAACAGCTTGAACATTCATTTACTGGTGCGGTAAAAGAGAAGCTTGAGGATGTAGATTTTTCTGAGATTGATACAGTTATACTACCTGTTGCAGGTACAAATCTTGAAGGAAAAGTAGATACAATTTTTTCAAATGAAGAAGTAACAATCACGGAAGAAGTTGTGTCTAAAACTCCACCTCATTGTACGTTTTATTCTGGAATTAGTAATGGATATTTAACAGGAATTATGAAAAATACCAACCGGCGTCTTGTACAGCTTTTTGAAAGGGATGATGTAGCCATTTATAACTCAATCCCGACCGTCGAAGGTACAATTATGATGGCTATACAGCATACAGACTTCACGATCCATGGTTCGAATGTAGCCGTTTTAGGGCTAGGTAGAGTCGGCATGACTACAGCGAGAAGCTTTCAAGCTCTTGGTGCGAAGGTAAGAGTAGGAGTTAGAAAAACGGAAGATATTGCAAGGATTACGGAGATGGCTATGACGCCTTTCCATATCAATGATTTAACGAAGATGATGAGAGATGTAGATATATGCATTAATACGATTCCATATCCAATTATTACAGCAAGTGTACTGGCGAATATGCCTGTTCATACCCTAGTCATTGATCTTGCTTCAAAACCGGGAGGTACAGATTTTCGTTATGCTGAGAAAAGGGGAATCAAGGCATTGCTTGCACCAAGTTTGCCTGGTATTGTTGCACCGAAAACTGCAGGTAAAATATTGGGGAATGCATTGTCCGAATTAATCAATGAAGATATGAAAAAGCGAAAGGGGAAAAAGAAATGAGCCTAAAAGGTGTACGAATCGGCTTCGGATTAACTGGTTCGCATTGTACGTATGATGCTGTTTTTCCGGAAATTGAAAAATTGGTGAATGAAGGCGCTGAGGTCATTCCAATCGTCACATCGACTGTTCAGCATACAGAGACAAGATTTGGAAAAGGGGAAGACTGGATTGATAGGATAGAAAAGTTGACCGGACATCATGTGGTCGATACAATAGTAAAAGCAGAGCCATTGGGTCCGAAAACTCCTCTTGCTTGTATGGTCATTGCTCCGATGACGGGAAATTCAATGAGTAAGATGGCAAATGCATTAACAGATTCACCAGTGCTTATGGCTGCAAAAGCGACGATGAGGAATCACCGTCCAGTCGTCTTAGCCGTCTCAACGAATGATGCTCTGGGACTTAATGGAATGAATTTAATGAGATTAATGGACTCAAAGGATGTTTATTTTGTACCATATGGTCAGGATGATCCGGAGAGGAAACCGACTTCGATGGTAGCAAGAATGAGTCAGATACGTGAAACCATCATCGCTGCATTAGATGGCAATCAAATTCAACCAGTAATCATCGAGAGATTTAAAGATCCCTCATAAATTTTAAATAATGAAACAGATGAAAATGCCGATAAGTAGTCAGACTTTTGTCAATTTTTTGCTTGTATTGCCCCGATTACGACATAAATTAGTAAAATCCTGTTTCTTTCGTGCATGGATATGTTAAAATAAATGATATTTCTATTAAAAATGTTACTAGCATTGATGACAAATAGATAGAAGTCATTATGTGAATGGAAAAGGGGTAAGGGAAATGGAAGAGACAAAAGGATTAAATATTGCGGTTGTTGGGGCAACCGGAGCAGTAGGACAACAAATGATAAAAACACTTGAATCAAGAGAACTGCCTATAAAAAAAATCACTTTTTTATCTTCGGCCCGTTCGGCAGGAAAGAAACTTTTATTTAAAGGCAAAGAAATTGAAGTTCAGGAAGCAAAGCCTGAAAGCTTTGAAGGTATAGATATTGCGTTATTCAGTGCGGGTGGAAGTATTTCTAAGGAATTGGCACCTGAAGCAGTGAAACGCGGGGCGATTGTGGTTGATAACACAAGTGCTTACCGCATGGATGAACAAGTCCCTTTAGTTGTTCCTGAGGTAAATGAAGAGGACTTACGCAACCATAACGGAATCATTGCAAATCCGAACTGTTCAACCATTCAAATGGTCGTAGCTCTTGAACCGATTAGAGAGGCTTATGGTTTAAATAAGATTATTGTTTCGACTTATCAAGCTGTTTCTGGAGCAGGTGCTGCAGCAATCGATGAATTAAGAGAGCAGTCTCGTGACTTACTTGATAACCAAGAAATTAAACCGGCAGTATTACCAGTGAAAGGCGATAAAAAGCATTATCAAATCGCATTTAACGTAATCCCGCAGATTGATACATTTCAGGAAAACGGTTTTACTTACGAAGAAATGAAAATGATTAATGAAACGAAAAAGATCATGCATATGCCCGAATTGCATGTAGCTGCAACCTGTGTAAGACTACCTGTAGAGACCGGCCATTCTGAGTCAGTATATCTTGAAACAAATGCAGAGGGCATTACAGCAGCCGATATCAAAACATTATTAAGTGATGCGCCAGGAGTCGTGCTTCAAGATGACCCAGAAAATCAAATTTATCCGATGCCGTCCGATGCTGTCGGAAAGACCGGCGTCTTTGTTGGCAGAATTCGTAAAGATTTGGATAAGGATAATGGATTCCATCTATGGGTAGTATCTGATAACCTTCTTAAAGGTGCTGCTTGGAATTCGGTTCAAATCGCGGAAAGTTTATTGAAATTAGGATTAGTTACGGTAAAATAAAGATAGCATTTATCAGTAAAGCGAAATTATTCGTTAGATTGTAATGAAAAAGAGATATGAGAAGCAATGTGGCTGGTGAAAAAAGGCAGACCCAGTAACTACTGATTACAGTATAAAAGTTTTATTTAATACCAATTACTGTAGTAGAGTACGAAATCGGACCTTTTTGAGCTAGCCCTTTACATTTGAGGTGTGAAGAATGAAATTCATCGTTCAGAAATTCGGGGGAACTTCTGTACGAGATGAGGAAAGCAGAGCACATGCTAAGCGTCATATTCAAAAAGCGCTAAATGATGGGTTCAAGGTTGTGGTCGTCGTCTCGGCAATGGGAAGAAAAGGAGATGTCTATGCAACGGACACGCTTTTATCACTCGTAAATGGTTCAGACAGCAAACTCTCAAAAAGAGAACAAGATTTACTTTTATCCGTGGGGGAAACAATCTCTTCGGTTGTTTTCACGAATACACTACTGGATAGTGGAATAAGCGCGACAACCTTTACAGGGGCTCAAGCCGGATTCCTAACAAACCAGGATCATACAAATGCCAAAATTATTGACATGAAATGTGATAGAATAAGAAGAGAGCTAGAACTTCATGATGTTGTTGTTGTTGCTGGCTTTCAAGGAGCAACTAAAAACGGGGATATTACGACGATTGGACGAGGCGGAAGCGATACATCTGCTGCTGCTCTTGGCTCAGCACTGCAAGCTGAATATGTCGATATATTCACCGATGTAGAAGGTATTATGACAGCTGATCCGCGCATAGCAGACTATGCCCGCCCACTATCTGTAGTAACCTATAATGAAGTATGTAACATGGCATACCAAGGAGCGAAAGTCATTCATCCTAGAGCTGTCGAGATTGCCATGCAGGCGAAGGTACCGATTCGTATCAGATCTACTTATTCAGATGGTCTCGGAACATTGGTGACGAGTATGAATAAAGGCAGCCATGGCGCTGAGATAAAAGAAAGACTTGTGACAGGGATCGCCCATGTTTCGAAAATTACTCAAATTAAAGTGAAAGCAAAGAAAGACCAATATAATCTTCAGGCTGAAGTATTTAAAGCGATGGCAAATGCTTCAATAAGTGTCGATTTTATTAATATTTCACCAAACGCAGTCGTCTATACAGTTACAGAAGAAATGACAAGCAATGCCATTACTATTTTGGAAAATATGGGGTATGAGCCATTTATCCAAAGGAATTGTGCGAAAGTCTCGGTTGTTGGGGCTGGGATTAATGGAGTACCTGGTGTTGCTGCCAAAATCGTCACAGCATTATCAGAACGAGAAATTAGCATTTTACAATCCGCGGATAGCCACACCACGATTTGGGTGTTGGTGAAGGAACAAGATTTGTCAGTTGCTGTGAATGCACTACATGACGCATTTCAATTGCATGAAGAAACCCCGGAATACCGGATAACGGATCGATAACTTTATTCAAATTATCGTATCCATGATGAGGATCTCATCTTATAAAATCAAGAGGTGTATGTATGATTAACTTTGGTAGAGTTTCAACCGCAATGGTTACTCCTTTCGATAAAAAAGGGAATATTGACTTAGCAAAAACAACATTATTGATCAATTACTTGATCGAAAACGGCACAGATTCATTAGTAATATCAGGTACAACTGGAGAGTCACCTACCTTAACATCTGAAGAAAAAATTGCGTTACTCAAGCATGTTGTTAACATTGTAGACAAACGAATTCCTGTTGTTATGGGAACTGGCAGCTATAATACGTATTCAACAATTGAGCTTACGAAAAAAGCAGAGAAAAATGGTGCAGATGCCATCATGCTAGTGGCTCCTTACTACAGTAAAACAAATCAGGAAGGTCTTTATCAGCATTTTAAAACGATAGCAGAGAACACATCCCTTCCGGTTATGGTATACAATATCCCTGGAAGAGCGGCTGTAAATATTACTCCAGAAACGATTATTAGATTATCTGAAATTGATAATATTGTGGCTGTTAAAGAAGCAAGCGGTGATTTGATTGCCATGACCCAAATCATTTCAGGCACTAATGAGGATTTTCAATTGTATAGCGGAGATGACGGCATTACCCTTCCTGTTCTTGCAATTGGTGGCGCTGGGGTCGTATCAGTCGCATCACATATTATCGGGAATGAAATGCAGCAAATGATCGAGTCTTTCTTTGTAGGGAACCTTAAAGAAGCAGCTAAACAACATCAGGCATTGCTTCCGGTATTCAAAGGCCTATTTGCAGCGCCGAGCCCAGTTCCAGTCAAGACAGCTTTGCAAATGAAGGGGATTGATGTCGGTTCGGTTAGACTGCCACTTGTGCCACTTACTGAACAGGAAAGAACGGCACTTGGCACGACTATTTTATAAAGTGAAACTTCAATCAGTGGGGGGTTTCTTTATCCCCACTGATTGTTAGTTGAACCAATCGGGCAGTTATCCCCCACCTACGCTTCTTCGATTCATCTAAGCCTTGAGGTAGGGGTCCTGACTTTCCGTTAATGCGGGATAAATATAGAAATCGTATACAAGCCAATCGGTAACGATTGGCTTGTTGTATATAATGAATGTATGCGCTTTTAAATTTAAAGAAATTATTTGCAGTAATTTTGACTCCTATTTTTAAAATAAATCAAGTTTGAAAGTGAAAGAATAACCTGTTTTTTAAAGCATCAGTTATAATGGATACAATTGGATTTCGAACTGCATTTACTCGAGGAGGATATAAGGTTGACTAGAGATGATATGAACGGCATTAGAGTTATACCCCTGGGAGGACAGGGAGAGCTTGGGAAAAATATGTATATTGTTGAAGTAAATCAAGATATGTTTCTGCTTGATGCAGGTTTAATGTTTCCAGAAGATGAAATGTTAGGCATTGATGCGGTTATTCCAGACATTACGTATGTGCTAGAGAACAGAGAAAGGGTAAAAGCAATATTTTTAAGTCATGGGCATGACGACCATATAGGGGCATTGTCTTATGTTTTAAAATACATTAAGGCACCTGTGTATGGTACAAAATTAACATTGGCCCTAGCCAAAGAGAAAATGAAGGAAAATGACTTTAAAGGCAAGGCGGAATTTATTGAAATTCAGTCTGATTCAATATTGAACTTTCAAGCGAGCAGAATCAGCTTTTTCCGGACAAATCATAGTATACCTGACTCTATTGGGATTGCGATTCATACAGAGGAAGGTACAATTGTCTATACGGGTGCTTTTAAATTTGATCAGGCGGCACCAGATATGTACAAGCCTGAAATAGGAAAAATGGCGGCTCTTGGAGAAGAGGGAGTACTCTGTCTGCTATCGGATAGTACAGGAGCAGAGTCCCCAGGCTATACCCCTTCAGAAGCAATTGTAGAACAAGATACGATACAGGCATTTCAACAAGCAAGAGGACGATTAATCGTTGCTTGCTTCGCTTCTAATATTATCCGTATTCAACATGTATTTAACGCGGCAGCAATCAGCGGCAGAAAAGTTGTGGTGGTCGGAAAAAACATACAGCGTGTATATGAAACCGCCTTAAAACTAGGTTATCTTACATTACCTGATGATTTAATTATTCCAGTGTCAGAACTTAAACAATATCCCGATCATAAGTTAGTTATATTATCGACCGGTCACCAAGGTGAACCAATTACAGCGTTGCAAAAGATGGCAAAAGGTACGCATAAGCAAGTTTCAATAAAACCGGAAGACACAGTGATTCTTGCAGCTTCTCCTTTAAAAGGTGGAGAGGTGAAACTATTTAAAACGATTGATATGTTATACCGGGTAGGTGCTACAGTTGTAACCAATCGTTATACAGTACATGTTACCGATCATGGCAGTCAGGAAGAACTGAAAATGATGCTAAACCTAATGAAGCCGAAATACTTAATGCCAGTACATGGAGAATATCGTCAATTATATGCTCACCAAAAGCTGGCGATTGGGGCTGGTCTACAAAAAGATCATGTTGTTGTCGCAGATAAAGGTGATATGATTGAAATGACCAATAATCAAATCAGACTTTCAAGCAAAGTATCTTCCGGAAATGTATTAATTGATGGAAGCGGTGTTGGAGATGTGGGAAATATTGTACTCCGCGATCGTAGGCTCCTGTCTCAAGATGGAACGTTAATCGTTGTAGTAACGCTGAACAGAGGAGATAAATCGATTGTAGCTGGTCCTGAAATCATTTCGCGTGGATTTGTGTATGTCCGTGAATCAGAGAAACTGATGGATGAAGCAACAGAACTGGTTTATAACATTGTCCAAAAAGCAAGGACCCGCCATCCTTTCGATTGGGCCGTATTGAAACAAGATATACGTGATTCATTAAACCAATACCTTTTTGAGAAAACGAAGAGACGGCCGATGATCTTGCCGATTATTATGGAAATTTAATATTATGATAAGGTCCTAGCAGTGTGAAATAGCTAGGACCTTTTTATACAAAAAAGATATTGACAGTTGGAGTGTACTACGTGTATAGTACATATAAATAGTGTATGACCTATATAATACATACACTATTAAAGTAGTTCAAATTAGGAGATGGTTTCATGAATGCTACTTTTAATAATCGTGATCCTGTTTATTTACAGGTTGTACGATATTTTAAGGAACAAATTGCAAACGGAAATCTTGTGGCAGGACAAGAAATTCCATCTAGAAGAGAGCTTGCGGCCACGATGAAAATAAATCCGAATACGGCTCAAAAGGCGTATAAAGAAATGGAGGAGCAAGATTTGATTACGACTGAACGGAATTTCCCAAGCAAAATTACAAAAAATGAAAATATCTTACAAAGTGTAAGAGAGGAATTAATTATTACGGCAGTTGAATCGTTTTTGCAGTCCATTCGCCCGATAAATGTTCCGATCGATGAGTTGCTTCGAATTGTACAGGAAAAATATTCGCAAGAAAGTAGTAAGGAGGGACTCTAAATGATTGAAGTTAATCAGCTCACAAAAAAGTTCGGTAGAAAAAAAGTACTAGATGGTGTTTCATTCACGGCTAATAAGGGAGAGATTACATGCTTAATCGGAATTAATGGTGTTGGAAAAACGACCACATTAAAGGCAATCATGGGGCTGACGTCATTTAGTAAAGGAAGCATATTAATTGATGGACAAAAAATCAATAAGAACATGTATGAAAAAGTAGCATTTATTCCGGATGCGATTACAATGCTTCCACAAATGACAATTAAACAAGCGATGCAATTTATGCAGGATTTCTATCAAAATTGGAATCAAGAACGAGCGACAGAGCTTCTTACTTTCTTTAAGTTAGATGAAAAATCGCGTATTTCAGAATTATCAAAAGGAAACACAGCCAAAATTAACTTGCTGATGGGATTGGCAATTGACGTTGATTATATTTTAATGGATGAACCATTCTCTGGTATCGACATCTTTAGTCGTGAACAAATTGCGGATGTGTTCGCAAGCCATTTAATAGAAGACCGGGGTGTCATCATCACTACCCATGAAATCAATGATATCGAGCATTTGATCGATAAAGTCATTTTATTGGATAATGGCATCGTTTTAAAAGAATTTAATACCGAACAAATGCGTCAGGAAGAGGGGAAATCCGTTGTTGACGTGATGAGAGAGGTGTATCAAGGATGAAAAGTTATGTAAAGCTTGTCAATTTTGAAATCAATCGTTTTATAAAAATTTATGTGTCGTTATTGATTATTACACTACTTAGCCAATTTATCGGGGTATTTGTTACTTCAAAGGGGTTAATGAATCGGGTACATGAAACAATGTTTGAGCGGAATTTGTCCGAGTCCGCATATCTGAATGAATTTGGCGGTGTTGATTTTACCAATATTTCATCTACACTTTGGTTTTTGGGCCCGGTTGCCTTATGTATTGTCGCCCTAATCTTTTATTGCTTTATGATCTGGTATCGGGATTGGTTCGGAAAAAATACCTTTGCTTATCGATTATTAATGTTACCAACTGCAAGAATTTCATTATATTTTTCAAAAGCTTCAGCGATTCTACTTTTTACTTTTGGTTTACTTGCATTTCAAATACTTATATTACCACTTGAGAATGCATTGTTTGAATCACTAATTCCGGAAAACTTCTTAAAAATAAACATGGATGTCTCATCCATTCTTCAGTCACATGGTATTTTGGGAATTATCATACCGCCATATTTTAGTAATTTTCTC
This sequence comes from Peribacillus sp. JNUCC 23, assembly GCF_053653995.1. Next base: position 1,810,100 of record NZ_CM132202.1, read on the forward strand.
ATCTCATATGGAATTGGCATGATGTTTGTGTTTGTTCTCTTTACCTCCATTCTGTTTGAAAGAAGCTTTCGTCTAAAAGGGATTGTACTTGGAATTCTTTATTGTATTGCAGCGGTTTTGTTATTTCTATCACCACTGTTTATCCTTTCTAACGGGCCGTTTTCTATTTTATATAGCGAAGAAATTTTTGCGATTTTCCTAGCACTTGGAATATTAATCACAGCTGCTTCTATCGTAATTGGAAATTGGCTAATATCAAAACGGGTATTAGTTTAAGGGGGGAATGGCAATGAAACGGTATATGAGCAGTATTTTACTCGTATGTGTATCAATCATCATCATCGGAGCCTATTATGGAAAAATGATGGTCAGCGCTAATAATTTTCCGGAGTACTCAATAAAAACATTAGAGGGTCAGGAAAGTGAAATAAAAGATGTTACTTTAAGTGGTTATGTAGAAAAGGAAGGCATAAGTAATAGTGTAAAGATTACTACTAATAAAACTTTATATCTAAGTCAGCAATCGTATTGGCAACGAATGACTGGAAATAATAATCCTGAAATTGAAAAACTTAAAAAAGAACATCGTTCCTTTATGCGTGGAAAATATAGTATCGACTCTTTTTATCAAGATTCAGATTTTATCGCCTATGCAGACGTGGAATATAAATTATCCTCAATAGATCATTCATATAAACACGTGTTTAACATTGGCTTATTGGACTTGGCTTCTGATAAGGACATATCATTCGAAATGGGTGTTCCTGGTGAAATATTCAACCATATCTCAGTGTTAGATGTACAACTCATTCAATCCAAATTAAAAGTGGTTACTAAAAATTACATATATACCAATACTGATGTGGATGATGTGGAAGTACATGTATATACTTTTGATCTTGGTAATCAGAAGCTACTAAATGATGAAGTGATCATCACGCCGCAACAAATCAAAATGGGCTATGATGTCTTAGATTCAATGGGACTAAACTCCAAGCGGCCTCGAAATTCTATCGTTTTTATTAAGCGACCTGAAGTTGTAAATCAAAGTGAAGAATCAGCAAGTAATACTGATAAAGCAGCAATATTGGAATATGTTTATGAAAAAAATCATTTAGAAACGATTGAGTTGCCTGAAACATTAGAAACTCGTATTGTGACAAGTCAAAATTATTTGATTGGAGATAAGTTGTATATAATCAATCAAGATGCGAAAGGTATGCATGTAACAACATTTAATATCACAAACCAATCCATAACAAATGATCAAACTTTTCCAATTAATAATAATGATTGGGGAGGAGTATTTCCGATTGTCATTAAAAATGATCAAGTGTACGTACTTGCGACAAATGATTTTGAAAAAGATAATACGACAAATGTGCCACCGCAATTATTTATCGCTGAACTGAAAACAGGTGAAATTTTGTATAAGGGTGAAGTGATCCCGAAAAAGACGGATAAAAAGATTAACACAAAACCATTAGTTTTACATTCATTAGAAATTAACTGAATAATAATCCGCATTTAACAAAATGTGGCCACTATGTTCACTTTGAATTCTTAACAAGAACTATTATCAACAGACGGTTAATAAAAGAGGTTGATTATCTACATATAGTAGGTAATCAACTTTTTTTATTTGGGTATAATTCTTTGGTTCTTCAAGTTAAATGCAATGGGATTATTATTTTTCCATTGATATTTCTCTGTAAAGAATGAACCTTACCAGCTTAGTTCATACTAACTCTATTCATAATCTGAAAGGGGATGGGTAGATTGGATCGAGGAAAGATGGAAAATCCTGATGAAGGACGACAAGAAGAGAAAGGCTCGACACTTATAGAAAAAATTCAACAGCTTGGACAAACCAATGTTCCACAGATGTCGAAAGATTCAAAAATACATTGCTTAACGATTGTAGGCCAAATCGAAGGTCATATGCAGCTGCCACCTCAAAATAAAACAACGAAATATGAGCATGTGATTCCGCAAATCGTTGCGATTGAACAAAATCCGAATATTGAAGGGCTGCTTGTTATTTTAAACACGGTCGGTGGAGATGTAGAAGCTGGCTTGGCAATTGCCGAGATGCTTGGTTCATTATCAAAGCCGTGTGTTTCTATCGTGCTTGGTGGTGGTCATTCGATTGGTGTACCAATAGCTGTTTCGTGTGATCATTCATTTATTGCTGAAACCGCTACGATGACAATCCATCCAATTCGTTTAACAGGTCTCGTCATTGGGGTCCCGCAAACATTTGAATACTTAGATAAGATGCAAGATCGCGTAATCAACTTTGTAACTAAGCACTCAAAAGTTACGGAAGAACAATTCAAGGATCTTATGTTCGCAAAAGGAAATTTAACTAGGGATATTGGAACAAATGTTGTCGGTCAAGAGGCTGTCGATTATGGAGTCATTGATGAAGTAGGAGGAGTTGGTCAAGCGATGAGGAAATTAAACGAATTAATCGATCAATCCAATCAAGAGCAAGAGGGTAATGAGGAGGGCATGCTGCAATGACGTTGTATACGATTGTACCAGAGGAATACATTTTCCCAGGGCATTCTGAGGCACATGAAAATATTCATTTTCTTAACTATGGCGGGATTCCAGTAATATGTGAACAATCTGATCATTATTCGTTTCGGGTGGAAAGGATTGTAAGCACAGACCCTGCTCATTTTTTAGTAAAAGGGATTGAGCCAGGTAGCATTCTATCTGTTAAACAAAGCTTTCTTAACTAGAAAAAACGTCCATGAAAGCTATTTTATGCTATACTAAAACTACTTACGAATAAGCAGCCTCTTGGCTGCTTTATTCATTCTTGAAAAAATCGTGTACATAAAATGCAGGGAAAATTAAGGTGATAAAATGGCGAAGAAAAAACGCAGAAAATCAAAAGGGTCAGCGAATTTAAAAAAAACAATGAAATTTGAACTGATTGGCTTAAGTCTTCTTGGCCTATCAGCAATCGCCATTGCTGAGCTTGGTGCAGTTGGTAAGGCGATTACCTTTTTGGTTCGTTTCTTTATGGGCGAATGGTATATTCTGCTCTTACTTGGTCTAATTGCAATCGGATTATTTTTAATGGTGAAGAGGTCGGTGCCATTTTTGCTAAAGCGGCAATTAGTTGGCTTCTATTTAATTGTGATGAGTATTCTTATGCTCAGCCATGTTAGATTATTTACCCTATTGGCAGATGGTGGTCCGTTTCAAAAGCCAAGCGTAATCCGAAATACTTGGGACTTATTTTGGATGGAGGTCAATGGGAAGACAAGCACCCATGATTTAGGAGGGGGAATGATTGGAGCAATCTTGTTTGCAGCATCTTATTTTTTATTTGATGCAGCAGGCTCTAAAATTGCTGCTTTTATCTTCATAATAATAGGAGTCATTTTATTAACTGGCAAAACGTTAGGGGACACGCTCGGTAAGTTTTTTATTTCTTTTTCCAATTTCGTGTCGGAACAGTGGTCTGCTTTTATTGACGATATGAAGACATGGACACAAGAAAAAAAGGAACGTAAAAAGCAAAAAATAGAGCTCAAAGTAGAAAAAGAGAAACAAGAAGAAAGTAAAGAACCTTCATTGGAGGAAGGGGAAATCGAAATCATTGCCCCATCTAATCGCTTAATCTCCAATTTTGCCGAGACGGCATACGGTGAAAAGGATGATTCAAAACCAATTGAATCCATTGAAATGGATAAGCAGTCAGAAGATTTTGAGGGCATATTGGAAGAAGTAGGAGATATTGCCCCTCCTATGACGTTTACTGAAGTGGAGAACAAAGAATACAATCTTCCAGCACTTTCAATATTGAATCAACCTAAAAAGACAGATCAAAGCGGAGAGTATAAATTAATTCATGAAAATGCGGCAAAGCTTGAGCGGACATTTTTAAGTTTTGGAGTAAAAGCCAAAGTAACCCAAGTGCATCTGGGCCCCGCGGTTACCAAATATGAAATACATCCCGACGTTGGCGTGAAGGTAAGTAAAATCGTATCTTTGTCAGATGATCTGGCGCTTGCACTAGCTGCTAAGGATATTCGAATTGAAGCACCTATCCCGGGAAAATCAGCGATTGGAATAGAAGTTCCAAACTCTGAAATTGCTATGGTTTCTTTACGTGAAGTATTGGAAGCGAAGGAATTTGACAAGCAAGAATCTAAACTACAAGTTGCTCTAGGACGGAATATTTCAGGCGAAGCAGTGAAGGCTGAGCTGAATAAAATGCCGCATTTACTAGTTGCTGGCGCGACGGGAAGTGGTAAATCTGTTTGCATTAATGGAATCATTACGAGCATTTTGATGAGGGCAAAGCCACATGAAGTAAAAATGATGATGATTGATCCGAAAATGGTTGAATTAAACGTGTATAACGGCATTCCTCATTTGCTTGCCCCGGTAGTTACGGATCCTAAAAAAGCTTCACAAGCTTTAAAAAAGGTCGTAAGTGAAATGGAACGACGCTATGAGTTGTTCTCTCATTCAGGCACTAGAAATATCGAGGGGTATAATGAATATATCAAAAACTTTAATGAGGAAGAAGAAGATAAACAACCGTTATTACCGTATATTGTCGTCATTGTCGATGAGCTAGCTGACTTAATGATGGTTGCTTCTTCTGACGTGGAAGATGCCATTACAAGACTTGCACAAATGGCAAGAGCTGCAGGAATTCATTTGATTATTGCAACACAAAGGCCTTCAGTCGATGTTATTACAGGGATTATTAAAGCTAATATCCCGTCTAGGATCGCCTTTAGTGTTTCCTCGATGACGGATTCAAGAACGATCCTTGATATGGGGGGCGCTGAAAAACTCCTAGGTAGAGGTGATATGCTGTTTCTACCGGTAGGTGCGTCTAAACCAATTCGTGTTCAAGGTGCCTTTTTATCTGATCATGAGGTTGAGGATGTTGTGAATTATGTGATATCACAGCAAAAAGCTCAGTATAATGATGAAATGATCCCTGATGAGATCGTAGAAACAACTGGTGAAGTGGAAGATAGTCTATATGATGATGCCGTTTCGCTTATTGTTGAAATGCAGACAGCATCTGTTTCCATGTTGCAAAGGCGTTTTCGAATTGGTTATACTCGAGCTGCTCGATTGATCGATGAGATGGAAGCGAGAGGGATCGTTGGACCATATGAAGGTAGTAAGCCGAGAATCGTCTTAATCGCAAAAGACCCTTCTAACGAAGCAAATCTGTCATAAGGTGCGATATGGTATTAAATTGAAGGAAGTAAAGCAAAGAAACTAAGGTGGGGTAGTTAAACTTCAATAACTAGATTTTCCCTGAAAATCTAGTGTCACTTTCAAGTTAATTAATAACCACTTAAAAAGCTGTCTCAAAAACGAAGAAACAGCCTCGAAATTAAATACAGTGAAAATGTGGATGTAACACCTATACTGTATATAGCGTACGAGGCCGGCTTCTTTTTTGAGACAGCCCTTATAGATTATAATACTTCAGGTAAGTGTTCCGTACAAAAGGCTCGAACAGCCTCAATCTCTTCATCTTCCAATTCGAAGTCTAGCGGTTTATCTGTACCTCTTTCAAGTAGATCATATTTAATGATCGCTGATTGATTATCTTCTACTTTATATAATACACGAATGTAAATTCCTGCTTCCGTAAATAGTTCATCATCTTCAGGAACTGTAATATCAAGTAATACTTCATACCGTTCCCCCGTTAAAATCCCAAATGGATCTTTCAGTTTTTCAATACTATACTCCGTAATCATTACCATATAATCATCCTTCCAAAGTCTTATCTCTATTATTATACCTCATAATTCAAGTTTAGTATGCCGAACAAAATAATAAATAGAAATAGTGGGAGGAAATTTCTATAATAGGGTTATATACTAAAAAATCTAAGTAATAGTATGACCTACTCCCCTTTTGATATATAAGAAAATAATGCGTATAATACGAATTTCCTAGACAAAAAATGAATAATAATACATATGGGTTAATTATCCAGCTTTGTAGTCTGTACAGTTTCTGAAAAATTGGTAAGACCATATTCGTTATTTTTCGACAAATTGCAAATCTCTATTTATTTATAATGGGAAAAATGGTATAGTATTTTGGATTAGTAGGAATGATTATACCTCAGAGGTCTGAAGTCTGAAGAAAATAAGTTGGAGGAACCTGCATGTCTATTAAGTCTGATCATCGACATTTATACTTACAAGTAATCGATCACCTCAAGCAGGATATTGAAGAGGGTACATATAAAGAGAAAGAGAAATTACCTTCAGAATTTGACCTTGCGAAGAAACTCGGCGTAAGTAGAGCTACTCTACGTGAAGCGTTACGAATTCTTGAAGAAGAAAACGTAATAATCAGAAGGCATGGGGTCGGGACATTTGTACATGCCAAACCGGTGTTTAGCTCAGGAATCGAGCAGCTTAATAGTGTCACGAATATGATTAAGCAAGCAGGGATGAAACCGGGAACTATTTTCTTGAGCTCGACAACCCTGGAACCGACTGACGACGACATCCGCCGCTTTTCTTGTGCAATAGACGAGGAAATTGTAGTGATTGAAAGAGTAAGAACTGCGAATGGGAAGCCAGTCGTTTATTGTATTGATAAGATCCCGGCAAGTATTCTTAAAGGGAACTTCGATTACAGTGAAGAATCGATTTTTCATATTCTTGAAAGAGAATCCAGCCGTATGATTACTCATGCGATCGCTCAAATTGAGCCGATTGGGTATCATGAGAAGGTTTCTCCGATTTTAGAATGTGAACCGGAAGCTGCGTTACTTGTTTTAAAGCAAATGCACTTTGATGATAGGGACGAACCAATCCTATATTCGGTCAATTATTTTAAAGCGGATGTGTTTAGCTTTCATGTGCTTCGTAAACGAATCTAATTTTTTTGCAAGCGATGGAAACGTAGACGATCGGTCATTGCGTGCAATTCTACTAAGCATCAATTAAACTTAGGAGGTACATACCTTGAAAAAACGTAAAATGGGGTTAGTTATGTCACTTGTCCTTGCTGCTGGAACGATCTTGGCTGCATGTGGCTCAGATGATGGTAAAAAGGATGAAGGAGCTAAAAAAGAAAGCGACAAATTTAAAGTTGCTATGGTAACGGATACTGGCGGTGTTGATGACAAATCCTTCAACCAATCTTCATGGGAAGGCATTCAAGCATTCGGTAAAGAAAATAATTTAACTGAGAAAAAAGAGTACACATATCTTCAATCTAAATCAGACGCTGATTATAATACCAACTTAACTCAATTAGCCCGTCAAAACTACAATTTGGTATTCGGAGTTGGTTACTTACTTCAAAGTTCGATTGAAGAAGTGGCTGCACAACGCAAAGATACGAATTACGCTATTATTGATGCGGTTTCCAAAGGTGATAATGTCGCAAGTATCACATTTAAAGAACAGGTTGGTTCATTTCTTGTAGGGGTAATTGCCGGAAAAACAACGAAAACAAATAAAGTTGGTTTTGTCGGTGGAATGGACAGTGAATTGATTAAGAAATTCGAATCAGGATTTATTGCTGGTGTAAAAACAGCAAATCCTAAAGCTGAAGTGATCATTCAATATGCAGGAAGCTTTGGTGCTCCTGACAAAGGTCAAGCTATTGCGAACACTTTATATTCTTCTGGAGCAGATATCATTTATCATGCAGCGGGAGCTACTGGTAATGGGGTATTTAAAGCTGCTACAGATTTAAAGAAACAAGACCCTAGCAAAGAAATTTATGTAATCGGTGTTGACCGTGACCAGTATGAAGAAGGCGCTGTAGAAGTTAATGGTAAACAAGAAAACGTAACTTTAACTTCAATGGTTAAACGTGTTGACGTAGCAGTTCAAGATTTATCTAAAAAAGCGATGAATGGTGAATTCCCAGGCGGAGAAATAGTTGAATATGGTCTTGAAGAAAACGCTATTGCAATTTCTAAGCATACAGACCATGTTTCTGAAGAAGCTTTAAAAGCTGTTGATGAATATATTACTAAAATCAAAGCTGGTGAAATTGAAGTTCCTAAGACTAAGGCAGAATACGAAGATATGGGATTCTAATTTTGAACTAAAGGAAGAAGGAATAAAAGGGGCAAGCACTTAGCCTTTTATTCCTTCTTTTTATGGCGATTTAAATGGATGTATTTTGAAAAAGGTGAAGGAAAAGCTATGATCATTCATAGTTTTTCATTTGATTTTTTCTAATGTAAAGATAGTAGAAGCATGGTGTTTATCTACCTCTTTAATAAAAAAATCACTTTTATTTCATAACATGGACTACGGGGAAATTATTATGAATACCTGACTCATCCAATCAATCATTTGTGTATTTAAATAATCACGCTGGAAATAGTTCTGTTACTCACAATCCGTTAGTGAGCGAACACACGATAAGTGTAATCGCCTCGTTTTTTTGATGAAATTCTCGTTTGTTTAGAAAAATAATGTTTCCGATAACCGAGAGCCAAAGGTTCAGTTGAAAGATTCACTTAATTATAGGAGTTGATGGTGTGGAATATGTAATTGAGATGCTCAATATTCGTAAAGAGTTCCCGGGCATAGTTGCAAATGATAATGTAACACTACAAGTAAAAAAGGGAGAAATACATGCTTTGCTTGGGGAAAATGGAGCAGGGAAAACGACGTTAATGAACGTTCTTTTCGGTCTTTACCAGCCAGAAAAAGGAGAAATTCGTGTAAATGGCGAACCGGTCAAAATTACAAATCCTAATATTGCTAATGATTTAGGAATCGGGATGGTACACCAACATTTCATGCTTGTAGATCCTTTCACTGTCACGGAAAATATTATCCTTGGTAAAGAACCTTCAAAAGCTGGGAAAATCAATTTAAAGGATGCCAGTAAAAAGGTAAGAGAGCTTTCTGAGAGATATCATCTTAGTGTCGATCCTGATGCAAAAATTAAAGATATTTCAGTTGGAATGCAGCAACGTGTCGAAATCTTAAAAACATTATATCGCGGTGCGGAAATTTTGATTTTTGATGAGCCCACAGCGGTACTGACACCACAAGAAATCAAAGAATTAATGATAATCATGAAATCTCTTGTTAATGAGGGGAAATCGATTATTTTGATCACTCATAAATTGAAAGAAATTATGGAAGTATGTGATCGTGTTACCGTCATGCGTAAAGGTGTAGGGATTGGTACAGTAAATGTAAGTGAATCAGACCCGAATTCTTTGGCAAGCCTTATGGTTGGACGTGATGTTGTATTTAAAACGGAGAAAAAAGAAGCAGCTCCAGCAGATGTTGTTTTAGATATTAATGGTATTAGCGTCAAGGACGCTCGTGGAATCCAAGCTGTTAATCAATTAAGTCTTTCAGTCAGAGCTGGTGAAATAGTCGGAATAGCGGGTATTGACGGAAATGGTCAAACAGAACTCATAGAAGCAATTACTGGATTAAGAAAAACAATTAGTGGTTCTATTAAAATCAATGGGAAAGAAATACAAAATCTAAAACCGAGAAAAATCAGTGAATCTGGTGTAGGACATATTCCAGAGGATCGTCATAAACATGGTTTAGTCTTGGATTATAGCATTGGTGAAAATATCGTCTTACAAACGTATTATCAAAAGCCGCTTTCTAAATCTGGCGTCTTAAATTATTCGAAGATTTTTGATCAAGCTAGAAACATTATCGCGGAATACGATGTTAGAACACCAAGCGAATATACGCCTGCTCGTGCACTATCAGGAGGTAATCAGCAAAAAGCGATCATAGGTCGTGAGGTAAACCGTAATCCTGATCTATTGATTGCAGCACAACCGACACGTGGCCTTGATGTTGGTGCGATTGAGTTCATTCACAAACGTTTGATCGAACAACGTGATAATGGGAAAGCAGTTTTACTTATTTCATTTGAACTTGACGAAATCTTGAATGTTAGTGATCGGGTGGCGGTTATTTATGAAGGGGAAATTGTTGCTATCGTCAATCCAAGAGAAACAACTGAACAAGAACTAGGATTGATGATGGCTGGAAGCAAGCGTATGGAAGTAGGTGGGAAATCTCGTGGTTAAAAAAATGTCCGGTTTGTTTATACCCGTTTTATCGGTTGTGCTCGGCTTATTAGCAGGAGCTATTATTATGCTTGTCAGTGGTTATAATCCAGTTGACGCATATATCGCATTATTTTTTGGGGTTTTTGGTGATTCATATTTTCTCGGAGAAGCGATCCGAACAGTTACACCGTACATTCTTGCTGGTTTAGCTGTAGCATTTGCTTTTAGAACAGGTCTTTTCAATATTGGTGTCGAAGGTCAGCTTCTTGTCGGTTGGTTGGCAGCTGTTTGGGTGGGAATAACTTTTGAACTGCCAATGTTGATTCATTTGCCGCTTGCTATTCTTGTTGGTGGATTAGCAGGAGCTTTGTGGGCATTCATACCTGGGTTATTAAAAGCCAAATTTAGAGTACATGAAGTAATTGTATCGATTATGCTTAATTACACGGCTCTTCATGTCACTAATTATATTATTTCCTATGTGCTAACTGATAAATTAGACAAGACCAATAATATTTTTGAAACTGCAACACTAAGATCACCATTTTTATCTGGATTAACGGATGGTTCACGCCTCCACTGGGGAATCATTGTTGCAATGATCTGTGCCATCATTATGTGGTTTATTCTTGAGAAAACGACAACTGGATTTGAACTGAAAGCAGTTGGTTTTAACCAACATGCATCTGAATACGCTGGAATGAATGTAAATCGGAACATTATCATGTCAATGGTTATTTCAGGAGCATTTGCTGGATTTGCTGGTGCGATGGAAGGGCTTGGTACATTTGGTTACGCTTCGATAAAAGGCGGATTTACCGGAATTGGTTTTGATGGAATTGCAGTTGCCCTTCTAGGTGGTAATACAGCAATAGGAGTTGTACTAGCGGCATTCCTATTCGGTGGTTTAAAGGCTGGGGCTCTGAATATACCAGTTGAAACGCCGATTCCCAACGAGATCGTAGACATCGTCATTGCTCTGATCATCTTCTTTGTTGCATCTAGCTATTTCATTCGCTGGATCTTAAACCGAATTAATAAAAAGGGGGTGAAATAAGTGGATTTTTACCAAGTACTGCAAATTATTATTCCATCGATGATTGGACTTGCAGCCCCACTTATCTTCACTGCGCTTGGCGGTGTGTTTTCAGAACGTACAGGTGTTGTAAATATAGGTTTAGAAGGTTTAATGGTAATTGGTGCTTTTACAGGTATTGTGTTTAACTTGACGTTTGCTGATGTATTTGGATCAGCTACACCTTGGCTTGCTGTGTTGGTTGCCATGGTTGCCGGAATAATTTTTTCCCTTCTACATGCCGTAGCATCGATTACGTTTCGTGCTGATCAGACGGTCAGTGGGGTTGCGATCAACTTGTTGGCTGTTGGTCTTACTCTTTTCTTAGTTAAAAAGCTTTATGGAAAAGGGCAAACAGACATGGTTACAGAAAATTTTGATCGCGTTGATATCAAATTCCTAAGTGATATTCCGTTTATCGGTAAAATATTTTTCTCTAACGGGTATTATATCTCTTACATTGCGATTGTTTTAGCCGTTGTCGTTTGGTATATTATATTCAAAACGCCATTCGGTTTACGTATTCGAGCTGTTGGCGAACATCCAATGGCGGCCGATACAATGGGAGTAAATGTTGCAAAAATTCGTTACGCTGGTGTCCTTTTATCAGGAGCATTTGCTGGGATTGGCGGAGCTGTCCATGCAATGACAGTATCCAATGAATTCAGTCACTCCACGATTAATGGGCAAGGTTTTATGGCAATTGCTGCAATGATCTTTGGTAAATGGCATCCTCTTGGCGCAATGGGTGCGGCACTATTCTTTGGTTTAGCGCAAAGTTTAAGTATTGTTGGAGCTAGCTTGCCATTTTTCAAAGATATCCCTGGTGTCTATTTATTGATAGCACCATATGTGTTAACCATTATCGCTTTGACTGGCTTTATTGGACGTGCAGACGCTCCGAAAGCATCAGGTCTGCCTTATATTAAAGGAAAAAGATAAAAATTAGTTGAACGAGGGTGTCTCATAAGGGTCTGACCTCGCACTCTAAATCAGTATGTAGTGTTTCATACACTTCTTTTATACTGATTTTAGTTGTTGCGGGGTCTGACCCTTTACTTGTTTTTTGTGCTTAGCGTATAAGATGCCATACTTTATATGGAAATTGTTTTAGGTCTATCCGCATTATTCGCAATCGCTTTCCTTCAAGGCCTATCTAGTCAGGCGCTTGCACCTTTGTTTTTATCCTCATAAAATAGTATGAAATCTAAAAAATTAAATAATAAAAACCATGATACTTGCATGAATTTTCTTAAACAAGGTATATTTTAGAAGAAGAGAAAAGTTCTTGAAGAAAAATTGTATGCATTCAATTTCTTCTAACAGGTTTAAAAGCACTTGAACTAACAAACAATATAAAGATAAAAAATGAATGAGGAGGTCTATTTAATGGGAATCTCTCTTGATACAATAAAGAAAAACCCTGGCTATTCAGTGCATATCGTCAAAACAGCTCAATACAAAACGAATACACTTGTACTTAAAATGAAAGCACCCCTTAAGCATGAAACAGCGACATATCGTTCATTGCTTCCGTATATATTGCAAAGTAACACAGCTACATACAAGACGACACCAGCATTACGTTCGTATTTGGATGAATTATATGGTGCGAGCTTTTATGTAGATGTTGCCAAAAAAGGGGAATATCAAATCATTAGTTTTGTCCTTGAAATAGCCAATGAAAAATTTCTTCATGATTCTGAGCCTTTACTAGAAAAGGGAATTGCCTTCTTAGCAGATGTCCTATTTAATCCGAAAAAGGATGGCGAAAGCTTTGATATAGGGACGTTTAATAATGAAAAAAGATCGCTTCAACAGAGAATTCAATCCATTTATGATGACAAAATGCGGTATGCAACGACGCGCCTTGTGGAAGTAATGTGTGAAGAAGAGCCTTATGGTATAGATGCTTTGGGGGATATCGAGTCATTAGACAGCATTACAGCAGAATCATTGTATAGTTATTACAAGCAAGTGCTCGTGGAAGATGAAATGGACGTTTATGTAATAGGTGATATTAATGAAATAGATGTTCAAAAGCTGTTCAATCAACATTTCAAGCTTCCTAACCGTGAGCCCGAAAGAATGAAAAGTGTGCAGAAAAAGGTAAACACAGTGAAGGAAAAGATTGAGGAAATGGATGTTAAACAGGGGAAATTAAATATTGGATATCGTACGAATATTGTATATGGAGACCCTGATTATTATGCTTTACAAGTCTTTAACGGAATATTCGGCGGTTTTTCTCATTCGAAACTTTTTATAAATGTCAGGGAGAAAGCAAGTTTGGCTTATTATGCGGCGTCTCGTTTAGAGAGCCATAAAGGCTTGTTAATGGTTATGTCGGGCATTGAATCAGCCAATTATGATCAAGCTGTTACCATTATTCATGAGCAAATGAAAGAAATGAAGCAAGGTAATTTCAGTGATGAGGAATTATCTCAAACAAAAGCAGTAATCAAAAATCAACTATTAGAAACAGTTGATTCGGCTCGCGGTCTCGTAGAAATCCTTTATCATAATATTGTTTCTGGCTATGCTATTTCTTTGGAAGAATGGCTGAAAAAAACTGAATCTATTACGAAAGAGGAAATTGTAGATGTTGCCCAAAAAGTTGAGTTGGATACCATTTATTTCATGAAAGGGACGGAGGTGTAAAAAATGGAGAAAATAACATTTGAACAACTTCAAGAAGAAATATTCCATGAAAAAATGACGAACGGTTTGGAAGTATATATTTTACCAAAGAAAGGATTCAATAAATCATTCGCGACTTTCACGACGAAATATGGTTCGATTGATAATCATTTTGTTCCTCTTGGTAAAAAAGACTATGCAAAAGTACCAGATGGTATCGCGCATTTTCTAGAGCATAAGCTGTTTGAAAAAGAAGATGGAGACGTGTTTCAACAGTTTAGTAAGCAAGGGGCTTCTGCTAATGCCTTTACTTCTTTTACAAGAACGGCATACCTTTTCTCTAGTACTGCAGACTTTGATCTTAACTTAAAGACACTCGTTGATTTTGTTCAAGATCCTTATTTTTCTGAGAAAACAGTGGAAAAGGAAAAAGGAATTATTGGTCAAGAAATAAAAATGTATGATGATAATCCTGACTGGCGTCTTTATTTTGGCACCATTGAAAATATGTATCATAACCATCCTGTGAAAATTGATATTGCTGGAACAGTTGAATCCATTGCTGAAATTACGAAGGATTTACTTTATGAGTGTTATGAGACTTTTTACCATCCAAGCAATATGTTGTTATTTATTGTTGGACCTGTGGAACCAGGAGAAATTATGGAGAAAATCCGCAGCAACCAAGAAGGTAAGGAGTTTCAATCGCCGCAAGCAATAAAACGCCAATTTGAAACGGAGCCTTCGGATGTAGCTGTGAAAGATCGAACATTGCACATGAGTGTTCAAACACCGAAAATCATGCTCGGAATTAAATCGGCAGATCTCAATCTAAGTGGTCAAGAGCTATTAAAAAAAGAACTAACCGTAAGCATCTTGTTGGAAATGCTTTTAGGAAAAAGCTCGCCTATCCATGAAGATCTGTATACGAGCGGTTTAATTGACCAAACATTTTCCTACGACTTTACCCAAGAGAATGGCTTTGGATTTGCGTTAATAGGAGGGGATACGGCACATCCTGAAGAATTAACAGCGAAGTTGAAACAAATTCTTTTTGAGGCGAAAACGGGGAAAGGGATTAGTGAAGAAAGCATGAAGCGAGTGATTAAGAAACGAATCGGCTTATTTTTACGTTCACTAAATTCCCCAGAATATATTGCAAATCAATTTACACGCTATGCTTTTAATGATATGAATTTATTTGATGTTGTACCAGTGCTTGAACAAATTGAATTTAATGATGTCTTGGCTACTACTGAAAGATTGATTGATGAAAAATTTATAACGGTTTGTCAAGTGCTGCCTAAATAAGTTGAGGATGGCTCATACAAATGATTTTTCTTTGTATGAGCTGTTTTCTTTTTGTGGTGGTTTTAAGGAGGGAATTAAGATGGAAAAACGGTTTGCACTTATTACAGGAGCAAGCGGGGGAATCGGGAGCGCAATTGCAAGGAAGCTTGCAGCAGAAAATTATTCATTGTATCTTCATTACAATCGGAATGAAGAAGCAATTGTTGCACTTATTAAGGAATTATCATCTTATGATATTGAACTCATTCCGATACAGGCTGATTTAGGTGATGTTGATGGATATAAACATTTATGCAAACAAATCTTTTCTTTACATACGATTGTTTTGAATAGCGGCAATAGCTTTTATGGATTAGTGACCGATATGGATGACTCTACTGTTGCACAAATGATTCAGCTTCATGTGACTAGTCCTTTTCAGCTTACAAGAAATTTGCTTCCTAAATTAATGAGTAATCGCGGTTCAATTGTCGCAGTTACATCAATATGGGGACAGACTGGTAGTTCATGCGAAGTGCTTTACTCGATGGTCAAAGGTGGGCAAAATGCATTTATTAAAGCATTGAGCAAAGAAACAGCGCTAAATGGTATCCGAGTCAACGCCGTTGCGCCTGGAGCGGTATCGACGGCTATGCTAGAATCCTTTACAGAAGAGGAATTAGAAATCTTACAGGGAGACATTCCAATGGGAAGAATCGGTGAAGCGAATGAAATTGCTGATGTTGTCGCATTTCTTCTCTCTCAGAAAGCCTCCTATATGACTGGACAAATTATAGGGGTAAATGGGGGCTGGTATGTGTGACTTCCTTGAATAAAAAATAGTCAATTTTCGCATGCTAATATGGTACCAATTAAGGAAAGGATGATAATCAATGTCTGTATTAGAAAATTGGGATCAATGGAAAGATTTCTTAGGTGACAGATTGAATCAGGGGGAAGAGCAAGGACTTTCCCAAGATGCAATAACTGGCTTGGCAGTTGAGATTGGGGATTATCTGGCGAAACAAGTAGATCCAAAAAATGACCAAGAACGTGTATTGTCTGATCTGTGGTCGGTAGCAAATGAAGATGAGAAGCATGCTATTGCTTGCTTGATGGTTAAGTTAGTCGACAACAACGGCACGAGCTAAAGACATTAGGATGATTCAGAAGTTTTGGACCTCAAATTAGAGGGACTGACTAATTGAATCATCCTTTTTCATTAACATGTAATCTAGGTACGTAGAGAATCATCTTAAATTAAGTTAAGTAATGTTTTCCCTTTTAACTTTTACTGAAATGCTATATTATAGAGACAAGACAATTTTATTTTCATGAAATCGGGTTTCTTTGGGAAAAATCTCTTCTTCATTGATAAATTGCGTAATCTTTAAATATGATAAAAAGTCTAGGTTCCCCTTTCTTGATAAGGAGTGTGTATAGTGGAGAATAAAGAATGGTATTTTGAATATGAAATACAAAAAAACCGACCAGGTTTATTAGGGGACATCTCTTCATTACTTGGTATGCTATCGATAAATATCGTAGCGATTAATGGTGTTGATGAAGGAAGAAGGGGCTTGCTTTTGCTGGCTAATGACAGCAGAAATATTGAGAGATTTGAGTCAATTCTATCGACAATGGATACAATAAAGGTAATTAAGCTGAGAGAACCGCATGTGCTTGATAAATTAGCTGTCAGACACGGTAGATACATACAAAGGGATGCAGATGAAAAAAATACGTTTCGTTTCGTGAGGGATGATTTAGGGATTCTTGTAGACTTTATGGCTGAACTATTTAAACAGGAAGGTCATAAATTGATTGGGATTCGTGGAATGCCAAGGGTTGGGAAAACAGAATCGATTGTCGCATCTAGTGTCTGTGCGAATAAACGCTGGTTATTTGTATCGTCCACATTGCTTAAACAAACGATCCGCAGTCAGCTTATTGAAGATGAGTACAATAATAATAATATATTTATTTTAGACGGGATTGTCTCTACAAGACGCGCCAATGAAAGGCACTGGCAGCTAGTTCGGGAAATCATGAGGCTAAATGCAGTGAAAATAATTGAACATCCAGATATTTTCGTTCAAAATTCGGAGTACAAACTTGAGGATTTTGATTACATCATTGAGTTAAGAAATACTCCTGATGAAGAAATTACATATGAAGTAGTAAACCAAAACGATCAATTACAAGGGTCAGAGTTTGGTTCATTTGATTTTTAATTTGGCAGGTGTTTGATTTGACGGAATTAGGTAACAGATTGAAGGAAGCTAGAGAAGAAAAGGGTTTAAGTTTAGATGACTTGCAAGAAGTAACAAAGATTCAAAAACGTTATTTAATAGGGATCGAAGAAGGCAATTATTCGATGATGCCGGGTCAATTCTATGTTCGGGCGTTCATTAAACAATATTGTGAAGCGGTTGAACTTGAACCAGAGGAAATTTTTGATCAATATAAAAATGAGGTTCCTGCCGTATATCATGACGAACTACCTGAGTTGTCACGCGTTCAATCAAGAAGATCGCTACCGACGAGTTCGAAAGCCATGGAGCTATTTCCGAAAATATTAGGATTATTATTTTTCATTGGAATCATAGTCTTACTTTATTTCTTGTATTTGAAATTTTTCCCAAGTGAAAGCCCAAAGGTAGTTGATGATAATGTAGGTGTTGTGGATCACGGACAACCTGATAATTCACCATTAAATCAAGGTAGTAATACTGATGCTAATGAAGACAAAAATACTGATAAAACAGATAAGAGCAAAGATGAGCCAGTTAAAGAAGAGGTTATTGTGGAAACACCAACCCAGGAATTAGCCATGATCAGTACTAGCGGTTCAAACAGCGTATATGCACTGAAAAACGCCGCAACATTTAAATTGAAAGTTGCCTCTATAGGGGAAGCGTGGGTTAAAGTGAAAAACGGTAGCGGCCAGACACTTTTTAATGGACTTATAAAATCTGGAGAAGCCAAAGAAATTGATGTAACGAATGAATCCGAAGTAGTCATCCGTACGGGAAGAGCCTATGAAACGGAGATTTTTGCTAATGATCAGAAACTCGAATATGCTATTTCTCCAACAGAGAAAGACGTTCAAAATGTAACGATACAATTTACAAAAGCTGAATAGTCATCTTTATGATGGCTATTTTTCGCTTGTCGTATAAAGAAATGAATCTTATGCTATTCAACTTTGGAGGGTACTATTGTGAATTTGCCAAATAAAATAACAATATCAAGAATTATCTTAATACCTATTTTTGTAATTATTATGCTCGTACCTTTTTCTTGGGGGGAGTTGATGCTGGGGGACTACACTCTTCCAGTTAATCATTTGGTAGGGACTATACTTTTTATTCTTGCTGCTTCAACAGACTGGGTGGATGGACACTATGCCCGCAAATATAATATGGTCACAAACCTTGGGAAATTTCTCGATCCTCTTGCTGACAAATTACTCGTTTCAGCAGCTTTAATTGTATTAATTGATTTGGATTTAATGTACAACCAATCATGGATTGCTATTGTCATTATTAGTAGGGAGTTTGCCGTTACAGGCTTAAGGCTAGTACTTGCGGGAACGGGTGAAGTAGTTGCCGCCGATATTTTAGGGAAAATAAAAATGTGGGCACAAATTGTAGCTATATCAGCGTTGTTATTACATAATATTCCTTTTGTTTTGATTTCATTCCCATTCGCTAATATCACTTTATGGATTGCGTTGATTTTTACTGTTTGGTCTGGATGGGATTATTTCGCAAAAAACAAAACTGTATTTATTAATTCTAAGTAATTGAATTTGTGGGGGATGGAAATGAACGCAGAAATCATCGCGGTTGGATCTGAATTACTATTAGGTCAAATAGCCAATACAAATGGGAAATTTTTATCTAAGCAACTAGCAGAAATAGGAATTAACGTTTATTTTCATACTGTTGTAGGTGATAATAGTGAACGGCTTCAATCTGTTATCGAGATTGCAGAATCTCGTGCTGACTTCATTATTTTTACAGGCGGACTTGGACCAACAAAGGACGATTTGACGAAAGAAACGATTGCCCGTCATTTAGGGAAAAATCTTGTTTTTGACAATCATGCTTTAACAGCTATCCAAGCGTATTTTATAAAGACTGGACGGGAAATGACAGAAAATAATAAAAAGCAGGCACTCATTTTAGAACATGCGGATGTACTTGCAAATGATCACGGAATGGCCCCTGGCATGATTCTTACTTTAAAGGATAAGACATATATGTTACTACCCGGACCTCCAAAAGAGTTGGAGCCTATGTTTTTAACATATGGGTATAAAAGGTTAATGGAAAAGCTAGATAAACAAGAACGCATTGAGTCAAAGGTACTGCGCTTTTTCGGAATTGGAGAGTCGTTGCTAGAGACGAAGATAGATGACTTGCTTGAAAATCAAACAAATCCGACGATTGCTCCACTTGCAGGCGATGGTGAAGTGACGCTAAGGATTACCGCTAAACATGAGTCAAAAGAAATATGTGATCAGCTGATTAGCGAAGTTGAAACGGAAATAATGAAACGTGTGGGAGACTTTTACTATGGAAGCGACCAGACTTCTTTAATTAAGGAACTGGTAAAAGAGTTAACTGCAAGAGGTATGTCAATTGCCGCTGCAGAAAGTTTGACAGGTGGGATGTTCCAAGAGCAATTAACGACAATTCCTGGAGCTGGTAAAGTCTTTAAAGGCGGAATTGTTAGCTACACAAATGATGCTAAATCTAGTCTGCTACAAATTCAAGATGCAACTATTTCCACATTTGGTGTCGTAAGTCAGCAATGTGCAATCGAAATGGCCGAAAATATTCGAACACAACTTGATGCAGATATTGGGATCAGCTTTACTGGAGTAGCGGGTCCTGATGAACAGGAAGGGAAACCTGTAGGGACCGTTTTTATTGGCATGGCTTTTCGCAATGGGATTTCGAAAGTTGAGAAACTAAATCTCTCTGGTAGCAGGGCACAGATCAGAATAAGAAGTGTAAAAAAAGGTTGCCATTATCTATTGAACCATCTTTCTACCTAATTTTACAAGAGAATGTCTCATAGGGTGAAATGAGGCATTCTCTTTTTGTTTTGGGAATATTAAACAATATCTTTGTGGGGAATTATTTAGCTTGCAGAAGCAACAAGGGCTAAAACAAGCCACAAATTGCATCTTTTTATAATGCTGCATTAATTTTCAAAAAGATCAAAATTGTATTATTAAAGCTTTTGTTAATGGGAAATGGAATTTTTGCTAGACAGAAATGCTGTTTTTAAGTTATTATTGCTTTAGTAATAAACGAATGAATGTTCGTTTTTTGCTTGGCAAATGAAAGAAAAGAGTATATAGTAGAGATAGACACCAAAGAGGGAATTAAGCGAGTATTTTAGATGGATGAAAGACAATCACAAATAGAAATGCATGAACGTATTCTTACTTTCTTCCATTCTTTTTTAGAAGTCGAATTAGTACAGAAGTTTGAATATTACCCTAGCATACTAAGCCTGGGGAAGAGCTACTGCTTTATTTTAAAAATTTATTATCTAATCAGCTAAGCTGATTAACCTATAGAGGAGGAACTTGAGTGAGCGATCGTCAAGCGGCACTAGAAATGGCATTGAAACAAATTGAAAAACAATTTGGTAAAGGTTCCATCATGAAGTTAGGAGAACAAACAGATAGAAGAATCTCAACAATTTCAAGTGGTTCATTAGCATTGGATGTAGCTTTAGGAGTGGGTGGATATCCACGAGGCAGAGTTATTGAAATATATGGTCCAGAAAGTTCTGGTAAAACAACGGTTTCCTTACATGCGATTGCAGAGGTTCAGGCTAATGGCGGTACCGCTGCATTTATTGATGCAGAGCACGCTTTGGACCCCGATTACTCACAGAAACTCGGAGTCAACATTGATGAGCTATTGCTATCACAGCCAGATACTGGTGAGCAGGCACTTGAAATCGCAGAAGCATTGGTCAGAAGTGGTGCGGTAGATATTATCGTCATTGACTCTGTGGCGGCACTCGTTCCTAAAGCTGAAATTGAAGGCGAGATGGGAGATTCTCATATGGGTCTTCAAGCTAGGATGATGTCACAGGCACTTAGAAAACTATCTGGTGCAATTAATAAATCCAATACCATTGCTGTTTTCATTAACCAAGTCCGTGAAAAGATTGGTGTAATGTTTGGAAACCCTGAGACGACTCCAGGCGGCCGTGCTTTGAAGTTTTATTCATCAGTAAGACTTGAAGTGCGTCGCGCTGAACAATTGAAACAAGGTAGTGACATAGTCGGTAACAAAACGAAAATTAAAGTCGTTAAAAACAAGGTAGCGCCTCCATTCAAGCAAGCAGAAGTAGATATTATGTATGGTGAAGGAATTTCCAGAGAAGGCGAAATCATTGATATGGGATCAGAATTAGATATCGTTGAAAAGAGCGGGTCATGGTATTCCTATAACGGTGAAAGACTAGGGCAAGGACGAGAAAATGCTAAGCTTTTCTTAAAAGAAAATAAAACTATTAAACTTGAAATAGCACAGAAAATTCGCAATCATTATAATCTAGATGGTGAACATGAATTGCCTGCAGGTAGTGAGGAAGAAAAGGAAGACATGAGCCTGCTCGACTAATTGTGCCAAAGAAAAGAAGCCTGATGAAAAACTAGGCTTCTTTTCTTTATATATATCTTTATATATATGGTTTGAACTGGTAATTTTTGGTCAAGAATAATAATATAGCTTAGCAAGGCTAATTCGATGATCAGGCAAAATAATTAAGGTTGTAAGGATATTTTCTAATTTTTTTGGAACCGTTCTGAATATTCATGTATAGAGTCTTTGCAAACTCTTGACAATAAAATTTCTCAACTATACAATTAACATGTATATTTTACATTTTTTAAAATGAAGAATTTTGAAAAGCCAAGTGCTGTATATTGAAGTCATGTACAATGTACTTGCCGACAGTTCAACTTTATTAAGTAAAAGTTCATAGCAAGGGGAGGTGAAACGATGGAACCTATTCAACTCATCATCTCCAGTTTGCTTGGCCTATTCGTCGGTGCAGTTGTTAGCTATTTTGTTTTTAAGAATATTACTCAAAACAAAATAGCAGGGGCGAGAAATTCTGCTGAACAAATTCTTGAAGATGCAAAACGGGAAGCAGATGCTCTGAAAAAAGAAGCCCTATTGGAAGCAAAGGATGATATTCACAAAACTCGTTCAGATGCCGAGCGTGAAGTTCGAGAACGAAGATCTGAATTACAAAAACAAGAAAATCGATTATTACAAAAAGAAGAAAACCTTGACCGTAAAGATGAATCGTTAGATAAACGTGAAACTCTTTTGGAAAAGAAGGAAGATTCTCTTGACCAAAGACAACAGCATATTGAAGACATGGAAAGCAAAGTGGATGAGATGGTTCGTAAGCAGCAAACAGAGCTTGAGCGTGTATCAGGCCTGACTCGTGATGAAGCAAAAGCCATTATTATTGATCGTATTGAAAATGAGCTGGCACACGATATTGCTCTTATGATTAAAGAAACAGAGAACCGTGCAAAAGAAGAAGCTGACAAAAAAGCAAAAGATATACTCTCACTTGCAATTCAGCGTTGTGCTGCTGATCATGTTGCTGAGACCACCGTTTCAGTAGTCAATCTTCCAAACGATGAGATGAAGGGTCGTATTATTGGTCGAGAAGGCCGGAATATTAGGACACTTGAAACGCTTACAGGAATCGACCTTATTATTGATGATACGCCTGAAGCAGTAATCTTATCTGGATTTGACCCAATAAGACGTGAAACAGCTCGTCTAGCACTAGAGAAGCTTGTACAGGATGGTCGTATCCATCCAGCACGAATTGAAGAAATGGTGGACAAAGCAAGACGTGAAGTGGACGAGCACATCCGAGAGATCGGAGAGCAAACCACATTTGAAGTAGGGGTCCACGGATTGCATCCTGACCTTATTAAGATTCTGGGTCGTTTGAAATTCCGTACAAGCTATGGTCAAAACGTCTTGAAGCATTCTATAGAAGTAGCACACTTATCTGGTTTATTAGCTGCTGAGTTAGGTGAAGACGAAACACTTGCACGTCGAGCAGGACTTCTTCACGATATCGGAAAAGCAATTGACCATGAAGTAGAAGGTAGCCATGTAGAGATTGGTGTAGAATTGGCCACGAAGTATAAAGAACACCCAGTCGTTATCAATAGTATCGCTTCTCATCATGGTGATACTGAACCAACATCCATTATTTCTGTACTAGTCGCTGCTGCAGATGCTTTATCAGCAGCAAGACCAGGTGCCAGAAGTGAGACGCTTGAAAACTATATCAGAAGACTCGAAAAGCTGGAAGAGATATCTGAATCCTATGATGGAGTGGAAAAATCATTTGCGATTCAAGCTGGTCGTGAAGTACGAGTTATGGTAAAACCAGAACAAATTGATGATCTGGGGGCACATCGACTTGCAAGGGATATCCGTAAGCGGATAGAAGAAGAGTTAGATTATCCAGGACATATTAAAGTAACCGTGCTACGTGAAACGAGAGCAGTTGAATATGCAAAATAAACAAAGCGTTTGGGCCATTAAGGTCCAACGCTTTGTTTTTCTTTTAAAGTGTAAGTAAAAGTGATTTAAAATGGATTTTGGTGTCGAGATCTCGATTTATGGTATTTGTCATTATGATTATGTTAAAATAACTAGTTTTTTGTATCGGATGGTCGGCGACGATTTTTCTAAGTGGTTATCCACGTAAAAGTTCAGGAAATGAAATGTGGTACAATAGAAAAGAATAAATGATTAAAGTTTGGTTTTTGGAAAGGAATTAACTATGAAATTGCTTTTTGTTGGAGATGTAGTCGGTTCACCAGGAAGAGATATGGTGAAAGAGTATTTACCGAAAATCAAGGAGAAATATCGACCGCAAATTACCATTATTAATGGGGAAAATGCTGCTGGGGGTCGCGGGATTACCGAGAAGATCTATCGGCAATTCCTTGAATCTGGAGCTCAGGCTGTGACGCTTGGTAATCATGCTTGGGACAACCGTGAAATTTTTGAATTTATTGAATCTGCGAAGAATTTAGTACGTCCTGCAAATTTTCCAGAAGGAACCCCAGGTGCAGGGATAAAATATATCAAGCTAAATCAATTAGAGATTGCAGTGATTAATTTACAAGCAAGAACGTTTATGCCTGCTTTGGATTGCCCATTCGTTAAAGCAGAAGAGCTTGTAGAAGAAGCTAGAAAGCGTACACCGATAATTTTTGTTGATTTTCATGGCGAAGCTACCAGTGAGAAACAGGCGATGGGTTGGTTCCTCGATGGGAAAGTGTCTGCAGTTGTTGGTACTCACACACATGTTCAAACGGCAGATAATCGTATTCTTCCAAAAGGCACAGCTTATTTATCGGATGTTGGAATGACGGGTCCGTACGATGGTATTCTTGGAATGGAGAGAGACGCTGTCATCCATCGTTTCTTAACAAGTCTACCTGTGCGTTTTGAAGTACCAAAAGAAGGAAGAACAATCTTAAGTGCAGTCATCATAGAGATTGATGAAAAAACTGGAAAAGCAAACAAAATAGATCGATTATTAATAAACGATGATCATCCGTTTTTTCATTAATCATTAAAACAGCCTTGCGTAAGCGGGCTGTTTTTCACGTTTTCCTGCATTAACGGACAGTAGCATCTCTATGCTAGGGTTTTATGTAGGGGAATTTGAAGAATTCTAATAGAGAAAACTGTCCGTAAATGCCCGATTGATCGAAGTGTTTGCTACGATCTTAGCGACAGTAGAACGGGACTAACCATTAGTGAAAAGGCTGTCGCTAATAGAAGTTTCACTTTATTTTCCTATCTTGTCATACCTGTATTTATTCATGAATATAGTAGCAGTGGATAGAGTCATACCTTTTGAGCCACATTTCAAACAGGTAAGGGAAAACAAGGAGGGCTAGGAATGGAAATATTAAAGGTTTCAGCAAAATCTAATCCTAATTCTGTAGCAGGCGCCCTAGCCGGGGTTCTAAGAGAAAGAGGATCCGCGGAAATACAAGCTATTGGTGCCGGGGCGTTAAATCAAGCTGTCAAGGCAGTAGCAATCGCAAGAGGATTTGTAGCTCCTAGTGGAATGGACTTGATTTGTATTCCTGCCTTTACAGACATTAAGATTGATGGGGAAGAAAGAACAGCAATAAAACTGATCATAGAACCAAGATGAAAATAAAATTCAGAATTTCCTGTTTGGATAGCCAAGCAGGTTCTTTTTATGGAAGAAATGGCGTCAATATGCCTATTAACTATCTGATCTCCTGTATAAAAAAGAGAAAGGAAAGGAAAGGAATCACAACATGAAAATATTCGATGCTCATTGTGACGTTCTGATGAAAATGTTTAGTGACGCGACTATTTCCTTTCATGATCAAGCCAAGTTAGATATAACATATGAATCATTAAAAGAGAACGGAGGAAAAGTTCAGTGCTTTGCCATATACATACCTGAAAAAGTTCACCCTGATCTACGTTTTATGGCGGCTTTGTCTATGGTCGAGTTGTTTGTTAGTAAAATCGTTTCATTGCCACAAATAAGATGGATCCGTACGAATGAAGACATTCAAAATCTTAAAGTTGATCAAATTGGAGCCGTTTTAACACTTGAAGGATGTGACTGTATCGGTGCAGACATATTGAAACTCAAGACTTTACTAAGGCTTGGAGTTCGTTCAGTGGGACTTACTTGGAATTTCGCGAATATGGTGGCAGATGGTGCTAAGGAGTTAAGAGGAGCGGGTTTAACAAGATTTGGTGAAAATGTGATTCAAGTATTAAATGAGTATAAAATTTGGACGGATGTTTCCCATTTATCAGAGCGGGCGTTCTGGGATGTAATTGAACGGGCACATGATATTATTGCTTCTCACTCGAATGCGTATAAACTTTGTCCGCATCGAAGGAATCTTCGAGATGACCAAATTTCTGCATTGATAAACAAAGGAGCACCGATTGGGATCACATTCGTACCTGAATTTCTAAAAAAAGATAAAAAAGCAACAATTACAGATGTGTTAAAGCATATTGATTATGTCGGTAGCCTTGGGGGACAAAAAAGTCTTGGCTTTGGTTCCGATTTTGATGGAATTGATGATAAAGTTTTAGGCTTAACAAATTATCGTGGATACTATGAATTAATCAATACCCTCACAAAGAACTACTCAGCTGATTTTGTTAAAGATCTATTGTTTAATAATTTTGTAAAGAAGTTTCCTTCTGATTTGCAATTTTGTTAATTAAACATGCTAGTGGGATGCTAAAATTTGAATTTAAAAAGAAGATCACATAAAAACAGACTATAACCTCATAGTCTGTCATAATAAACGGTTTTAAAAACCTGCATTATTAGAAATTGTTACGGCAGCCACAATGATTTTTTCTGCGATGGCAGCAGAAGTTGAATGAAAATAAACAGCAGCAATTTTTTTGATGATGATTGTGATGATGATTGTGATGATGATTGTTATTAGAGGAATCTACGATGTTTTTTGTAGAACACTGGCATTTTTCTTTCTTTTTCTTCTTATCACAAGAACATGGTTTGAAGCATTTAGAGTGATTGGATTGGTTACAAGAACATTTATGACACGGTTTAAAGCAAGTAACCGGGCCAACTTCTTCAAATGACCGGATTCCGCAATTATGCTTTTGACCCATTTGTTTCCCTCCTTTATATGAGTGCTACAGTACAAGATATTGTATGCGTGCTTTGTAGTGTGGGTTTCAGGCATCAGCCCGTTAATAAGATAAATGTGCCAGTACAATTTACTTAGTATCGATAAAGAAATTCAATTCAATAGTTGCTTTTAGCGCAGAAAAGCATTACATCAAGAGTGAATTAATCAGATGAATGAATTTTTATGTAAAATATATGAAATCACATGAATAAAATATGGTCGTTTTACAATCCGTATTAAGTATTATCCTTGTTTTTATGTCGGGAGAGTGTACATGATGAATGGAAAAATGAAAGCGATTGTCAAGCATAAACGGGGGTATGGTGCTGAAATACAAACGGTCGACATTCCAAAGATTCATGATGAAGAGGTACTTATAAAAGTTAAAGCTACATCCATATGTGGTACGGATGTGCATATTTATACATGGGATGAATGGTCAAGGAGAAGGGTGAATCCACCTTATGTGTTTGGCCATGAATTTTCAGGTGAGGTAGTGGAAATTGGTGCCCGTGTTACGAGTGTAAAAGTGGGGGATTTTGTATCTGCAGAAACCCATATTGTATGTGGAGCATGCCTACAATGTTTAACAAGTCAATTTCATATTTGTAAAAATACAAAAATAGTAGGTGTGGATACACAAGGATGCTTTGCGGAATATGTAGCATTGCCACAAGGAAACTTGTGGAGAAATCCAATTGGTATGCACGTAGATATTGCATCCATTCAAGAGCCGTTGGGTAATGCGGTTCATACAGTATTATCTGGGGATGTAGCAGGAAAAACTGTGGCGATTATTGGTTGCGGTCCGATTGGATTGATGGCGATTGCTGTAGCAAAAGCGGTAGGTGCATCAACCGTTCTTGCTATCGATATAAATGATTATCGATTAAAGTTGGCGGAAAAAATGGGTGCGACACATGCCATTCATTCCAAACTCCATGATCCAATAGCTTACGTAGAACAGCTTACCAATGGTAGCGGTGTCGATGTTGTTTGCGAAATGAGTGGACATCCAACAGCTATCAAGCAAGGATTTAAAATGATCACAAATGGTGGCCGTTTATCGATATTAAGTTTACCTTCAGAATCTGTAGAAATTAACATAACCGAGGATATTGTATTTAAAGGCATTACCGTGCAAGGAATCACAGGTAGACTTATGTTTAAAACGTGGCATCAGGTTTCAAGCTTGTTAGCATCAGGTCAAGTTAATATTGGCCCATTGATTACTCATCATTTTCCATTAATAGAATTTGCAAAAGGCTTTGATTTAATGATAAAAGGGCAATGTGGAAAAGTGGTTTTACATCCGTAACCAGATTAATAGATTGTCACCTTATATGTCAGGAGGAATAGAGATGAAGGGTTTTGAATATTTGCAAAAAGAATTAGATACTATGCAAAAGCAAGATGTATTTCGAAGTTTAATTGAATTAGAATCCGAACAAGGATCAAAAGTTATGATTGAAGGAAGAAGCGTGATTCAGCTTTCTTCAAATAACTATCTAGGTTTATCCAATCACCCACGTTTGAAAAAAGCAGCATTGGCTGCAGTTGAGCAATTTGGAGCTGGGACAGGATCTGTCCGTACTATCGCAGGAACATTTACTATGCACAATAAACTTGAAGAAAAACTAGCAAAGTTTAAACATACTGAAACGGCTCTCGTATTTCAATCAGGATTTACAACGAACCAGGGCGTGCTTTCTGCTATTTTAACAGATGAAGATGTTGTTATTTCGGATGAATTGAATCATGCCTCTATCATTGATGGAATCCGATTAACGAAAGCGACGCGTAAAGTATATAAGCATGTTGATATGGAATCGTTAGAGCAGACACTCAAAGAAACGCAAGAGTATCGAAAAAAACTAATTGTCACAGATGGAGTATTTTCGATGGATGGAGATATCGCTCCCCTTCCTGCAATTGTCGAACTGGCGGAGAAATATGATGCGCTGGTTATGGTTGATGATGCGCATGGATCAGGTGTATTAGGGGAGAATGGCCGAGGAACTGTTAACCATTTCGGTCTGGATGGCCGAGTGCATATTCAGGTAGGTACGCTTAGTAAGGCAATTGGGGTACTTGGTGGATATGTTGCAAGCACAAGAACATTAATCGATTATTTAATTCATAAGGGCCGTCCATTTTTATTCAGTACGTCGCACCCACCTGCTGTAACTATGGCTTGTATGGAGGCGGTGGACGTGTTGTTGGAAGAGCCTGAAAGGATTGAAAAGCTTTGGAATAATGCCGAATTTTTAAAGGAAGGCTTGAACACATTAGGGTTCAATACGGGACACAGCAAAACGCCTATAACACCTGTAATAGTTGGCGATGAAGGATTGTCTCATCAATTTTCGGATAAATTGCTTCAATATGGAGTTTTTGCACAAGACATTGCTTTCCCAACCGTAGCAAAAGGAAGGGCCCGAATTCGAACAATTGTAACGGCTCAGCATACGAAGGAAGAATTACAACTAGCGTTGAAAGCTTTTGAAAAAGCTGGAAAAGAGCTTGGGATTATTCAATAAGAGGGGTTTCCTATAAGATAGGGGCAGACTACAACAATTACTACTGCCAGTTTAAAGACGTAAGTAACATGATAGGAGCGGTGAAACCTTTTGGAATATCCTTAATCCGTGGCTGAAATCCGAATAAAAAGGATAAAGGATTGTTGAAATTCCTTTAATAGTTTAAAATGGTATGTTGTAAGTCAAGAATAATAGGATGTATGAATGGTACATGCAAATGGAATTGAAAGAGGGGATATTCTTGAACGAAAAACAACGCCTGGAAACGCAACAAATAACTGCTGAAAAGCCAGCGGACAAAAAATCCGAAAAGGACTACAGCAAATATTTCCAAGCTGTATATGTTCCACCTTCCTTGAAGGAAGCGAAAAAGCGCGGCAAAGAAGAAGTGAAATATGATCAATTTGCCATCCCAGAACAATTAAGTGGAATGGGCGAGGGTCGTAAGTTTTTTATTCGTACTTACGGCTGTCAAATGAATGAACATGATACAGAGGTTATGGCTGGTATTTTTATGGCATTAGGGTATGAAGCAACTGACACAGTTGACGATGCCAATGTAATCTTGCTTAATACATGTGCAATCCGAGAAAATGCTGAGAATAAAGTATTTGGGGAACTCGGACATTTAAAATCATTGAAACTGGAAAAGCCGGATTTATTACTTGGTGTATGTGGCTGTATGTCACAAGAAGAATCAGTTGTAAATCGAATTCTATCGAAGCATGGTTTCGTAGATATGATTTTTGGTACACATAACATCCATCGCTTGCCTCATATTTTACATGATGCCTATATGTCTAAGGAAATGGTCATTGAAGTATGGTCTAAAGAAGGAGATGTGATCGAAAATCTTCCTAAAGTCCGTAAAGGGAAAACCAAGGCTTGGGTTAATATTATGTACGGTTGTGATAAATTCTGTACCTACTGTATTGTTCCGTATACAAGAGGGAAAGAAAGAAGTCGCCGCCCTGAAGAAATTATTCAAGAAGTGCGTCATCTTGCAGCACAGGGCTATAAGGAAGTCACCTTACTTGGGCAAAACGTAAATGCTTATGGGAAAGATTTGGAAGATATCGAATACGGTCTAGGAGACCTTATGGACGAAATACGCAAGATTGATATACCGCGTGTTCGATTCACAACAAGCCATCCGCGAGATTTTGATGATCATTTAATTGAAGTTCTTGCAAAAGGTGGCAATCTACTTGAACATATCCATCTACCCGTCCAATCTGGAAGCAGTGATATTTTGAAAATCATGGCTCGTAAATATACGAGAGAACAGTATTTGGAGCTTGTAAGAAAAATTAAAGCAGCGATTCCAAACGCTACATTAACAACGGATATTATTGTTGGTTTCCCAAATGAAACAGATGAACAATTCGAAGAAACGTTATCATTGTTCCGTGAAGTCGGATTCGATGCGGCGTATACGTTCATTTATTCACCTCGTGAAGGGACTCCAGCTGCGAAAATGAAGGATAATATACCGATGGAAGTCAAAAAAGAGCGTTTGCAACGATTGAATGCACTTGTAAACGAATCGTCTGCTGAAAAAATGAAGACATATGAAGGTCAAATTGTTGAAGTGCTTGTCGAAGGTGAAAGTAAAAATAATCCAGACGTTTTAGCCGGATATACGACGAAAAATAAACTAGTCAACTTCAAAGGACCTAAATCTGCAATTGGCCAAATTGTGAAAGTGAAAGTGATCGAAGCGAAAACATGGTCGTTAAAAGGTGATATGGTTGAAGAAGTGGCAGCGGTCAAAGGGGAATAAAGATGGCGAACTTTACAAAAGATGAAATTCTAGCTAAAGCAGCAGATCTAGCGAAAATGATTGCAGAAACAGATGAAGTTGACTTTTTCAAACGTGCAGAAGCGCAAATTAATGAAAATCAGAAAGTGCGTGAAATGATTGCGAGCATGAAAAGTCTGCAAAAGCAAGCTGTGAATTTCCAAAATTACGGAAAAGAGAAGGCTTATCAACAAACACAAAGCAAACTTACCGCAATTGAAGAAGAATTGGATGATTTACCAATTGTTCAGGAATTCAAGCAGTCACAGGTGGACGTAAACGACTTATTACAAATGGTTGCTTCACAGATTTCTAATCGAGTAACAGATATTATTATTGAAACGACTGAAGGCGATCTATTAAGTGGCGAAACGGGTTCTAAAGTGCGCGCAGGTGGTAATGGTTGTTCATAAATAAGACAGAGAGGATGCCCCAATTAAGGGACATCCTCTTTCTTTTACCTGAAAAAAGCGTGATATCATTACTAATTCTTGCTATCTACCGACTCCAACAAGCTATGACACATATCCCTATGGGGACGCATAGACTAGTGTAGGTTAAAAACTAATTACATCCAGTTTCTAAATCAAAATAACTTGCACACTAGACTTTTTACACGCATAGGATGAATGGAAACTGTATGAGGAGGGTTCGCTAGCATGTCACACTATAGAGAGATTATAACGAAAGCGGTGGTGGCAAAAGGACGAAAATTTACGAAGTCCCAACACACCATTTGCCCGGCTCATCATCCCACAAGCATTCTAGGCTGTTGGATCATCAACCATAAGTACGAAGCAGAGAAAATTGGCAAGAAGGTAGAAATTCGCGGCAGCTACGAGATTAACGTTTGGTATTCGTATAATCATAATACAAAAACCGAAGTCGTCACAGAAAAGGTTACGTATTGTGACTTTATCTCGTTGAAATATCGTGATCCTGATTGCCATGATGATCAAGATGTTATAGCAAAAGCTGTACAACAGCCAAATTGCATTGAAGCCTGCATTTCTCCATGTGGACAAAAAATCATTGTTCATGTGGAACGGGAATTCTTTGTGGAAGTCATTGGAGAGACGAAGGTTTGTGTTGCTGTTAATCCACATGGCTGTGATGATGATGACTGGTATTCAGATTTAGACGATGATTTCGAAGATCTAGATCCAGATTTTCTAGACGAATTTGAAGATGAATAAATCCAAGGATTAAACTTTAGCACCTGCAATCAGACCGGATGTGCAATCGTTCATCCGGTTCCATTATGGAAAAATGTTGCTATTTTTTATTGTAAATAAAATGATTTGAAATTTTTGCTTGACGCTTTTCCAAAAGAGTATACGTGAAACCAGCAGGGGCCGTATGTTATAATGAATCCAAACAAAGATCTTAGCAGGAAAGGTTTTGAAACAATGGCAGCGAATACGCCGATGATGCAACAATATTTAAAAATTAAGGCAGAGTATCAAGATGCCTTTTTATTTTTTCGTTTAGGCGATTTTTATGAAATGTTTTTTGAAGATGCCGTACATGCTTCACAAGAACTCGAAATTACGTTGACAAGCCGTGGTGGTAGTGAAGACCGTATTCCAATGTGCGGAATCCCTTATCACTCTGCAGCTTCTTATATAGATGTTTTAATAGAGCGAGGATATAAAGTCGCAATTTGTGAGCAAACTGAAGACCCTAAGCAAGCAAAAGGAGTCGTTCGTCGCGAAGTAGTCCAATTAATAACGCCAGGTACGAAAATGGATGGTAAAGGGATGGATGAGAAAGAAAATAATTACATTGCCTCTATCACTGATTTTTTCGATGGGACATTCGGATTTGTCTATGCTGACTTAACAACTGGGGAAAGTAAGGTTACTATTACGAATGGTTCTTTTGATAGCGTGTTTAATGAATTAGCGATCGTTGGGGCGAAGGAGGTCGTGTTAGAAGCTAATTTCCAAGAAGCTCGGCAAAAGCAGCTGAAGGATCGAGGTGTTTCTGCACTTTCTTACGAAGATCAAATCGATGTAAACGATCAGTTTTCAAACTTATTAACAAATCTAGAGGATCAAAAGAGTAAAAAGACGGCATCAAGACTGATGCATTATTTATTTCGGACTCAGAAAAGAAGCCTAGATCATCTGCAAATTGTGCAGTCCTATGAAACGGATCATTATATGAAGTTGGATTATTATTCTAAAAAAAATTTAGAACTCACCGAAACGATTCGTGGTAAAGGCAAGAAAGGTTCCCTTTTATGGCTACTCGATGAAACAAAAACAGCGATGGGTGGAAGGATGCTCAAGCAATGGATTGATCGCCCTTTAATTGACAGGGCCCAAATCGGTCATAGAAGCAATCTTGTTGAAACACTTATTCGTCATTATTTTGAAAGGCAAGACCTTCGCGAGCGTTTAAAAGAAGTATATGATCTGGAAAGATTAGCTGGTCGGGTCGCGTTTGGCAATGTCAATGCAAGGGATTTAATTCAGTTAAAGCGTTCGCTGAAACAGCTCCCGAATATACGTGACATTATTGCTAGTATTGAAAATGAAGATATGGCTTTGCTATCTGAAGCAATTGATCCTTGCGAAGAGCTGACCGATTTATTGGAAACATCACTCATTGATAATCCACCACTTTCGATAAAAGAAGGGAATTTCATTCAAGACGGGTTTCACGCGGAATTGGATACATACCGTGATGCTAGTCGGAATGGGAAGACATGGATTGCTACGCTTGAACGAGAAGAGCGAGAAAAAACCGGGATTAAATCGTTGAAAATCGGCTATAATCGAGTGTTTGGTTACTATATTGAAGTAACGCGAGCAAATCTTCAGAATCTGGATGATTCCCGTTATGAACGGAAACAAACCTTATCGAATGCAGAGCGGTTTATCACTCCTGAATTAAAAGAAAAAGAAGCATTGATTCTTCAGGCTGAAGAAAACAGCATACGGCTTGAATATGATCTGTTTATCGGGATTCGTGAGCGTGTTAAAGAATTTATCCCACGTTTGCAAGCTCTGGCTAAACAAGTCAGTGAGCTAGATGTGCTACAATGCTTTGCGACGATAAGTGAAGAACGGCATTATGTAAAACCTGCGTTTTCAGATGATAGAAAGATTGTATTGCAGAATGGTCGACATCCAGTCGTTGAGAAAGTATTGCAATCACAGGAATATGTCCCTAACGACTGCTATATGGACACTGAAAGAGAAGTTTTGCTTATTACAGGTCCGAATATGTCGGGGAAAAGTACGTATATGCGTCAGATTGCCTTAACGTCTATTATGGCGCAAATCGGTTGTTATGTTCCGGCAGACGAAGCGATATTACCGATATTCGATAAAGTGTTTACCCGGATTGGGGCTGCAGATGATTTAATTTCTGGGCAAAGTACTTTTATGGTTGAAATGTTAGAAGCAAGGAATGCCATTACGAATGCGACTGCAGATAGTTTAATATTATTTGATGAAATAGGCCGCGGTACAAGCACATATGACGGTATGGCACTTGCTCAAGCGATCATTGAATATATTCATGGAGAAATAGGAGCGAAGACGCTCTTTTCGACTCACTATCATGAACTGACCGTTTTAGATGAAGAACTACCAAAATTGAAAAATGTTCATGTAAGTGCTGTTGAGCAAAATGGCCATGTTGTATTTCTTCATAAAATAAAAGAAGGTCCTGCAGATAAAAGTTACGGAATCCATGTAGCAAAGCTTGCTCAATTGCCAGAGGCGTTGATCAACCGTGCAAACGTCATTCTTTCACAGCTTGAACAAGGAAATACATTAGCTGTCCCACAAGCAGCCAGCTCTGAGATTGTTTACGAAGCAAATAATCAACCTAAACAAGAATCAGCAAATGAAGCTCAATTATCATTTTTTGAACAGGCGTTGCCTTCAGAGGAGAAGGTCTCTTCTTCAAAAGAAATTAAAGTACTTGAGGATCTAAAAAAAGTAGAAATATTGGACATGACACCACTTGATGCACTAAATATGCTTTATAAACTGCAAAAAAAACTAAAATAAATGTGAGGTGATAACTTGGGAAACATTGTCCAACTCGATGAAGCGTTATCGAATAAAATCGCTGCTGGTGAAGTAGTTGAACGACCTGCATCAGTTGTCAAAGAACTTGCGGAAAATGCGATTGATGCGAACAGCTCAATCATTGAAATTGAAATTGAAGAAGCGGGGTTATCCTCAATTCGGATTATTGATAATGGTGATGGGATTCTTCCAGAGGATGTAAAAAAGGCATTTCATCGCCATGCGACTAGTAAAATCAAAGATGAAAATGATCTATTCAGGATTCGTACTTTGGGGTTTCGTGGTGAGGCGCTCCCAAGTATTGCATCCGTTTCTAAATTTGAACTGAAAACAAGCACAGGAGACGGACCGGGAACGAAGATTATGCTTGAGGGGGGACTTATTAAAGAGTTATCCGCCCATTCCAGTAGAAAAGGCACGGATCTGCTCGTTTCTGATTTGTTTTATAACACGCCTGCACGTTTGAAATATATGAAAACCATCCATACGGAGCTAGGGAATATTACAGATGTCGTCAACCGGCTTGCTCTATCCCATCCAGAAGTCTCTTTTCAACTTACACATAATGGGAAAAGATTGCTCCATACGAACGGCAATGGTGATGTTCGACAAGTTCTTGCTGCCATTTATGGGATTAATATTGCGAAGAAGATGATCCCAATTACTAGTGAATCATTAGACTTCACCATTCAAGGCTATCTTGCTTTACCGGAGATTACTCGTGCATCCAGAAATTATATCTCAACGATGATAAATGGAAGATTTATCAAAAACTATCCATTGGCAAAAGCAATCTCGGAAGGTTTTCATACGCTACTTCCAATCGGTAGATATCCTATAGTTCTTCTATCTATTCAAATGGATCCAATATTAGTCGATGTCAATGTACATCCTGCAAAAATGGAAGTGAGATTGAGTAAAGAACAAGAGTTGAACCAGCTTGTCACTGAAACAATAAAATCAGCCTTTAAGGAAAGAGCATTAATTCCAAGTGGATTCGCTCCAATACAAAAAGAACAGTTGAAAAGTGAGCAAACGTCACTAGACCTAGGACATGTCGATCAAAAGGGGAATGAAATACTTGAAAGTGCAAAAAAAGACTCAACGATTATAAAAGAAACGTTGAGGAATGAAGGGGAAAATCATCAAATCAGTGGTCAGTCGTATATTCGTGATGAGTCTGCTTTGCAACTTGACAGAGCATATCCCGATAATCTACATGAAGAAATAAGAGTCTTTCAACCATACCAAGAAGATAGAGTGAGTCATGAAGCAGCAGATGAGGACTCACCGACTGAATTTCATTGTGAAACAAATATGAATGCGGTATTTTCTGATGGGGCTGAAATCATTGCGAAAGATGTGCCAAGAGTGCCTGTTCTTTATCCGATCGGTCAAATGCATGGAACGTATATCTTTGCCCAAAATGAAAATGGCCTGTATATTATTGATCAACATGCTGCCCAAGAACGAATTAAGTATGAGTATTTTTCAGAAAAAGTGGGTCGTGTTGAAAATGAACTCCAGGAAATGCTCGTCCCTATTACATTGGAATTTTCTAATGACGAGTGCATTCGCATTAATGAGAATACGGAAGAGTTGGAAAGAGTCGGGATTTTCCTGGAGGAATTTGGATACAATTCCTTCATTGTACGAGCTCATCCGCAATGGTTCCCTAAAGGAATTGAACAGGAAATAATCGAAGAAATGATTGAACAACTCTTATCTATGAAAAAAGTGGATATAAGGAAACTTCGTGAAGAAGCAGCCATCCTCATGAGTTGTAAGGCTTCCATTAAAGCCAATCGCCATCTTCGCAATGATGAAATTCAAGCACTTTTGGATGAACTCAGACAATCATCTGATCCTTTTACATGCCCTCACGGCAGGCCGATTATTATTCATTACTCAGGCTATGACATGGAGAAGATGTTTAAACGTGTGATGTAGTTTATAAAGGTAAGACTAATTTAGTGTATGCAGTCTGGAGAAAATAACTTTACGTGCGTTTAATAGGTATAAACGATTTATCATTTGTCTATGATGAATGATGTTTGACTGCTTTAAATGTATGAAAAGTAAAACTTAAATAAGGCAGTGGATGTTTTGGAACAAGAGAACAATAAGTTACTTGTCATTATCGGCCCAACAGCAGTTGGGAAAACAAAACTGAGTATAGAAATGGCGAAGCGTTTTAATGGTGAAATTATAAGTGGAGATTCTATGCAAGTTTATAAAGGGATGGATATCGGAACAGCCAAAATAACACCTAACGAAATGGAGGGCATCCCTCACTTTCTGCTAGATATTAAAGAACCAAATGAATCATTTAGTGCGGCTGATTTTCAAGAACAAGCGAATCAGGCAATTGCAGATATTCAGAAGCGTGGTAAACTGCCGATTATTGTTGGAGGTACAGGTTTGTACATTCAATCTGTAATTTATGACTATCAATTCTCAGAGGCCCCTTCTAATTTAGAATATAGAAAAAGGCTAGAATCTATTGTGGAAACAGATGGAATTGAACCTCTTATTGAGAAGCTTCGGTCAATTGACCCTGAAAGTGCTGAGAGAATTCATCCTAACAATATTAGGCGCATTATTCGAGCGTTGGAAATTTATTATTGCACAGGAATCACGATGTCTAATCAACTCGAAAAGCAAACATCCGAATTAAAGTATGATACAGCTCTTATCGGCTTGACGATGAACCGTGAAGCACTTTATCGGCGTATTAACCACCGCGTTGATGTTATGGTGGAACAGGGATTAATGGAAGAAGTAAAGAGCTTTCATGAACAAGGTTTGAGAGATTGTCAGTCGATACAGGCAATTGGATATAAGGAATTATACGATTACTTCGATGATAGGTTAACGATCGATGAATCAGTTGAAGCATTAAAACAAAATTCACGACGCTACGCTAAGCGTCAACTTACTTGGTTTCGTAATAAAATGGATGTAAAATGGTATGAGGTGCAGGAACAGGGAAATAATTCATTTGTTTCTGAAGAAATATCCACATATATAGCAGGAAAGCTATCACTTAACGCGAATATGTAATACATAGAGAGAATGAGGAGGAATAATGATGAAACAAGTAAATATTCAAGATCAATTTTTAAATCAGTTAAGAAAAGATAGTACATATGTGACTGTTTTTTTATTAAATGGTTTTCAAATTAGAGGACTTGTTAAAGGATTCGATAACTTTACCGTTTTATTTGAATCTGAAGGAAAGCAGCAGTTGGTCTTTAAACATGCGATTTCCACTTTCGCTCCACAAAAAAATGTGCAAATTGATTTTGAAGCAAAAGAATAAATGAAATTATACGTACAACGATCCCCACTTAAAAACAGAACCATTCTTCTGTTTTTAAGTGGGTATTTTTATTTGGTCTAGAAAATATAGCTGTGGTGGGGTTGTAGTTCGTTAAAATGGGGTGTTTGATCCAAGTCGCGTGCTTCATTTTTCGTATTGAAGCCCCACGAAGGTCTAGTCTTTCTAGTTCCAGTACCCGATAAAGCTGTAGAAGAAAAGATAATAAGCTTCAAGAAGGATAAACACACCTTCTTGGCTTTTCTTATGTTTGCTCTTTTGTTGTGCTGTACTATTTTTAACAAATACTACTGATATAACTCGTTCATGAATATAAATAAATGAGGGATTATTTCTCGGGAAAGCGCAGGAAATGACATGATTCTCATTTAATTATGGAAAAACAAAATAATTGGCGAACGTTATGAGAGTTTGTCATTTCTAATCGTTCTATGAGAGGTGAATACATTGGAACAACCGATCCGTAAAAAAAATAACGGACAGATTAATATTGTCTTAAATGGACAAAAGCGGAAGCCTATACCGAAGGATCCGCCGATACGTGAAAGACACGATCAAGATATTCCTCCTCAACATATAGCGCTGAAAGAAATGGAAGAGGAACTAGGAGTATTGGTCGGGATGGATGAAATGAAACGGATGATTAAAGAAATATACGCATGGATTTATGTAAACAAGAAACGGGAAGAGCGGGGGTTGAAGGCCGGACGGCAAGCTCTTCATATGATGTTTAAAGGTAACCCAGGAACAGGGAAAACTTCAGTAGCTAGGTTAATCGGCAGGCTGTTCCATAAGATGAATGTTTTATCTAAAGGTCATTTAATTGAAGTGGAAAGAGCGGATCTTGTAGGCGAGTATATTGGGCATACAGCTCAAAAAACTCGTGATTTAATTAAAAAAGCAATCGGCGGAATCCTGTTTATTGATGAAGCTTATTCTCTTGGTAGAGGAGGAGAAAAGGATTTTGGGAAAGAAGCGATTGATACGCTTGTAAAGCATATGGAAGATCGTCAGCACGAATTCATATTAATCCTTGCCGGTTATTCAAAGGAGATGGATCATTTCCTAACCCTGAATCCTGGTCTTCATTCAAGATTTCCTATTGTGGTAGACTTTCCGGATTATTCGATTGAACAATTGATGGAAATCGGACAAAGAATGATCGATGATCGGGAATATGTACTTAGCAGGGATGCGGAACGTAAATTGAAGGAGCATTTAATCATAATCAAGGCCGATCCGAGATTGGTGTCTTTTTCAAATGGGCGTTATGTTCGAAATATTATTGAAAAATCAATACGGTCACAAGCGATGCGATTATTGCTTGAAGATTCATATGATCGAGGAGACCTTGTGACCTTAAGGAGTCAAGATCTTGTTTTTGAAGAAGACGAAGAATAGATAAAGTGAAACTTCAATCAGCGGGGTTTTTCTTCATCCCCACTGATTGTTAGTCCCGTTGTAGAGTCGCTAATATCTCCGCTACGCTTCGATAAAGCGACTCTACGAATCATAGACTAAAAAGTACGCCGCGTCCTGCGGCAATGTCTGTGTGACCCACTTCCTGTGGCCTCAACTATATCTTTTGAAAACCACAAAGGTAAGTTTCACTGTGTCTCACCAAACGAACCTTTATGGGCAGTTTGTCCCCTACCTATCTTCTTTGTTCCTCATAAGCTTGAGGGGATACTGTCTGTTAAGCGTGAGATAAAAGTAAACCCGATTTACTAATTGAAAATTGTCTAAAAGAAAACAATATTCTTGATGATTATTAGAAAAGGGCTGCTTTTAGGAGATGAGAAATGCCTAAAGTGCAGCCCTAATTCATTTAAATTCACCTTATATAACATACTAACAATCAGTTGTATTGTTTAATATTCCTTGCCGGAAGTTTCCAGTTGTACGAGTAGGAAAGAACTCTTAATGCTGTAATCGCAAGGAATAAGCTATATAACTGCCAAGGTTCTATAGAACTGTTGAGACCTATGAAAAGGCCACAAATAATTGCCCATAAAGCGTATATTTCATCCTTCAAAACAAGCGGTTTTCTATGCGCTAATAAATCTCGAATCATTCCGCCGCCACAACCTGTAAGTACGGCAGCTACGAGAACGGCGCTTAAAGGCCGATTTAAGTCAATGGCGTAAAGTGCTCCTTGAATGGCAAAAGCTGAGAGCCCAATTGAATCAGTGAAATTGCCCCATGTTTTCCAATGTTTTAATAAATTTTTGGGGAAGAGAAATACAATCGTTATAGATACTATTGCAATAATAAAGTTTGTGCCTTGATCCCATAACGCGGAAACGGGAACACCAATTAATAGATTTCGTAAGGCTCCCCCGCCAAAAGCGGTGACGACTCCCAAAATATAAACGCCTAATATATCATATTCTTCTTCCATCGCAATAATTGCGCCGCTTATAGCAAAAGCAATTGTGCCAATTATTGTTAATATTTCCCATGTCATCGAAATTCCTCGCTGTTCTTTCATTATTCTATTTTATGACAACCTATCTGATTTTAGCAGAAATCACTGGTTTTTCAAGAGTTTTCTACTGCTAACAAGCTTAGAAGGTGTTATGATTATTAACGACTTTTCTGTGGAAAAGGGGCGGGACTTCGCAAAATTAGCTTCGCGCCACCACCTTTATAAGATGATGCAATTTGAGAACCTGAATCTTTTTTTACGCTTTAGTTGGATTCAGGATGCTCATGACTGTTTTATTAGGATGAATTGTGAAAGGGGATGTTCATTTGTTATGATTAGGACATTCATCACTACTTTATCTTAAAAATCTGATTTTAATGATTGGAATAAGAAGGAGACTCAACATGTATCAGCATTTAACGAATGGAGATAGACTTAAAAAATTAACAGAACAGGCTGAAGCTCAAATAGCCCCAATACACCAAGATATTCATACGATGATGGAGCTAAACCAGTTTCGTGTTTTACAAAGCTTCCAAAGCAATAGAGTAAGTGATTCGCATTTTATTCCTACTACAGGGTATGGATATGATGATTATGGAAGAGATACATTAGAAAAAATTTATAGTGAGGTATTTGGTGGAGAAGCAGGTCTAGTACGACCGCAAATCATTTCCGGAACTCATGCGATTTCCATTGCATTGTTTGGTATTCTACGGCCGGGAGATGAGCTATTATACATAACAGGCAAGCCTTATGACACATTAGAAGAAATAGTAGGGATTCGTGGTACGGGAATCGGTTCATTAAAAGAATTTAATATTGATTATAATTCTGTTATGTTAACGGATGAAGGGGGAATAGACTTCAATGCTGTGAAAAAAGCAATTACTCCTCAAACAAAGATGATTGGTATTCAACGTTCGAAAGGATAT
Organism: Peribacillus sp. JNUCC 23; assembly: GCF_053653995.1. The sequence goes on from NZ_CM132202.1 coordinate 1,852,007, forward strand.
GCAACGCGGCCATCCTTTATGATATCTGAAATTGAAGAAATGATATCGTTTGTAAAAGATATTAACCCTAACCTAGTTGTTTTTGTTGACAACTGTTATGGGGAGTTTGTTGAAGATAAGGAGCCTTGTCATGTAGGTGCGGATTTAATTGCAGGTTCTTTAATAAAAAATCCAGGTGGTGGCCTTGTAAAAACGGGCGGCTATATCGTCGGAAAAAAAGAATATGTTGAAGCGTGTTCCTACCGTTTAACGTCGCCAGGTATTGGAGCGGAAGCAGGAGCCTCTCTTTATAGCCTTCAAGAAATGTATCAAGGTTTCTTTCTCGCACCTCATGTAGTCGGTCAAGCTTTAAAGGGTGCGGTTTTTACATCAGCATTACTTGAAATGTTGGGTATGAATACCTCACCGAGATGGGATGCCAAGCGAACAGATTTAATTCAATCTGTTCAATTTGATGATAAGGATAAAATGGTGGCGTTTTGTCAAGCGATCCAATATGCCTCACCGATCAATTCTCATGTTACACCTTATCCGAATTATATGCCGGGATATGTTGATGATGTTATTATGGCAGCAGGTACATTTATTCAAGGGGCAAGCATTGAATTGACAGCAGATGGTCCTACTCGCCCACCGTATGTAGCGTATGTTCAAGGTGGGTTAACGTACGAACATGTAAAAATTGCTGTGCTAACAGCGGTAGATTCCTTGATTGACAAGAAATTGATTTAGGGGAAGGTTATGATGGAAAGCGTGTGAAATTGCGTCTTCATACGAATGGGTTGCAAAACTTTTTATGAGCAATTCTGTTATAAAAAAACTAAAATAAAAACGTGTTAGGAAATGTAACATATGATTGACAATAAATCTAACATTTAATATAATATAAATAAGAAAACCAATAAGGAGGATGCTGAAGATGAGTAGTAGCAACATTCGGCGTTCGATGCCTCTTTTCTCAATTGGAATTGTCATGCAGCTTACCGAATTGTCCGCTCGTCAAATTCGTTATTACGAAGAGCATCAATTAATTACTCCTATGAGAACAGAAGGAAATAGGCGACTGTTTTCCTTGAATGACATAGATCGTCTCTTAGAGATTAAAGATCTACTAGAACAAGGTGTCAACTTAGCCGGTATTAAGAAACTTTTATTTGTAAATGAAACGGAACTTGTTCCAAACGAACCGATTCAGAAGTCAGAAGAAATCAAGAAAGATCTCAGTGATGGAGAATTGCGGAAGCTTTTAAAATCAGAACTTTTGCATGGTGGCAGACATCGCACAACGCTGCGTCAAGGAGATATGTCTAGGTTTTTTCATTAAATAAAATCAAAAAACAGAATTTAGAGAGGAAGTTGTTCATGGTAAAGTATACTCGTGAAGATATTATTCGTTTGGCCAAAGAGGAAAATGTGAAATATATTCGACTCCAATTTACGGATATTCTAGGAACAGTTAAAAACGTAGAAATCCCAGTAAGTCAGTTAAATAAAGCACTAGATAATAAAATGATGTTCGATGGTTCTTCAATTGAAGGATTTGTGCGTATCGAAGAATCTGATATGTTATTACAACCAGACCTTAATACATGGGTGATTTTTCCGTGGACTTCAGAAAAAGGGAAAGTTGCACGTTTAATCTGTGATATATATACGACAGAAGGAATTCCTTTTAGTGGTGATCCACGTACCAATCTGAAACGAGTCTTAGCTGAAGCGAAAGAAATGGGCTTTACAGAGTTTAATCTTGGACCAGAGCCAGAATTTTTCCTATTCAAATTGGATGCTAATGGTGAACCTACACTTGAATTAAATGATAGAGGTGGTTATTTCGACCTTGCACCAACAGATTCAGGTGAAAATTGCCGTCGTGATATCGTACTTGAACTAGAAGAAATGGGCTTTGAAATAGAAGCTTCTCACCATGAAGTAGCACCAGGTCAGCATGAAATCGATTTTAAATATGCAGATGCCGTGAGTGCTTGTGATAATATTCAAACGTTCAAACTTGTAGTAAAAACAATTGCTCGTAAACATGGTTTGCATGCAACATTTATGCCAAAACCACTGTTCGGAGTAAGTGGATCTGGTATGCACTGTAACGTATCTTTATTTAAAGATGGTGAGAATGCATTCTATGACAAATCAGGTAACCTTCAATTAAGTGAAACAGCTGAACAATTCATTGCAGGGATCATTAAGCATGCTCCGAACTTCACTGCTGTAACGAACCCAACCGTTAACTCGTATAAACGTTTAGTACCGGGTTATGAAGCACCTTGCTATGTTGCGTGGTCAGCTCAAAACCGTAGCCCACTTGTACGTATTCCGGCTTCTCGTGGAATAAGCACTCGTGTTGAAGTACGAAGTGTTGACCCAGCAGCTAATCCGTATTTAGCACTTGCTGTCATACTGAAAGCAGGTCTTGATGGGATTAAGAATAAAATGACTCCACCAGCTCCGATTGACCGTAACATTTATGTAATGACTAAAGAAGAACGCGAAGAAAATGGTATCGTAGATCTTCCTGCAACATTATTTGCTGCATTGGAAAAATTAAAAGAAGATGGAGTGATTATGGACGCTCTAGGTGATCACTTATTAGAACACTTCATTGAAGCAAAAGAGATTGAGTGGGATATGTTTAGAACGCAAGTTCACCCATGGGAACGTGAGCAATACATGAACATGTATTAATCAAATGAAAGCCTTGGTATTACTGAGTTTATCAGTAACCAAGGCTTTTATATTTATTGTGGAATACTCGGTAAAATTCCAATTGACCACATTTTGACCACATTTCATTTTATTTCATATTTCTTTTGTTCATAATCCATGTATTTTGAATAATTATCAACGCTTCTTACTTCCAAAACTTTAGAGTCGTGTACATATACATCCGCAGTAGTCTGAATCGATTTATGACCCAAACGTTCTTGGACTTCTTTTAAGCTATCCCCGGATTCAAGAAGCAAAACTGCGTGCGTGTGTCGTAATCCGTGAATAGTTATATGTTTTAAAATTCCGGCATTTTTGCATATCCGATTAAATGATCTTTGTAATGTGGATTTAGCAAAGGGAAGACGGTCTCCACGGTCAAACACAAGATTCGTTTCATTATGGTATCTGTCTGCTAATTTCAATTTAATTTCTTTTTGCTTAATAAGATGTTTAGACAACAAAGTTGAAAGATCATTATTTATTAATACTTTCCTGTAGGGTGTTTCAGTTTTAGGTGGTCCAAACCTTTTTTCTATTTGGTTGACGTCATAATTTAATGTTTTATACATTTTGATTTTACTAGATGAGAAATCTAAGTCTTGGATTTGAAGTGCAAGAAATCCATAGTTGGAAAGGAAGGGTGCTTGATGGGATTACTTTACCAAGCTGTTCAATCTCAAAATGAAATGAAAAGGAAGTTTGTCTTATCTAGGTTAAAAGATATGGGTATCCATCATTCCTATACCGGTTTATCTATTGATCTATTAACTTATGAGGAATTGAAAATTGAACTAGCTAAAGCATCGGCGGTGAGGTCGTGAATTGTCCAGTTTGTAACCGCCCGTTAAAAAGCAAGAAAAGCATTGCTAAGGGTTGGTCCTGTTTGTGCAACTAAGGGTAAATAAAATCGATATACGGCAACAAGAAGGTCATGGTCGATGGCCATGAGTTCGACAGCATTGCAGAATCTACATAACATCCGCATAGATGATGTTTCAAGAGTATTGATAAACAACATCGAAAATTAATGAATAGTAGACACAAACTGCGAAACAAAAAAGGCAGAGAAAAACATTCTACCTTTAAAATATTCATACTCCTTTTTATTCATAAAGGGATGTCTGTAAGCTTTTTGACTCAATCATATCAGACACAAAAGTATACAGATTTGGTGGATGCTCTGCAATGCGGTGCGCAAGATACAAGTACCATTCCGTTCCATACGTGACGTACACCTGTGTCTGTAGATTTTCATCTCTCAATGATTTAAGTAAATCTGGACGAACACCATCTAGCATTTCTATTTCAGTATACGGATTGGCAAGTAGACCTTTTTCTTTGAGTACTGTTACTAGTTTTTCATCATGTGTAGCTATCGACAGAGGATGGCTGCTCGCTACACAAGCCATAACAAAATCAACGTAACGCTTATCTAGTTCTACAGATCGTGGGATATACGTACCTTCCTTTTCTTGATAAGCCCCTTTTACTAAGCGGATTTTCCCTTGGAATTTAAGTAATTCATGCAGGTCAGATTGAAAACGTAATAAGTGTACTTGTAATGTTATACCGAGATTAGCATACATCGGTGACAGTGTTTTATATATGTTAAGAATCTGATCGGTCTTTTCTGACTCCTCCATGCTAATCATGAGCTGGATATCGTATTGTTGTGCTTGTTGTGCGATTTCTTCCAAGTGTTTAGTTGCAAGAGCATCTGAGATTGACATACCTAAATGTGATAGATCGAATGAAACGGTTGATTTCATTTTTTTAGCACCAATTTCGTTTATCAGTTCGATAAATTCATTTTTTGCTAAGATACATTCCTTTTCTGAGCGTGTGTTTTCACCGATATACTCGATGGATACTTGATAACCCATTTGGGTAAACATGGAAATTCGTGCCAGTCCATCTGCTCGTATTTGGCCCGACACAAATCGTGTTGCAGCTTTCATAAAGAGAGGATAAAGTTCTTTTGAGTTTTGTATGTATGCCTTGATATCTTCGTTTCGTGCGATGGATTTCAATGCTTTAGAAAGTTGTTCTTCTTCGGTATACATTGTATCACTACCTTTTCTTGTAAATATTTTAGATATTTTCAAGAAAATTCCGACTTACCTTTTTAGTATACCATTTTCTGTTGAATCATTAATGTGTTGATGCGCAGTTCGACTATGTTATGCAACTGAATAAGCATTGTGTTGCTTAAGAATTTTCAAAAAAAACTGCTCCGAAATGGAACAGAAATATAAGAATTTATTTCACAGTTTTTAAAGGAACGATTACTTTGTTATAAAAAAATCTTTCCCATATAGCTAACAATCCGTTCACGTTTTCACCACGTTGTATCTGAATTTCGTGATTTTTATGGAATGCTCTAACGCGCTCATTATGCTCTTTATGCCGTTGGTTCAAAGTATTATGGTTCATTTTTCATCCTCCTTTCAGTGATTAATTTAATTATATGGTTAGGATAGATGAATTAAAAGTGATTCTATCAATAAAATGTGTGTTTCGGTGTAGACACAAACTGCGACATAGGAATAGAAAAATAAAAAAGAAAGAGCATAGTACTCTTTCAAATGTAGGATAAGTATTAATCTAATTATCCAGTCCATTTAGATATATTTCCATAACAACATTTTTTTCAATAAACTTAAGGGATTTCAAGAAAATAAACTATGAAGCAAAAAAAGTGTCGAACTTAAAAACTACTTTGGAATGATTTGGTTTTGGACTTTTTTTGTCAGTTTTTCAAAAACTAAATTGTAGGAATGTAGAATTAAATTTTCTAAAAAATCATCGGATAGATTTGAATCAAAATAAATAGAGTTCCAGTGTGTTTTATTCATATAATGCCCAGGAATAATGCCTTGATAGGTTTCTCTTAATTCTTCAGCACGAGTAGGTTCGCATTTTAAAGTGATAATTGGCTTTCTTTGAGAGTCTCCTCCCATCATTGCAAACATCTTCCCGCCAATATGATAACGATCTGCTTGCCAGTCTACTTGGTAATCATGTGTCGTTCCGGGTAGTGTCAGACAAAATGATTGAAGTCTAGCTTTATCCATTTATAAGTCTCCTTTTTTAAAGCCGTCACTAAATACACACGTTCGATTACATTTATTATAATCAAAAACCTATGTATTTCAATAATTATTGTAAATGTAACGACTTTACTTTTAATAAAACAAGAAAAGGATCATGCGTAGTACGAATAAACACCGACAGAATAAGCTTCGCAGGGAATTGGGATGAAAAAATGGATGAAGATACTATCTTTCATCCAATGTAAGAACCATTAATCTGTAAATGATGAATACTCCAAGATAAGATCCAGTTATCAAGAAATAAGGATTAAGAAAAATACCATGAATTGTAGTCATAAATACAGCGTTGTCAATTAGGATCTGGTAAATAGATGTTGCTGCAATATTTCCAAAAATACTAGTTGATATAACAGCGATAATATTAAAAATTATTCGGAATATCTTTCTGTGATTCTGTAGAAAAACCATAATAATTGGAAAAGCAATGCTAGACACAACTAATAAAATCTTCAAAATGCCACTCCTTCCATAGCATGTAAGACTGTATTTAGCTAATTATTACCTTAAATATAGATAAATAAACAAAGTGAAAATCAAATTTTATTACAAGTAGACACAAAGTGTGACATAAGAAAAACCACTAATGATTTAGTGGTTTAACTAAAAGTTTTATATTTTAAGACAGAGAATTGAAGAATATTAAGAATCTGTAGCCTTAAGCATTCCAAATATAATTAAGAGTAACCCTAATAAAATTGCTCCACCTTCAAGTAAAAAAAACAAAACAAATACGAATGAAAAAGTACTTGCTGTTTTATTATTAAATAATTTTGCTTCATAAAAAAAGAATTAATAGCTAAAATAACAATCACTGTGCCTAATAAGGATAATAATAGCCAAATCATAAGAATATTCTCCGAGAATTTTATTCTTTATTATGACAGCTTTCAAAGGAAATAGGAAGAAGAAGTTGATGCATAGTTCGATGAAACATACCCGACATAAACTGTGCAGCGATGAGTCTTCACTTTAAAAATAGTCCCTTCTTAATTAGCTATTAAGAAGAGACTATGGCTTATTAAACTTATTCGTATTTATTCAATGAGATGATCTAAAATTAATCCGTTATGGTTTAATTTCCCTTTGATAAAAGTCGAATAATTGGTTAATAGATGAACTGGACAAGATATGACTGGCTCGTTCAACTTTCTCACGTTCCCAATCGAACCAACGCATTTCCTTTAACTTTTCGATATCTTTGTCTGTAAAGCGTTTCTTTATCTCTTTAGCAGGGTTGCCGCCTACTATCGTATATGGTGGGACATCTTTGGCAATAACCGATCCAGCCGCAACAATGGCACCTTCACCTATTGTCACACCGGGCATAATCATTGCATTCATGCCAATCCAGGCATCACTCTCGATGATTGTATCCCCTTTTGGTTCGTAAGAAGTTTCAATTTGCTCCACAAACGGATAGACGGTAATCCAATCAGAATGATGATTGTGATTTCCACCCATTAAAATAATTACACCACTTGCAATGCATACGTAATTTCCTATAATCAACTTATCTAAATGCCAACCATGGTCTTCGATGGGGTTAAATAACTTTCTAGATTTTTCATCTCCCCATAAGTATCTAACGCACCCATCTTCAAAATCATGATTATCATAATAACCAGAGTAGTAGGAGTATTCCCCTACTTCAATCATTGGGTTAGTGACAATATCTTTTAAATACTTAATTTCAGACCAGTGGTTAAATCGATGTTGTTTCATTTTTTTTCCTCGCTTCTAAGTAGTATAAATCATTTTTTACTTAGAAGCTTAATGCCGTAGCAACATTCTTAAACCGTTTCAAACGACGAACCATCGTTCTCATCCTTTTCCTATTTGATAGGGGGATTGTAACAAATGAATCATCTGTTCGTCAAACCTTTCTGCACAGTTCGATGAAACAGTTCATTAAGGAGTGGAGAAAATGAAAATTGATAAAACCTATTCAGAACTATGGGATTTGGTAAACAATCACGAAGATGAAACAGTTCGTGAGACTGCTCAAATAGCTATAAACACACTTCAAAAACAACAAGAGTTAATTGAAACGCAAGCAAGAGTTTTAGACGGTTTTATTGATGATACCGCAAAATTAGTAGCGAGAAATTTAGTCGCTTGGGACACATCAAAGGATAAAAGAGAAGGATTGTTACCAGTGGTTTATCTCAAAAATAAGTTGGTTTATAAAGAACTGACAGGCGAGGAATATGTACAGTGTAAAGCGATATTAAAGTATCGCATTAGTTAAATAGTATGAAAGAAAACGTCATTAACAGAGCAAGGCTCACTGGTGTTGTAGTGTTCTTGACTAAACGCCTTGCCCTATACCTAACATATTATCCTTAATAATTATCTGCTACACATTAATGAAGGGGGGTTATAATAAAGAATTTATTTTAATGATTACTGACCATTCTAGCAAAAGAATAGCTACTGCAAGTCCAAGTTCGATACCCTTTTCTCTAATCATACGGTACCTCCAAATAAGTAATAAAGACTGAGATTTCTCCCAGCCCACCCAATTACATTTTACCACGGGAGGAATCTCAATGAAAGAAGCTGCGAGGCTAATTAATGAAAATTCTACTAGACTCCAAAATATTGAAATTGATCCTAGGACAATGAGACTAGAAATTGATATAATGGATGTAAAAGGAAGCTTTGCTATTGTTGTTTGTGATGGGAAGGTCAAGCTTACTCGATTGCCTGAACATGGGGAAACGAAGATCGTCACTCATCAAGGGAAGATAAAGCGGGTTAAGTTTGATGAGGGGGAAGAGTTTTGAAGCAATTTCAGTTGGATAAATTAAAGACAAAAAAGCTCGATAGCAAGGGATATCTTCGAGCAATTGAAAAGAGGATAATGGAGAAAAAGAAGATTAGGACCCTTGAAGAAATGGGCATCTTTAGGTTGTTTATAAAGGACCATCATACAGAAGAAGAAATTGATATGATGATAAATGAACTAGAATTAACTACCACTAAAAATAGTGATTATATAAAACTTTTTTACTCAACTGTTACTCCCTTACTCGTGACCTTTTTTTCAATTATTTCTGTTGTAATTGTTTTTCTATTCAATAGTGATTTTCAGCTCGCTCTAAAAATGGCAGAAGTAAAACAAATCTACCAGCAAATGGATGTATTAGAACTTCTGAGAAGTTTTCTTATGATGTGGCTGTCAATTCTTATTATTGTAATATGTAGTTCAAGTTTCTTAATGTGGGAGTTACCAAAGAAGAAATTATTATATTTATCTATTCTCAAATCTATTAAAAATTAATAATGTTCTACCAGCTTACTGGAGGACACTGAATGAACGGTTAACACCGTCGTTTGGTGTTCTTTTTTAATTTGATTAAATAAAGGAGCGATTGAATTGAAAGAAGCTGCCAGCAAACAGATTGAGAGTATTTTGAAAGATTACCATTGGATGATGAACTCCATAAAGATATTACGGGATTCAATGAAGGATGCAGGTGAAGGACTTACTGCTCAATACGGCATTGAAGCCACACTCCCGAAACCACAGGGCGTTACCAGTGATCCAATTATTAAAGAGGTTGTACGTAGGGAAAAACGGTATAAGAAGATTGCCCAGTATGAGGAAAATGTGCAAATTATTCAGGACCATATGGCTGTTATTCAAGATGATCGTGAGTTTGAAGTTCTGCATTGGATATTAGAAGGGAAGTCGTATCGTTGGATTGCTCTTCATATGGGATTATCTCATTCTCATATAGGACGTATTAAAGATTCCATAGTTAACCAACTTAGCGCATATGTTCCAAATGTTACAGAGGTTACGGATATATCGAAATCAAAATCCGCGTGCTAGAATGGAAGGCAGGACGGGGAGTAGGAAACACTCTCCGGTTATGAACGGTATATGGTTGGGGCGTCACCTTGCGGTGGCGTTTAGATAATCTGTAAATTTATTTGTATTAAATGATTATATTTTGCACTTGTGTGGACATGTTATAAGAGAAAGGCACTACATAATGTAATGCCTTTTGAAAAAATTAAAGATAATAAATAAAGGCTGATGCGACAGCCGACACGACAAAGATCAAATCTTTAATCGTTAATTTAATTTTAATCTCTATCAATTCATTCACCTCCTTAGATTTAGTATCTGGGGAGGTGTTTGAAATTATACAGTATATTTCAGAAGCCTCTGGTGTATATAACACGCCTAAAAATATCCGATATTATCTAGGGGTGTAATATGGAAAAAGTAGATTTTAGTCCACTTAAAGATCAGATGGATCATATGGCAATTCAACTTGCCGTGATTGTATTTATCCCATTAATTGTTGGACTACTTGTTAAATTTGTACTTGTAACAATCAAGTTACCACAGAGTATATCTAATTTTATTGCTATAGCTGCTATGCTATTTGTGTTGTATAAAACGATATTAATAGTGCTAGTGTAATCATGTAGGAATTTATCTCCTTTTGTCGAATGTGATTTGTGATGGAGGGATTTGAATGATTGTTATTCAATTAGAATTTCAAGGTGGTTTGATATGTGAAGTTGAAGTTACTGAACAAGAAGTTGAGGTTTGGTTACGTCAGGCAAAGCGGTTGATGAGTATGTATGATGTAATTGGTGGATTGAGTATTAGTAATAAAGTAAAAGTAAGAAATGCAAAACTGGTTGATATACAAGTAATTAGAAAATAGCATCCTTCGGGGTGCTTTTTCTTTTGCCTAAACAAACACAATTATTAGGAGGTGGAAGGTGATGTGAAATGGCTGAAAACCATGTTAATGCTGAAAAAGATTATGTCAAAGATATGAAATACAAAGACATTGCTGAAAAATATGGTGTCTCACTGAACACCGTCAAGTCATGGAAACAACGTCATGGCTGGGTGAGAAATAAGGGTGCACCCTCTGATAAAGGTGTGCACACAAAAAAACGCGGTGCTCCAAAAGGGAATATTAATGCGAAGGGCAATAGTGGTGGTGCTGCTCCCAAAGGAAATAGCAATGCTGTCACTCATGGATTCTTCTCTAAATTTCTTCCGAAAGAGTCATTGGATATCATAGAAGAAATTCAAGAGCGTTCACCAGCTGATATGCTGTGGGATCAAATAATGATTCAGTACACTGCTATAATTCGTGCTCAGAAAATCATGTTTGTTGAAGATAAAGATGATACTACGATGGTATTGAAAAAGGAGAAGCCTGGAACGTTTGGTGATGAACAAGAATGGGAGTATCAATTCGCTTGGGATAAGCACGCTACTTTCATGAACGCTCAATCAAGAGCCATGGGAGAATTACGCAGCTTAATTAAGCAATTTGATGATATGGCCCATATAGATGATGAACGTCGCTTGAAATTGGAAGGAATGCGATTAGGTATTGAGAAAACTAAGGCTGAGGTTGAGAAGGTTTCTACCGGTTCTGATGATAAACCGATTGAGATTCTAATCAAACGGAAAAGTAAAGGTGATGGCTCATGATTGAAAAAGAAGTAAATCCTCACTTTGAAGACTTTCTTTTTGATTGGGAGCAAAAATTTTATTTCCTTGTTGGTGGGTATGGGTCCTCTAAAAGCTATCATGTTGCCTTAAAACTAATCCTTAAATTACTGGAAGAAAAACGAACAGCGTTGGTTGTTCGCGAAGTATATGACACTCATAGGGATTCTACTTTTTCCTTGCTTGAAGAAATTATTATCGACTTAGACCAGGACCATAAAATCCGATGTGTCAGCTCTCCTATGCAAATCCGTTTTCCCAATGGCTCTAAGATCATCTTTAAAGGGATGGACAAATCTCAGAAATTAAAGTCTATTAATAATGTTTCGATTGTATGGATTGAAGAGTGTTCCGAGGTTAAATATGACGGCTTTAAAGAATTGTTAGGGCGTTTACGCCATCCTAGTTTAAAGTTGCATATGATTCTTTCTACAAACCCGGTTAGCAAGGGAAATTGGAGTTATAAACATTTCTTTAAAGATGATAAGAATGATTTTTTTGTTCTAAATGATGAAAGGTTATATCGAGAAAAAACCTTGGTGATTAATAATGTTTACTATCACCATTCAACAGCCGATGATAATTTATTCTTACCAGAAAGCTACATCGAACAACTAGACGAATTGAAAATACATGATCCAGACCTTCACCGCATAGCCCGGAAAGGTCAATTTGGCGTGAACGGGATTCTTGTATTACCCCAATTCGAGAAAAGACCACACGATGAAGTGATGGAAGCCATCGGTAATATCAATGGACCCTTGTTCAAGAATGGTATGGACTTTGGTTTTGTGAATTCATACAATGCGCTTGTCCGAATGGCTGTGGACCATGATAAAAAGATACTCTATATATTTTGGGAGTATTACAAAAACCAAACTACGGATGATAAAACCGCCGAGGAAATAGCAGAGTTTAAAATAAAAAGCGAAATAATCAAGGCTGATGCAGCTGAACCGAAAACTATTAAATATTTTAGGCAACAAGGGTTTAGATGAAAGCTGCTAAGAAGTTTCAAGGGTCTAGATTACAGTATACGAAGAAAATCAAACGGTTTAAAAAGATAATTTGCTCCGAACAGTGCCCAAATACAATCATGGAACTCAAAGACCTAACCTTTAAAGTAGATAAAAATGGGGAAATAATTGAAGATGAATTCAATATAGATCCGCATACTTTCAGTGCTGTTTGGTATGGACTTGATGATTATGAAGTATCGGGATTAAAAGGCGGGTTTGGAGTGCTTAAGTAGGAGGCGAAAACATGTATCCGATGACTCCCCCAGATTGGGAACTAGTGATGGCTCAATTAGAATCAGAAAGACTATCTTATACCGATGTGATTATGGAGCTGATAAACAGCCATAACACACAAGCGATGGTGCAGGGTGAAAAATACTACTACAACGATTCGGATATTAAGAAGCGCAAATTTCATTACTGGAAAGATGGAATAAAGCAAATTGATGAAGATAAAACAAATCACCGTATACCTCATGGTTGGCACAAATTATTAGTGGATCAAAAGGCTGCTTATTTAGTCGGTAAGCCTGTTACATTTAATGTGCCAGATGAAACTTACTTGGAGAAACTGAGTGAAATACTTGCTGATGAATTTGACGATGTTATGCCTGAACTGGTCATAGCTGCATCAAACAAGGGCAGAGAATGGCTACACCCTTTTATCAATGAGGACGGGGAATTTGACTATATACAGATCCCTGCCGAAGAAGGTATTCCGATCTACGGTGGAGCTAAGAGAAAGAATATCGAATCTTTTATTCGTTTTTACCATCTGGATGAAGGCACTATAAAAGTTGAAGTTATTGTGCTATTACAATCATTACAGGAATTTATAAAATCCAAAGCTGACAATAAGGCGGTGAAATAATGGCCATAAAAAGTGGATTATTTAATAGCGTCAATGGTGATCAGAAATATAAAGCCGATTTTTTTACGGAGTATTTTGCAATATTTATTAGTAATGGAGTGTTTCCGAATCCTTCCACAGGGTTGCAAGTGATTGCAGGTACAGGAATGACCGTGAATGTTAAGGCTGGCAAGGCGTGGATTAATGGTTATTACTTCGCAAATGATGCAGATTATTCATTGCAGCTGGATGTTGCAGATGGTGTGTTAAAGCGCATCGATCGTATTGGTTTAAGGCTAGATTTTTTATCAAGGGAGATTGTGCCAGTCATTATTAAAGGTACTTTTGCTTCTAATCCAGTTGCTCCAGCCTTGCAAAGGGATGCTGACGCTTACGAGTTATCTTTAGCTGACGTATTTATTAACAACGTTGCAATTAGCATAACTCAAGGGAATATCACTGATCAGAGATTGAATACTGTTCTTTGCGGTATTGTCCACGGTACAGTAAATCAAGTTGATACTACTACTATTTTTAATCAATATCTTTCTTGGTTTAATCAATATTCTGCCGATAAAGCAGCACAGTTTAATACGTGGACACAAGAGCAGCAAGCACTTTTTTCCGTGTGGAAGGCATCCGAGGAACAGGATTTTGATACATGGAGTGAACAGCAGAGATCAGATTTTGATGCTTGGTTCGCTACAATACAAGACATTTTAAGCGGCGATGTTGCAGGTAATTTACAAGCTCAAATAACAGCACTTGATGGAAGATTGGATACTTTAGAGGATACTGTTGCTACGCATAATGCGGATGATATAAAACACATTACAGACCAAGAACGCACCAATTGGAACGCAAAAGAAACACCATCAGGAGCGTTGAAAAAGGTTGAACAAACATCCTTTAAAGCAGTTAAAAGTAACAAAGATACAGAAAGTATTTTTACAACAATAGAGTATCGAAGGAAATCAGATAATACCTTAGCTGCTCTATCTGTATTAAGTGGTGGTACAAGCCCGAATTATACAACAAGGACTGTTACTTACTATGCTCCTAATGGAACAACAGTAGAAAAAACAGATACATTCACCTTGTCTTATGATGCGGACGGCGACCTGATAAGTGAGGTGTAAATATGATTGATGTTAGAGATCATGGAGGGGTTTTTGCAGGTACCGCAAAGAGTGCTAGTAGAGTTTCCGCCACCGCAACAACACATGGCGTTGTTGGTATAGATGAAGACGGGACAGAATACCGATGGCAAATATCTGGTAGTAACAGGTATGTGCATATATACGATTCGGACGGGATATTTAAAGGGACAAAAACATTAACAAATAATATAACCGTAGTAGCAGCTGGGAAGTGGGGCTATGCATCGGCAACAGTTACATCAAATGTGTTGACTATTAAATTATTTGATTACAACAATACAATGTTGGCAACATCAGCAGGTATACCTGCTGGTAGCGGTTATAATCATCAAACATACGGCATCCAAGGCAATGTTATTTTTTATACAAACAGAGCAACTTTGTATTTATATACATTTGATGGAACACTTATTTCATCTGTACCATGGGGATTTGGTGACGGTAATGTTTATTTGGTGCCCGGATATGATGTCCTTATACTTGCGGCTACTAATACTTTTGGAAACCCAACATCTATGTATGTAATAGATTATACGAATTTTGATGCATCTGTTACCAATAGACTTAACACTATAGCCGGTATTCAAAATTTAATGGCTCTTGCAGCCTATAAAACGAGAGTTAATTAAAGGAGTAGATGAAATGATAATTAGAATTAGCAATATCCTAAGAAATGATGGATCGATTGATTATAAGGGATTGAACACTACAAATTTTGTTAGAGGATCGCAAGTTTATATTTTAGACGAAGCGATTTGTGCCGTCAATTACGATGGAGATATTATCGAAAATAACGATATAGTTGTAATTGATCAAATGGAATATGATGCATTAAAGGCAAAGGATACAGCAGAGAAAGAAAATAACGAACTGCCGGAAACTGAATTGCAAAAAATAAAAGTAAAGCAAGAATTAATGCAAAAAGCAATAGACGATCTTATTTTTGGAGGTGTCTTATAATGGCTGCATACATGGGACAAAGAATCATAGACAAAGCCTACACATACGATTATGTCATTTCCAAGCGTCCAGACCTGAAAGCAGGGATTGATGCTTATTTAAATTCTAAGGAAAGACAGGATTTGATTACGCAATAGGAAGATGATGTGCAATAAAAAATATTTTTAAGAATCACTAAATATTTATTATTCTAGTGACGATAAATCAGTAGAGATAATTAGTACATTAGTCCTAATAGTCTCTATATTGATTTCGGAGGATCATTTATGAAAAAACAGGCAATAGCAGGGCTAGTAGTGAGCGCTGTATTACTAACGAGTCCAGTATTACCAACTCATGGGTATGCAGCGACTAGCAGTTTTACGGATATTGAAAATTCCTTTGCAAAAGATGCGATAAATACTTTGCAACAAGCAGGTATTATTAGCGGATTTGGCAATGGAACATACAATCCTACTGGGAACTTAACCAGAGAGCAATTTGCGAAAATTTTAGTATTGTCTAATGGATTGGATATTTCTAATCCACCTAAAGTAGCTACATTTAGTGATGTACCTACAATTAGTTGGGCCTTCCCATATGTGGAAGCTGCAGTAAAAGCTGGCTATATTAAGGGCTATACGGATGGAACATTTAAAGGTGGTACCAACTTATCAAGGGAACACATGGCTGTCATGTTCGTAAGGTCGTTAGGTGTAGACGTGACGGGTTATGGTTCAAAGCTTACATTTAATGATAACGGAAGTATTTCTAATTCTTATAAAGACGCTATTGCCTTTTCTGTAGAGGCTGGTTTGATCAGTGGGAAAAAGGATGGGAAATTCGATCCTAAAGGCAATGCTACGAGAGAACAGGTTGCTAAGGTGGCTGCAACTTTTATTAAAGTTAAGGATGAAATAAAGAAACCAATTCCGACACCCGATCCGGACCCAAAACCACTTCCAATACAAAACCATGCTCCTGTTGCTAGCCTGATTGAAGCAAAATCAATTATTGTTGATCAACATTTAAACGTACTTAATATTGCTAGTGTTTTTACAGATCGTGATGGTGACACTCTAACATATTCTGCAACTTCTTCTAATACTGATGTTGCTACTGTCTCATTAGATGGAGATAATTTATATGTGTCAGGTATTAGTGCGGGTTCATGTACAATTTCATTAACTGCTGATGATAGAAGAGGCGGAGTAACCACAACAACATTTGACTTAAATGTATCTTTATCTCCACAACAATTAGCAATCAATAAGATTGATGGTGTAATGAAAGGTGGAGATGCAAGCGAAATATCGATAAATGATATTAACTCCGCATTATTAGGGAATTTAGTCTCAACCATAGAGGGAAATTTAGATGTTTATAGAGATGTAATAAGCAACGCAGAGAATTTAGAATTAAATACTGTTAATAAAATTGCTGATATGGTTACTGATGTAAATGCTACTCTTGACAAAGAAATAACTGCAGGAATAGCTGTTACTGGTGGTACTAATTTTAGATATCATTTACTAGTCGATCCTAATTCTTTTAATGTAATAGGTGCAAGCAAAGTTATTTCTTGGGCAACACCAATGGATGATACATTTACAAATTCAAATATTTATACAATAATGAAAAAAGTGGCCAGTTATGACTCGAAATACTTCTTCTCTATTCCTAATATCACACCTCTTAACTTAAAATTAGGCTCAGCTGGAGATTATCAAATTCTATTTATATATGTTGATGAGGATAAAAAAAGTCTAGGTTACTCAATGCATAATAATATTACAGTTAGGGATAACAATCATATTCCTGTCAAAAATGATGCATGGTTGGCCCAAAACTTTTCGGTAGGTGTTGACAGCACAATGAACTTAACGGGATTATTTTCAGATGAAGATGAGAATGATATATTAACCTATTCGATTGAAGCGTTAAATAAAGAAATTGCAGATATCACCGATGGAGAAACTACTACATTACCAACAATTCATCCGGTTGCTGAAGGGACTGCAAGATTTAAAGTTACAGTTGGCGATGGACATGGCGGTATAAATGAAACTATTATCTCTGTGATAATTACTCCAGATATCGGAAACGATGGAGACGAGAATAGCAACCAAGCACCAATTGTAACAAATGTAAGCATTAGCGGAACAGCAAAAGAAGGACAAGTTTTAATAGGAAATTACACCTATTCAGACAATGAAAGTGATTTAGAAGGTACATCTACTTACCAATGGTACCGTGCTGATGATGAAACAGGTACAAACAAAACAGCAATTAGTGGTGCTACATCAAACTCATATACATTAGTTGCAGAAGATGGAAATAAATATATTTTCTTTGAAGTAACCCCTGTAGCACATTCAGGAGAAACTACAGGAATCCCTGTTCTAAGTCAAGCAACAAATCAAGTACTTGAATTATCATTTAAATTAGAGGATAACTATGGTAGCACGTCATATACGTACCCAGTTGGTACTAATATCAATGATGGTGCATTAAATAGTTTATGGCCAACTGTTAAGGCTGAAAAACCTATTAATGACGCAACTGTCACTATTGATTTGGGTGGTTCCTTTACAGCTGATATTAATGACAAATATGCATTTTCAAATAATCATGCAGGCACTAATTTAACTGCAGAAATGATTTCAAATAATGGTCAAACTATTACAATTTCAAACGTAGACATTTTACAATATCCTGATAATCCATTTTGGTTAATGCTTAAATTTGGTACAAAAACTTTAGAGAATGTAGGTACTTTTGATATCACAGTTACAATTAATGGTGTGTCTAAGGTAATGAAACTTAATGTAACAAATTAATTACTTTAAACCTCACCTTTGGTGGGGTTTTTCTTACACATCAGGAAGAAATTATTCATCAATAGGTATTTACTATTAAACTTACGGTCTAGTATTAAAATTAAGTAAAATAGGCTAATATATAATAGAAAATAATTAGTAGGAGCTGAATTTATGCTTAATCGGATTCGAAATAAAATGATTCCCACACAAGGAACCGAAGTTGAAGTAGATAATATCTACACAATCTTACCCCCACCAGGAACCATTATTGGAGAAGCAACCAAAGAAGAAATGGAAAAGGCAGCAGAACTGGAAATTAGACATATGGCTTTCATTCGATTACAAGATATGAATATACAGTTTGACGGTGTGTCTTATAAAGAACTGTTAAAAGATTTTCAAGACTTTGAAACCGATTCGAGTAAATTTTGGAGTGGTGTAGCGAGACGCTTAGCAATTCCATATGAATGGCCCATCAGAATTGACCTTGCAAACGGGCCTATTTATCTAGGAGAACATGATATATCTGTTGAAGAAATAGAAGAAGATTGATATATGATAATTTGAACTTCGAAAATATTATAAAGGGATTACAAGTCAACGTTGTTATGTTGGCTTTTTTCTTTCGCATCAGGAACATTATCTGCAACAACGAAAACACCCATCGAGGTGTATTTTTTATGCAGCAAATGGCAAAGAATACGTTTGTTAGTTTTCCACCAACCTTTTTTGCAATCTATTGGATTCTTGTCCATTTCGGAACTATCCATAAATTCATAACCTAATAGTGGCGGGAGGGAACGAATTTATGAAGATTAATGATGAATCAATTTGTCAACAGTTTGCAAGAATTATAGGGGGCCAAGAGGGATTCGCCGGTGGAAAATGCGTGGTAACAATAAATCGAGAGGAATTAGATGTAACTATATTAAGAAAACGATTTAGAGTAACAACTTCTTTCTCATTCGAATCAAGAGATAATAAGACTGGACGGGCATTGTGTCTAGGTAGGGTAGCGCTCCTACAAAAGGAAGTCGATAAATTCGTTGCTGCAATTCTTGAACAAGGAATAACAGTTTCTTCTGTTCACAATGAGTGGCTATTTGATGATCCTAATTTGATTTACGTTAATATTCAAGACGTTGCTGATCCGATAGTTTTTGCAAGAAAAGTAAGAAAAGCGTTAAGGAACTAACTGAGGTCATTAGTTGGTGGAAACTGTCTAGTAGTTTGACCTGAATAAATCACATGAAAGTCGTCCTTATCGGGCGGCTTTTTTTATACAGAAAGGGGAGAAATGATGGAGAGATTAGACATGTTTTTTAAAGTAGCAGCCACATTAGCAGGAGGCGTTACAGGTTATTTATTTGGGGGGAAGCATTGATAAATACCCTATTAGTGTTTGTTGCTATTGACTACTTATCGGGATTAATTGCATCGGCTGTTGAAGGGAAACTAAGTAGTAAAATTGGATTCAGGGGCATTGCGAAAAAGGTAATGATATTTGCTATTGTTGCCGTTGCTCATCTTATCGATAGAGTAATAGGAGAAAATGACCTTGTTAGAGATGCAGCCATTTATTTTTATATGGCGAATGAGTTACTATCAATCATCGAAAACGCAGGGCGCACAGGTCTGATCGTACCGGAGCAAGTAAAAGGGATGGTGCAAGTGTTAAAAGGAAAAGCGAAATAAGCTGTCCACACGGATGGCTTTTTTGTTCATATAAATAAGAATAAGAGGTGACAAGTATGAAAAAAGTAAAAATTGATCCAGGACACGGTGGGAAAGATCCGGGTGGGGTAGCTAACGGCCTGCAAGAAAAAAACATCGTTCTTGATCTCTCAAAAGAAATGAAAAAGTATTTGGATGAAAATTATACAGATCATGAAACCACACTTACACGGAATACCGATGTCTTTATAGAACTATCTGAACGAGCTAATATTGCCAATAGGGCTAATGCTGATGTGTTTATCTCCAATCATGTGAACGCTGGTGGTGGTACAGGCTACGAGTCTTATATCTACACTAAACCAAGTGCTGGTTCTGTAAAATTACAAAGCTTAGTTAATGCTGAAGCTCTTGCTACTGCTAAAAAATACGGTTTAGGCCCCCATGGTGATGACAGTAAACAAGGTAATCTTGCTGTTGTTCGTCAAACTAATATGCCTGCAGTATTAACGGAAATTGCTTATATTGACTCCAAAGATGCTGAGTTGCTAAAGAATAATAATTTCATCAAGGATATGGCTGCAGCATATGCGAGAGGTGTTGCGAAGTATTTGAATTTACCAGCAAAGCAAGTGGTTTCAAATGTAGTTACTGATACAAAGAAATATAGATTAAAAACTGGAGTCTTTCCGACTGCCGAGGCGTTGGTCGAAGGCAAAAAGCGCCTGTCCGAAAAGTACAACTGGCTTCTTTATGAAGTACCTGAAAGCACTAACTTTAACCCTGGTTATCGTATTATTACAGGTACATTAACGAGTAAAATAGTAGCTGAAGGATATGCTGAAGAAATCAGAAAAGTATTCGGGTGGACTGTGTATGTTGCAGAAGCCTAAGTTTAGAACGAATTGGTTTGGGGAAAATAATGATTACCCCTGTGATTCATATGCGAAAGCCCTTCTCTTAATCGAGAGGGGCTTATCCTGTTGAACCTTTATGTAAATAAATCCTTAACAATTCCTCAGTTCTATTCCTCAAGCGCGGATTAAAGTAGGTGTGATGTTCTTCGACGTCTTTGTATATAAAAGAATACATCGTGAAATCAGCATCTCTTTTAATTTCTTCTAGTTTAATTTTTTCCTTACACAAATGGTCCCTGGCAATTTTTAAATCCTTCCGTACAGCCGTAATTGCACTCTCAACTATATCCACATAGGGTGATTTTATTTTAAAAGATCCTTGTTCAATCAAAACTTTATCTCGTTCCAGTATTTTAAGAAGCATTGATAAATACAAAGCTGTTTCTATAAACTCTCTGTCTTTCTCAGGAATCCTAGTCATGGTTATACCTTTCTACAGCTACTACACAATCGAGATCAATCCTAATCTCCCCACTTAATAAATCAAGTATTAAATATTTCATTTGCTTATCCACTTTGGCCACAATACCTATATTATTGACGAGATTATCTGCCTTCCAGAAGGTGATACGAACTGGCAACGTGTAGTTGAGTGACTCCATTACTGCAATACCAATTTGCTTGAATACTTGCTCGTCTAATACCGTCTTCTTTAAAAGTTCACTTCTTATCAAACAATCATCTCCTTTTTTATTATTATATACAAACGAACGTTCGGAAACAACTTGAAATCAAACAATCGTTCGTATAAGATGATTGTAATAAAGTTGCGAAGAAAGTAGTTTAAAAGATCGAGTGAAACTGGTTTTTCATGCTATCTTTAATTATTTATTTGTAAAAAAAGGTATGAATATTTCGGTACTTGTTAAGTGTAAGAAAAATGATGGATGTATAGGAGAGAGGAGTTAAAATGAAATCTGAAAGTTTGTTCCGAGATATTATGAATGAGGTTGGAAGTATAGAGAACTGTGTTCTAAAAAGAGAAGTCCAAAATAGTGAATATGAGGGATTACTTTTAATAATAAATAAACACGTTTACAGAAGTAGACTTGCTAAATTAACTCCTAAAAAGAAGGGATATTTTGTTGCATTTTGGGAAAAAGATACTATGGGAATCAATCACGCTTATAGCTATGAGAATTCACCAGAAAAATTAATCGTATCTGTCATAGATAACGAGAGGCGGGGGCAATTTATTTTTCCTAAAAAAGTGCTTCTTAAATATGGAATATTGAAGAGTCCTAAGCAGAAAGGAAAAATGGCACTTAGAGTTTATCCAAGTTGGGTAACTGAATTGAATACAAATGCTGCCAGGACTCAATCATGGCAAACAGAATATTTTATTGATTTATCAGATGACTTTGAAGTTGAAAAATTAAAGAAATTGTATTTATTATGAAAAACGATCTTAAGGAGAGCTACTGTCAAATTCGCAATTGGGGGATTTCTTTAACGATTCGCCTGCCGAAATTGGCAATCTTTTTTATAAAATGCTCGTACAGAGAAAAAGACTCTCCTACATTTTGATCAATCTTTGTTCAAAATGTAGGAGAGTCTTTTATTATGAAATCAATGTTTTAAACTAATTTTTAATCGAACTTTATTTCAAACCAACAAAAAGCCAGCATTTTATCAGCTGCTAAACCACGGATTCGAAAAGGGGTAATTCATGCGTAATTCTATACCAAGAAAGAGACAGCAAGAGGTTTTAGATGCTGATCATTCGAAGCAGATTTGTTATTTAATAGTTTCATAAAAAAACTCTTTTATGACCTAGAGTTCTATATGGTATCATGCAATCACAGAAAGATGTTCGTGACCAACAAATTATTTTTACCCATAATTGGCTTGAAAGTTGAAATAAGTAACCGATATAAGTTGGGTGGTAAATTTCAAGTATTATAAAAAAAGAATAGTTTCATAAACTACTAAGAAAGGTGTCAACTTAATGAAATTTAAACCACTTAAACTTACTTCAGCCATTCAAGCGAAACTCATTTTCATATAATTCTTTTATTGATTGTACCGATGTTAATTTTGGGAATTTTTAGCTATCATAATAGCGCAACAAGTTTAGATGAAATTGGTAAGTCAATTTAAAAAATAGTGTGGAATTTACCCTTGAGATAATTGAAGCAGGAAATAATAGTAAGCTAGTACATTAGGCAATTTTGAACAACCGTGGAATGTAAACTATAAGAAATTGAGGTACAAGAAGTGAAGAAACGATTTAATTTTAAAAGTATTAAGATGAAAATGTTATTTGGGTTTTCATTAGTTATTTTACTTGTCGTTCTATTTGGAATTTATAATTTTTCGGCAATTAAGAAGAGTAACGAGGAAGCTAAAAATATTGTAGAGAAAGAGGTGCCGCTATTAATTGCTAATGAACAAATGGCTAGAACTATGGCGAATCGAATATCAACAGCCCGTGGTTACGTGTTATATGGTGGTGATTATAAAGATCGATTTAATGAATATACAGAAGAGGGTAAGCGTAATGAAGCAATTGTTAGAGAGATAGGGGCTTCCGAGGAATTTGACCAACTTATCGAAAAGACCGTTGAGTGGCGACAGTTTGTTGCAAAAGAAGTATTCGAAGAGTATGACAAAGGAAATATCGAATTGGCTCGACAAAATCTAGCAGAAAAAAACCAGGTTGTACGTGAAATTATGGTTGGTTATGAAGAGCTGGCAAATAAAAGTCGAGATTCGATTAATAAGACAGAGAGTCAAATTATAGCAAATGGGGGAAAAACACTATTTGTAGCCACGATAGTAACAATTTTGGTTATTTTGGTTAGTGTAGCTGCAGCACTGATTACTTCCAATATTATTGCAAAACCAATCATAAAAGTGATGGAGCGAATGAAGTTAATTTCAAGTGGTGATCTAAGCAATGAACCATTAGAAACAAAGTCACAAGACGAAGTAGGTCAGCTTGTTGTTGCAACAAATGAAATGAGTAATAATATTCGTGAATTACTAAGTGAAATCAATGTAGCCTCTGGATCAATAACAAGTCAAAGTGAAGAGTTAACTCAATCTGCAAATGAAGTGAACGCTGGTTCTCAACAAATTGCCACTACTATGCAAGAATTAGCCGCCGGTACTGAATCAGAAGCCAGAACTGCAAGTGAACTGGCCAACATTATGGGGTTATTTTCAACTTCAGTTCAAGAAGCTAATTCTAATGGAGAGCTAATTCAAAAAGCCTCAAATGAAGTTTTCCAAATGACTAGTGAAGGTAGTCAATTAATGGAATCATCCAACAAGCAAATGGCTAAAATTGATCAAATCGTGCAAGATGCAGTACATAAAGTGCAAGGTTTAGATGTTAAGTCACAAGAAATATCGAATTTGGTTTCGATTATTCAAGAAATTGCTGCCCAGACCAACCTCCTAGCATTAAATGCAGCAATTGAAGCTGCCAGAGCAGGAGAACACGGTAGAGGTTTTGCCGTCGTTGCAGATGAAGTCAGAAAGCTTGCTGAACAAGTCTCTAGTTCTGTAGCAGATATTACTGACATTGTCGCTGGTATACAATATGAATCCAGTTTAGTAACGACATCATTACAAGATGGATATAACGAAGTTAAGCAAGGAACAACCCAAATAAAGACGACTCGAGAAACCTTTGCTTCAATCAGCTCAGCTGTAACAGAAATGGTAAACAGTATTAAAACGGTATCTGAGAACTTATCAAGTATTTCATCAAACAGTGAAATAATGAATGGTTCTATCTCAGAGATTGCAGCTATTTCGGAAGAGACAGCTGCTGGAGTAGAACAAACCTCTGCCTCGTCTCAACAAATAAGCAGCTCGATGGAAGAAGTAACCAACAGTTCTGATGACCTTGCGAAATTAGCTGAAAAACTTAATAGATTAGTTCGTCAATTTAAGCTTTAGTTGCATGATATAAAAATAGAGAGTAGTTCGCCAAAAAGCGAGAATAAAAATCTAAGATATCAAATTCATTGATATATGTAGATTACTCTCAAATTCTAAAATATCATGATTCTATTGAAGAGATTGCAGCTTCCGTTATTCAATTATAGGGCGCGATTGTGGAATATCCAATTGATTACAAGGCCTTTTTACAAATGAACTTTAAAGGAAATCGGGAATGGAGTATAATTGACCACTATCTGACCACCAAATAAAAGTTTATAGTTGAATTAGAATGAATGAAGGATGTAAATAGGTTTTATAAATCACGATAAATTAAGTAATTATGTACCATTATGAAATTCTGTGAAAGTCGAAGATATGTTCCGCACGCAAGTTCACCCATGGGAACGCGAACAATACATGAACATGTATTAATAGGTAAAAGTTCTGATACGGCTAGTATCGGGGCTTTTTTTTACATCGGGCAATTAAATAGTTTTCCGCCTATTTTTGTGATTGCCCGATTTTTGCCCGGTTTTGCTTTAAAAAAATTATTCAAGGACATCTTTCAAATGTTCCTCAAATTTATTCATAGTTTCAAAATCGATACTTTTACTAATGTGTGAATAGACATCAGAAGTTATTTGCATACTTCCGTGGCCTAAACGCTCTTGTAACTATTTCGTGCTAGCTCCGGCTTCCAATTGTAATAAGGCATGCGTGTGCCTTAATGAATGAATTGGTAAGTTAGGGAGACCAGTCCTTTTTAATATTCAGGCAAAGGAATTAAACAGACTTG
The DNA here is from genome assembly GCF_053653995.1 of Peribacillus sp. JNUCC 23. Next base: position 1,877,406 of record NZ_CM132202.1, read on the forward strand.
ATTTTGGCATGTAATCTCCGTCATTCCGACAAAGAACAAGATTATATTCAAAATGATAGTTATCATTTAATGCGGTTTTGATTCTGATATTTCTTGTGGAAATGCAGATCATTAGCAAGTCCCTGACTAATTGTGATGGTTCGTTTAGAATGGTAAGTTTTAACGTCTCCAAACATTTCGTCAGGGTTTTTAGATGCTTCTTGGAAATCAAGTGACTTATTAATATTGATTGTTTTTTCTTTCAAGTCCATCTCCTAGCTTACGCTGAACCAACAGGGGAAAGTAGTCCTAGGGTGGTTGTCCCATCTACGATAGCAACCGACAATGTTGAGCTCGAAATCGAACTCAAGCCCGAAGCAATCTTACACGATCCACGGCTTCCACTTTTTGAAGTCGGCAAAACCGAATATGACAAAATACTTGTAAATTGCGATGAAAATACTGTTTTATCGAGATATCCTTGTGTACAGGGTAAGCAAGATTTACAGGGCGTTTCCGTGATGGCAGAAGGTGTGAATTTGTTTGACCATATAAGTCCTTTAACACCGTTCTCCGCAATAATTGTAGAACAAACACCTACAAAATTGGTCATAAAGGGTAATGGTTTATCAAAATATATAATTTCCGAGCGCTATAAAGTTAAAACAAATACAGACTATACATTAAGTTGGGAAGCAGATAATACTTCTGGTATAGACGCACTTAGAATTAGCGCTAGAAGAGGAAGTGACAGCAATGGTTTAGCATCTTATGACGGCATAGGGTCACAAACTAAAACATTCAATACAGGTAATGAGAACGAAATTTTATTCTATATCTACGCAACAAACAGTACCGCAACTTTACAAAAGAAAACATACACAAATATTATGCTAACACTAGGCGACAAAGCAAAACCATATGTACCAAAAAATCCATCTTACCTATTCGCTAACGTCAAACTAGGATAAATTGGCGATAAAAAAGATAGTTTACTTAAACAGGATGGGAATTGGATTTTGCGGAAAGAGATTGCGGATTTAGTTTTGGATGGGAGTTTGGCGTGGAGATTAACCTCCACAAAAACAGGATATAAAATCTTCAGTATTTAATTGGATTTAATTCTATTGCTTCTAGATTGATTAAATATAACGGTAGCAAGCTATTGGAAGATAATAACAGAATTCAGCCGGACATGTATGGATTCAGTAACAACTTCATTGTAATATCACTATCCAACACTGACTCAGGATTCGTAGAAACCTATAATCCAACACCAGACGAAATTAAGAGTTAGTTTAACGGCTGGCAAGTCAAAACGGCAGACGGGGTAAGTAAGCTTACTGCATGGAAATCTATTAGACGGTTCAGATGCTCCAACGCAAACCCTTGCATATACAAAAGCTAATCTAGCACCGAACTACACGACTTATAAGCTTTCATACGTGATGGCTACTCCTGTTACGAAAGTCATTAACCACTTAGTCGAGGGTGATATTGTGCGGGAGAAGACAACCCCCATTATGTCGGGAGGCTATTATAATATAAATAAGACCACTGTTGATGGCAGTTCTTTACAAAAAAGAGCATTAAAAATTCTATGCTTATAAAAACGGTAACCCAATTGTTAATTGTACTGCCAGTTCTAATGATGGGTGGGCGAAAGTATCTGAGTCTACTGCCTACGGAAATGAAAGATTAGTTGTGGTCAGCAGTTTATTCGACTCAACAGCCGAGTACACACCTACATCGCCGACAAAGAAAAGTATACGGTGAATCCAGTGAGTGTTCCTGTGAGTTGGGAGGGATCGTTTAAGTCCGCATTTAACGATGTGGTGTCAACGTCAAATCTATCATTGAGTTGTACGTCAAAATAAAAGGATTAGGAGTGTGAAAAAATGTCATTTATTGAACGGGTTATTGAGAAACTAATTGGCGATGGGATAATCACCGAAGAAGAACTTCAAGCCCGAAATGAAGAAGAAAAGGCTAAATCACCTATTCTTCCTTTACTGGATGATAGTGCAGCTATGTTGTTCCAAACGGCAATGCAAGATATGGCGATTATGTCATTGCAAGATGAAAATTCGGAGCTCTTATTTAGACTAGTAATGATGGAGGCGAATGCAAATGTATAACTCAATTAAACGATATTATGATATGGGCAAATATACGGACAATCAGATGAAAGTATTTGTCCAGGCTGGATTGGATTAATGAAGATGAATATGGGGTTATTACAGGCAAAGTGTACACAGTGTAGGCTTTTTGATTTGTTGAAAGTTTCAGAAAATAAAGAGTGACATTTTTTTATTTCTCTTTATAATTAATTTTGGGGAAATAAGCAAAAAGTACTATTATTGACGGATCGCCGTGTGCGATGAAAGTCGCCTGCACGGTGAGGGCTCGTTATAAAGCCTTTGGGTATAAGATGAGAATAGCAATCATGCACCAGCTATTATAAGTCAGTATGAAGGAGCGACCTTGAATGTCGGGGAATTAACATATCCATCACTAGGCAACCGATTCGAGGATGTTGATGGTGACGCATTAACGTACAAGTTTGAATCAAGTGATCCATCAGTTGCAATTGCTTCTTTATCTAGCAATGGTTATGATATGGAAATTAGTGGATTTTCCGCAGGGTCTACAACAATAACTGTCACTGCAAATGATAATCATGGCGGAACTGTGGATATGTTTTTTACTGTCACAGTAACTCTGCCATTAACTAATCCTTCCTCAGGAGATATCTTAGTATTAAATACTGTAGGTACGGATGAGATTTTCGTTTACGCTCCACAGGGGTTCACAGTGAAATTATATGCTATGGAAAACGGTGGTAATATTTTAGGTCAGAAGGTTTCTGAATCATATGATGATGAAAATGGACGTGGTCCGGTATTAAATGAGAACGGCGAGGTAATATACAGAGCTGCTATTTCTCTATCAGATGTATCATCATTATCAAACGTATTTGTGACTTTAACAGAACCCGGAAAGAGGGAAAGTGTACGAGTTCTTGCACCAGTAAATTCTGAAAGTAGAATAATAACTAAAGACAAAAATGTAGTCAGTGTGAACAATTCAATTGGTTTCATTTCAGTCAAATCTACTGCAAAAGTCAGTGATATTAAAGCAGCTATTAATTCTAAAAACGGAACAACCCAAAGTTATAAATTTATGTATAATATAGGCGATGATAATTATGAGTATTCCGATTCAAGTTTAATATCTAATGTCTATGTATCGTGGATAGACGTGATCGCCCAAGACGGTTCAAGCAAAGGGCAGTATATTATTGACTTTATCAAATAAGAAAATAAAAAAGTCGTCCAATCGGGCGGCTTTTTATTATGTGTAAAGGGGAGAAACGATGGAGAGATTAGACGTATTTTTCAAAGTAGCAGCCACATTAGCAGGAGGCGTTACGGGCTATTTATTCGGGGGGGATACTTTGTTTCAAATTCTATTGGTATTTGTGGCAATCGATTATATGCAAGGATTGCTTGCATCAGCGTATGAAGGCAAACTTTCAAGCAAGATTGGATTTAGGGGTATTGCAAAGAAAGTGATGATATTCGCAATTGTCGCTCATTTAATTGATACGGCAATTGGTGAGAATCATCTTATTAGAGACGCAGCCATTTACTTTTATTTAGCGAATGAACTTTTATCAATTTTAGAAAATGCAAGTAGAACAGGATTACCGGTTCCATCGCAAATTAAAAATGCAGTTCTTGTTTTAAAAGGAAAAGCAAAATAAGCTGTCCACACGGATGGCTTTTTTTGTTCATATAAATAAGAATATAAGGTGATAACGATGGTAAAAAAAATTTGATCCAGGACATAGCGGGAAAGATTCGGGTGGGGTAGCAAACGGACTGCAAGAAAAAAACATCGTTCTGGACATTTCAAAAGAAATGAAAAAATATCTTGATGAAAACTATACAGGTCATGACAGTCAGTTAAAGTTGTTTAGTACGCAATTCGAAAATTATCAGCAATAAAATAACTACTTTAAAGATACATTTATTAAAACAACTATTCAAGAAAATAAATTGTGGTTACATTCAGTATACTTTAATATTATTTTAAATTACTAATTATTATAAATAATCAGATTTAGTACTAGAAAATGCTCATGGTACTATGGTATTATATTGGTGTCGACATGAATATACAAAATCCAACAATTTGATTAAAGGAGAAATCTAACATGAGGAAATACATAATTAAAGATAATAATTCGAGTCAAATCACAGGGAGGCAAGTATTCCTAAAAGCAGATAAAACACAAACTTTGAACTTTGACTATGCTCACGTATACCCTGAAGTAGAGGCATTCAATATAATAGAACATGATGATAACATGGAATTGATTGAGGTCAATGTAGTAGTTGTTTGAGAAGTTAGATAGATACACAGCTTTTGAATTTATTGAATCACTAACCCGATTGGTGAGGCATTAGTGAAGATATGAAGATTATTTACGATATAAATTAGATAGCTTTATATCTTCACTCAATGACAATATAAAATCTAATTAATAAAGGGGAGAATTTAACTATGAAAAAATACGTAATTTTAGACGTTGTTTCAACTAAGTTAACCGGGTACAAGTGTTTCTGAAAGCAAATAACACTCAAGTATCAAACTATGATCGTGCTCATGTATTCCCTGAAGATGAAGCAATGGTAATAAAGAGGGAGAATGATAATCTGGAATTGTTTGAGGTAATTGTTTTATTAGTTTAAAGATAACTTTACATAATATATAGCAATCGATCATATAATGAAAATAAGAAGCAACAACTCAATAAAGAGAGTGCATAAAATGACTAAGAACATAAATTTATTAAATGAAGCCTTTAATATACTCGCGAAATACAACTTGGTTAATATGGATATTGAACTACAAATGAGAATTGAAAATCACTACAGAAGCTTGGAGGTTGAAGGGGATGTATCTAATTAAGTGGGTAGAGAACGGGAAGAACAAGAGTATAGTTGCAGCTTCTTGGATTACACGACTAGTATTAGAAGAAGAACTTGTGAATAAACAAATTCGGTTTGAAAGTGAAATTATATAACAGAAAGGATTATTAATCATGATAGTAATGACTGTAGATGAATTAGAGGAGCATTTAGCTCCTCATGTACATACTGGGAAAATAGAGACAAAGACAATCAAAAGGCCTCACGAAATACGTATAGATGTGATTGAACGTGATGATTATGTATACGAAGATGACAAGGGTAAGATGTGCAAAGGTCGAGATATCAATAGACCATATTCAATGTTACTGAGTAGGAAAGGTGTAATTGGATATGTGGAACATCCGTATAAGGAAATAACAGCAGCAAATAAGACTGATTTTGAGAGAATGACAAAACTAATTGGAACAACTGTTAAATTTGACTAACACATATATTAAAATAGATAAAATTACAATTAAATCACGATTTTCATAGAATTTAGAAATAAATTGTACGGTAGAGAAAGGAGATAAATATGGATATAAAAACTTATCATACTGATGTAAATAGTACGAATATTACAGTTTCGAACGGTGAAAAAGTCTTCTAAATAAAGTGTTTGGATTACTTGAAGAGAGGGGATTCAAAATTCAAACAGACCAACGTATTTTGAGGGAAAGTCCAATTTTAGCGGATACACATTGGGAAGGTATTAAGGGGCAATTACAGTTTAAATCCCATATTTATCCAGCAGAGTTTGATATAGAGTTCTTTCAAGAAGTAGTAATTGAAAATAGAAATGGAGGCTATTACGATTTTAACAAACTTGAAAAGATGCCGTATCTCATCCGGTGTGAATTCTTAATATCACGTAAACATATTTGCGAGTTATTAGAATCAGAGGGATATTCCAATCGAGCTGAGCCGTCATTTAAATATGCATGTGACAGAGTAATGTATAAAATTAAAAGCCGATTGAAACAATTAAGACAGAATGTGAAGCTATAGAGTTTATTAATAGTTATTTAGAAGGTGACATCAGAACAGTGACTAAACAAATAGGCGAAATATTCAGTAATTTTGTAGAGATTGATGTGAGAGATGGAGTACAATATAGGAGGGTTAGGAAAGTTAATAGTTTATTAATGTCAGTTTGAATATATTAATCAATTTAACTTAACTGGAAATAAAAGGATTATTGTTGTGCGATATAATCCTGACTTGCTGTTTACTAGAAATAGTTTATCTAGTTATTTAGAAAGTATTAAAAATCAGGTAAGAGATAAAATTCAAAAATTGGAATAAAATTAGATTCTAGGCGTTGCCAAAGAATCATTTATTCAATATGCGAAGGAGAAATATACTGTTGAAAATATAGTAGTTGATATAGATAATGCTTTTGTCGAACCAATTGATGAAAACATACGTGCAGAGGATTTTCCTGATTTTTTAAATGTATATGCTGGAAAGTCATATCCAAAGCCCGTTTATTATTTCTATTTACCGTTTAGTGGTAAAAAAGAATTGCTATTTATGCAAGCTTCCACTTATACGTATAGTCCACGGAGAGCATCAGTACAAAGTGAGTTCTTAGTTTATAGATATGTTCAGTATGATGATGATATGGAAAAAGTAAATAATGAATAATTCAATTATGGTAATGAGATTTTTGCAAAGTGGCAACCTGTCATTGATATGTTCGAAGACAGTGGAATCTCACCTGAAGAAATTTTACTTCTAAAGGAATTCTTCGAACAGGTTAAGCAAAAAAGTTTAGGATAAGGAGGGACGTTATGAACAATCTTCTTTTGAATAATATTAATAAAAAACTAACTAATGTAGAGTTTACTTATAATGGTAATGAAATAGAGGCTATATATTTAACTTTTGATGAGACTAACAAGGTAGAAATTAGTTGTGAAGCACCTTTTGCTGATTTTGGTGCATGGTTAAATCTGAAAAGCAATCAATAAAATCTTAGATTTACTAGGATATAAAAAGAATATATGTAGAAAATGAAGGATTCGATATTGATTATACTATTAGTAAAATTCCTTTTTTAAGAGGGCTGTGGGCGCTGCTGAGAACAATATTTAGAACAGTAATACTTTTTATTACTTTAACTGTAGCATACTTATTGATATTCCGGGATGATGTTAATAATGAAGTTATAAACATACCTTACCAACTAATAATATCAATCCTAATTTTCGGTGCTTTATTAATAAGATTCACTCCATTGTCAAAATATCATGCTGCTGAGCACATGGTGGCAAACTGTTATGATAATAATGAAAAATTAAATGTCAAAAATGCTTTGAAACAGTCAAGAGTTTATGCGAACTGTGGTACAAATTTTGTATCTTTTATAGTAATTATTTTTGTATTGTTGATTTTTATTCCCGTCACAAAAGAAATAAACTATTTTATATTATACATTATGTCATGGGCAATCGTATATGAGCTAATCCAAATAGAGAATGAGTTATTAAAAAATTACTAAAACCTGTCTATTTAATTGGGTATTTTCTACAATATACTTTATTTACTTCAAAGCCAGACAAGAAACATATTGAAGTATCTTTAGCTGCATTTACTAGGATGCTTAAAATACAAAAAATAATTGACGATATGTACTCTTAATAAAAGAGGCATTGCATTCGGAGTTATGGTCAGTGCTATTTACAATTGGAGCTAATAAGCTTATTATTTATACTTACTTTAAATTAAAGTAGGGGAGTTCTAATTAGTGAATGCTATAATATTTGATTTAGAGTTAAATAAGACTTTTAGAAAAGGTCAAACTACGAGTATAGTAGAGATAGGCGCAGTTAAAGTATGTTTAGAAGATATGAAAGTGTTGGATACTTTTCAGGTATACATTATGCCTCATATCGGTATAAGAAAAGCAACGATAAAAATGATAAAGATGACTGAAGCAGATATAAAGACTGCTGTAACACCCAAAAGAGCCTTAAATAGATTCATTGACTGGATAGGCGAAGACTATTATCTGTGCTGCTGGGGGAATTCAGATAAGCTATTCTTAATAAATGAGTGCGTAAATGAAGGTATCACCTTAAAATGGTTAAAAAATTATAACGACATTCAACCGAATATATCCAATGTACTTGTTAACCGAGACCAAATGAAACTAAAGGATGCAATAAACCAATCAAATATCGCTGTACAAGGAAATTTCCACAGTGGTTTATATGATGCAATCCACACCGCAATGTTAATGACTAAGCACATTGATAAAATAAGACTTAAACGAAACTCTGCTGAATTTAATTATTCAATTAGGTGTCCGATATATAAACGTTGTAAAATATGTTCAATTGAAAAATTCTATAAGGAATTTCAATTGATTAAGGAAAACAAAAGAGGATTTACTTGTACAGAGTGTATAACTAGTATGATGGTACTTGATAAAACATGAAATTTATAAGGAAGTATGCTGCATATTCTTCTTGTGAGTGTGCAGTAAAAATACATATGAAGGTGAATTTATAAAACTAGAAGGATATACTAATGAGGAAGTCGAGATATACAGATAGCTTATATGATTTAGAGCCGAAATTAGAAAAACGTGTCACTGTTGGATCATTACCTTTTAGAAACAAAAGAGAGAAACGGAAAATCAAGTATAATCTTATATTGGCATTTAATAATAATGTAAAATTTACTGAGCAAAACGGCTTCATTATGTACGAATATCAGGAGAAAGTACAGGCTATTTAATAAGAAAAATAATTAAAATCATAAAGATAAATTTACATAATAAATAATGTTGAACTTTACGATACATGGTATATTAATTACAGTTAGGAAATTAATTCCAGATATTCCAGTCAAGGACTATCATAGGAAATGAACACGCTTGGTACTAGTAGGGAAAATATACTTGTTGAGGTGATTAGCATTGAAATACTTTGATTTTAAACTCTACATAAGAAATTTACAACTGAATGATGAAACCATTCTATCAAAGCTTGCTGGGTATGCATCTACAAGTGGTTTCATCAAATGGTTGGATGATCCTAAGCGTGATATTCAAGATTTTGACAGATTAATTAAAATAGTAAAACATCTTTTCCCAGATCGGGAAACAGAAATTATGGAAAGATACGCTATGACATTAGAGTCAAATGAAAAGACTGCTAGACAAATTTTGGAATATCTATCCTGCAACAGACGAATGGAAGCCTTTAGACAGCTATTGGATAGGATGTTGGGAACAATAAATAAAGAAAGTCTAGAATGGGCTAAAGTCCATAATTTACAGCATGAGTGGCTGATTAATTCTTATACTCTAGATAAAAATCAATTCTTAAATGATGTATCTCACTTAAAAGTGAAGGACGAATACTTGAATGTTTTTGTGAAAATAATGAAATGCTACATTTACCATTATAAGAGAATCATAAAATGGCATGTGAGATAACAAAAGAGGTGCTATTGAAATAGACAATCTAAAAGGAAGTTACCTAAAGAATGTCTACACTGCTAAATTGAACGAAGTTATATCATACATTAATTTATGGGTATTCGAGAAATACTTTCTTATTGCGGTAGAGATTTGTATGAAAAGATTAAGAATGATGAGTTAGATTGAAATATAAGAATTAATCGAAATGATTAAGTATAAAAACCTCTCCAAATAGAGAGGTGTCAAAGCAATTTAAACTTGAAAATCTTTTTTTAATAGCACTTTACATAGCGGACAGTCAACTTTATCAAGCTTTTTGAATTTAATCTTTCTTAAGTCAGATCTTGTAAAAGTTAAAAAATGGTTATATTTTTCTCCGCAAATACAAGTGTGTTCATCTTTTACAATGTGTATCTCATTGGTATTACTCAATACAACTGTGGGGTAATGCAAGACACGCCCTCTTTTCTCTAATTTTCAGGCAAATTAGAAAGGGGATAAACTTGGTAACCCGGCTGTCATGGTGATTAGATATCACTTTAGACCCGTGGCTTTGCGTCTTTTACTTTCATAAAATTTGCCACATATATTGTATCACAGGTAAATAGTAATAGATAAATTTATGTTACTTCTATTTACTCAGTAGGCACTAGATTTTCCTGAATAAAACATTTATTTTATGAATAAACGACAGTTGCACGAAGGTTTGTGATATTGCTAGAAAAATTAACGGAATATTATAATAGAATGTGAGGTGATAAAATGAAAATCGACCATCATGTAATGTACAGGTTGGTACAAAAAGTAATAGGAGTTAGCGATGATTGCAAAATACAAAAATATATCAATGATAATTATTATGAAGTTGTCTACAGAATACTGGAATTCATAAATGAATCTATTTTATTAATTGAAAATTATGCTCCAAGTCGCCGTGACACACTCGATTATTATATAAACGGGGAAACTTTGCTTATTATGAAACCAAAGAAGGCCGAATTAGTTACGCTATATGACATTACGCTTGATGCAGAGGATAGAGAGAACAGTCATAAGATTAGACAATACGTCAAAAAATAAAATTAAATAATGGCAATGTTAAACGAATAAGTAAACGACAAGCTCAACAAGATCAGATTACTAAGCATCTAGAGTATATGCTAGTTTATCTAGAAGGTATTCTAACCGAAGATAAGGTTTCCAGCATTGAATGTGAAATAAAAAAATCAATAGAAATTTGCAAAGATCATGCTTCTGAGGCAAAAAGCTTAAGGATGGAAAATAGAGAAATGATTCATTCATCTTGAAAGTGTTGTGTCAGAATGCTATATATTGTGGTATAATTATAGATCATACAATTAATTTGATTAATGAAGTATTGATACATTTAGGAGGAAATTATTTTAATGTCAATCGAAATAGGCAGCAAGGTACAGGGGAAAGTAACAGGAATCACTAATTTCGGAGCATTTGTAGAGTTACCAGGAAACATAACCGGACTTGTACACATTAGTGAGGTTGCAGGTAGTTATGTAAAAGATGTTAATGATCATCTTAAAATAGGAGATCAGGTTGAAGTAAAAGTCTTAAGTGAAAAAGAAGGCAAGATTGCTTTATCGATAAAGCAAACCATTGATAGACCTGAAGGACAGCGTGAAACTTATACTAAGCGACCATTCCGTAAAACTGATAATCGTCCAAAAAGTAATTTCCAACCAAAAGAAACCTTTGATGATAAAATGTCCAAATTTCTAAAGTCCAGCGAAGAAAATTTATCATCGCTTAAACGTAATACCGAATCCAAACGGGGCGGTAGAGGCGGAAGAAGAGGTTAACATATAATAAAACAGCGATTTTAACTTAAAAGATTGTGAATTCAGCTAAGGAATCCCTTATTTAACAAGGGTTTTTATATGTGTAAATTCACAATCTTTTTTTGTTTTATATTTGAATATAATTTTAAAGATAAATTTATGAAATTAACTATAAACTAGTTATTGCATAAATTTACTGTATAATGAGTTTGTACAAAGAATACTTGGGAGGAAAGATAAATCATGATGTTAAAAGATGGGGAAATATTAAACCATGTGGTTCAGCATTCGCCTAAGTGGAGTACATACAATCAAATTAAAGTTAAAAAAGAAATGATCGAAAGCTAATCTAAATGATATTAAAATTAAGATTACAGAAAAAACATTCCGGAAATACATTCATCAGAAGTATATAAGCAAATAATGAGGTTTTTAGATCAAAAGAAACCTAAAAGTAATAAATACGAAAGCAATGAAACGAGTAATGCCTATACTAAAGATGTAACAGATTACTTTTCAATAATTAGAGACCAAGATATTAAATTTTTAAAGCAAGAAGATATGAATATTAGACTGGATGACTTTGAATACTTTATAGAGTTTCTAGAATTGTCAGGACTATACGCCAATGCGACCATTAATAGGAAGGTGTCTAGTGTGAAGTCGTTACTTGAGTATTTACACTCAAAGAAAATTGAAAATGACATCAGTTACTTGAAACGGATAAAAAATAAGGCAGATGATTCTGAACGACACGGCATATTGACAGTTAGTGAAGTAAAGCAGATGTCTGATTTAGCTCTTGAGGAAAGAGAGAAGGGCATTATAAAAAAGTATTTCTTTCTTACTGGGATTAAATGCTGCTTTAAGAAAAGACGAGCTACTAAATTTAAAGTGGATTGCCTTTCATATGGAAGGTTCAAGTGTTTTGATAAGTGGTATAGGAAACGTTAAATTTAGAAAAGAGATTTCTACAAAGTTTTATGAGGAGTTAATGATTTTAAATAAAGGCCAAGAAAAAGTATTTGATATATCTTCAGATAGTATTGTAAGCGTGTTCAATCGAATTAGGAAGAAAATGAGCTTTCCTAAACAACGTAACATTGTTATTCAGAGTATTAGAAAAGCTGTCAGCAGTAATTTTTATAAGTTAACTAAAGATCCTTTTACAACTATGAGATTTGCAAATCATAAGAATTTTAACACTACAGTTAGATATATTCAGGAGGAAGGTTATGGAGCAATTACATTTACTGAAGATATAGATTTAGATTTGCACAAGAAGATTAGTCATCAGAGTTTATTGGATGCTTTAAGTGAGATGGATGAATCTTTTGTGCTGTTACTTAATAATAAGATTAAAGAAAATCAAAATAGAGAGCTAAGAAATTAAGGGGAAAATATGTAATTATTGTTTACGTTGAATTTTAAAGACTGTATATTATTATCAATAGATATTTATAAGATTACGCTTAAAGGGGTGGCACTATTTAGTGAGAGCAAGTAGAAGTGAATTAGAAAATACATTGCAAGATGTTATATTAGAGATAAAACATGATAAGAAGAAAGTTAAAAATATTAAAACAGGATTGAAGGCGTACAGTATTCCTCCTGGAGCAGTACAGAGATATTTTGCTAATCCTCAAGAAAGTCTTCCGGAATTAGATCTGAGAATTCTTTGTTTATTAACTGAAGAAATCTATTTAGAAACAATGTTAGATGGTTTAAATCCTACAAATATATTTGAAAAACAAGAGTTAAAAGTGGCTAGAACTTTTGATTATTCATTATTAAGTAGCATTAACATGATTGATTTTCCTATATATTTAAATAATGTCATCATGATTGATTCTGAGAATTTTGTTACAGTTTGGAATGGTAAATTTATAAAACAATTAATGGATAATCAGCTGTTAAGGTATAACTTTGATACTCAAAGAGAGCATATTAAAGTAAAAAGAAATAATACAATTCAAAAGGTAATCAACTTAAATAGTAAATCTGTAGATGAAATTGCACAAGCAGCGTTAAAAGGTGAGTTAGAGAAAACGACTATAACTATTAACGCATTAGTTGGTACTGCTGATGACGGAGAAGAGTTAGAGTATGATGCTAAAAAAATGCAATTGATTATTAAAGATGGAGCATTCTTGGACATTGTTGATGGGATGCATCGAATCTTTGGGATAATTAATGCATTAGAATCTAATCCTGAAATAGAACATGAGTTTATTATTTCAATAAAAAACTTTAACACTAAACAAGCTCAACGTCATTTAGCTCAAATAAGTACATTCAATCCAATTTCAAAAACACATATAGAAGCATTAAAGGAATCAAGAAAATCAGATATGGTTGTTAGACATTTAATGAGAGAATCTGATTTAAAAGGAAGAGTATCGCAGACCTCAACTCCAAAGCCAACTTTGGGAGAAGTTGTTTCTTATAATACTTTAGCAGATACAATAGATGAAGAATTTCAAATGAAAACCAAATTAGATGCGGAAGAAGTTGGTGAGTATCTTACTAAATTTTTTGATCATTTAATTGGGACTTATTCGGAGGAATTTGTAGATAACCTAGGAAAAGATAGGAATTTGATTAGTGAAAATATAATGTTCGCAGGTTATATTATATTAGCAAGAAAAATGTTGGATGATAAACTTAAAATTCGAAATCTTAAAGAGATAATAGATGAACTAAATATAACTAGAGATAATGAAATCTGGGGAAAAGTGGGAGTTCTAGATAAAAATAAAAATTTTGTAAGTACTGCTAAACCGAAGGTGAAAATGTATTTCAGGAATCTTGAGTTGAATAAGTTTAAAGCTGCAGGAGGTATTGAATAATTGTGGCCGAATTATATCAAGAACACATAAAGGAACAATTTTTAAGTCAATATGATAATAAAAGTACAATAGATACAATAAAGCATATTTTTATAAAGAGTGCTGAAACAGAGTTATTAAAAGAAAAAGACTTGTTTGATTTCACTATAGAAGAAATTGAAGATATGATGAGGGAGTTAAATCCGAAAACTACAAACTCAGCAAGAACATACGGGAGATTTATTAGAAAATACATCGAATGGTCAATAGAGCCTAAAGGTTATAGAAGAAGTAATATTAACCTAATATCGTCAAAGCATATGTCTTATTTTGATAATTTTATAGATAGGTCATTGAAACTTTTATATACAGATGAAGAGATAAGTGAAATGTTAGAGAAGCTGGTTAATTATCAAGATAAAGTGATAGTTTGTCTTTTATTTATAGGGGTAGCAGGGGATGGTCTTTCTGAGATATTAAATTTGACAAGTGATGATATAGATTTTGAAAATAGAATACTTAATTTGAGAGATGATGATGGGGACAAACGACCATTAGAAGTATCTAAAGAAGTAATAGAAATAATCGAAGGTGCGCTAGATAAAGAAAATATCCATTATTTATTAAAGAACGGACAATCGACTGGTAAGAAACCACATGCCCTTTTGGTGGATAATGATTACGTAATTAAATCAACCTTAACTAATAATCTTGTGAACCCAGAGAAAGCAAGTAAGCATCTAATATTTAGAAGGCTTTCAATGATGTCCGATAAAGATGTTCTTGATTATCCATATTTAACTGCTAGCAACATCGAGAAATCAGGTAAAATAGCTTTAGCAAAAGACTTATATATAGAAAGAAAGACACTTGGTAATGACGAATTAAAAATAATTGGTGATAAATTCGGTATGAAAAAAATTATGAGAAATGGTGAATTGGGCTATAATCTTCATTCTCTAAGGCAATATATCAACATAGAAAATTTGAAGGACTTGTATCCAGAAATATTTGAATGAAGTAGCAATTTTAAATCCCTTAATAATTAGAAGGATTTAAAATCACATACAATAAAGATAAAATTATACGTTACGATTTTATGAAAATGAAATTTGGAAGTTTGTGAATTATATACATGAAAAAACTAGTAAGAGGTAACTTGTAATTGACATAGAAGTGGTCATGGAAGTCGCGAAGGAATCTGAAATACTTAAAACATTTACGAATGATTCACTGCAATTTAAGGATCAACTATTAGATACTGGGAAAAGTATACATAAAATAAAGGAAACATCTCATGATATGAAATGGGAAACAGTAGAAAATGCCAATGAGGAAGAATTTGAGACAGTGGTAGAGTTTGAAGGAAGAATTTTGAAAGAAGAGGACAAAAAAATACTGAGCGTCAACTCAGCATTAAAGGTTTCCATATCATGACTGCAATCATGATTGGTGAAAAGTAGATACATCTTAAAGATATTGAGGACTTTTCTTTTTAACATTAATAAAAGTAAAATTACGTGACGTGGTCAAATTAACGAAACTTGTATTTTAATTAAAAATAAATTTACAATAAAGGGAGTGCCTAGTATGAACATTGAGTTTACACCAAATGAATATTATTAAAGAAGAGCAGAATAAGGTTGATGATCAACCATGTACAGTAAAAACTGGTTGCCTCTAAAAACATTAAGAAGTCAACCAGAGTATTTGATTGAATAAATTATTGTGCAGTTAAGCCACCATCAATTACGAATTCAGAACCTGTAGAATAGCTTGATTCTTCGGAAGCTAAGAATAAAACAAGATTTGTTACTTCTTCTGACTTTGCGACACGTTTAAGTGGAATATGTTTCGCAAATTCTTTAATGACTTCAACAGCATCGCCTTCTGTTACCATTGGTGTTTCTATCACACCTGGATGTACTGAGTTTACGCGAATACCGTAGCGCGCAAAATCTATCGCTGCTGCTTTTGTCATTCCGCGAACTGCAAATTTAGTATCGGTATAACCAATTGCTCCAGCTACTAAGCCATTCATTGAAGAAATATTGACGATTGATCCGTTCTCTGTTTTTTTCATAGATGATACAACTGCCTTCATCCCTAAAAATACAGATACTTGATTAATATTTACGATTTTTAAATATTGCTCTAATGCTGTATTTTCAATAGAATTGTTGACACTAATACCAGCGTTATTCACTAAAATATTTACGGGGCCAAAAGCTTTTTCAGTTTCAGCGACGACTGCTTCCCAATCTGCTTCACTGGATACGTCTTGTTTAATAAACATAGCATTTTCGCCAAGCTCCTGAGCAAGTGCTATACCTGCTTCTTCGTTTAGATCTGTTATTACAACTTTTGCGCCTTCTTCAACAAATTTACGTGCATGTGAAGCACCCATACCACGTGCTGCACCTGTAATAATAGCGACTTTATTTAATAATCTTGTCATAATAGCACCTCTTTTGGTTATTTTGATAGTTCGACTATCATTTTCTACAAGTTTATTTTATAATAGTTATAAGAATATATCAAGATAATAGAAAGGGTTGTGAAATTTTGGAGATTAATACTAGAGAAAAAAATAAAAAGCAACGCACAGAACAAATTATTCTTGCTGCTGAGGAATTATTTTCAGAGAAAGGCTTATATGACGTACAGATGCAGGATATTGCCACAAAGGCTAATGTTGGTATCGCGACATTATTTCGTTATTTTCCAAAAAAAGAAAATATAATTGTGGAAGTAGCAGTCTTTGTTTTAGGCAAGTTTCAAGAAGACTTACAAAAGATTGCTGATTCAGAAAAAAATGCATTTGATAAACTAGAGCAATTATTTGATTACTTTTTAGAGGTAGCAAATGGGCCAGCTAGAAAAGTTACGTTATTTCGTGAAGCATTTGAAAGTTATTCTTCATACAGAAATGAGCCTTTAGAAAATATTAATGCTTATATAGAAATACAAGAGGTTTTATCGCATGAGATATTCAAAATCATTAAGCAAGGCGAAGTTGATGGTTCCATTCGTTCAGATATAAAAACGGAATTAGCTCTTGCCACAATAACGAATTGTTTTGGTATGTTTTCAACTAAAATTACGCTGCATGAACAGGTGGCTAATTTTTCATCAGGAATTACGGCCATTGACCAGCAACAATTTTTAAAAGAGTTGTTTCTTGGTTATATTAGGGCTTAAAGGATCGACCATCAAATTTTTCAATAGTAGTCAAACCTACAGATGAGCAAAAACATAAAATAATTAATTTTATTAAAGCATTAAATGAGCTGCCTGTATTAGAAGCTTTGATTTCTATGGATGGTGGGATATCCTATTCAACTGAAAGTATTAAGTTGGATTTAAGGAAGTTATATGTGAGTGATTTATTTCTATAAGAGTCAATAAAGGTAACTTTATACAGAAAACAGATAGTTGCCGACGCTGAGGGTAAATATACATGTCAACCTTATACAATATCGATAACTACAAAGAAAAACTAATTGAGCTAACTGGTCATTCTGAAGCACACGTTGATAAATTCATAGAAACTTTCAAAGTAAGATTAGACAATGTGAGTATTTCATCGTTTCGTGATGCGTTTATCAGTTATGAAGCTGTTAAACATAATGCAATAGAAGTTAATGACTTCATAACTCGTTTATTTGGTAGATATCACTTGTTGTTAGGAAGAGTGTTAATTCATCTAGTTGAGGAAGAACTAAACATATAAAAACAGAGTTTCATTGTATACATAAGAGGAGAGAAAGGTCAGAAGGTAATCTCTCCTCATCTATAACTTTTAATATCAGTTGAAGATTAGCGGTTATATCCACCAAGTTGTTGTTCAGCCATTTGTACTAAACGTTTTGTAATTTCTCCACCTACAGATCCGTTGGCGCGTGAGGTTGTTTCAGCTCCTAATGTAACTCCGAACTCTTGCGCAATTTCATATTTCATTTGATCTAATGCTTGTTGTACTCCTGGAACAACTAAATTATTACTGTTGTTACTTGTCATGATGTACATCTCCTTAGAATTTTAGAATATGGTGTTGCAAGAATAGTTTGTGTTAGTAGGAGAGTTTTATACATAGAATTCGAAAAATATTGAAAAGATAACATTATGTGATTTAGAGGAGTGGTTGTTTGGCGAATGAAGGTAAGATTTTTGAGCAGTCGGTTGAACAAAGTTGCTCCGAACAGGGGACGTTTTTCTTTCGTGTACGAGATGTGAATCCTATGGCAATTAAAAAAGGGCAATCTGTTCCAAAAAATAAATATGATGCTCTAATATTTCGTAAAAATCATTTGTTTCCTGTTGAGTTAAAAAGTACGAAAGCAAAAAGCATTTCAATGAAGGAAAGTATGATCAAAGCTCATCAAATTAAAAATCTGAAAGAAGCAGCAAAATTCGATGGCGTAATAGCGGTTTTTTTGTTTAACTTCCGTGAGCCTGACAATAGAACGTTTTTTGTTCATATAAATGACTTTCTGGATTATCAAAACATAGCTGAGAATCAAATAAAGGAACATACATAAGCAAAGTGAATAAGAGTTCTATTCCGATTGCCATCTGTGAGGAAATTGGGACTGAATTAAAGAGTGTGAAGAAAAAGGTTAACTATAGGTATTTTATTAATGGATTGATTTTGACAACCCTTTAAATTCAATACTTCTCCTCTTAAATATTGGTGAATATTAGGTTGGGATATGTTCCGCACGCAAGTTCACCCATGGGAACGTGAGCAATATATGAACATGTATTAAATCGTGGGAAGCCATGACACATCTAGTGTTGGGGCTTTTTTGTTTTGGGCAGATTACGCCTTTTCCATTGGCGTTTTAGCAATTGCCCAAGAATTGTCCAAAAAATAAATTATTCAAGGACATTTTTCATATGTTCTTCGAATTTGTTCATTTGGTCTTGATCGATTTTTTTACTGATGTGCGAATAAACATCAGAGGTTATTTGCATACTGCCATGTTCTAAACGTTCTTGTAAATATTTCATACTCACATCAGCTTCCAATTGTAAAACGGCATGTGCGTGTCTTGGAGAGTGAATAGGAAGTTTAGGCAAATTAGCTTTTTTTAAAATTCTAGCGAACGAATTAAAAAGACTTGACTTAGGCATATAGTTTCCAGCGTTTCTGCAAAAAACTAAATGTAATTCAAAGTGATAATTATTATTTAATGCGGTTTTATTTTGATATTGGTATTTTTGATGAAACCTCAGATCATTAGCAAGTCCCTGGCTAATTGTGATGATGCGTCTCGAATTTATATGTTTTTGTATCACCAAACATCGTATCTGGATCACCTTTAGGTGCTTCTTTAAAATCAAGAGACTTATTAGTGTTTATAGCGTTATTTTGGAAATCAACATCTGTCCACTGAAGTGCAGCTGCTTCACCTTTACGCATTCCTGTTTCAATAAGAGTTTTATAAAAAATCCAATAAATATAATCATAATTATAAGCTTCTCTTAGGAAATCTGATATGTGCTCCGATTCAATGAACTTAATTTCTTGGTCTTTCTGCTCGCCCTTAATCGTAACGCTAGCGCAAGGATTCTTTTCTACCTTATGTAAGGTAATAGCTTTTTCAAAAGCGTTATACATCGTTTCATGTATTATTTCGACAATGAGCTTGCTATATCCTTTGGGGTGATCGAATGAATGCTGTTTATCAAGATGAATTGAAACGAAATATTGTCATTGATCGATCGAAATAAATGAACATGACACATTCGTTACAAGAAGATGCTATCGACACCCTAGATGAATTGAAATACGAATTGGTTTTAGCTTCATTTCGTGAATTGGATATGAAAAGTAATACTAATAAGTGGTTTTATCCAAACGTTGATACTGATAAATCAACTTGTCTAGTTCTTGACTATATTTAATAGTTTCGGGACTAGAGATTCCATTTTCCATACCTGATTTAATCATTTGATTTTTTAACATATTAATATTTTTGTACAATACTGTGCAATTTAAGTGTTTTAGCATAATCTTTTAGCTCCTAAATTTTAAATGTATTAGTAAATTATGCAATAAATTGAGTAAAAATGGAACAATTTATTGTTCTGATTTATGAAGAAGTAACAATATGTTTAAAAACGCAACAGTCAACATTTGACACAAACTCAACTTCCGAATGATTCGAAACATCCCTCTGAAACACTCGAAACCATTCGGAACCCATTCGGAAGTTCCGAAAAATCAAAAAAGTACGAAATGGAATTATTTTACAAGATTCGACAAAAATAAGTACCGCATAATAGTGTTAAATTCGCGTTAATTTTTATTTCAAGGGTAATTTTGGTCTCGCAATCGTTAAAAGGCCGTAAGGAGCTTTTAACTAGCAAATAAACAAAGGTGGTAATTTACGCATGGGATATTCTCGTGAAGAACAAGAAACTTCATTGGTTTTTGAAAACAGTACAGGTGAATGGATAGTTTACTCTACCGTTCCGAAACACATTAGAAAACTTTCAAATTTGTGTGAGTTAATAGACATAGAATCGGAGGATGATAGACCGATCGCTTGTAAAGGGTGTTTTATCGGAAAGCAGGTAAGTATGAGAAATCCCCGTGTGATGTCCGAAGAACAGAAACGAAAAGCATCTAAAAGGCTTTCTAAGGCTAGAAATCACGTAATTAATCAATAAAACTTTCGCTATCTATGTTTTAGGTGTAATTAGTCCGGTTTTGTTAATAAGGTCTGAAAATGACTATAAATAAAGGAGAATACGAGAATGTCCCAAACTCAATTGAATGTTTTATTTAAGAAGATCCAAAAAGATGATAAAAAAGAGGTTCTTGAGTTCCATGTGCAAGGGGACGAGCTGCCGAACTCTGAGCAACTAGTTGGGATGGCTGGATCCATTGTTTTTCTGAATGTAGAAACAAGCAAGGCTGGAAAGATTAACACGGAATCTAAGTCCATACAGCGTGACTCCAAGAAAACAACATTGAAATTCAATGCTAAAGGTGACAGTGAAGAGAAGATGAACAAGCTTTACCGTTTGCTGGCTGAAGTGTTTCTCACCTTCTGGAAGCTTCACAAACGTCCATTGAAGATATTAATAAACCGCATGAAGGAATTGAGTACACAATCGAGAAAGATGGTACAACAAAGGTTGCTGCCGATCAAATGTCTCTGGAAGATGTGAAGGAAGAGGAAGAAGGTCAGGTACATGATGTACTAGAGCAAAAAAAAGAGGATCCATTTGATTCTCCAGGCATTGACGAAGCAGATCAGCTAGATTAATAGCAAAAGCCTTAGGAGGAGAACGGATGGGTATGCAATTATCTTTCTTTCCATACGTTGACGAGAAACAGATTCGCTCCATTGTTGTTAAAGAGCTGAAAAAATATAAGGCACTTAAGATACAGCAGCAGAATAGACAGGAGCTAACGGAAAAAAGGCATTTCGGGTAATATCTTTCCAAAACTTCTAGAAAATGATTTGGAGAACGAATTAAAGGTTATACATATGGAAAGAGCCTTGGAAAATAGCTTGGACCATATCGAAATGAAGTATCTAAGCCCTGAGAGGCAGAATGACATTAATATATATGGAGCTTGGTTTGCAAAAGACACCATACTGCGAAAAGAAGAAGGTTGCTATATTCATGATTGCTTTCTCTTTAGGAATAATATAGGACAAAAATAAGGACAAATTAAGGAGAAAAAGGCTGCTAAACTTGTGGCCTTTTTTTCTGCGTATTCTTATAAGATTATCTCAGGAAGTAATTCAATGAAGGTTAAGGAAACGTTTAATGACTATGTTGGAAATTATGATATATCAACTTCAGTAAGATACATAAACAAAATGTTAGCTGATGTGTATTTGCCTCATGGTATCAAGGTTCCTATAACCTATACTGCAGAAGTGGATATAAGGCAGATGAAAATACCAATAACATTAGAATTTCATTTAACTGAGGATGGAAAATTATCAGCAGAGTGGAGAATTTATTGGTTTGCTAATAAAGATTTGTAAGCATCCTTTCGAGGGTGCTTTTTATTTTGGAGAAAGAAGGAGTGGTTCGATTGAGTAAATTTATTAATCAATCCGATTGTAGCTGTTGTTAACAATCTTGAAGCAAAAGGAATTTTGACTAAAGAAGAAGTAAAAGCAAAAATAAAAAACTGGATGAAGAAGACAAGAAATCTTAAGGGAGACTACTTGTCCTTTTGTATCATCGGATACCTTTAACTCTTTGTTTCATCTCTAAATCATTAACCATTCAAGTTTGGATGTCCTCATAAAAACTATTCAATATAACATCTAGTGCAGCGGCTTGATGAGTTGCAGGATCGTTTGCCGCAGGAACTGCCGTTTTAAAGAGCTGACACTTGAAGATAGTACCCGGAGATCTTAGTTGGTAGAGGGAGGATTTTTAGGTTGTATTATCGGTTATATTTATTTCATTTGTTTACTTGGAGCCGAATCCGAAACGTTTTTAAAGAATTGGACCGTACAGTTCATTTAATCTCCAGTTGAGTTAAATGAAGGTATTAATAATAATTTCTATGATTATGACAATCGTTTGGACTAAAACATCCAAAGGAATTGTCTAAAGAAATCATTCATTAACAGCACCACCTGGGCAATTATGAAATTGTATTTGAGCAATTGATATTACGTTCATTTTTGTTCATTAGCCATTTTACACAAAATTTTCGTAATTATAAATAGGTGTTTTAAGGTTATTAGACACATACTGTTAATTAATTCTCTAACAACCATCCTAAATCAAATAGTAGAAATTATTAGCCATTATTTCATATCTATTATTATTCAATTATTTACTTACTTGAAAGGAGCTCTATGTTTATTTTTAAAGGCTATAACTGCCGTTTTTAATGAAGCGTAATTGCCAATAGCAGCATATCCATAAAACCAGCCCATAAAAACACCTGCAATTAAGTTGTGTCGATGACTAATGAAAATGGAAATTAATAAACCCAGTATTAGTGCAGTAAGGGGCACAAACTTATCGGGGACTTTAAAAAATACTTTTATTAGTTGAGTTAGAATCATTACTACCGGTACTGCTATCACAGCATCCCAAAAATTTGTATGGATTATTGGAAAATTCATATTAAGTCACCTCTTAGATAGGGTGCCCCAAAAAAGAAATTTAATCTGCTTTGAATAATAACCAACCAAATGTCGCAGTATAGTCAAATAGGTGTAATGAACAGTTTGGATATCTGACACAAACTGTGGTACGAAACGTTACCTTATAAGTGTATAGGCACGAAATAGGAGAACTACTAAATAAGCAATTACAACTGATTAACCGAAACTCAGAAGGAAAGCCGTCATGTTGAGTTGAAACGAGTTATCTAATCTTCCTCCATGCATGTAATGGTAGTAGCCTGAATATGTATGAAGCTAGGTGAAGTTGGCTGAAAGAAACCTAAGTTGCTTATATAGGATATGGTTTATGATAGGTCGAGGTGCTAAAATATTTATGGTGAGAATGTCTAATAGGACTGACGAACTTACGAATGTAAGGGTCTATATAGTTACTATGAGTGAAAAATATAGATTGATACAATCAGGGTCTCCATTGGTATGAAGGATTTTTGTTTTATGGGCAGTTTGACAAATATATTAGGTTCAAAAGTAACTGCCCATAAAATTTTGCAAAAAAATTATCCAAGGACGTTTTTATTTTTCAAATTTGTTCATAGTGTCCTATTGGTTTATATTATTTTTGGGAAATACTAGTAGATCGAACTAGTTATTATTCTTTAAAACTACCTAAATTTGATTTTGAAACTTCTGATGAAAGCAAAATCTATATTCAGTGCCTGGCTTATTATGATAATATGTTTAGGATTATAACTTATTTCATCACCAAACAATTTGTTTTTATCGGGTAGATTAAAAAATGTTCATTAAGTTTATGAAATATTAATTAAGCTAACTTTGGTTGGCTTATTTTTATTGCAGTGTGAAGATTACGTGCAACAAACCATATATCGATTAAGTTGGTAATGTTGAATTACTCGACATCCTAAAAGTTAATATACTATTGATTAAATAATATTTATCGGGAGGGAACGAATGATGTGCGAAAAAAATCATCATATACTAAGTGTTATTGATTTTATGCATACGGATAACAAAACCTTATTTGTGAAAGTTGTAGGGTACGATGCGAATTTCAAAATAGAATTTAATGGGGAAATAAAATTCCTGAATGGAATGCCATTTGGAGATTTGATCCATGGACAAAGGTCAATTTTATCACCTGATTGCAGACAGTATATACGAGAGAATTTGTTAAATAAATATAGCGAGGGGAACTTTAATTAACTGAAGTCCAAATGGCTCCCGAGTTTGAATTAAATAATTAGCCTAAAAGACGTCCTGAAGCATATCTTGAATAATGTGCACTTTAAAAAGTCCCTTATTAGGTTTTTTTTATCTTTATCATTGTTGTATTACTTGGACATGTATAGTGTTCGTGGCCAGCCAAAGTGACACCATTATACAGTTTAAATAAGTCTAAGAATAAAAAACATAAAAAGGGACATTCACCAATACACTAAACTATATGTTTTTGTTCAAGAAAATAGATAAGAACGTAAAAAAAGTATTGATGTTTCATTTTTAAGGCAATTATCTTCATATTTACGACTGTTATCAAATACAGGATGTATTACAGATTAACAGGCAGTAAGACTCTTACGAAGAGACTTAGAGGAATCAAGAAAAGATAAGAGTGGATGACAAACTGTCCGTAAAGGACCGATTGGTTCATCTAACCATTTTTAGGGGATGTTGGACCCGGAAAATGGAAAACTCACTTTATTAGGTTTATTAAAGTAGAAGAGTAAAGGCTTATTAAAAGTCACTTTTTATGTTCTTTGTGAACCGTCTCCAAGATTTTGTGGCAAATACTTTGGAAGTGGGTTTAGAAAGAATATATTCTGAAAAAGGAGGGGTTAGTATGTTTGAAAGAGACGAAAAGTTGATTTTTGAAAGTATTGAGCGATTAGAAAACAATGAGTTGTTGGTTGAAAGTCAAAACGAGGAATATTGCAAACTTTTAGAGCTACAAGAAATGAAATTTCTCGAAAGAGCTGAAAAAGTAAAGCCAATCATTTCGTACTTAAAAGAACATCATTATTCTTTCCATAATAAAAAGTTCGATTGTCGTTCGTTCAAAGGCCCTGTTATTGGTCGAAATGAAAATGTAGTGTACGTTTATGAAGGGGAATGGTCATTGGTTACTTCAATTAACCTTCAAACAGGGAAAAGAGACTCAATTATACTGAAGACTTTCTTAGATGAAAATTCATTTAAGGATGCAATGGATGCGTTATTAGAAACGACGTTCGTACAAGAGGATGAATTAGCAAAAAGTCAAAAGAAAATAGAAAACGCAAACAAAGATCTCAATAGTGTATTTGGATAACTTTGAATGAATAGGATTGTTTTATAAGTAAGCGTCCAAAAGTCCCCATCGGTTACAGGTGGGGACTTTTGAACGCTTACTTTTCATTAACAAAGCAACAACCTAGAATTATAGAAAACGAATTCTGAATTTGCTAAACCACTGATTTAAGAATTGATAAATTATTTGTAATAGTTTCTAGAATCAGTTCATATGAATTAGCATAGAGAGGTTGTCCAAAGATCCGGGGAGAATCACTTTATTTACATGAATTGTATGAGTAACTGAAGTTAGAATGTTATCGAAAAAATAAACCTCCTGCAATAAACAGGAGGGAAAAAACACTATTAATGGATTTGACGATAAAGTCCAATAACTCTTCCGAGAATTGATACATTCCCTAGAATGATTGGTTCCATATTGGAGTTTTCTGGTTGTAATCTGATGAATTCTTTTTCTTTAAAAAAGCGTTTCACTGTTGCTTCGTCATCATCAGTCATGGCAACAACGATATCACCATTATTCGCGGTACTTTGTTGTTTTACAATAACATAATCGCCATCATGGATTCCGGCTTCAATCATACTATCACCCATAATCTCGAGCATGAAGACTTGTTCGTCATGTGCCGCCATCGATTCTGGAAGTGGGAAGTATTCCTCGATATTTTCAATTGCTGTAATTGGAAGGCCAGCTGTAACTTTTCCTAGTAATGGGACATTAATGACATTATTTTTTGGTATATTATTCGTTTCAGATTGATCTAGTATTTCAATGGCGCGAGGTTTGGTAGGATCTCGACGAATAAGTCCTTTACTTTCTAATCTTGATAAATGACCGTGAACGGTTGAACTTGAAGCTAAGCCAACTGCTTCTCCAATTTCTCTTACTGAAGGTGGATAGCCTTTAGTGCGTACTTCGTCTTTAATAAAATCCAATATATCATTTTGCCTTTTTGAAAGCTTTGACATATATTCACCCCTTCTCTCCTATTCTTATTTTTATTATATCACGCGAGAAATAAAGATACAAACATAAGTTCGAATGTTGTTGACTAAAAACAGGTGTTCGATTTATACTAGGATTATCAAATGACGAACAAGTATTCGATTTTGGAGGGATAAAAATGAAAAAACTATTAAAGAGTCATACCTATACACTTTTATTAGCAGGAATCGTATTTATTTTTTCTTTATTTTTCTCAATGAATAGAAATTATGATAATCTTGACAATTATATATCCGTTACTGTAGATCATGGAGATACTCTATGGAAAATGGCTGAAATGTACAATACAGACGATTTATCGAGAGATGAGTTCATTGAATGGATCATTACACATAATGAAATATATGCTAATTCGCTAGTACCGGGAGAATCTATTATTTTACCAGTAACTAAAACAAATCTAAGTCTAGCAAGTAAGCAATAAGAAAGTTGGAAAGAAAAATGAGAGCGATTATTTACTGCCGAGTAAGCACAGAAAAAGAAGCACAGGAAACATCACTTACGAGGCAGGAAGAAGAGTTAAGAAAACTAGCTAACAAATCAGAATTTGAAATCGTTTCTATAATTAAAGAACAAGCAAGTGGATATGAACTTAACCGTGATGGAATTTTTGAAATGCTGGATATTTTTAAAAAGAAGCAAGCTGATGTTCTTTTAATTCAAGACGAAACGCGACTCGGGCGTGGAAATGCGAAAATTGCGCTTTTTCATGTAATCATAAAAGAAGGTGTAAAAATTTATTCCTTATCACATGATGGGGAAATTGAACTATCTGATTCTGATTCGATGGTCATTAATATTGTTGGAATTGTTGAAGAGTATCAGCGGAAGTTACATAATATTAAGATTAAACGAGGCATGAAACGGGCGGTTGAAAATGGGTTTCGCCCGCAAAAAAATCTGAGCAATCAGGGAATGAGTGGTGGAAGAGAACGAAAGGAAGTTCCAATTGAGGAAATAGTAAAACTTCGAAAGAACGGACTAACATTTGCAGAAATTGCAGCTACTTTAAGAGGGTTTGGTTATCCAGTTTCAAAAGCTACTATAAATCGCAGATATTTAGAATATCAAGTCTCAAAAGAAGATTAACAAAAAGCAGAGAACTTGTATTTTTGCTCTTTTTTATATAACATGACACTATTGAAACAGTAAAGGAGCAAAAGTATGTTATCGAAAGAAAAATTAGCTCGGATAAATGAGTTAGCAAAGAAGGCTAAGTCGAGCTCTTTAACAGTGGAAGAAGCGAAAGAACAATCTAAGCTGAGAAGTGAGTACTTAGAAACGTTCCGTAAATCCATGACAGATACAATCGAGCATTTGACAATTGTTGACCCCGAGGGAAATGATGTAACACCTGAAAAGCTTAAAAGTATCAAAGATATAAAGAAGCGTTTGCATTAAGGAATGTAGAGTTAGAGAATATCGAATTCGATATTCTCTTTTGTTTTTTGTCTTAGAATTCA
Source organism: Peribacillus sp. JNUCC 23 (assembly GCF_053653995.1). The sequence goes on from NZ_CM132202.1 coordinate 1,905,339, forward strand.
CGGATTTTAGTAGGGAAATAGGGTACTTTAATAAAGTGTCTGAATTATTGTTGTCTTTAATTTACATGACATTATAAAATAGTAAGGGCATACATACATGAAGGAAGGATGGTTTAATGTTAAATAAAACAGATGCACTTTCAATCAATACAATTCGCACTTTGTCAATCGATGCTATCGAAAAAGCAAATTCTGGACATCCAGGAATGCCGATGGGGGCCGCCCCGATGGCGTACACTCTTTGGACCCAGTTTATGAATCACAATCCAAAAAATCCAACTTGGTTTAATAGAGACCGTTTTGTTCTTTCTGCAGGACATGGATCGATGCTTTTATACAGCCTTTTGCATTTATCAAGCTATGATTTGTCAATGGATGACATTAAAAATTTCCGCCAATGGGGTAGTAAAACACCAGGACATCCTGAATATGGCCATACTGCAGGAGTGGATGCAACAACTGGGCCTCTCGGACAAGGGATAGCAATGGCAGTAGGAATGGCTATGGCTGAACGTCATTTAGCAGCAACATACAATCGCGGAACATATAATGTAGTAGATCATTATACATATGGTATTTGCGGAGACGGAGATTTAATGGAAGGTGTTTCATCTGAAGCTGCTTCACTAGCTGCTCATCTTAAGCTTGGAAGAATGATCGTCTTATATGATTCAAATGACATATCACTTGATGGAGATTTGGATAAATCATTTAGTGAAAGTGTTGAAAATCGTTTCAAGGCATATGGCTGGCAATATATACGCGTAGAAGATGGAAATGATTTGACTGAAATCACTAAAGCTTTGGAATTGGCGAAAACAGATGAAACGCGACCAACACTTATTGAAGTAAGAACTGTTATTGGTTATGGTTCACCTAACCGTTCTGGAAAATCTTCCGCTCACGGAGCGCCTTTAGGTGCTGATGAATTAAAACTCACAAAAGAATATTATAAATGGACATTTGAAGAAGATTTCCATGTTCCGAATGAAGTTTATGAGCATTTTAATAAAACTGTTGTGGAAGAAGGCGGCAAGAAGGAATCGGCATGGGAAAATCTTTTTAATGATTACAAAAAAGATCATCCTGAATTAGCTTCTCAACTTAAAGCTGCAATCAATGGCGAATTACCTGAAGGGTGGGATCAAGATATCCCGGTATATGAGGAAGGGAAAAGTCTTGCTTCAAGGGCTTCAAGTGGTGAAGTATTGAATGCAATTGCATCTAACCTACCAAGCTTTCTTGGTGGTTCAGCTGATTTGGCTGGTTCCAACAACACGATGATTAAAACGGCATCAGACTTTGTTCCAGGTGAATATGAAGGGCGCAATATTTGGTTTGGCGTTCGTGAATTTGCAATGGGTGCGGCACTAAATGGAATGGCTCTTCATGGTGGAGTAAGCGTATATGGTGGAACTTTCTTTGTATTCTCTGACTACCTACGTCCAGCCATTCGTTTAGCTGCGCTAATGGGTCTTCCAGTAACGTATGTATTCACACATGACAGTATTGCGGTCGGCGAGGATGGGCCAACTCATGAACCAATCGAACAACTGCCATCATTGCGCGCGATGCCAAACCTTGGTGTTATTCGACCTGCGGATGGAAACGAAACAGCTGCAGCTTGGAGAGAAGCCATTCAATCTAAGAACAAACCAACTGCACTTATATTAACTAGGCAAAATCTACCTACTTTAAAACACACGGCTGAACTTGCAAATGAAGGAGTTAAAAAGGGTGCATACATCGTGTCTCCTGCTAATAAAGTAGAAGCAGATGTTTTACTACTTGCGACAGGTTCAGAAGTTAATTTGGCTGTTTCAGCTCAGGCAGAACTAGCGAAAGTAGGAATTGACGCCGCAGTAATTAGTATGCCATCATGGGATCGTTTTGAAGCTCAATCTAAAGAGTATAAACAAAGTGTTATCAACCCTGCAGTGAAAAAGCGCCTAGCTATCGAAGTTGCGGCTCCATTCGGCTGGGATCGTTATACAGGAGATGAAGGGGAAATTCTTGCAATTAACCATTTTGGAGCGTCAGCCCCAGGAAATAAAATTATGGAAGAATTCGGTTTCACAGTTGAGAATGTTGTAAATCAAGTAAAAGCCCTATTAGAAAATTAATTTAGAAACGAGTTGGCATCTAATAAAGATACCGACTCGTATCTCTGTTTATTGAAGAAAATTAAGTGTAATCACTTTTTCATGGGGAAAAACACTATATTTGTAATGGTACATGGAAAAATAATAATTTCGACAAAAAAACAAGCTTTTTTCTCCATCAAACAACATATCTTTTTCGCTTTCAAGAATATAATACAGAAAAGAATGTTAGGAGGCAGTTAAATGAGAAGTTATCAAATCTATTTAATCGAAGATGAATTTGCCCGACATTATTTTGGTAGAGAGAAGATTTTTTTCAATTTGTTTTTGGAGTATATTCAATCATCTGACTGGCATAAGGGTATTTTGCAAAAACAAATCGAATATATTACAAAAAAAATTCCTGCTAGTAACGTTCATTTTTCATTCGAACAAAGTTTACAACGTAAACAAGGGTATTTAACCCAAAACGGGGTATATTATTTAAAAACAAAGAGTAACAGTAAAGCTACCGTATATATTTACGAACATTCCATTATGTTAAAAGCTGAAGGCGATTTTGATGCGGAAACTACTTTTTTTGAATGCATCCGTAAATGTGGGGCGAGCTTTCTGGCTTTTGATTTTGAGAATAAACGTTACGGCTGGTTAAAACCGATAAAAGAAAGAAAATATGGATAAATAGAGGACATGACGATGTGGAGTATTGTATAATAACGATTGGTCTAGTACACTTATAGTAGACAACATGAAGGAGGAAATAATATGCTTTGGCAAATAATTTTAGCCGCAGTTTTGGCTTTAATCGCCGGTGTAGCACTTGGCTTTTTCATCGCTAGAAAATATATGATGAGCTACCTAAAGAAAAATCCGCCGATTAATGAACAAATGCTTAAAATGATGATGATGCAAATGGGGCAAAAACCATCTCAGAAGAAAATCAATCAAATGATGAGCGCAATGAACAAACAGGTAAAATAAATAATCCCTTGTGGCTCTTACGTTCACAGCTCGTTTGATTACGATTATTATACAAGTTCTTCTCCTAGAAAATGTAGGAGAGTGAATCTTTCATTAGTAATTTGTCTTTTTTCTGATTTATCTTTCATTACTTTAATCAAAAACCACCTTTTCTGTTGAAAAATAAAGCAGATAAAGGTGGTTTTTTTGTTTGTTGTTAGAAGAAATTATTGAGAAATATTTGTATCATTGCCAAGCAAAGGGATTCACATCTAAAACCGTGATAAACAAAAGGTAGGGATACAAACAGTTAAAAATTTGTAACTACTCAGTCTACAGCTTTTACGCAAGACAAATAGAGGTCACTGCTAGTAGACAATGCCTCTTACTTTAGGAAGAAAAGAGCTCGATTTTCCCCTTCCCGAATGAATGAGCTGCTCGATTGAGTGAAAGACTGGTTTTCCTTGATTCTGATCCTTCGTACATGAAAATTTCTCACTGACTTTATGAACAGCTTTTTTTAGATATTTTAAACCCACCTTGAGAAATCATGCAAGGCGGGTTGTATGGTTTGAATGATTAACTGCTTATGCTAACCAATTTTTTTTAGGAACAATTGGTTATATTGATTTAGCAGTATGTCCAATTCCTGACTGTATACGATCGTTATTTGAGAATTAAGACCGTTTTTAGAAACGATTTTAATGAGCTCATTACGTTTTATTTCGATAAGCTCGAGAAATTCTAATCGGGTCACAACTGCTAGTCCTTTCTAAACATTAATAGAGAGGTGCTTATACCTGATGTAATCTTGTCCCTAAATATGTATGATACTTACAATATTAATTATACAAGCTTGTGGAAATAAATTCAAACACTTATTCATATTTTTATATGTTCACAATTCAGTAAATATCTTTTTCTTAGTGCATTTGGTAGAATGAGGGTAAATTGCTTTTCAGAGGAGTTGACATGCTTGAGTGACGTTAGCATATTATTAGCTTTTGGTGCGGGGTTTCTAAGTTTTATTTCTCCTTGTTGTTTGCCACTTTATCCAGCCTTTTTATCGTATATTACAGGGATGAGTGTCAATGAACTTAAAACAGAAAACGCTATGCTGCAGAAGAGAAGTTTATTTCACACGTTATTTTTCTTATTGGGTTTTTCTCTAATATTTATCGCTTTAGGTTTTACTACTTCCTTTCTTGGTGAGTTTTTTGAGAATTATCAAGATTTAATACGTCAAATTGGTGCTATCATTATTATCTTTTTTGGTTTAGTAATTGTCGGGATATTCAATTTTGAATTCCTAATGAAAAATAAACGAATTGAATTCAAAAACCGTCCAAGTGGGTACATAGGTTCCGCATTAATTGGTTTAGCATTTGCTGCAGGATGGACCCCGTGTACAGGTCCTATTTTAACAGCTGTTTTAGCAATGGGCGTCAACAACCCAAATTCTGCGATGCTGTATATGATTGCTTATATTCTAGGTTTTGCAATTCCGTTCTTAATTTTGTCTTTCTTCATCGGTAAAATGAAGTGGATAAAAAAACATAGCCACCGTATTGTTAAAGCAGGTGGATACATCATGATTCTTATGGGGATTGTGCTCTTCTTTGATTGGATGACGAAAATTATCATTATTTTCACAAATATTACTGGTGGTTTTCAAGGTTTCTAATATGTATTTTACATAACCATCCATCCATTAATAAATGAAATAGTAAATTCTGGTGAGTGAATTGTTTGAATATCTTATGAGATTACGGTAGCCTATAAGGATACATATTAATTAGTTAGACTAAACATGTTGTTGAATTCTGTTCAGTATTATTTTTACTTGTTGCATGATTTGGGAGGGTTAAAAGGAATGGCTAGAATATTAGTAATTGATGATGCAAAGTTTATGAGAATGACCCTTTTAAATATATTAAATAAAGCAAATCATATAGTGGTCGGCGAAGGTGAAAACGGGGAAGAAGCAATTGAACTATATCGTCAATTACAGCCAGACATCGTTACTATGGATATAACTATGCCAGTAATGAGTGGCATAGATGCAGTGAAGGAAATAAAAAAGGAATTTCCACAGGCAAAAATAATTATGTGCTCAGCCATGGGTCAGCAAAAGATGGTTGTTGAGGCAATTGAAGCCGGTGCGAAGGATTTCATCGTAAAGCCATTTGATGAAGATCGAGTGGTAGAAGCGATTAGTAGGGTGAATAATTAAATGATTTCCTGCGATACCTAATAGAATTAGCCTCTTTGTGAAAGAACTTTTGATAATTTTTTGTAGTAGGATATAATAAGGTCACAAGTAACATACCTTATTAAATAAAAGGAATGAAATGGTTATGATTTATATATCATCAGCTGTAGCGCTGTTTATGGCCATCACTGTACTTATTGTTCGTTTAAAGGCAGCGAAAAAGCCAGTTAACTTGAAGAAAATTATTTTACCCCCGATTTTTATGAGTACAGGGGCTCTTATGTTTATGTTTCCGATGTTCCGATTAACTGGGGTAGAGGTGCTTGAAGCTGTGTTGGTAGGGATGGTATTTTCTATTTTCCTTATAAAAACCTCAAGTTTTGAAGTTCGGAACAATGAGATTTATATTAAGCGATCAAAGGCGTTTGCTTTTATTCTTATCGGATTGCTTATTGTCCGGTTGGTGGCTAAATGGCTATTAAGTTCCTCAATCGATGTTGGTCAGTTAGGTGGTATGTTCTTTCTTCTTGCATTTGCAATGATTGTACCTTGGCGGATTAGCATGTATCTTCAATATCGTAAAATCCATAATGAACACTTTGGAAGCAGTAAAATCGTAAAAGTATAAAAATAATGAATGTAAAAAGCGGTAGCAACTATTGCTAACCGCTTTTTTAGTGGCTTCATACTTCTCTACAAAGACAAGTCATGGATGAAACTTTAATGAAGTGGCTAAAGCATAGTAGAAATTCATAAAGTTAATCTGAGGTACTGCTTGTCAAGATTTAGCAAAGTGTCTATAATAAATAGTATTAAATATTTGGAAAATTCGAGGTGGATGACGTGCTTGAAGGTTGGTTTTTATGGTTTATCCTTGCATGGACGGTCATTTTGATCACATTAATGGGGATTGGTGGATTCTTCATGTTCCGAAAATTTCTTAAGCGTTTTCCTAAAGAAGATGGAAAATCTGATATGGATTGGGAAGAATATTATGTAAGTCAAACTACTCATTTGTGGACAAGTGAACAGAAAGAATTACTCGAAGATTTAGTAAGTCCGATACCTGAACTGTTTAGAGATGTAGGTAGACAGAAAATTGCTGGTAAAATTGGAGAATTGGCATTAAAAGAAAAGTCGCAAACGATTACTCAGGATCTAGTTGTTCGGGGCTATATTATCGCTACACCTAAACGAGATCATAAATTTTTAAGAAAAAAATTAACAGAACGTCAAATTAACATGAATCCATATGAGCATTTATTTAGCTGAACATAGTGAAGCGGACAGTTTACAGGCTGTCTGCTTTTTTTATTTTCCACACAAAGCTTTAACTTGCTACTTGCCTTTCAGTCGGTTTAGTCCGACTACGAAGAATCTCCATACTTTAGTGCAGAGTCGTTCAGTATATATTGAGTAAATTCTTCGAGTTAACGATATGTAAAATGTGGTGTGACCAACTAATTATGAGTTTTGGTATAATGGAAGTACGATCAGGAACGGAGTGATTTTATGAAATTTATTCATACAGCAGACTGGCACCTAGGTAAAATTGTTCATGGTGTACATTTGACAGAAGATCAGGAGCATATGCTTTGGCAGCTAGTAGATGTCATTGAAGAAGAAAATCCAGATGCAATAGTTATTGCAGGTGACTTATACGATCGTTCTGTACCACCTACTGAAGCCGTAGAATTGCTTGATGAAATTCTTTATACAATTAACGTGAAAATGAAGAAACCAATTATTGCGATTTCGGGTAATCATGACAGTGCAGAACGGTTATCCTTTGGAACGTCTTGGTATCGTCAGAGTAATCTTTTTATCCAAGGGAAATTTAATAAGGATTTAATGCCAGTTCAGGTGAACGGCGTTAATTTTTACTGTGTTCCATATGCGGAGCCAGGTGTTGTACGTCAAGTACTGCAAGATGATCGAATCACATCTCATCAAGATGCAATGGCCACTATTACGTCGAAAATAGAACAAAATATTAATCCAAATGAACCGAATATTTTGGTCGGACATGCCTTTGTCTTAGGCGGAAAAACAACGGATTCCGAGCGAGTTCTGTCTGTTGGAGGATCGGGTTGTGTTTCAGCGGAAGTTTTTAATGCATTCGACTATACAGCACTTGGTCATTTACATAGTCCGGATGCGCTCAATCATCCTAAGGTTCGGTATTCAGGCTCGTTAATGAAATATTCATTTTCAGAAGCAAAGCAAAATAAATCCATATCCATTGTTGAAATGAACGAGAATGGTAGCTTTGATTTAAGGTATCGCTCACTTTCCCCGAAAAAAGATATGCGAGAGATAGAGGGTTATATGGAGGAGCTGCTTGATTCTACTTTTTATCAATTTCAAAAAACGGAAGATTATTTGAAAATTACACTACTAGATGAAGGCGCAATTATTGATCCGATTAATCGGCTTCGTAAAGTGTATCCAAATGTCCTTCATTTAGAAAGAAAATGGGATTTGCTTGACCTTCGTCGAAAAGAATCGTTCTCATCCATTAAGGATGAAAAAAAATCAGAATTAGATTTATTTGAAACATTTTATGCGGAAATGACAGATCGTCATTTTGATCAAAAAAAGCGAGATATTATGGCTTCCGTTATTGACAACGTGAAAAGAGAAGGTGTATTGAGATGAGACCACTTCGATTAATGATGCAGGCATTTGGACCATATGCAGGGAATGAAATCATCGACTTTTCACAGCTTGGAAATCGCACAATGTTTGTGATTTCCGGAAAAACAGGAGCTGGTAAGACGACCATTTTTGATGGAATTAGCTATGCAATCTATGGAAAGGCAAGTGGCGAAGATCGAAATGGACAGGAGCTAAGGAGTCAATTTGCAGCAGATGATCAATTGACAGAAGTAAGTTTGGAATTTATGCTCCGTGGAAAATTGTATTATATTTGGCGTTCACCACAGCAAGAACGGAAAAAGAAGTCAGGTGAGGGCACGACAACGGTTACGGCGAAAGCAGAGTTATATGAAGTCCAATCGAACGATGAGAAGAAATTGCTTGGTGCGAATGTTCGTGAAGTGGATGAAAAGATCAAGAGCATTATAGGAATTGATGCCAATCAATTCCGTCAAATCCTTATGATACCACAAGGTGAATTCCGAAAGCTGTTAACTTCGGAAAGTAAGGAAAAGGAACAGATTCTCCAAAGACTATTTCATACAGAATTATATAAAACGATTGAAGATAAGCTGAAAGAAGAAGCGTCTGAATTAAAAAAGTTAAGTGAGAAAAGCAGGCTTGACAGAATTCGTTATATGAATGAAATTGCAGCAAGCGATAATGAAGAGCTGATAATAGAACTTAATCAAGATGAACCAATTGAGCAAAAGGTACTACCACTACTAGAACAACAAATTTCACATGATGAATCCCGTTTACTAGAACTGCAAACTGTCATCGATCAAAAACAAAAAGCTCGTGATTCTCTTAAGGAAAGCTTATTTCGTGCAGAAGAACAAATCAAGCAATTTTTAAATTTGGAAAAATTAACGATTGAAAAAGAAAAATTAGAAGCTGTAAAAATTGAAATTGATCAAGTGAAAATTCAAATTTCCAACGCTTACAAAGCAGCTGCGGCAGAGAAACAAGAACAATTTTATTTAAGAATCGGTAATCAAGTAAAAGAATTACAAGCAAATCACGAGCAATTAGAAAAGAAGCTTATGCAAAGTGAAGAAAAGAAAAAGAATTTGCAACTTCAATATGAAGAAGAATTAGCTAAAGCAGGCAAACGTGAGGAAGCAGCAGTAGTTGTTTATAACCTACAGCTGTTGAAGGAGTCAGTTGAAAATCTAGCTAATCAAATTCAAAAGACGACTCATTTGGAAAAGCAATGGCAGCAAATGGCCATCCAAAAGAATACGGCAGAAAATGATCTCATTACGATTGAAAAAGAAGAAGAAGCTACGCACATAATAAAACAAGAATGTGAACAAGCGGCTATACAATTTGCCGAATTGGAGAGGCAATCGGATCTCAACGATCAGATTTTGTTTAGAATAACGAAACTTATTGAAGTTACGAAAACAATGAATCAAGTAAAACAAGCAGTAGACCGCAATCAAATTAGTCTGGCTAATTCAAGTAGCAAACTTGAAAACGAAAAGTTGGGACTGGATTTATTAAACAAAAAATGGCGTGAAAGCCAAGCAGGTATATTAGCACAAATGCTCATTTCTGGTGAAGCTTGTCCTGTATGTGGTGGGGCAGAACACCCCAATCCTGCTCACTTTCAAGAAGATATGCCAAATGAAGCCGATATCGACCGACAAACGATTCTTGTACAAGCTGCTGAACAGAAAAAAGTACAATCAGAAACAGAATATTATCAAGTTAAATCACAATATGAATCAATCCAAGACACATACAATGAAAGAGCAGCAGAAGTAAAAGAACGAGCCCCTGAAATTGACTTTAACAACCTAGGAGAATTTGAAAAGGATTGTAAAGCCAATAAAAGAGAATTGGAACGTCGTTTAATGATGCTCGCTGATAAAAAAGCACAACTTGGGCAAATTACAGAAAAACTCTTTACCTTAAAAGAGAGTAAAGCAGAACTGAAACAGCGATCGGTAGACTTGAAAAAAAATGAAGATACTTCACGTATAGCATATTTAGAGGAAAATGCCAAACTTGCTTCCTTAAAAGAAGCAGTACCTGATGCGATTCGAACCCCAAACGGGTATGAGAATGCATTGAACAATGCCATAACGCAACAAAAAATACTGCAACAGGCATTTGAAAGCACTCAAACAGCTCTGCAAACAGCGTTAGAGCAAGTGACGATCATACAAACCAATCGAACTTCGATTGGTAAGCAGTTGGAAACAGTAAAGCTTGAGCTTGATAAAGAACGACTTCGATTCAAAGATGATTTGAAAAATCAGGGATTCGAGTCGTACGGACAATATACAGCTTCGAAAAAAACAGAATCGGAATTAAAGGGGTTAGAAAATCAAGTTCAGGAATATGATAAACAATATCATACAGTAACAGGCCTTCATCACGATCTTGAATTGAAGTTAAAAGATATTGAGAAACCCGACTTAGTTAGCTTACAGAAAACTGTGCAAACGATTGATGAAGATTTGGAACAACATCGCAAATTGTATAATTTCATCTTTACATCGAAAGAACAGAATATCGTCATTCAAGAGAAAATTCTTGCGATTATTGAAGAACAAAAAGAATTGGATGAAAAATATGCGGTTATTGGTCACCTCCATGAAATCTCCAAAGGACAAAACCCGTTTCGCATTACATTTGAACGATATGTCCTTGCCGCTTTTTTAGATGATATTTTAAAAGAAGCAAATACAAGATTAGTAAAGATGACAAGTGGACGATATCAATTATTACGGAAAGTTGATCCGACTAGAAGAAATATTCAAAGTGGATTAGAGCTGTCTGTGTATGACCAATATACGGGACAAGAAAGGCATGTAAAGACATTATCGGGGGGGGAAAGCTTCAAAGCAGCATTGGCGTTAGCTCTTGGTTTAGCGGATGTTGTGCAACAAAATGCAGGTGGTATTTCATTGGAAACGATGTTTATTGATGAAGGCTTCGGTACACTTGATCCGGAATCTTTAGAACACGCGATTGAAACATTGATGGATATCCAAAGCAGCGGTCGTCTCGTTGGCATCATTTCTCATGTGCCTGAGTTAAAAGAACGAATTGACGCACGTCTCGAAGTCATTGCCACACAGAAAGGGAGCAGAACAGTATTTCAATTTTCAAGCTAGTGTTAGTTGACAAAAAAGAAGGGCTACCAAAACAGGTCAAACGGAATCAAGAAGATATGATTGTTTCAATTATTAAGTTAATTACAGAAACCAACATGCAATTTGGGACACATTCAGTAGAAAGGCTAAGTCTGCTAAATGTTTGATACTTGGTAGAGCTTTAAACCATTTGCCAAATCAGCTTTTTTTGATAAAAGAGAATATGACAAGGTAGTCGGGGCTTTAGTGAGCGAGCTTATTTCATACAACAAATAGACAAAGAGTCAGACCTCACACGTTCTATATATAGTTCGAATTGTAAATAGATAACTTTATAAACTGCATATAGAGTGTGAGATCAGATACTTTTGGACAAACTGTTATTTTTGAGCTTACATATCGTGACTAGAGTTGTGTTTTTGGCGGCTGTGATTTCTGTTTTTTACTTTATGCGACCCACTTAAAGGTGCAGGCTGTCCTGGGTTATCGCCTTTGGGAGCATTTTTCCTAATATCTTTTCCATCGTTTTTGTTCATTTTCTATCCCTCCTCTTACCATTTATGATGAGCAGGATTTTTTAGAATATGCACGGAATCACTTTCTATTTATTGTATAAACTTTGTCAATAGGTAAAACCTACTCATACATCGCAATTCGATGTTTTTTAAAAAAGGAGTGGGCAAAATTGCTGGATAAACAAGATAAAAGGCGAGCATTTCAAGAAGCCGACCAAAGCTTTAAGCAAGTGCAGGAAACGATGTATGAAATTGTTAAAGACGGACCTGAGTATGGTAGTCAGCTTAAACATGTGAAGCAAGAAATGGATGAAGCTTATCAACAAATTCAAAGTGCGCTACAGGTTGCCTCAGAGCATCAGAGGGAGCAACTACAGCGGTACCAAGAGGATCTTCAAAGTATGATCGAAGATGTTGAACAATCATAGTACTGAAAGAACCGCCAGCTGAACGTGTCACTGGCGGTTTTACTATTACTGGTTTTTCTTTCGCTTTTTATTATTTTGTTTTTGTTCTTCTGTCAAAGGTTGAGAAAATTCTTCGATATATTCTGCATTATTCCCTTTTGCCCTAGCTGCATTCAACCGAATAATATTGTCCGCTTTACGTTTAGTCATGAAGATCACCTCCACGTATAGCTTTAGTCATAAATAGGGTTTCTATGTAGATATATCGATAAAAGGAAGAACAGTCAGGATGCTTTGGAAAGAAAAATAATAATAACTAGATAATTTTTACTAGACGTTACTAATTCGTTGGTTTAATTATTAGTTTGTAAGAAAAAAATCACAAAAAGGTAAGTTAAACAAGATTGGTTTTAAGTTCTCTAAGAATTAAAAGAACACCTATACCATACACAATAGAAATTACTAAAGGCACAAGAATGAATGCTTGACTAACAAGGAGCCCACCTAAGATTAGAGAGGAAAGACAGGTGCCCAATGTAACAAATAAATAAGCTCTGCTTTTATAAATCCACATGTAAGGTAGAAAATGAGAACCTGCTAGTAACCCGATTGTGAAAGGGAGATATTCAGGTATATGCATATACACCATTATAAATACAGGTATGTAAAAAGCTTGTGGAGCTGCAACTATTCCTGCTAAAGTACCTAAAGGGTTGCCAGTAGCAAATAGATTAACACGAAGAATTTTACTAATTAGAATTCCAAAAGGAAAAATGGCGCCTAAACCAAAAATCCAAATTAAATGTACAATGTCCATTGAAAAAACTAAGGGCATAAAGGTGAAAAGTAAAAAGACAATTGTGCCAGATATCAATAATGGAAACCCTTTTCGTGCTTCAAACGTGATTTCAGTTTGTAATTTTTCAAGTGTTCTACTCATAAATACACCCCTGCATAAGAATAGTAGTTTGTTTATAAGATAGCAGTGTTTTACTCAATTTACCATACCAGGTTAGAATTAAGGGCCTAATTTTAAGAATAGTCTAAATGTAAGGTGCGAAAAAAAGTCCGTCATTGTCCGGATAAATAAGAGTCCTCTTGCAAAATGGGTTATTATCTTCACGGCGTTATCTTACCGCATGGAGAGACCTAAGTTTTTCACCCGAACCAAATTGACCACGAAAATACAAAATTTGACCACTAACTTTCCGATAAAATATGAAAAGTTATGGTGGAAAACTAATTATACTAGGGCGTACATATGAAAAGTTACGTAATGAATGAAATGAAGTCCGTAAAAGTGACTAATATAAGTAAAACTTATCAAAAACAATAACTTACTTGTTATTTACTTATACTCATTTCTATATTACTATTAGTTTGTAAGAAAAGTTTTGATGGGAGAAGATTCAAACTTTTCGACAAAAAAGGGGTTTTTTTATATAGTATTTATATAGTATAAGAAGAACATGGTGATGTGGAAATTCTTACACACCACGTTTCACTTTTTATGTTCAAATGTTTTTCGTAAAGTCTTATAGGGGGTAATATTCTGATGACAAAAAATGATGTGTATCAATCACGCTCTTCTTTTGAAATCGATGGAAAGCGCTATAACTATTATAATTTGGAAGCGCTTGAGAAAGCAGGAGTTGGAAATGTTTCTCGTCTTCCATATTCCATTAAAGTTCTACTCGAAGCGGTACTACGCCAAGTTGATGGTAGAGTCATTACTAAAGAACATGTTGATAATTTAGCTAAGTGGGGAACTAGCGAATTAAAAGACATTGATGTACCATTCAAACCCGCACGTGTAATTCTGCAGGATTTTACAGGCGTACCAGCTGTTGTTGATCTTGCATCTTTGCGTGGTGCAATGGCTGCACTTGGTGAAGATCCTGATAAAATCAACCCTGAAATTCCAGTTGATTTAGTTATTGACCACTCTGTACAAGTAGATAAAGCAGGTACATTAGATTCACTTGCAGTTAATATGGATCTTGAGTTTGAAAGAAATGCTGAGCGTTACCAATTCCTTAGTTGGGCTCAAAAATCATTCAACAACTATCGTGCGGTTCCACCAGCAACTGGGATTGTTCACCAAGTTAACCTTGAGTACTTAGCGAATGTCGTCCAATCTGTTGATACTCCAAATGGGGACTTAGAAGTCTACCCAGACTCTGTGTTCGGTACCGATTCTCATACAACAATGATTAATGGTATTGGAGTTCTTGGATGGGGTGTAGGTGGGATCGAAGCAGAAGCAGGCATGCTTGGCCAACCTTCATACTTCCCAGTTCCTGAGGTTGTAGGGGTGAAACTGACAGGTGAACTACCTAATGGCACTACAGCTACTGACCTTGCTTTAAAAGTGACACAAGTGCTTCGTAAACATGGTGTAGTTGGTAAATTTGTTGAATTCTTCGGTCCAGGAGTAACCAATCTCCCATTAGCTGACCGTGCAACAATCGCGAACATGGCTCCAGAATATGGTGCTACTTGTGGTTTCTTCCCAGTTGATGGAGAAGCAATTGACTATCTTCGTTTAACTGGCCGTGACGAAACTCTTATTCAAGTAGTTGAAACATATTCCAAAGCAAATGGAATGTTCTATACACCTGACAAAGAAGATCCAGTTTACACAGATGTGATCGAGCTTAAATTATCTGACATTGAACCGAATCTTTCTGGTCCTAAACGTCCACAAGATTTGATTCCACTTTCACAAATGCAGCAATCATTCAAAGAAGCGCTTAATGCACCTATGGGGAACCAGGGCTTTGGATTGGAATCTTCTGAAATTGACAAAGAAGTAACTGTGAAATTCACAGACGGACATGAGTCAAAAATGAAAACTGGTGCAATTGCAATCGCTGCAATTACAAGCTGTACAAATACGTCTAACCCGTATGTTATGCTTGGCGCTGGTTTAATCGCGAAAAAGGCAGTAGAAAAAGGCTTGACTGTACCTGATTATGTAAAGACATCATTAGCACCAGGGTCTAAAGTTGTTACTGGGTACCTGCGTGATGCAGGTCTTCAAACTTATTTGGATCAATTAGGCTTCAACGTAGTTGGTTACGGCTGTACAACATGTATTGGGAACTCAGGTCCACTTGCTGAAGAAATCGAAGCGGCAATTGCTAAAGGCGATCTTCTCGTAACGTCTGTACTTTCCGGTAACCGTAACTTTGAAGGACGTATCCATCCATTGGTGAAAGCGAATTACCTTGCATCTCCAACACTAGTCGTAGCGTATGCTTTAGCTGGAACAGTGGATTTCGATCTACAAAACGATTCATTAGGTAAAGACCAAGATGGTCATGATGTTTACCTAAAAGATATTTGGCCTTCTCAAGATGAAGTAAATGCTGTTGTTAAAGCAACAGTAACACCAGAATTATTCCGTAAAGAATATGAAACAGTATTCAACGACAACGAACGCTGGAATGAAATTCAAACAAGTAATGAAGCGTTGTATACGTTTGATACAACTTCAACATATATTCAAAATCCGCCATTCTTTGAAGGAATGTCACCTGAACCAGGTACTGTTGACGCGCTTTCTAGTTTACGTATTGTAGGTAAATTTGGTGATTCAGTTACAACGGACCATATTTCTCCTGCAGGCGCAATTGGTAAAGATACACCGGCTGGTATTTACTTGCGCGAAAATGGTGTAAAACCACGTGATTTCAACTCATATGGTTCACGTCGTGGTAACCATGAAGTCATGATGCGCGGAACATTCGCAAACATTCGTATCCGTAACCAAGTTGCTCCTGGTACAGAAGGTGGATTCACAACTTACTGGCCAACTGGCGATGTTATGGCAATCTATGATGCTTGTATGAAATATAAAGCAGATGGTACAGGTCTTGCTATCTTAGCCGGTAAAGACTACGGAATGGGAAGCTCACGTGACTGGGCAGCTAAAGGTACAAACCTTCTAGGCATCAAAACAGTTATCGCTGAAAGCTTTGAACGTATTCACCGTTCTAACTTAGTGTTAATGGGTGTTCTACCGCTTCAATTCAAAGCGGGAGAAAATGCTGAAACACTTGGATTAACTGGTAAAGAAGCAATCGATGTACAAATTGATGAATCTGTAAAACCACGTGATATCGTAAAAGTTACAGCTACTGATGAAGCTGGAAACAAAAAAGAATTTGAAGTACTCGTTCGTTTTGACTCTGAAGTTGAAATTGACTATTACCGCCATGGCGGGATCTTACAAATGGTCTTACGTGATAAATTAAAAGGCTAATTTCACTAAAAAAATAAGGATGTCCCAAAAGGGTCTGTCTTCGCTTACAACACAAAGTTTATTGTGTCTTACACTTCATGTAAACTGTATGTTGTAGGCGAGGTTGCCCCTTTAGTTATGGGACATCCTCTTTTTTTTGTGAATTGCGTCAAAATTATGAAAAAATTAGTTGGTTTCATTGAGTATTCGGTTAAAAATCTTTATAACTTCTATAATTATTGGTAAAATGTAGTTGAGGATCAATACGACATATAAAAATTATCGAATAGAATTAGGTGAATACATATGTATAAAAAAGTAATTGCAGCAGTTTTTCTACTTGCGCTCATTGCTGTTGTTATAGTTCAGGCTATGGAGCCAAAAAGCGGGCTTGATATTGGCCTAAAAGCACCAGACTTTGAATTGGAAACGCTAAGTGGTGAGAAGGTAAAGTTATCAGATTATCAGGGTAAGAAGGTAATGCTTAATTTTTGGGCTACTTGGTGCGGCCCTTGTCGCGAGGAAATGCCTGATATGGAGACGTTTGCAAAAGGATTAGATAAGGATACAGTGATTCTTGCGGTCAATTTGGATCCACAGAACGATGTTCAAGCCTTTGTAGATGAAATGGGGGTTACTTTTCCAATCCTTCTAGATTCTCAAAACATAAAAAACGCTGTAAAAAAACGATATAAAGTATCCGCTATGCCGACTACATATTTTATTGATAGTGAAGGGCTTATAGCCGTTAAGCATATTGGCCAAGTGTCCCTGCAATCAATGGAAAAATATATCGCGGATATGAAATGACGAAATCAAATGATTTCGTCATTTTTATGTATTCAGCTAATTGAATTTTTTGAAATTTCACTTATAAATCATTCGTTAATTGGTAATAGTAGTGATAAATACAATTAGTAGGTGGGTGAAAGGTTTGAAACGGAAAAAAAAGACGTTTGAAGAGTTAATTAATGAAAATAAGCAAGAATTGTTGCAAGACGAAGAGCGTTTGGCAAAGATTGAAGATCGTATTGAACGAAGGCATTTACAAAAAGTGGAGTAGCATTTAACAAATAATTCCGGTCATGTTTGCTTATCATTCGGTCATCCTATTCTTGAGGAGGGGAAAATTGATGAGCAATCCTAAAAAAGATTCTAAACATTTTGCGCCGAACCAAACCGGAACAAAATCTCGCGCTGCAGGTGGGAATAAAGGAAAACAAATGCAAGACCAAAGTGGGCAGCACCCTCAAGTTATTCAGACAAAGGGTGAATAACATAAAGAGTTAACATAAGCTTAATTATGTTAACCTTTAGGATTTCATTTTTTTATGGGAGGCATTTCGATGAATCATAAACATAATCCAGATGATCGTAGTGATAATGTCGAAAAACTTGAAGATATGATTCAGAACACGATGGAAAATATCGATGCGGCTGAAGAAACATTGGAGTTCACTTCCGGTGATAATAGAAATGCGATAAAGGAAAAAAATCAACGAAGACAAGAAAGCATTGAATCTTTTAAAAATGAAATTGAAGATGAAAAACAAGCTCGGGAGAATGGTTTTGAATGAATAACATTAAATAGATGGTAAAAAAGAAGGAAGAAGAAATTCTTTCTTCTTTTTTATGGGGGAAAAAGTGAACTATTCTTTCAACGAGAAAAGGGACGGCTTGATATGATAAGATGGAGAGGAATTCGTAACTGGAAGATGGGATAATAATGGATACTAGGAAGATGATTGAACAAAATTATTATGAAGTAAAAATAAAAGAATTAACAGAAGAGATAAATCAAAAAGGGTATATAAGTGATTTACATACGATCTTGAATGTCTTAGCTGAGATTGAAAACGATGATTCACCAGCAGATACGTATTCTTACAAATCAGAGCTATTTAGCATGCTTGCCGAAAGTCAGAAGTTTCTTCATGGAGAGGACTCACTATATGAAACATGGCTCAGAGAAGCAGTCAGCGCTGATGCGAAGAATATGCGGGCAAATGAACTTCTAGTACGCTCTGGCTGGAAGAAATATCGCGAAGTGTTTTCTGCCATCGAATTTCCGTTAATACGTGAAACAGATAATCGTACAGCAAAGAAAAAAATAGCCGAAGAGTATATTTCTTTATGTAAGAAATATATGGGAGCGATGGTAGAACAGCGTAGTAATCTTGAAAAATCACTAGAACAGGCAAAAAATCATGTTGACCTTGATATCATCCAAAACTATGAAGCGGCAATTTCTCTGCTTTTTGAAGTATCTAAAGAGATTACAGAACTTCTTCAGGCAGCAAAGGAATATGAGGAGTCCATTTCAGGTGTATTTCATACAGCGACACATTTCAACGATATGAAAGAACATCTGGATCGTATAACGGCAGTGAAAAAACAGTGGACGGATTTATTTCAAACGAGCAACGATGTCTTACCCCAAACCAAAGATGCACTTGACGAACTGCAATCAATGATTGGGTTAACTGAAGTAAAAAATAGAATGAATGAGTATTATCGATTTCTGCAATACCAAAATAAAAGAAAAGAACTGGGTCTTCAAATTAAAGATGAGCTAAGTCTAAATATGGTTCTAACTGGTAATCCAGGAACAGGTAAAACGACCATTGCTCGACTTCTAGCTAAAATTTATCATGAACTAGGTGTACTTCCCCGTGAAGAGGTAACAGAAGTGGATCGCTCTCAGCTTGTAGGCTCATTCATTGGCCAAACAGAAGAAAGAGTTCAGAATGCTGTGGAAAAATCTCTCGGTGGTGTGTTATTTATAGATGAAGCATACAGTTTAAAACGAGAAGGTCAATCAGGGAATGATTATGGACAAACAGCAATTGACACGCTCGTTTCACTGATGAGTAATCAAAAATACGCAGGTAAATTTGCAGTGATATTAGCCGGTTATCCTGATGAAATGCGTCAATTTTTACAGGCTAATCCAGGCTTAAGAAGCAGATTCCCCCAGTCTAATCATTTCCAGCTCCCGGACTACACAACCCAGGAATTGCTCCAACTTGCAAAAGGGATGGCGCAAGATAATGATTATATGATGACGAAGGATGCAAATATTGAGCTTGCGCTTCGTATTGAGGCGGAAAAAGTAGATGAAACATTTGGAAATGCGAGAACCGTACGATCTATCGTAAGTGAGGCTATTTTTAAAAGAGGAGCTCGTTCAGACTTAAATGAACAACCTATTCTTCATTATACGTCGCTCACTGGGGAAGACTTCCGGCGAAATGAAATAAAGTCTACTATCACTCCTGAAGAAAAGCTAGGATTATTAATAGGCTTAGAGGAAATCAAAAAAGAAGTACAAGCGATTATTGCATTTGCTGAGATGCAGCAAGTTCGTCGCACTCATGGTCTCAAAGCCGTTCCTATTCAATCACATGCAGTGTTTACCGGGAATCCTGGGACAGGTAAAACGACGGTAGCCAAAATATACTCGGAGTTATTAAAAGAAACAGGGATGCTAAAAAGGGGCCATATGATTGTAGCAGGTCGCGCCGATTTTGTTGGTGAGTATGTTGGGCAAACAGCCATTAAGACGAAGAAAAAAATCCGTGAGGCACTTGGTGGTGTCTTATTTATTGACGAAGCCTATTCCTTATTTAGTAAGTCGGAAAATGATTTTGGAAAAGAAGTCATCGATACACTAGTTGAAGAAATGACAAAGCATAATGAAAACCTAGTTGTCGTTCTTGCTGGATATATCAATGAAATGAACAATCTTCTTGAGAGTAATCCAGGACTTCGTTCTCGTTTTCGTAAATTCATCCATTTTCCTGATTATAAAACTAAAGAGCTTTTACAAATTATTGAAAACTATGCGAATCAATATCAATACAAATTGGAAGACCAAGCCATTAGTTGGTTGAAAGAATATTTAACTGAACATCAGGTTAAAGGGAATGGACGCTTTGCAACGAGTTTAATTGATGAAGCTATACAAGAACAAGCAATGCGGTTAATGAATGAGTCGTGCGAAAAAGATTTGCAAAATTTGACCGTCTTAACAACAGATGATTTGAAAAAAGCAGCAAAAAAAATAGGGAAGAGTGAGATGTAATGTTAGTATCTGATAAAGAGATTGAAGTACGATATGCAGAAACGGATCAAATGGGCATTGTTTATCATGCCAATTATGTGATTTGGCTAGAAATTGGGAGAACGCAGCTTATTAAAGATCTGGGTTTTAATTACGCAGAGATGGAAGCAGATGGGATTCTATCTCCAGTTATAGATATTCAGGTATCTTATAAAAAACCGCTGCGTTACGGTGAAACAGCCACTGTTAAAACATGGATCGAGTCATATGATGGATTGCGTGTTGTTTATGGATATGAAATTTTTACCGGAAATGGAGAGTTAGCAGTATCTGCTAAGTCTTCTCATGTTTGTGTGAAAAAAGAAAACTTCAGACCGATTTCAATTAAACGACTTTTTCCAGAATGGCATGTGGCATATGAAACGAACAAGAAAAAGAATGAATAACAGTCAAAGAGTTCAAAAAGGCGAGTACATTAATTGTAATGACAGCAGCTTTAGAAATGGAGGCGCTTGTCTTGGCATTCGGTATCAAACGTAAGGATATTACTGAGTGGAAACAGAAAATAGATAACGGCGAAATTGCGTTTATTACTCACTACTGGTTGGATGATCGATTTCCAGATTGCAATACTGTTACGAAAGTAGGCTGTAATGATTTGGAGCAGCTAGCGGAGTGGGGAGCGCAGTATGGACTTAAGCGGGAATGGATTCACATCCGAAAGGACGGTTATTCTCATTATGATCTTCTAGGCGAAAAACAATGTGAAATCCTAAAAAAAGAAGGCATAGTGAATAAGCTTGATCGAGTGTAAGTGAAGTGTAAATCGTCTTGAGATAAAAAAAGCACCGAGCATCGGTGCTTTTTTATCTCAATCATTATTTTTCGTAATGGAATTCAGGCTCGTTATATTTTTCATTAAAATTAACTTTCAAGTTATGACCATCAAAATACCATATGTCACTTTCTTCAACGAAAAAAGTAATGTCATCTTTTTGTACAGATGAACCCATATCAATAGGATGATCTTTGTTTACGCCTAATGAAAACCCACTCTGGATCGGGCTATGCCCCCCATATCTTGCAAAAAACCGAACGCTATCGCCATTATTTAAATTCAATTCTTCCTTATACCACGTGATGGCTTTATCAGAGATAATAATATTCATCGTAATCTCCTTCCAATATGCAATAAAGTGAAACTTCAATCAGTGGGGGGCTTCATCCCCACTGATTGTTAGTTGAACCAATCGGGCTTTAACGGGCAGTTATCCACCACCTACGCTCTAAGCCTTGAGGTGGGGGGACTGCCCGTTAAAGCGGGATAATTGTAGTATAAAGCATATTGAAAAAAGATGCGAATGATACGAATGTAGTCGGTTTAACAGGATGTTGGTCTATTTTTGCCACTTTCATGATTGGACAGCCTAATTAGAAAAAAAGAAGTATCGTGTAGGTATACTTAAAGCCACTTAATTTTCGGCTCTGTTTTATTCATAATTCGTTTAATATTTGCCCGGTGACGATAGCATATAAAAATGAAAAGTACTGTTACAACAATTAATAAACCCCATTGCTCTATCTGAAAGACTAATACGTAGATAATTGCAAACAATGAAGTGATCATCGATGATAATGATACGTATTTTGTTACGTATAACGATAGAAAGAATACAGCTAGGACGATAGCAAATAATAAAGGGGCAAAGCCAAGCAAAATACCGCCAGAAGTAGCAACTGCTTTTCCACCTTTAAAGCGAGCAAAGATTGGGTACATATGCCCAATGACTGCGATGACACCAGGAATCAAAGGATGAAGATTATCTGCCCCGAATATAACCGGTAGCAGCGTTGCAAGTGTCCCTTTTAAAATATCCATACTCGTTACAATGAGACCGGCTTTGATACCAAGGGTTCGGAATGTATTTGTCCCCCCAAGGTTTTTGCTGCCATGTTCACGAATGTCAGTATTGTAAAATGTTTTGCCAATAATTAACCCAGAAGGAATAGAGCCTATAAGATAGGCAAGAATCAAAATTAGAATAATAGTAAACATATAATAGCCCTTTCTCGTCAAAGTTTAGAAGGTTCCTGTGTATGTATTTTATCATTTCTTCTTAAAAATACCATGGTTGTTAGAAAAAATATTTACTATTTACTATTCGTGTTGAATGAAAGATGCTTAGTGTTTATTTTTATTCCAAATATATCCATTTCGTTTACCGCGTAATCTTCATCCGTGGTATCGAATGCTTTCCTTCATAACTCTGATATTTTATCTATCAATTTTTAATCACAGGCAATAGTCTAAAATCTATCTTGAAAAAAGGGAATTCAAACGTTCAATATAGAACAAGTCTAATCAATCAAATTTTCGTAACAAGTAAGCATCCCAAACTAAACTGTTACTTCTGGCAGTTTTAGCGATGGTATGCTAGAGGTTTCTGAGAAAAAGTGTTACTATTTTTTATGGCTCTTAAAACAGTATAGATTTTTTCAGATGATTGAGTGGATTTATTTTTATAAGAATGAAGGGATTGAGGATTTATGAAGACGATTTTTGCAGCCATACAGTGGGTGGCTTTTATGCTTGCGTCATCAATTGTTGCTCCGATAGCTCTGGCTGATTTATTCGGGTTAACAGGAGAGGATGCTGCGAGTTTTGTACAAAGAACTGTATTTATCTTTGCGCTTGCTGGACTTTTGCAAATATTTTTTGGACATAAATTGCCGATTAATGAAGCTCCCGCCGGACTCTGGTGGGGTGTTTTTGCAATTTATGCGGGCTTTAGCACCACGTTATTTTCGTCAGCAAGTGAAACTTTGCAAGCCCTTCAAGGAGCATTGATTGCGAGCGGGGTTCTATTCATTATATTAAGCATAGCAGGCCTAATTGATAAGATTAGCAAGTTGTTTACGCCAGCTGTAATAGGCATTTATTTATTATTACTCGTCATTCAATTAAGTAAATCATTTTTAAACGGTATGCTTGGTGTCGGATATGTTAGTGAAAGAGTAGATTTGAAAATTGCTGCATTAAGTTTCGTAACGGTTCTTTTGACATTTTATTTTACGAGGCATAAGCTTGACATAGTCCGCCAATATGCAGTGCTTGTTTCGCTTGCAGCAGGTTGGATTTTGTTTGCCGTATTTGGGGCAATTAAACCTAATACATACGCACCTGATCAAATTTTCACTGTGCCGCAAATATTCGTATATGGTAGACCATCATTTGATAGCGGAATGATCATGACATCGGTGTTTGTAACTTTGCTATTACTTACGAATATGATTGCTAGCATTAAAGTCGTTGAAATTGCGGTTCATTCGTTAATTGAAAAAAAAGCAAAAACAAATTTGCGGGCAGCGGGATATATGACTGGTATCAGCCAGATACTTGGAGGGGTATTTAGTGCGGTTGGTCCTGTACCATTATCTGGGGCAGCGGGGTTCATAGCTACTTCAAAAATTGCTGCTAAACTGCCATTCATCATTGGGTCCCTCTTGCTAATTGCATCTAGTTTTATTCCAAGTGTCATGAATTTTCTTGCATCCATCCCAGTTCCGGTAGGATATTCTGTCATGTTTGTTGTTTTTACCAGCATGATTGGTATGGCGTTTTTAGAAATAGAAAAAGAAGAAGAAGCTAACCGAGTGAGAACAGTGATTGGAATATCGCTTTTAGGGGGAGTAGGCGTTATGTTTGTTCCAGCTAGCGCATTTACAGGTTTACCTCCAATTGTCGTTTCTTTATTAAACAACGGATTAATTTTTGGATCGGTATTGTCAATTATTACAGACCAATGGACTAAAATTATCTATAAACGAAAACAAAGTTAGGTTTTAAAACAGTTCATTATGGGGAATGGATAGGATACTTCTCTCTTTGTTTAAAAATTTTCTTAGCAACAAGGAATTAGATCAAGGTAAAGCGAAGTTAAAACAAAAGGAGTGATGTACATGGCTATTGAGAATCCTAGTAGAGAAGAAATCGGTATTATATTAAAAAAGGCAAAACGAATCGCAGTAGTTGGTCTATCGGATAATCGAAACCGCACTTCATACATGGTTTCAGAGGCAATGCAGAAAAGTGGGTATGATATTATTCCGGTAAATCCAGCAGTAACAGAAGTTTTAGGCGTTAAAGCTGTTTCATCTTTAAAAGAAATTGAGGGGCATATCGATATTGTCAATGTGTTTAGGAGGTCTGAATTTCTTCCTGAAATTGCAAAGGAATTTGACGAGATTGATTCAGATATTTTCTGGGCTCAGCTTGGAGTCGAAAATCAGGAAGCATATGATTTCTTAAAGGAAAAAGGTTATACTGTTATAATGGATCGGTGTATTAAAGTCGAGCATGCCCTTACAAAGTAAAGGAAAAAGGAGCGGACTAACGCTCCTTTTTTTTGCCCTGTATTTGAATCATTACACACTCGAATTCAGAGTATACGAATTGTAAAATCATCAAGCTAATTTGCTATATTGAAAAATTTCGCTACAATAAACATAGATATGCCTTCGATAGGGCATTATTAATTATTCAGGTTAGAACATTTGTTCTTTTTGCTGGATTCATATATAATTGATTCATAATCATTTTTTATCCTTGCAATTCGTTTTCGCTTTTCCTAAGAGAATGAATAAGTTTTAATGAATTTTAGTGGTTAGCGCAAACTTAAACCTGAGGTGTATCTAGTCAAGGTTTGAACAACAAGCTAGCGCTTTTCTTAATATTTTCAGTCATTTCATCTTTTTGATATGGCCCGGAAATGGTGGTAAAGAAGGAAAGGGGAATTTCTGTGGCAAGAAGTACAAAAAATATAGAATATAATGATGAGGCCATTCAAGTATTAGAAGGACTTGAAGCAGTTCGTAAGCGGCCGGGAATGTACATCGGTAGCACAGATGCGAGAGGATTGCATCATTTGGTATATGAAATTGTCGATAATTCCGTTGACGAAGCATTGGCTGGTCACGGAGATATTATTATCGTTAAAATACATAAAGACAATAGTGTAAGTGTGACGGATAAAGGGCGAGGTATGCCAACTGGAATGCATAAAATGGGCAAGCCGACACCAGAAGTCATCTTGACAATTTTACACGCTGGTGGAAAGTTTGGACAAGGCGGCTATAAGACAAGCGGCGGGTTGCATGGTGTTGGCGCATCTGTTGTTAATGCTCTTTCTGAATGGTTAGTCGTTAGAATAAAACGAGACGGTTTTATTTATGAACAACGGTTTCATAATGGTGGAAAACCTGAAACGACCCTGGAAAAGTTAGGCAAGACAAATCAAACTGGCACAACGATTCATTTCAAACCAGACCCGAGTATCTTCTCAGTGACGACATACAATTATGATATCTTGTCGGAGCGATTACGAGAATCTGCATTTTTATTAAAAGGTATGAAAATAGAGCTGATTGATGAACGTCATGACCAAAAAGATGAGTTTTATTTTGAAAATGGACTTGAAGCTTTCGTTGAATATTTGAACGAGGAAAAAGATACTCTCCATAGTGTTGTAAGCTTTGAAGGCGTTCAGAATGAAATCGAAATGGACTTTGCCTTTCAATTCAATGATGGGTACTCAGAAAATATTTTGAGTTTTGTAAACAATGTTCGTACAAAAGATGGTGGAACGCATGAAGTCGGAGCCAAAACTGCGATGACACGGGCATTTAATGATTATGCGAGAAAAACAGGATTATTAAAGGAAAAAGATAAAAACCTTGAGGGGACGGATATTCGCGAAGGTCTTTCAGCGATTATTTCTGTAAGAATTCCAGAGGAGCTTTTACAATTCGAAGGTCAAACAAAGGGGAAACTAGGAACAAGTGAAGCCCGTTCTGCTGTGGATGCCATTGTGTCTGAACATCTTACGTATTTTTTTGAAGAAGATCCTAGTACAAGTACGATGTTAATAAAAAAATCAATAAAAGCATCCCAGGCAAGAGAAGCAGCTCGAAAAGCAAGAGAAGAAGCTAGAAGCGGGAAAAAGCGAAAAAAATCAGATTCGATTCTTTCTGGAAAGCTTACACCTGCACAATCGAGAAACCCAGAGAAGAATGAAATTTATCTCGTAGAGGGTGATTCGGCCGGTGGTTCTGCTAAACAAGGCCGTGATCGCCGTTTTCAAGCCGTGTTACCATTACGTGGTAAAGTCATCAATACTGAAAAAGCAAAGCTTGCAGATATTTTTAAAAACGAAGAAATTAATACAATTATTCATGCGATTGGAGCGGGGGTCGGCCCTGATTTTAATGTAGAAGATACGAATTACAATAAAATTGTTATTATGACCGATGCAGATACAGATGGTGCACATATCCAAGTCTTATTACTTACGTTTTTTTACCGCTATATGAAGCCTCTTTTTGAAGCAGGCAAAGTATATATTGCTCTACCGCCGTTATATAAGGTGAGTAAAGGGACCGGGAAAAAAGAAGTAATGGAATACGCATGGAGTGATGAAGAGCTTCAAGGAGCCATTAATAAAATTGGCAAAGGCTACATTATTCAACGATACAAAGGACTCGGCGAAATGAATGCCGATCAGCTTTGGGATACGACGATGAATCCAGATACAAGAACATTAATCCGTGTCAAAATTGATGATGGTGCACGTGCAGAACGTCGTGTGACAACGTTAATGGGTGACAAGGTTGAACCGCGTCGAAAGTGGATTGAATCCAATGTTGCATTTGGTCTCGAAGAAGAATCGAACATTTTGGATAACGAAAATATGTCGATTTCAGAGGAGGGCAACTAAGAGATGACTGAGGAAAAAGTACTTGACTTACCTTTAGAAGAAGTAATTGGCGATCGATTCGGTCGTTATAGTAAATATATTATTCAAGATCGTGCTTTACCTGACGCACGTGACGGATTAAAGCCTGTTCAACGTCGAATCCTTTATGCTATGCATGTTGAAGGAAACACCCATGAAAAGAATTTCCGTAAATCAGCCAAGACTGTCGGGAATGTCATTGGTAATTATCATCCTCATGGTGATTCTTCGGTCTATGAAGCAATGGTACGAATGAGTCAGGATTGGAAATTAAGAAATGTCATGATCCAAATGCATGGAAATAACGGTAGCCTTGATGGTGATCCGCCAGCAGCTATGCGTTATACAGAGGCGAGGCTTTCTAGAATTGCTTCAGAATTGCTTCGGGATATTGAGAAACGAACGGTTGATTTTGTGCCAAATTTCGATGATACCGCTGTCGAACCAGTTGTGCTTCCAGCGATGTTTCCGAATCTACTTGTTAATGGCTCGACCGGTATTTCAGCAGGTTATGCAACCGAAATGCCGCCACACCAACTTGGAGAAGTCATTGATGCTGCCATTATGCGTATTGATAACCCTAAGGTGACGGTTGATGAATTGATGACCGTTCTTAAAGGACCGGATTTTCCCACTGGAGGAATTATTCAAGGTGTTGGTGGTATTAAGAAAGCGTATGAGACAGGTAAAGGAAAGATTATCATTCGGGGAAAAGCCGACATTGAAGATCTCCGTGGTGGTAAACAACAAATAGTTGTTACGGAAATACCTTATGAGGTGAATAAGGCAAACCTGGTTAGAAAAATGGATGAATTCCGCCTGGATCGAAAAGTAGAAGGCATTTCCGAAGTTCGTGATGAATCGGACCGAACTGGACTTAGAATTGTAATTGAATTGAAAAAAGAAGCAGATGCCAATGGGGTTTTGTATTATCTATACAAAAATTCGGATTTGCAAGTCGCTTACAATTTTAATATGGTTGCCATTGACAAAAAAAGGCCGACTTTGATGACTTTACCAAAACTTTTGGATGCTTATATTAATCACCGAAGAGAAGTAATCGAAAACCGTTCACGTTATGAACTGCAGAAGGCACATGATCGAGCACATATTGTTCAAGGTTTAATGAAGGCTTTATCCATTCTCGATGAAGTGATTGCAGCAATCCGTGCTTCGAAAGATAAAAAAGACGCAAAGAATAATTTGATGGCGAAGTTCGGTTTTACAGAGCCTCAGGCTGAAGCGATTGTTTCCTTGCAATTATATCGTTTGACGAATACGGATATTACCGCACTTCAGGAAGAGGAAAAAGAGCTGAAAAAGAAAATTGAAGAGTTAACGAAGATTTTAGAAAGCGAAAAAGCACTATTTCAGGTCATGAAAAAAGAATTAAAATTTATTAAAAAAGAATTCAATGATCCACGCCGATCAGTTATTGAAGATGAAATTGAAGAAATTAAGATTAACCTTGAGGTGTTAGTTGCAAGCGAAGATGTGATTGTAACTGTCACGAATGAGGGATATGTTAAACGAACGTCCTTAAGGTCGTACACAGCATCTGGTGGTCAAGATTTTGGAATGAAGGACTCAGATCGGCTATTGCAAAAATTAGAAGTTAATACAACGGACGTGCTTCTGATGTTCACGAATAAAGGAAATTATCTATACTGTCCGGTTCACCAGCTTCCGGATATTCGCTGGAAAGAAACCGGTCAGCATATTGCTAATATTATTCCAATCGACCGCAATGAACAAATTGTAAAGGCAATTCCAGTTAAAAACTTTGAACAATCTCATTATTTGTTATTTGTAACAAGAAACGGTCTTGTAAAGAAAACAGAGTTGGGTTCGTATAAAGCACAGCGCTATTCTAAGCCTTTAGTTGCAATCAATGTAAAAGGCGACGATCTTTTGGTAGATGTTCATTTAACAGATGGAAGCAGCGATGTTTTCTTAGCAACGAACATGGGCCTTTCGCTTTGGTTCGATGAAGAAGAAATCAGTCCTATTGGTGTCAGGGCAGCTGGAGTTAAAGGCATTAACTTAAAGGATGGAGATTTTGTGACGGGTGGTAAAATTCTTGAAAAAGAAACATCAGAAGCCATCTTAATTGTGACACAGCGCGGAGCCGTGAAGAAAATGAAGCTTGCTGAATTTGAGAAATCAACGCGTGCTAAACGTGGTCTCGTTATGTTAAAAGAACTAAAATCAAATCCTCATCGAGTAATTGGTCTTGAAACAGTCATACCGAGTGATACAATTTTTATTGAAACAGAAAAAGGTATCATTGAATCTATTCATGTTAGCGGATTACGTTATACAGATCGCTATACAAATGGCTCGTTTATTATAGATGAATCGGAGGCAGGAAAAGCGAAAGAGATTTGGAAGAGAAGTGTAGAAGTAGATAAAACAAATCCAGATTCCAGATAACTGGTGTAATCTTAGAATGTTCTACAAGATTGAATGCTTATTAATAATAGTTTTCAAAAGAAGCGTGTACAAGGAAATTTCTTGTACACGTTTTTTTCATATTTTACATTTTGTTGGTAACAATAAGACATGCTTACAAATAGTAGAGGAAGAACGTAGATGAATGTTTTAACTTCTCCACACTTTTATATGGAATAAAAATATTTCGAAGTCGAAAATAAGTCAGAATAGAACAAGCGGATAAATAAAGCTTTACCAATAGATTGGAAGGTGCTTACATGAATGTTCAAACTAATATACTGAAATACTTAATTTTCCTACTAGCCGTTTTTTTTACATACCAAGCAGTATCTGCCCAAGACAAGGACATTGCAAACGAGATAATTTTGGTTACAGAAAAGCGAGATGTCACAGGAGATAATATCGCAGATCGATTGGTGATTAAAGGCCTAAAGTACGAGGAAGATACAGAATTTTTAAAGGAAATAACATTGTATGTTGATACGGGAGAAAAAAAGTATGAACAACCACTCTCAAGCGGTTATAAGCCAACCATTCAATTTGTTGATGTTAATAAAGATGGCACT
Source organism: Peribacillus sp. JNUCC 23 (assembly GCF_053653995.1). The sequence continues at coordinate 1,935,423 of NZ_CM132202.1, forward strand.
CTCGATGTGTTTATTACTACAGAAACTGGCGAAAGCGGGGGAATATTGAATTCCTATTTATTCAGTTTTAAGGATCAAATGATGAAGGATTTAACAGTGCCAAAAACGGTCCCAATCACAGCTCAATTTCTAGATAACTATCAAGCGAAGCTTACTATAAATGGGAAAAAGCCATTGGTCATTGATTTGTCTGACCGTAAAGAAGAGTACGAACAATCAGGAATTTATACAAATGGTATTTTGAATGAAGCGACAGAACTTTTGGTCGATGGTTTTTCTACTTTAAAACCAGCATTTCTTGTAGGAAAATGTACAGGGTTAGTGGGGATTCAATTAGTCAGCGGTGTATATCATACGGATGGAATTGCGCTTGTTGAATCAAAATGGATTTATGAAAAAGAAAAATGGAAGCTCGTAAAAGCAAAAATCAAACCGCTGCAGCCTAAATAATCCCCACTGATGATTATTTAGCTCGTAGTTGTTTATTTCTACGTATTGTCATTCATGACTATTTTATTTCATATGTATTAATACAAGCAGAATAAGCAATTGGATTTAGTAAATCCCCGACAGACAAACTGCAAAAAAATATCAAATCCTTTGTTACTGTAATAGACGTCTATAAAGCGTATATCTCCGTTTTTTATCAGGAAATTACGTACTTAAAGCCAGACCATAAAAAAACGGCAATCGTATTTAAACGCCAACTAGTCGGTCTGGGAACTTGATTCTTAGTATCCCAAACAAAAAGGAGGCTTATTATGGATTTTGAATTATCGAAAGAGCAGCAGATGATAAAAAAAATGGTTCAAGAATTTGCAGAAAAAGAAATCAAACCGATCGCCATTGAACTTGATGAGAATGCCCGATTTGCCGAGGAAGTATTTAAAAAAATGGGGGAACTTGGTTTATTAGGTCTGCCATTTCCAGAACAATACGGTGGTTCAGGTGGAGATACGATTTCTTATGCCATCGCTGTTGAAGAAATTGGCAAGGCTTGCGGTGGGACCGGGTTAAGCTATGCTGCAGCTGTATCACTTGGATCAAGTCCAATCTATTACTTTGGCACAGAAGAACAAAAACAAAAATACCTTGTTCCATTGGCTCAAGGGGAAACATTAGCAGCCTTCGGATTAACTGAACCGAATGCTGGTTCCGATGCAGGTGGAACGAAAACGACAGCTGTACTTGAAGGCGAAGAGTATGTGATCAATGGTGAAAAATGCTGGATTACAAACGCTGGCTTTTCGAGAACTGTCACGATTACAGCGGTAACTGGAAAAGATAGTCGAGGAAAGAATATCATCTCAGCTTTTATTGTACCAACAGATGCATTAGGGGTATCGATTACTTGTAATTATGAAAAAATGGGTGTCAGAGCCTCTAACACTTGTGCAATTGTTCTAGACAACGTCCGAGTTCCAAAAGAAAATTTGCTTGGCAATGCAGAAAAGGGATTTAAACAATTTTTGCATACACTAGATGGAGGAAGAATTTCCATTGCGGCTCTTGCAGTCGGTATCGCACAAGCGGCATTTGATCGGGCCCTTGCCTATTCGAAAGAACGTATTCAATTCGGCCAATCGATCTCGAAGTTCCAGGCGATTCAATTTAAATTAGCTGACATGGCCATGGAAATTGAATTAGCACGCAACATGGTATATAAAGCGGCATGGCTAAAAGATAAAATGAAATCGTTTACGAAAGAATCCGCATATGCCAAATTGTTTGCAACAGAAACCGCATTCCGTGTGAGCAATCAAGCAATCCAAATCCATGGTGGATCAGGTTATATGCGTGAATACGAAGTGGAACGATATTTACGTGATGCAAAACTGCTTGAAATTGGCGAAGGAACTTCCGAGATTCAGAGATTAGTGATTGCTAGACAGCTTGGTTGTTGAAGATAAATACGTTTAACAATCCAAACATGTTCATGTGAAGAATAAATAAATTACGCGAAAAATCATTTGAGAATTTGACTGAATCTACTTCATCTGGAGGATTATGATGATAAAAAAAATACTAATCGCAAATCGGGGTGAAATTGCTTCAAGAATCATACGAACTTGCAGGAAAATGGGAATTGCTTCAGTAGCTGTTTATTCGGAGGCAGACAAGGACGCCCCTTATGTGTCAAAAGCGGATGAAGCATTTTTGCTTGGAGGTCCTCGAGTCAATGAAAGCTACTTAAATGCAACGAAAATCTTCGAGATAGCTAAACTTGCAAACTGTGATGCCGTGCATCCAGGCTATGGTTTTTTAAGTGAAAGTGCTAATTTTGCACGAAAATGTGCCAAAGAAGATCTGATTTTCATCGGTCCGCACCCGGATCTAATCGAAAAAATGGGTAATAAAGTCGCAGCGCGCCAATTGATGGAATTAAAAGGACTACCAGTAGTTCCTGGTTTGTCGCGACCGCTCGTTGATAGCAAAGAAGCAGTTTGGGAAGCGGAAAAAATCGGCTATCCCGTCATGTTAAAGGCAGCAGCTGGCGGTGGCGGTATAGGCATGCAGGTAGCAAACGATGAAGTGGAATTACTGAAGATATACGAAGGCAACCAAAAGCGAGCTCTTATGTTCTTTGGGAATGGTGAGATGTTCATAGAAAAATTCATTGAAAAGCCGAGGCATATCGAAATTCAAGTGCTTGCAGACACATTTGGTCATAGTGTTTATTTATGGGAAAGAGAATGCTCGATCCAAAGACGGCACCAGAAAGTTTTTGAAGAAGCTCCGTCTCCGTTTCTAGATAACGAAACAAGGGAAGCGATGGGAAATGCAGCGGTGAAAGCTATTGAGACGATCGGCTATTATAATGCTGGAACACTTGAGTTCCTCGTTGATGTCGATAAGAACTTTTATTTTTTAGAAATGAATACTCGGCTTCAAGTTGAACACACGGTTACCGAAGAAATCACGGGTTTGGATCTTGTTGAACAGCAAATTAGGATTGCCCAAGGAGAACCATTGGCTTTTAAACAATCAGAGATTCATAGAGATGGTCATAGTATTGAAGTCCGAATCTATGCTGAGGATCCTGTTACATTTTTTCCTTCACCAGGGAAAATTACCGCGTTGAAAGTGCCGCAGGAAGAATATATTCGCCATGAGTTAGCCGTTCATGATCGCTCTGTCGTATCTCATTTTTATGATCCGATGATTGCGAAATTAATCGTAAAAGGCAGTTCCCGATCACAAGCAATCCAACGCTTAGTTGAAGCCCTTGATTTCTATAAAGTGGAAGGCATTAAGACGAATTTACCATTATTAAGACAAATAGCAGTTCATGAGAAGTACAAACAAGGTGAAACGACTACTGATTTTATCGAGACATATATTAAGAAGAATGGCACAACGATATAGGGGGGTCTACATGTCAGAAGTAATTGCAAGTATGGCAGGAAGTGTGTGGAAAATTGTTGTGTCTGAAGGAGAAAATGTAAGCAGCGGACAAGAAGTCATCATTCTTGAATCGATGAAAATGGAAATACCACTTGCAGCAGGAACATCAGGCAAGATCAAGCAGATTCATATATCGGAAGGTGATTTTGTAAATGAAGGCGATGTCCTGGCGATTATAGAATGAACTGGCCCAAAAACGTAACGATTAAGGAAGTTGGACCACGGGATGGTTTGCAAAATGAAAAATTAATTTTATCGACAAGTGACAAGATTGCATGGATTGATCGATTGTCTTACTCAGGACTTACTTATCTTGAAATAACTTCATTTGTCCATCCAAAATGGATTCCACAGCTTGCAGATGCAGTGGAAGTCGTACGAAATATCAAGAGAAACCCAAAAGTCACCTATGCGGCCCTGGTTCCAAACATGAAAGGACTTGAATCGGCAATCGCCTACTCAGTTGATGAAATATCCGTTTTTATGTCAGCGAGTGAAACACATAATAAACAAAACATTAATAAAACCATATCAGAGACGTTTCCTATATTACAGGAGGTAATAGCAGCGGCGATAGATGAGGGAAAAACGGTTCGCGGCTATATTTCAACGGTATTCGGCTGCCCTTATGAGGGGGATGTTGATTACAATCAAGTGCTTAGAATATGTGAAAAACTATTTACATTGGGGATTGGCGAAATATCGTTAGGTGATACAATCGGCGTTGCTTCCCCAAAGCAGGTAGAGGATTTTTTAAATCAAGCGCTTAAACGATATCAACCGCAGAGTTTGGCGATGCATTTTCATGACACGAGAGGAATGGCACTTGCGAATATTGTAAAAGCCCTTGATTATGGCATTACAACCTTTGACTCGTCACTTGGAGGACTAGGAGGGTGCCCATATGCGCCGGGTGCAAGTGGAAATGTAGCTACAGATGATTTGGTTCATATGCTTGAAAAAATGAACATCCATACAGGTGTGAATGAAAAAGCCCTAGTAGATTCAGCTTTGTTTGTTCAGAAAAAATTAAATAAACCACTACCAAGTCATAGAATGGCTATGTACTCCTATTCAAAAGGATGAAAAATGATGAGTGGCGGTGTTTGTAAATGCCAAATCTAATTAAAATATCGAAACAGGAAAATTTTGTAAGTGTCGTAACGTTAAATCGACCAGCTCAAGCCAATGCATTATCAGTCAAACTATTGGAAGAGCTTAATCATGCACTAGAGACAGTAACAATGGATCCAACTGTACGTTGTGTCATCATAACCGGTACTGGAGATAAGGTTTTTTGTGCCGGAGCCGACTTAAAAGAAAGATTGGAGATGGATGAAGCTCAGGTGAGACGGACAGTCAAATTAATCTGTAGTACGATGGATGTTGTTCAAAATCTACCGGTTCCAGTTATTGCCGCCATAAACGGTGCTGCTTTTGGCGGCGGATTGGAGCTGGCTTTAGCGTGTGATATCAGGATTGCTTCGACTATAGCGAAAATGGGCTTAACGGAAACATCATTAGGGATTATCCCTGGTGCTGGTGGGACACAGCGTCTACCTCGAATCGTTGGCGTACCTTTCGCAAAAGAACTCATTTTCACCGCCAGAAGAATCGATGCTGAGGAAGCACTTAAATTGGGCTTACTTAACAAAATTACTGAAGCGGATCAGCTAATGAACAAAGCATTAGAACTCGCTGCCGAAATTTCAAGAAATGCTCCGCTAAGTCTAAGAGCGGCGAAAAAAGCCATAAATGAAGGAATCGATACGGAAATTGTAACTGGTTTGGAAGTTGAAAAAAGATGGTATGACACAATTATTGAATCGAAAGACCGCTTGGAAGGACTTCAAGCATTCATGGAAAAAAGACGGCCCTTGTTTACTGGAAAATGAGAGGAGTTGCACGCATGTCAATTGTAGGAAAGTTACAGCAAGCCACCGAACAAATAAAACGAGGCGGCTTACAAAAATACCATGAGAAAAATATGGAAAAAGGAAAACTATTTGTTCGTGACAGATTACGCTTACTTTTAGATGCCGACATGGAAATCGAAGACGCGTTTTTTGCAAACTGTGAAAGTGACGGCCTGCCTGCTGATGGAGTTGTTACTGGAATAGGGAAAATCGACGGACGAACCGTATGTGTAATGGCCAATGATTCTACAGTCAAAGCTGGCTCATGGGGAGCGCGAACGGTTGAAAAAATAATCCGTATTCAAGAAACAGCTGAGAAATTAAATGTCCCACTCCTATATTTAGTTGACTCAGCGGGAGCACGTATTACGGATCAAGTAGACATGTTTCCTGGAAGAAGGGGAGCAGGTCGAATTTTTTATAATCAAGTAAAACTGTCTGGAAAAGTTCCACAAATTTGCCTGCTTTTTGGCCCTTCAGCGGCTGGGGGAGCGTATATTCCCGCCTTTTGTGATATTGTTGTGATGGTAGAAGGTAATGCATCAATGTATCTTGGCTCCCCAAGAATGGCAGAAATGGTCATCGGTGAAAAAGTGAGCGAGGAAGAAATGGGAGGAGCAAGAATGCATTGCAGTGTTTCTGGATGTGGTGACGTTCTTGTAAATTCCGAACAAGAATCGCTTGCATTTGCTCGTCGTTATCTGTCTTATTTTCCTGAAAATTATCAACAAAAGCCACCTGCATCCGAAATTCGTCTTCCTGTAGCGTCGGAAAAGACACTAGAAGAAATAATTCCGGCCAATCAAAATGCCTCATTTAATATGTACGAATTGATTGATCAGCTTATTGATGAGGACTCCTTCTGTGAAATCAAAAAGCTATTTGCTTCTGAACTCATTACAGGTTTGGCAAGAATGAATGGCCAATCAGTGGGCGTTATCGCCAATCAACCGAAAGTAAAGGGCGGAGTGCTGTTCCATGATTCTGCTGATAAAGCCGCCAAATTTATTATCTTATGTGATGCCTTTAACATTCCACTATTATTTTTAGCGGATATTCCTGGGTTCATGATTGGTACTAAGGTGGAAAGAGCGGGTATTATTCGTCATGGAGCGAAGATGATATCGGCTATGAGTGAGGCGACAGTGCCGAAAATTTCCGTTGTAGTGAGAAAGGCGTATGGCGCTGGATTATATGCAATGGCAGGTCCAGCTTTCGAGCCAGATTGTTGTTTGGCATTGCCTAGTGCATCCATTGCCGTCATGGGTCCGGAAGCTGCTGTCAATGCTGTTTATGCAAATAAAATTAACGCATTACCTGAAGAAGAACGAGCGGCATTTATCGAATTGAAGCGTGAAGAATATCGAAAGGATATCGATATATATCGGCTAGCATCAGAAATGATTGTCGATGATATCGTCCAGCCAAATCAACTCCGATCCGAGCTGATTCGCAGGTTTACCGCATATAACAGTAAACAACTTTCATTCACTCAGAGAAAGCATGGGGTGTACCCAGTCTAGATACAAAGCCTTTTCATATTGTGAATCTGTCTGAAAAGAGTATAATTTCGAGCATTACACAGATGTACACTTTTATTATGTTGAATATCGTAATTGTGAGGCCTGACCAAATACGTTTGGGACAGCCTCATTTTTTTGTATATTTCCAAACTACCAATCATCCAATTTTCGATTACTGACGCCTTATAAAAGGCATGAAAGCAGGTAAAGTTATTGAAAAACAAGTGTAAGGAGTATAGTATAATAATAATTATGTATTTTAGGGAGTGAGGGAATGGGGAAAAAAGCCTTAATTAATATTGATTATACAAATGACTTTGTCGCCTATAACGGTGCTTTAACTTGTGGTAAGCCTGGTCAAGAATTGGAAAGAAGAATTGGAGATATTACGAAAGAGTTTATTAATCAGGGTGATGAGGTCTTTTTTGCCATTGATATCCATGAAAAAGATGACCAATATCATCCAGAAACGAATCTATTTCCACCGCACAATATTAGAGGTACAATGGGAAGGGATTTGTTCGGTTCTTTACAAAATATATATGAAGCGAATAAGAATAAAGCAAATGTTCATTATATGGATAAAACGAGGTATTCGGCATTTTCCGGAACAGACCTCAGTATCAAATTACGAGAACGCGGTATAACCGATGTGTACCTTGTAGGCGTTTGTACAGATATTTGCGTGCTTCATACAGCTGTAGATGCATATAATCAAGGATTTACAATCTCGATCTATCAAGATGCAGTAGCATCATTTGATCAGGCTGGGCACGAATGGGCTTTACGCCACTTTAAAAACTCACTAGGAGCAAATTTGCTCTAAATAAAAATAAATAGGAATAGAAAACCTACCCACATCTTATTTGAGGATAAGCCTGTGGGAATTTTGACGATATGGATGATGATATAATTCGTCAAAGAATGTTGGTTGTTCTTAAAAAAGGGGGATTTTCTCCGTCATTGCAGGGGATAGTACATTTTAATACTGCTGTGCGGGAGGATGTTTTTATGGGGAATACATATATGGATGATAGCTATGCACTTCATACAGATCTATACCAAATCAATATGACACAAACCTATTGGGAAGACAATATTCACAATAAAATGGCCGTGTTTGAAGTTTACTTTCGAAAGCTACCTTTTAACAGTGGCTACGCAATCTTTGCAGGTCTTGAGAAAGTCGTTCATTATATTGAGAATTTTCGTTTCTCCCACTCTGATATAGAGTATTTACGAGAGCAAATTGGATATGCAGAGGACTATCTTGCTTATTTGGAAAGCATGAGGTTTACGGGTCAGATTCGATGTATGAAGGAAGGTGAGCTTGTATTTGCTAATGAGCCGATTTTACGTGTGGAGGCTCCGCTTGGGCAAGCGCAAATCATTGAAACTGCCATTCTTAATATTATAAATTATCAAACGCTTGTTGCTACTAAGGCCTCACGGATTAAGCAAGTGATTGGCGAAGAATCAGCGATGGAATTCGGCACAAGACGGGCTCAAGAAATGGATGCTGCTTTATGGGGAGCAAGAGCCTCTTATTTAGCTGGCTTTGATTCAACAAGCAATGTGCGAGCGGGAAAGGTGTTTGGTATCCCTGTTTCAGGAACACATGCTCATTCCATGATCCAGGCATACAAGGATGAATATACCGCCTTTTATAAATATGCCACATCACATAAAGACTGTGTATTTTTAGTTGATACCTATGATACCCTCCGTTCAGGCATCCCTAATGCAATTAAGGTTGCCGATGAACTTGGTGATCGGATTAACTTTATAGGTATTCGTTTAGACAGCGGGGACTTAGCATATTTATCAAAAGAAGCACGAAAAATGCTCGATGAAGCAGGATATCCTAATGTGAAAATTGTTGCTTCTAATGATTTGGACGAATACACAATTATTAACTTGAAGCAACAAGGAGCAAAAATAGACATCTGGGGTATAGGAACAAAGCTTATTACTGCTTTTGACCAACCAGCTTTAGGAGCCGTATATAAGATGGTTTCGATTGAAGGCGAAAGTGGGAATATGATCGATACGATTAAAATTTCCTCGAATCCAGAAAAAGTTTCAACACCGGGTTTGAAACGTGTCTACCGAATTATCAATTCAATAAACTTACATTCTGAAGGCGATTATATCGCTATGGAAAACGAGAATCCTCAAGCAGAGGAGAAATTAAAGCTGTTTCATCCCGTTCACACATTTTTAAGCAAGTTCGTCACCGATTTCAATGCAGTTGATTTGCATGAAGATATTTTTATCAGTGGTCAACTTGTCTATGAACTGCCTCATATTGAACAAATAAGAGAATTTTCAAAAGCGAATTTATCTGTTCTATGGCCTGAATATTTGCGTGCACTTAATCCTGAGGAATACCCTGTTGATTTAAGTCAAGCCTGCTGGGACAATAAGATGAAGAACATTCAAGAAGCGACAACTAAAGTAAAAGAAATGCTATGGACTAGATGAACTGGGAAGAGGGGTTTAGGAGACTATGCGTCCTTTACAGAAAGAAATTGTAAAAAAAATATTAGTACAGCCTACGATTGACCCGAAAGAAGAATTTAGAAACAGTGTCGATTTGCTCAAAAATTATCTTGAAAAATATTCATTTCTAAAAAGTCTTGTACTAGGCATATCGGGTGGTCAAGACTCCACTTTATGTGGGTATATTGCTCAAACTGCAGTGAATGAATTGAATGACGAATCAGGTAAGGAGGAGTATCAATTTGTCGCTGTCAGCCTGCCATATGGCGTTCAAGTAGATGAAGATGACCGTCAATTGGCATTGCAATTTATTCAGCCGAGTAAGACGGTAACGGTCAATATTAAAGTTGCCGTTGATGCTTCAGTTAAAGCAGTAGAAGACGGTACAGGCGAGAAGCTGAATAATTTCTTAAAAGGAAACGTTAAAGCACGTGAAAGAATGAAAGTTCAATACGATTTGGCCGGAATTTATAGCGGTGTTGTATTGGGTACTGATCATGCAGCGGAAGCAGTAACAGGATTCTATACAAAGCACGGAGATGGAGCAGCAGACTTAGTCCCCCTTTATCGTTTGAATAAGAGACAAGGGAGAGAAATTCTAAAATATCTGAATGCTCCAGAACGTTTATATGTAAAAATCCCAACAGCAGATTTGGAAGATGACAAACCGCAAATTCCTGATGAAGTGGCTTTAGGGGTTACCTATGATGATATTGATGATTACCTTGAAGGCAAGGAAATCAAAGAAGATGCGGCTGAAAAAATCGAAGGCTGGTATAAGAAAACAGAACATAAACGGAACCATGCGATAACGGTTTATGATACGTGGTGGAAATAAGAAACAAGAAAATTTGCTCTTGCAACGGCAGGAGCAAATTTTTTTGTTTTTTTTACATAGTTAATCATATTTGAGCTAGTTATCTATTAAGTGTTTTCTGGATGGTGTCTACCTGGTGAACTTTGGGGATTCTTCTTTACTTGAAAGTAGAGATATTTTTCTGAATTATTAAAAATCTTATTAATTATCTCAGATCTAGCAATGTGTGGCCCGTATTACACATACAAGATTATCACAATGATTTCATACAACTTCTGATGTCGCCACTCGAATAACACCATATATGAAATTCAATCAGTAGTGTACCTTACCCTCCCACTTTAAATAAATTATGTGAAAAACGCCTTTTTTAGCGGAACATGACAAATGAATGAGCCAAGCTGTCCGAATTAGCATTAACTATATTAATCATTTAGAAAAGAGGTGAATTATATGTCTGCTAGTATTATTAGACGCCCGGATGTAGTAACTATACTTTGGCAAAGAAATCTGTTAACACCTTTCACACCTACAATTGTAGAGGCTACAGTGATTGGAAGCGCGAAGCCCTGCAATTTAAATGCTGGTCAATCTCTCATTACAGCATCAATTTGTTTATTGTCTAATCGATTTGTATTAGTATCGAACATAGACTTAGGTGTATTCGGAATTTCTGAATTCGTCCGTCTATTCTAATATGTAAATAGGGGACAAGTTATTTTAGAGTGTACGAATCTAAAATAACTTGTCTATTTATATAAACAGAAAAACCAATTAAATTATGGCAAATATAACTGAATCTAAAGAAGGAGAGGAGAATTCTATGATTTCAAAAGATGAAGGCAGTATAGCAGAAGATTTTAAAAAGTTTAATTAACTGCCTACAAATCAAGATTCATTTAATTTAAAGCAATAAATTTTTTTCTCAATTCTTCTTCAGAGACTACGATCTTACCACTCATATCTTCAGATTGCAGTACATAGCTTTTCACGCCAATGAATTCTGATTCGGAAATTACAAAGAATTTAGTACCTTTTTTGTACATATTGCGATAATTTTCAATTAATTTAAACAACTTCACATTTATCACCCTAAATTAAGCGAGAACCTGTTCTATTAACTTGCTTGATGTGGTTAATTGTTTTTATGATAACTTAAACATACGTCTTACAGTGTTGTATGCAAGAATATACTTTAATCATTCAAATCGTTTAAATGAAATCATTAATATTCTCATTTACCCAGACATATATAGTATCTCGAACTTCTGCATCATTTTCCCCAAGTTGTTCAGCAAGTAATTTAATTTCAGATGGAAGATTTTTTAACACTTCATCAATTTGTTGTTCTGATGGACCAGTACCCAGTACATCAACAAAACACTCATGGATTATATCTCTCATTTTATTAGTCTCCTTTAATTAATCTTTTTACTAAAAGCCCCATGCCTTTATTTCTAATCGTTTTGTCGGGAGTTTTATTATAATGTATTTCCTATGCTCTTTCTCTTTAAGATATGAAGGTAAATATCTCTCTACATTATGATTGTTAGCATAGCAAACTGTCTCTAATAAACCGTTCCCCTTATGTTGCTCACGATCAGTCTTATACTCTTGCTCTGTGGATTCTGTGAAGTCTTGTTCATTTAAATACTCGTGAACTTGTTCATCCGTAAGCGAATAGTACATTTTGTCACCTTCCTTAAATACTATTATAGATCCTCTCATAGTTCAACTTATTCAAGCAATATTTATTGACTACATATACATATGGTATTCTAATAATTATCAAGTAATAAGAAGAGCATATGATTACCTAAAAAGGGAAAGAAGTCGCCTATTGAAAAAGTTAGAAAATAAAAGGTAATAATTATCTATTGTCGAAAGTATAGTTGGGGTGTTTAAAAAAAGAAAACGTTGAAATATTGTAACGTTTTGTGCAAGGTGTAATTATTACGAAATACTACAAGAAGGAAGACTTTATAAGCACTCTGTAACAAGGGGAATATTGGAATTCAACTTATGCGGTTAGCATTTAACTAGAATATGTTTTAGACTCGGAATACATATCTACTTTTTAGGGGTGATACTATGAACGAATATAATGTTACGGTTAAGAATGGTAGTACGATCATTTTATCAGACGTAATTGAAGCTGAAGATGAAAGAGATGTCCTTGGGGCACTATTAATAAACAGCGAATTATTCAAGCAACCATTTACAGATATTAGAATTTTAGAGCGTTAATTTGTTACCGACAAGCTCATCTGCTAGAATCAACCTTACTAACCATACAAGTAGGTGGTATTATGTGCGGACGCTTTACTTTGTTCACTGACATAGAAGAAATGATGCTGATATAAGTAGTGTTAACTTTGAAAACTTAGAGAAATATTTAGCTATGACAAGAGCTGATATTTAAACATCCTTTTTTTTCAATCCATACAGACTCCTTCGAATAATGTATAATGATGGTATATTTTACATATAGGAGGATGCAATTAATGAATGGTTTCTTTGGCCTTTTTGCAATAATACCTATTTTAATTTATCTAGGTCTTCTTGTTTTAAGTGTTTATTTTATTGTTAAGGTGATAAAGTTTATGAATGCTAAGACTAGATTAGATGAACAGAAAAATGAAAAGCTTGATGAACTGATTAGGGCTATTGAAAAATGTAATAAAAATGATGTTTAGAACTTCATAGATCGAAACAGACAATTTAGTGCCAATCTAACTTAAGGAGCACAACATCATGTCATTTATAGAACTATTCTTATTATCGGACATATGGAATATTGCAGGTCCATTAATCATAACTGCAATATCAATACTTGCTACTGGTATAGTCTCAATTATTATACTTAAAAGCATTCCGAAAGGGCTTTTAAAAGAGGTTATACGAATTTTCTTAATGGTTGCTATAGTGGGTATCACGTTAGGTACACTGTACATATCAGCAGAAGTATGGGGATCATAAAAGTAATAAATTTATATAAGATTAAGAAAGATGACTTACAAATTAGGTGAAAGGGGGCTATGAAACGTTCTTTACATGAAGCTACCGCACGAAAAGGACGTAAGATCAAAAATGTTATCAGTAAGCGAAATGAAAAGAACACCAAACAACTCAAGGGGTTGTTGTTTCATTACAGGGTTTACAGGGACAAGCGAGGCTTACGTCAAAACGATTGACGGGAAGTACATCACGATGCCGAATAAATCTTATCAACAAGTGAATGTAAGTTTAGTAGAGCGGTTATGTCGAAATAATAATTGGCAGTTTGTTCAAAACCATTAGGCTAAAGCCTACCGAAATTCATCTCCCCCTTATCGCTGGGTTACGCCCTTCACACGATTGAAGAGGGAGACTTCTTCCGAGTACGTTAAAGTGTTATAAAACGAACGGTAGATTAGAAAATAAATTGATCGGAAGTTATTAAGGCAGTTAGCTGAAATAAGCTGAATGGATAGCGGAGAATGGAGAAACAGCGTACAGTAATACACAGAAAGAAATAAACCATAACAAGAAATATTATATAGAATAGCTCGTTAGAATACATAAATCACAACAGCTAGAGGGAAAAGAGGTGAACCAATGTAAAGATGTTCAAGTGATGAATGGCTCTTTACAGGAGTTACATCTCGAGTTCTAAAGTAAGCTATCATTCTTGGGCACATAACTTGCACATCGTTGGGCCATTCATTTTCAATATATAAGTTTTTAGATGAAAAGGTAAGCTGATATTAGCAAGATGATTGAAGACACACACTCATTAATTAGGGAAGCTTAAAAGAATGTAAGAGAAGTGATTGGGTTGAATGATGAAATGATTAAAATTATAGAGAGGAGTATTCAGGAAGATGATTTCTTTTACTGTTATAATATGAAAGAGTAATCAGTAAAGGAGAGTATAAGAATGAAAGAAACAATTCTCAAGTTGGCAGAATTACTTAATAATATCCATGACTTTATTCAAATCTACGTTAGTAATCAGTTAAATCTAGGTTTAAATGATAAAGACTTACACTTCTGGATTATGGGTATTATTGGAATTTTTGTATTTATTTTCGTGCTAATTGTATCAAAATTTATATCCAAACTGCCTTTTGGGATTACAATACTATCATTTATATATAGTTTCACGTTTATGGTCGTTTTAGTTTTTGCAATTGAAATACAACAAGCACTTACAAAGAGAGGCAATATGGAATTTCAAGATGCTGTTGTGGGACTATGGGGATTCGTTGTATTTTTTATAGGTTTTGTGATAATTTCATCAATCTTCTTACTAATTAAAAGGTTATTAACTAGGTTTACTGATAAAGATTCTAATGGAAAAGTTCATCTTTAATATTTATTATGAGAAATTTAATTTGATTAGCATCCATTTTGGGTGCTTTTTATTTTTGTCTAAATTTGAAGGGAGAATCTTGAATGGTAATAGGTTAAGAAAGTAGACACAATTTTATTTGATTTTATCATCTACCACGCTTTTGCTTGGTGGTCTGTTGATTCAGTACAGAAGGTCTTCTGTACTGAATCAACAGGATACATATTGTGTCACCTTGAGTTAGCTATAACGTCTTTCAAAATCATTAGGTGATAGATCATCATTGGCGGAATGAAGGCGTTTGGCGTTATAAAAAATCTCGATTTACTCGTAAAGATCTTTCTTTACTTGTTCACGTGTTTTGTACTTGTATAAATAAATGAGTTCTTTTTTTAGTACACTGTGAAAAGACTCTATACAGGCATTGTCGTAGCAGTTCCCATTTCGGCTGCCGGTAATTGTACGCTCAAGTAAGAGCCAATAGAGTCAATCCCTTTGCCATTTGTTTATCAGCTGCCCATCCAATAATTTTACGAGAATATAAGTCCATGACACTCGCTAAATAAACCCAGCCTTTAGAAGTAGGAATATATGTGATATCTGGAACCCAGACCGATTGCGGTTTATCTGCGTTAAACTGTTGATTTAGAATGTTTTGAGCGACTGGCATAGTATGTTTAGAATTTGTAGTCGCTTTATTCTTCTTACGAGTCTTGGATTGAATGTTTTTTTCTCCATAATTTATGCCACCTTTTTTGGGCTAACCTTCACACCTTGGTGTTGAAGATTTTTGGCGTTTTGCACGCAGACTTACGGGACATCAATCCACTTATAATAGCCGCATCGTGAAACACCCAGCACATTGCCCATCTTCTCCGCATGGTAACGGAAGCGATTCTCATAGATAAAGATGGTCTTTAGCGAAGTAGTGCATCCCCTTTTTTTAGATGACATATCCTCTTCAAGATCTCTTATTCGTTATTGGAAAGCTCTCATTTGTTGGCTTTCCGGCATGGAAGGTAGGCTTTCACTGATAAATCTTCTCCATATTTTCTTTTCCAGTTATGAATCGTATTTGCATTAAGATCTAAATCTCTGGCAGTTTGAGCCACTGTTTTGTTCCAGCATCATCTGAACAATACTTCTTTTAAAATACTTATCAAATGTTTTTACTTGTCATTGTAGACACCCCATTATTCGTCCTTATTTTTATAATAAACTGTGTCTACTTTTGAGTCTAACATCACTTATCGGTTTTGCTACTAAATTAGAATAGTAACAAAACCAGTGAAAAAAACTTCCGATTAGGGGTATTACAGTGCTTACACTCCCAATCGTTCTTCCAGATATAAAATTCTAAACTTTAATTCATAATTGCTATCTAAGATCCCTATAACAATCTGATTATCTTCAGTTAATGTGACATATCTGAAAATTTCACCACCTTCGATCGTTAAGTTTGTATCTGGTGGTGTCTCCATTTTTGCAAAAACAGATTGTGTGTATTCAAGTGGAAGAATATCATCAATTCCTTCCACTGGTCTACCAAGCCACTTAAACATTATATCTTTCAGTGACATTTGCTCAATTATCGATAAATTCCCCTTAAATGTTAGTTTATCTACAGTTACTTCTTTCAACTTGATCACTCCTTAATAGTAGATAAAGTTTATACGTAAAGATCCTTAACAACAAGGGTATTCCAATGACAAAGGTTTTACATTTTGATTACTTTAAGGAATAAAGAACTGATTTAGTGTGTTTTAAATCGGAAACTATTAAGACTAATAGAAGTATTATTCAGAATCAGATGAAAAAGACAGGCTATACATATGAGGGTGTTAAGAAGTTAATGGAAGAATATAAGGCAAGTAAATAATTGAATTTCACAAAAGGTTTGATTATTGTCACTGACAAATTAGCTGAGTTAAAGAAAATACATAAAGACTTAATAGCTGAAATATCGAAAACGCAGGGCGAACAGGTCTTATCGTACCAGAGCAAGTAAAGGAATGGTACAAGTTTTAAAAGGAAAAGGGAAGTGAGCTGTTCACACGGGTGGTTTTTTTAATTCATACAAATAAGAATATGAGGTGATAAAAATAAAATTGATCCAGGGCACGGTGGTAAAGATCCAGGAGGGGTAGCCAATGGTTTGCAAGAAAAAAACATTGTTCTGGATATCTCAAAGGAAATGAAAAAGTATCTTGATGATAACTATACAAATCATGAAACTATTCTCACGCGGGCTACAAATGTATTTATAGAACTATCTGAATGTGCTGCTATCGCCAATAAGGCTAATGCAGATGTTTTTATAAGCAATCATAGTATGATAAGTAAAAGAATTGGGAGGAGAATTATGGCGAAAATACAAGGGGAAATCCATATAACTAAGGATTACATTTACGTTTTGGAGATTTGACAAAGAAGTCAGTAAAAATTGAAAACCGCATGAACCATGAACATTTTTTAACTGGTGAGGCTTTTAGAAGGTATGGCGAAGCGAATCTCATTACTTTGAGAGAGAAAAGGAAGCTGGAATATGGGGAAGTTGGAAAATAAGTATTAACAATAGCTATCTATATGGGGGTGGAGAAATGGAAATTCAATTTCTAAGTTATTAAATTTTATAGGAGTTATTACAATAATTTTAGGAATAGTTATCGGTTTCATTCTAGGTTATGAAGAAGGCTTGTATGAACCGACGATGAAATGGTCAACAGTAATAATCTTCTCTATGTCAGGCGCGATATCAGGAATTATGTTTATTAGTTTTGCAGAAGTTATCAACTTGCTTAATAAATATCTATAGGTATTAATGGTTCGGGTATAGAAAGTGTTAAACCAATTCAAATAAATGATTCAGTAACAAAAACTAAATCTGAAAAATATGACAAGATTTTAGGGAATGGGAAATAGGAGTGAACTTATCAATTCGGAGCTGTGGTAATAATATCTTTCTTTTAATTACAAAAATATCTAGGAATATCTCTCCGTTTGCTACATACGTATAGAATGTGTACGGGATACTAAATTAGTTAAGGGGAGTAGCCACATTGAATCAAATCGTAATCAAAGAAAATATTAAATTCGCAAATAACTATTTGTCCAATCTTCATGAAGAAGGAGTTAATGATCCTAACAAATATATAAAATATCAGCAAATAGTGAAAATTAACTATCTCATTCAAAAATACAACTTGCAACCTAATCACAAAATTATCAATGAATACTATAGTGATGAAGGCAATCTAGTTAAGCGTGTAGAACACACAGTAGAAGAATACATTCACATATAAATTGAATAATGGCCAAATAAAATTTATATGTGAATGTATGGATGAAGGAGTAGAGTCTAATGAAATATATTGTTCCGCCATTATTAGCCTACTTACTTGTATGTATTATTGCTGTCTTATCTCCAGCTTCTGAAGGTTATAATGCAGTAGGTTGGAAATTGTTTGTTGGGCAACTTTATGCAATTCCAGTTTTAATCGTTGTTGCATTGATCACATTATACTTGAACAAAAAACGTTTAAAAAAGAAAAATGAATAAATAAGATGTGAATAGCCAATTAATGAGTATTATTGCATATTAACAAAGTTGATATTTCCGCCGTTATCGCTCACTAATCAGTGGGCTTTTTTGTTTAATCTTCCAATCTATACAGCATTATAGAGTGATTCATAGCGGAGATAACCATCCAACTAAATATAAAGGCGATATAAAATAAACATTCAGGATCAGAAAAAAAGAAAGTTCAAATTTTAAGGGTATTAGCGTAAACCTTTAGTTTACGGTTTGTGTTTTTTTCATAAAATCACAATTTTATTGAAATAGGAAAGAGATCAATCTAGAAGAACTTCGTAGGAGACCTGAAATTCAAGTTCAAGAAGATGTAGAAAAAATCATAAAAAGCGCCCCATTAAGAGGCGTTTTTTTGTACACCTTATTTAATTAAAGCCCCCGTTAGTTTAGAAAGATTGATTATTTCTTAATTCATCATAATGTTTTTTGGGATTAGAGATATTGTTATTAATAAAAAACCTTGCCTGTTGTTTGAACATATCAATGTAAGAGTCTCTATCAATGCTTAAATCTTCCAATTTATCAGCGTCTCCTTGAACTTGTACAGTATCAGTTTTTAAATCAATCTGAGGAAATTCATGACATACTCCTGTTGGTTTAAAAATCGTATATCCAATATTAGATTTATCTGTGTTATCATTCATTTTCCCCCTAATAAAATTTTGTATAAATACCTATCTAAAGAAGTCAAGGCTGATCAAAATGATTTACAATTTGCTTCGAGTTTAAGATGGAGAGAGAAAATTACTGAAGATTGTGGTATTGACAATGAAGATATTGATTTTATTAATAAAAGGTTAGAAAGAACAGGTTTTATTAGTGAAATTACAGGAACATATTTTGATTATGCTGGAGGTGAAATTAAGATTACAAAATCATTTTTAAGATTCATGGAGTATATTAAAACAGATTCCTTAGTGAGCGAACTTCAACGTATGGTTATAATAAATAATTATCGAAGCATTCTACTTTGGGTGCTTTTTATTTGCAGGAGTTTATCTCCTTTTTGCCGAAATAAGTACAATAGGGAGATGATGCTATGAGTTATAAAGTGAAATATATGTTATTTGACCGTGTTGGTGCTAGGTTAGTACCAAACAAACAGTATAACTATACCATCGTTAGTGTGAAATATACTGAAGATCAAAACGATATGTATACGAATGTAAAAGACGAATTGTCAAGAGTCATAGGACGCCCATCTACCGAATTTAAAGTACTAAGTTATAGTGAAGTTTAAGAGTATCCTTTCGGGGTACTTTTTTATTTGGATAATACAGAACATTTGTTATTAGAACCAAGAGAATCTATAAAGGCTGTTTAAGGTATATAAAAAGAGATATAACTAGAGTCCTTTTAATAAATGGGATTATTTGTTTGGTTTGTGTATCAAAAACGGATGATTTTGACACATATTAAGGAGAAGACAAGGAAGAGGATACTCCAGAAAATATTCATCTGAACTCCTTTATGTTTGAACCTATTTTAGATATTTCAGACCAGCATTTAAAGCAACTATACAAAGATGTCGTAAGATTACTTGAAGAAGTAGAAGGTACAGAGTCATTAAGGTAGGTCGCATCGATTCTTAGAAGTTATAACCTAAAACAACACAAATTCATTTAAGCATGGATATTTTGAATTAATTCAATTTCAAGAAATGTTTGATTTATAGCGTAATACTAATTGTACAAGCATTCAGACAATTTAGGAAGTAAAGGTTTTCAAAAATCAATTTAAAAGAGCTACCTCATATAAGAGGCAACTCTACAATTGAAATATTGGTGGTAACATTAATATTTCATTTATTTTTGGTTTGAATCTACGGAAGTGCAAATAACAGAAACTGCCCACTAAATTTAGTGTATATCCAATTATTGATAAATAGAAATAGGAAAATTATCAACAGACCTAGAAACGCATTTTTTTACACGCTATATAGTTATGAGATCACGTTAAAACTATAGAAAATTATTAGGTTTATTGCTCACATATCTGCTCACAAATATACTCTAAAACCTTTATTCATAAGCATTTATGGTCACTTATTCCACCTATTCCTTCTGCCTAATCCTCTCCAAAATCGCCATCACATCATCAGGTTTATGAAATTCAATCGGTGAGACGCCTTTTTCAAACACAATGGATTCCGCATCCACAAGTAAAACATAACGGCCATTAATTTTCCCTAAATGGACATTCTCGCCGAAATCAGAAAGCAATCCTTTCACAGAAGTATTGCCAATTGTCATCCGCATCTCCGCATCAGGTGTATGTTCAACAATTTGTGCTGTGGCTTCAATCACTTGATGTGTGTCGAGTCGCTCTTGAATCTCCCGTTTTTCGCTCGATTCCCAAACTTCCATCGCCTGTTCAAATTGTTGCAGTTCTTCGCTGTTATCAGCGAATGTTTCTTGAACATGCTCCTGTACCATATTCATGACTTGTGCTTTCATAATTTCAGGCATTGATTCACCATAATCAACGAATTTCAAGAAGTCTTCGAAATAACGAGCATGTGATGCTTGATGGATTTTTAGTTCACCAGTTTCAACCATTCCTTCTTCTGGCATGTAGGGAGAGAGTAGTAATGCCAACGGTTATACAAGTTTAGTCACATATTTAGTCACGAAAAAGGGTAAAGTGTTCTAATATTTAATGATCTCGTCAAGTTTATCGCTTACTGAACGCTGCATGTCTGGGAGCACGTGACTGTATGTGTTGAGCGTCGTTTCGATATCTTTATGGCCGAGCCGATCTGCTATAAGCTTCACATTTACATTTTGTTGAATTAACAAACTAGCATGGGTGTGTCGTGTATCATGAAATCGAATTCTAGGTAAATCAAGATGATCTGTGAGATTGTAGAACTCTTTACGGAAGTTTCTAGGTATCATAGGAGCGCCATACCTCGTAGGTAAAACTAAATCATTGTCTTGATATCTAATATTACAGTTAGATTTTTCATAATCAATTAGCTTACGATGGATTTTGAGTTCAGTTAGTAATCGATTTGGAATTGTTAAAGAGCGTATACTTGATTTATTTTTAGCACCACTTTTTATTTCAGCAGATTGAGTAAGAGTCTGTCTAATGTAAATGATACCTTTATCAAAATCAATATCTTTCCAACGAAGCCCAAGAATCTCACCTTGCCTCAATCCAGCCAATAAGCCGAGTTGGAAGCCTATGAGACATCGGGTAACTCTTGTTACATGTGGAGCCTCCTGTAAGAAATAGTTGACTTCTTCCAACGTCCAAATACTCATCTCTCGTTTATGCTTTTTTGGTAGTGTGGCTCCTGTACATGGGTTATCTTTAATTAGTTTAATTAGAACAGCCTTCTTGAGAGATCCGTACATGATGCGATATATCAAATGGACTGTTTCAGGTGAATATTTTTCATCAACTAGCTCATTGATTATACGTTGAATCTGCATATGCTTGATGTCTTGTAACTTCATTTTTCCTAATCTAGGTTGAATGTGTTTTTCGTAGAATATCAGATGAGTTTCGTATGTCGATGTCTGAAGTGATATTTTCCGCTCTTGCAAATACTCGTCCATAAATTGCTCATATCTCATAGAAGATAAATCAACAAAGGATTCACCGAGAACTTCTGATTTAGCATCTACATAAGCTTTTACGGCTACTTCCTTAGAAACGAAACCTCTTCGCCTAATCTGCTTACGTTTCCCTGTTATAGGATTCTTAGGTAGATCAAAGGAAAACTCCCACTTACCTGTTTTCTTATTTAATTTAACCGCCATGGTATAAAGACCTCCTAAAGTATCTTTATACCTGTGCATATCCTTGTCGATATTTTAGCATATATTTGGTGTCCGCAGGGTCATACCTGTGGGCTTTTGTGTTAGAAAATATATTAAAACATTCTACAATATTATTTGTAACAAAAATGTAATAATTAATAATTATTCATAATAATGTATTTATATTAAATGAATCAGCCCCATAATGTTATTATGTCGTTAACTCAGAAGGGGTTAATGATTTTATTTTAATAAAGATAATATATCACTGTAACCCTTGTGTATCAAGGTTATTGTGTTATTAAATCATTAAGTTTATAGTGAATATATCGGGTGAACCTCACCTTTTCAATTCGTAAAAAAGAGGGGGCTAATGATGGGTGAATTGATTGAGTTGATTAAATATGCAAAAATAATGCAATTGGCTGATGGGGGCAATATGAATTTTGGATTAAAGGTTGACTTGTTTAATAAACTTTTCGAATTAATTCAGGAAGAAAGAGATCATCGTTCAGTCAGTGTGATATGGGATATTCTTGACCTCTTAGAAATTGATGATGGGGAATATATGGATGAGTTAGTGAAGCTTAATGCCAAGTATTTAATTTAATTAATATCAAGTAAGTAAATTCATAGATTTCATACGATATCCAGTTTTTTTCTTTTTGGAATTATTATAATAAGCTGTTATCTACTAAGATATGCTTTAACACCTGTGAGGAGGTGATGTGAAATTCTGAGTGCCGTTTTCTAATCTAGAAAATATCACATAGAAAAGCAGTATAAGCAGTATTACAACAAGGAGTACTTAGCGATTCGTCCAACATGTGTTTTTGTACATAAGAAAGATATTCAACGTGAACAGGAGACAAAGGTAATTCGATCTTTGATATATAAAAATACAGAATATTAGGAGGAAATAAATAATGGATAAAGTCGACAAAGAAAAGAAGAAGTACGAAAAGGATTTAAAGAAAATGAAGAAAGAGCTAGATAAAAAGGTTAATAAAATGGCTACGGGGTTAAAAGAATCAAATGAAAGAACAACAGAATATCTTCGTAGCAAGGGACTCAAGTATTGGGAGATTAATGAAGTAGTCTATAAGGGGAAATTTGAGGCTCTTCTTGAACATGGATTAATTACTCTGGAACAATACGAAGATATGAACAGACAATTACAGGAGGGATTAAATAATGATGAAAATTTATGATATGTCTCAGTATCCAATTTATAATGCAGATGCAACTAATCTAATGGGGATAGAAACAGAAAAATGGATTCAAGACCAACTTGAATTGGAGGGAGTTAGCTAATGGCAAATACTAAATCAATCTTTGAACTAAAAGCAGGCTTTAAATATCTAAAAAATGATATGTTAATCCACTTTAAATTAGTATCGCAATTAGTTAAACATAGAAATAATGAGCTTACACAAGATTGGAAAGCAGCCATGTATAAACAGATGATTTGGTTATCATCAAAAGATAACGCTGCATTTGAAGCGTATCTAGACTTTTCAACCAATGAAGATAGCAAAATGTATTTTGATTATGACATTGAAACAATGAAGAAGTACATAGGTAAAGGGTATTCCAAATTCAATTCGATTATAGCTTTACGTAATTTTTGGTCTAAGTATAAAAAAGCAAAGAAAGAGATACGTGAGACTCGCAGAGATACTAAATTATTTTTATCTGAGCTAAAACAATTTAAGAAAACACTGATTGATATGGATTCAAAAACAACTCATTCCTTACTTGGAGAAATCGAAGAATGGAGAGGGATTTTAACCGAATTAATTGACTATAAAATCCATCACTTTAACTTAGTATTCTTTTTCGAATATCTTTTCCTTGGGAATAGAACAATCACAAAACAAGAAATGCTAAACCTGGTTGTGCTTGATAAGTCTGTCGATACCAAAAAGTATATTGATAGCTTGCCTGATGATATTGATTATCTGACATTCACCGATGCTACGTTTGTACATAAAATCGAAGATAATAATTTTGATTGGATCGGTGAAATTTACTTTGAGGATTTCATGCATCTTAGAGAAACTAATCCTGAAGTGAAGAAAAAAGCAGATGGAATGCTAGATGAGTTATTAATGAATATCCCAACTTATACAGCTACATTTGATGAGTTTGGTGACATGGAATCAATTACACAAAATAAGCCAAAATTGAAATTAGTTTAAGGGAGAAATAAATAATGAACAATGACATTCAGAGATATAAGGATATGGAGAAAAGGGTAACTTTAATGCAAGATAAGAATTGGGTAAAAACCATAGGTGATTTAAAAAAGTTTACATATGATGACACGAAGAATTTTTCAGTTAAGTATAGAGAAGAAAAACAGAGAAAGGATAGGACGTTTTCATTTCATAGTGTTGATTATGTGGAAGAAAATTACACTTTCATATTTACAACATTCGTAACTAGTTTTGAAAATTCTGAGCTTACAGATGAAGTGCGAACTAGATTAGTCTTAAAGGACATCGATATTATTAGCTTTAGAGACACGGATAAACCAAATTTGGATGATTTCTTTATGTTTGATTAATTTACATAGGCTTTTGCTATTCATTAAAATCTCGCTACAATGAGTCGTGTAAGGACGAAGCAACAAAATGACATGCCTGATTCGTGGTCAGGTGTGTCAGTACTTCAGTTAGTACCGAGTTGGTATCGACTGATGGGAAGTATATTTACAAAAAGAATTCTATCACATGGTTTATAAGTGGTCAAATCTAAGAAAGGAGAGGTTAAGTGAGAAAGTTTCAATTGGTTGAAGATTTGGTTTTCAACAAAAAATACAAGGAGATTAATGGATACGTAGACCTAAACAATTCTACATATTTTTTAGACAATCAACATCGAAACTTATACGATGCGGAAGAAGTTGTTGAGGTGCCAGAAGAACATAGCGGCATAATAGAAAATGTTGTAAAAGGGTATGAAGATTTATTTTTGAAACGGAGAATAGCACCAACGGAAGCACAATTAGACTTTGCGAGAACCACAGCAAAAATATTGCTTGGAGAATTACACGATGAAAACACAATTCCCGTCATTCCTGCTCCATGTGGTTTTGGTAAAAGCACGATTACATACGTTTTTCTAAAAGAATTATGTAAAGCGATAAAGGGTGGGTTATTCACAAAAGGTCTGATAATTGTGACTGACAAATTAGCCGAGTTAAAGAAAATACATAATGACTTAATTGCTGAAATTGGGTACTACAAAATAGAAGTGGTGAACAAGAGAGAATTTAAAACACCGTATACATACGTTTTAGAGGGATGGACAGATAGAAGCTATGATGAAGGTATCTGTCTGAATAAAAAAGTGAACTATTATAAACCTGGCATGTGCAGTCAGATGAGTTGTCCGTTTTTTAATGAATGCAAAATGAGTAAACAAAGAAATGCTCAAGCTTTTTCTCCTATTCTGCTTATGACTAATGCAAGACTTGAAACATTTGGCGAAAACATAAATCAATATGGAACTTACATTGATGAAAATGGAAAAGCTCATAAAAGAACTATGATTATCAATGATGAGAAGCCCAAAATGATGGATGATGTGAAAGTGTCTATTCCATTATTAAATACTATTGAAAACGATATACATAACTTACATATCCGTAGCGATTCGGAAAGAAAAGATCAAGCGAAACTTCGTGAAAAATGGACTCGAATTAGAACAATGCTGAATGACAAAATTAATATTTACGCTGAAAAGTATGATCGATTTTTAGTATCTAATATCAATAATGAGCCGATTCTACTTAATGATCAGGATTTCGTGGAGCTATGGGATAATTTGATGGGTAACAAATATAAGAATGAAATCAAACACATACATACGGTTTTCACTAGAGGTGGCCTATTCTGCAACACTAAGAAGGGAATTTTCATTAGTACCATATCTATGAAAGACTTAGTTAATAAAAATTATAAATCGGTTATATTTGATGCTACTTCTTTAGTTGATCCTGATTACTCTAGTTCTACAGGAGGAGTGTATCATGATGTTATTCGTTTCATTGACATTGAGAATGTAAGGGCATTTGAGAATGTTACTTTTCATTTTTACCAAGCACATAAAATTAATAAAACTGAATTAAATAGCAAGCGATACATAATTAATGCTGGAGTAAAATTTTTAGAATCACTACCAAAGAATATCTTAACTTATGCAGTCACATATAAAGAAGTAGCCGTTAAAATGTTGCGAGAGTTGAAAAACAAAGGAAATATTGTAATAAAAAATGGTGATGAGATTTGGGGTCAAACCAATAAAATTGAATTAGTTACGTATGATGATGAAAGTTTATTTTACTTTGGGAACACAAAGGGGAGTAATAAAGCAAAAGATTGTATACAGATGGTTCAATTCGGTTGGAATACACTTCCTGATTATGAATATGCGATTAGACATTTGTGTACTGATTTTAACAAAGAACGATTAGATATAATATTTCAAAAATGTGGTGACATGAAGGTTGCGGAAAGTTTTTCTAAACTGTTGCAGCAGGGCAAAGATTATAAATTTGCAAATCCTCACCTTTACTTGTATCAGAATTATTCAATGGTAACAGATTTTATACAGGAAGTGTTCCGCACTAAACTGAGAAATTACAATTTTACCGGGAAAGTGGATGTCCATTGCTTTAAATCTGATAGTGTTCTTATCGGTATGGTTGAGCAACTTTTTCCAGGATGCAAGACTAATATTGTCTACGAGAAATTGAGTTGCTTTCAAGAAGAAAAAATAGCAAATAGAAAAAATGGGGATAAAGCATCCATCTTATTGGAGTTCGTTGAAGATTGGGAAGTCGGTAAGCAATTTAAAACTAAAGAAATTTGTGATGCTACAGGGTTAACTACTAAGGATATTGATAACTTGAAAAGTAAGAATACATACTTTAAGGATTTATTTAACAAATACAAGGTTAAGCGTGGAGTATTTATTAAAGTTTCATAGTGTTGTCCTACAATCTCTTATATATATAAGTATAAGGAAAAGTAGGATAAACAATCAAACTATACATAATTAGAGTTGAATTTTCAATACATAGAAGAAGTAATTACATGTCAGCTTACCAAGCTCGTCTTGGGAAGATGCCGGGGTGAATTTTCCCTTCACTTGGGGAAAGAGGGCGAGGTAGCCCTATATCTTGACCCTAATATTTTAATAATTAAATTTTAATAACATACTCGTGGGGGAAACTGACATTTATTTCATTCCGCGAAAAGACTACATGAAATAAATTTTTGTCAGCAGTTTCCCGCCACACCCCCTTCACTGACTAATGTAAATGAAGGTTTATATAGTTGAATTGCAATGGTCAAATATAGTCAAATTTTCATAAGTCGACAAAATGAATCGGAAATATACATAGTCACGATACGATAAAAAAGGGTGTTTTTGAGTAGTTTTATACATAGAAAAGTCAGTATTTATAAGGGTTTTACGATAGGGAAACGATAAGGAATTTATAGAGATAATTAGACAAATTAGGAGGAGTTATATTGAGAGAAATGCAAGCAGAAAGCTACTTGAATTATGGTGATAAGGTTAGACCGAAAGATTATAATGATAAATTTTGGTCACATGAAGAAGAAAGAGCGATGGTAATTTGGAATGTGAAAAAGTACAAAGAAAAGTTATATGCTGCAAAAGTTTATACTGATAAAGAAGTTGCTGATACTCTTAAGTTAATTCTCGATGATCATAGCTCAGAAGAACAAAGATTCGACTATAACGATTTTATTTATAGATTCATAACAACTAAATACTATGCGGATAAGCATGGTGATAATACAGATGGCTACTTATCAGAACACGATTCATTTACAAAGGGAATCCAATCATTAGCTAATGAAATTCTAAATGTAAGTCCTAATAAGACATGGATGAGTAATGAGCGCCTTGGGCAAGTAGGTAAGAAAGAGGTATCTTTTTATAAGAAGAATGAAGATGGAACGCGTGAAATTGATTACGATATGCTTGATACATCTTATATGAGACTTCACGATGACCAAAAATCTCATATGTTAAAAAGACTAAGTGAGGACATGAAAAAGAAACAAAGGAAAATATCTGAGCAGGATTTAATTGACTATCCCGATCTATTAAAAATGGAAACTAGCATTATTTCTACAATTGAGAAATTAGGATTAGATTTAAATGAGACGGAAAGAACGATTAAGCAAGAGAAATTTATAAAGGAATATGATTCATGGTTGGCGACTGAAAAGGAAAAAACTCTTGCAGCATGGAGAGAAGGGAGGAGTAGAAAAAGTTTATCAGTTATACAAGGGAAAACAGGAAAAGAAGCAGCGTATGAGATTGATGTGAATTCGGTTTTGAAGCCTATACAAGATGAAGCGTGGTTAGATGCTAAGTGGAATCAGTTAATAAGCTTCTACAAACTGAAGCCAACTGGTAAAAATCAGTACTTTGAATTGAAAAAACTAGTCAATACTATTAGATATGAAATGTTTGTTATGAAAGAGGAGTTAAGGAAGCCTATACGAAGTGCTAAGGGTAAAGATACTACTGTTAATGAAGTGGATTCAATCATTGACTTGGAGAATATTGAACATATTAAAGCCCTATTAAGCTTCCAGACTTCACAGGAGAAAGTTCATGATGGATATAGGACTAATTCGGAAGGTAAAAAGACGCAGAAACAAAAAAGATTTACTACATATCATCAAATTTATTCCATGCTGAATGCCAAGTATCAAGATAAGACAGATAGTTATACTTATCTTACATTGCTTGATTTTAAAGAGGCGATTAAGAATGCGGATCTTACAGATATTGAACGAGGGGCGTTGAACGCTGTCTTGGGGGAATGTGATATTGTTAATGATCACCCGTATCAGAGAGCTGTGATTTATCTGGATAAGGCTCATGGAGTGAAAAAGAAAAATAGAGATATTAAATATATGATGGAAAATAAAGTGAGTGGAAAAATACATAGATCTTATATTGATATTCTTGATAAGAATGTAAGTTAAATTAGTCTAGTTTAAGAGGTGCGCCTATCAGGTGCATCTTTTTTAATGGATAAACGAAGTAAAAATGTTTAATTATTAAATATAACATACAATTATCGTTAAATGCAAATATTTTTTGTAAAATATGTACATATCCCCCTAATATATGTATACAGCCCATGAGGATGTTTAATCTACACATACAATTCTAGTTCTTTATTTGTTTATTCATTTAATAATTTTTTCTCCTTTGAATTGATGTCAACATAACGTTGGCATTTTTTTAAGGAATGTAGTTTAGATTAATCTAATCGTTAGGAGGAAGAGGAGTGACGATATGAAGGAAAACATTAAAAAACCAAAGCGACACCAGCTAGTAAGTCTTAGGTTTGATTTTGGATTATCACAGTCAGAATTAGCGGAAATGCTTGGTGTATCGCAAATGACCATATCAAGGATTGAACAAGGGAAAAAAGAAATTGAATGGGAATTAAGAAGGAAAATTGAAGATGCATTTGGAATAGATATGGATTAATTATAAGAATAATTGGAGGAAATAAATTGAAAATTAGCTTAGAGAAACATGAACTAAAATCTGCTGTGATTGAATATGTGAAGAAGTACCATAATGCTGAAGTAAGTAATGTTAATTTTGGGAACATGGAGAGATATATTGCTGTGACAAGAGCTGATATTACTTTAAAGAAGGATTACTCAAAATTTTCGTTACCTAATGAAACAAAAGATGAGGAATAAATTACAATATGATCAGATTTTATTGTGATAGTTGTAAATCCATAACTAAAGATCAAGTTGATAAATGTGTTATTTGTAAGTTGGCTAGTTTAATAAAACCAATTAACATAACGATTCAAAAATAAGACCTAGAGGATGAATGTATGACATATTTTCACTGTACTTAGTACCGAATAATTGTGAGCGTAGAAGAAGCTAGAGAAATGGAATGTCCATATGTTTGTGCTGATAAATGGCAGAAAGTGAATGATAAAGGGGAGGATGAAAAATGGGACGAAGCCTAAGTCATAAAGTATTAAATCAGCGGTTAATTAAATTAGCGAATTACATAGATGAATTTGAAGTTAAAAGTAAATATGATGCTGCTACAAAAACTGGACTAGAAATGGCTCTGGCGAAAATAGAAGGGAGGCCATTTGTACCGATTGAATTTGATAAGAAAAATAGATTTAGCATTAAGAGATGGCTTAAGACATTAATGTCTCAGACGTTAAAACATAGGAAGAATAAGGATGGATAAAAATTATTTAGCCACCTATATTAGGGTTTTAAAAAGAGAAAATGAGAAGTTGAAGAATTCTTTTCCTGCTAAAGTAAGACAACAAATCATAATTGAAGAGTTAAATAAATTGCAAAATGAATACTTTGGTAAAGAAGATTCCTTTTTGTATCACCATACGTCGTTGGAGAATTCAATTGGAATAATATTGGGCGAATTAGTTGAACCGAGAGCATATTCGGCTGAACAACTCCAAGATATGTCTTACGTGCCCCTATATATTAATACAGGTGGTCATGCTGAGAATGTAGTAATGAATTCTAAGTTAGTGCAACTTATAGTATTGCTTGATGAATTAAAGAATGAAGCTAATCAAAATAGTAAGCTAATTAATGAAGTGAAAAAAAGAGCAGTCATATTAAATGAGATTTCAAAAGATACTTTACCTAAAATATTTCTTCATGATGAACCTGATTATGCATATAAAGTGCTCCCGCCAGAAATAAGTATGTTTAAATATGATTATAGTATGTCTGGTGCGACAGCGCTATTTTGTTTTAATAAGTCTAAGGTTGATCACGTGAAAAAATTACTTTATAAAGAAGAAACTAATAATCGAATACCGGAAATGTTTTATTGTGTAAGTGAAGATGCAGAAGAGTATATAAATGATTACATTAAGGAAAATGCTGATCTTTTAAATTATGAATTAGTTTCATATGATGAATTACCACTTCATCATTTAGAGTATCTAATTCTGTTTGATACATTTAAAATTAAAGATGTGTATAAATATGATGGTAAGGGTAACTATGACTTACTTAGATCGGATTAACTTTTGATGAGAATGGATTTTCAAAAATAAAAATAGATAGTGAAGAGGTAAAGCACTATCTGAGTAAACAAACTGTTTCTGAATTATATAAAATTGCTTTCTCTAATGTGCTTTAGTAATAAGGTGTTTTTCTTGGCTAGGTGTTCACCTAGATATTAGATTATTATGTAATATAATGGAATCGTAGAGAATATTTATCAAAACAATCACCTTAATTTGTTAAACGTGCTATAATATAGATGTACAATACAATTAGGGGTTGGGTTTAGTTGAAGTTAGCGTTAGTTTGGATCAGCTTAGGGATTATATGGTATGGTGTAATGAAGTCTGGAGATGCCTCAGGGTTCTACAGCTCAACGTGCGTTATGTATGCAATGTTACTTCTTGATTATTATAATTATCAAAAACAATTCAAACATCGAATTCTTAATGTTGCTAGGGGGATAATGATTTTTTTATCAGTTTTTAGTGCTTTCGGTGTTTTTGGTGTATTGTCTATTAAAGAAAAAAATAATCAATTATACATAGCC
Organism: Peribacillus sp. JNUCC 23; assembly: GCF_053653995.1. Next base: position 1,966,920 of record NZ_CM132202.1, read on the forward strand.
TTTGCAGACTCCATGCGCTTAAATGAGGCCGAAATCATTAATATACATTTCTTTATAATATCTTTAGGAGTTTTAGCTATAATTATGTCGGCATTAGAGTTAGTCTTCTTATCAGATAAGGATAATGAAAGCAAACCTAAAAAAGGTAAATTAACTATAGGGAAGGTGGGGTAAAAAAATGACATTATTTACTTTTATGCTAATAATTACTCTTGCTGGAATAGTTGGTATACAAATGGGGATTTATGCGGTACTTGAACAAAAAAGAATTGATAAGTCAAAAGCGTTTTATTATTCTTTTTCAGTTTATTTAATGCCATTAGTAATGGTCATTACTCACATTAAACTATTTAGGGAAAGACATATACTCTTTGCTGAATTAACAAAGAAAACAAAAATACCTGCGGACATGATTGCTGAGTTTAACATGTTATTAGATACGAAGTCTTATATAGTCATATCTCTAATTGGTGCAATTAAAGATATATTGACTCCTAGAGACAACATTAGTGTACTATTGGAAGCAATCGTTATACTTAACAAAAAAAATACGCCAGTTAAGACACAAAGAATAATTAGCAAGGAAGGTTCAGTAGGTTTCGCTAAATTATCTGTTAATTACGTTTCAGAAAAAATGAAATACCACGCGCTTGAAGGAGCATTTGAAGGAACTCTTTTAAAAAAATATGCATCTTAAATTAAGACTTCACAGTATCCAGTGGGGTCTTTTTCGTAAGTGTAGAAATCTATATAGATTGAAAAGGCGCTCAATAAAAATTGGGTGCTTTTTGTATGTCTTAAAGCAAAGAGGAGGTAAAAAAATGTTAGGTAATATATCTAAAATAATTGAGGTTGTCATGGAGTATTCAAACGAAGATTATTATGAAGTCATTAATATGCCGTTTAATGAAATAATTGAGCGATATTATAAAGCTACAGACTTTCAAGAAATAAAGGAATATGAAAGCGACTATAAAGTTTTTTACAATCATGACCATATCGAATTTGAAAATGAAAATGATTATAGCGAGGTAGTTTCATACGTTACAAAGTTGAAGTTGCATCCTAGGAAAGCAATTGACCTTAGGAATCAAGTGATAGATAGCATGATTGAAGTTGGATACGATCCACATGATCCGTTTGGAGAAAGGCCATATGATAGGAGAAATTATTGGGATTAATTAAAATTGAGAGAGTAGGTGTAATGAATGCAATTAGCTCAGAATTTAATTGATACATTCAAAGTAGTAACTAATGATGACGAAATCTGGAGATTACTTTATTATACTAATGATCCATTAAATCCAAGTAAGACTGAAGTAAGGGACTTACCAAATTTTGATGATCAAATTAAGAAGGATAGGATTATGCGTTCACCTAAAACGAGTGATCTTACCTATGAGAATGGCATTTGTAGAATATGTATGTACTTTGGCAATCGAGGGAAAACAAGAAGCGCCCCATACTTTTCTACCCAAGACATCGTATTTGATATTTATGCACATATAGATTCTTATGATATGTACGATGCACGCTCACTTTTAATTTCAGATAGGTTGAGCAAAATCTTACATAACAAAAATATTACAGGATTCAGTAAGCTACAGTCTGACAGAATGATGATCATCGGGAATGCTCCTAATGGATACATCGGGTATAAGTGGATATACGAATTTATAAGTGGGAATTTATGATGAGCGTTCAAATTATTGAAAAGAAAAGCCTAACAATTAATTAGGCAGTTTTATTACACTTACAAGATTTATCATCTGGGCAAATAATCCAACCACAATTATTACATTTACTCATTGTACTCTCAAATAAATCTTTTTTACACTTCCAACAATAAGGTTCTCTATATGCTATCAAGCTACTAGCAGGTTGACTATTAATTGTTAACATTCCTGTCTCATCAAGATATTCAAATGTAATAATTGGAACCTCTACTCCAGAATGATCCATATCAATATATGATTTATCAACTACCATTGCCTTGAAATAAGGCGGGAATTTAATATGTGATTTATATTTATAAAACTTTCCTACTACGATCTCTTCGTAAGTTAACATTTCGTTCATGCAATCATCCTCCAATGTAACTAGTATTTTACCATAATGGAGCTTTTTAGAAAAGATTGACAAAGTGTAACGGGAATAAAATAAATATTAGGTTGGTGTAAAAACTAAACAACTTTTTGTCCAAATGTAAAGGCGGTGAAAATTATGATGGAAGAGAAAGTATTAACTAATCAACAAGAAGCTGCCGCACAATTAATTGCTGATGGAGAGCTTGAAAAGAAAGTAATTGCTGAAAAAGTAGGGGTTGCGAGACAAACACTCTACAACTGGCTGAAGGATGAAAATTTTACTATGCGTGTGGACTCCCTGCGACATGAATTTGAAAGTTTCGGAAAGGATTTGCTCACCAGTAAATTCACATGGGCGGTCAATGGATACCTTGATCTGATTACTACTACTAAGAATGATCGTGTTAAAGCTGAGGGTTATAGATATGTTATCGACCGTAAACTGGGTAAACCTACTCAGCATGTTAGGGATGAAAGTCAGAAGGATAATAACGGTGTTGATGAAGAGACAATCGATAATGAGTTTGAAGAATTAGTCAACGAAGACAAATAAAAAAGCCTTTCACACCTATTAATTAAGTGTAAAGGCTTTTGCTATTGCTTCGGCTTTCTGCTTATCTGTTGGTACTGTGTAGCGTTGAGCAACTGATACTGAATGACCAGCTAGGTTTGCTATCATGCTTAGGTCATTAGATGAACGAGCTAATGCTGTACAGAAGCTATGGCGTAACATGTGGGGTGTTATGTCATATTCCTTTAGCAATAGTTGGATTGATCTAGTTGTTAGTTGTTTCTGTCTATGATTGATGAATACATACTCTATATCATCATTGCGTGAGTCTAAGTATCTTGCGATGTATTGATACTTATCTTTCTGAATAGGTATTACTCTTGCTTTATTACCCTTCGATGTATTGATATGGACTAGATAAACCTTATTGCGCTTATCAAATTCAATATCATTCTTAGTTAGAGAAACCAATTCACTAACACGAATACCAGTTAGTCTAAGCATGTCAACAATAGCTAAATCCCTTTGAGTTGAAGCTTTGCGACTGTTAGCTATCTTTAATCTTATTGACTCTATATCCTCAACTTCGACTGATTTAGGGCTTTGTTGTGATATATGAGCAGTCTTATTAATTTTTATATCCTTAATGCAATCACGTTGATTAGAGTAATCACAGAACACTCTAATTGCTGCAAATATACGGTTAATACTTGATGGACTGTACCTTTTCTTGTCTTTATTCTTAGTTGTTCCATCTTCAAGACCAGTGATAAACATTTGTACTGTAGGTTGTGTTAACTGATCCAAACTTATATCTACTTTAGAAAGATAACGATTGAATACTTCTAGGTCACGTTGATATGCTTTCTTTGTATTTTCTGCATTCCTTAGTTGGAAAATGAATTCCTCGATCAGTTTACTATTGTTATTCATTGGTTAATCCTCCCTTATATTAGTTATGCGAAGCTAAGTCTATGTAAAAAGTAAGCCGAAATCCCTTATATATACCTAAATTATACCATTCAACTTCGCATAAGTAAAGAGTTTAGTTCGCATAAGTGAAGTTATGTGAAGTTGGAAAAGTGGTGCATAATCATATGACCAAGAGAATTAACGTGAAATTTACTGTCTTTCTATGGCCTTACCCTACCCACCCTTCTAATTTGGAATGAGAATTGCCCCGCAACAGTCACTTTATAATGGTTAAAAAATTTTTCACAGTCTAAAAATTGAGTTCCGGAGGTGAGAACAAATAAATGGATTTAATCAATACAAAAGAGAATAGACAACTCGTAATGAAATATGCAATCGAATTATACGGAGTAGATAAAGCTAAGGACTTGTTAAGGAAGTACAAATTAAATTATTTCGGATATGGTGGATTAGCTTGGCAAATTGGTAAACGTAATTTGTCCTTTTTTTGTACATACTTCTTGCAAGATTTCTTCGTACCAAAGCCTTCTAATACATCTCGTCCACTTGCTCCTGTTCATTATGAAGTATGGAAAGTTTTAGAGGATATTTTCATCCATAATACACATGACAAGCAAGAATTCATACTCAGTCGAGGTTCAGCAAAAAGCACAATCATCGATATGGCTCTGAGTTGTTATTTACATTGTTATAAAGTGTCAATCTATACAATCGTACTTGCAAATCGTAGCTCGGATGCCGAGAAGTTTATCGAGAAAACAAAGAAGGCTCTTCAAACTCCTTATATTGTTAATACTTTTGGCAACTTGGTTAATCACAAAACACGTACTGTCAATAAGTCTCAATTGGAATTAGACAATGATAGTATGATCGAAGCATACAGTGCAAATGCTTCTGTTCGGGGTACTGCCTATATATCTCCTAATGGCATTTTTAGGCCTATGGCTTTTCTTGCTGACGACTATATTTCAGAAGCGGATATTTTATCTCCAGAGAGTAAACAAAAGAAATATCAGCGGTGGCTAAAAGAGATTGAAGAAGCTGGTGATGAATCAGTTGAGCGTGATGGTGTTCTTACTAAGGCAGCAACGAAGTACATCGTAATTGGCACACCATTAGCTCCAGGTGATTTCATAGATCAAATTAGAGAAAACCCTGAATATAGAGTTTTCCATCGAAGTGTAGTTGATTTTGATGTTGATAAATATTTTGAAAATCATGAGCACTGGCAACAATTCAAGAAAATCTTATTTGACGATAGACTAGAAAATTCGGAAAGAGATGCTGAATTATACTACATAGAAAATAAAGAGGAAATGGACTTTCCTACTCTTTGGGAAGGTAAATACAAATGTTATAAATTAGGATTGAAATATTTTACTAAGCGTTTAGCATTCATGCAAGAGTTGATGTGTAAATGTGAAGATATCGGAGATAAATGGTTTACCTCTAACAAAACAAGAACAATGGAAGAAATCGAATCACTTAAGTTTACGAAAACAATGCTCACTATAGATACGGCTGGTGTTAAAAATAAGGATACTAGGCGATCTGATTACTTTGCTTTCACAGTTGGCTCTGTTGCAGATAATGGATTTAAATATATTCGTACAGGACAACTTAGAAAGTTTGATGATGATTTTGATGCTTATATAAATCATGTTATTAATCTTCTTGAGAAATTTGAAGATATATCACATGTGTTTATCGAGAAGAACGTATATAACGGAATCGACTGTGAGCGTGTTGAACAAGAAATTATGAAGAATCCTGAACTACATAGAAGAAAAATAACCATGATTAACGAGATGCAGAGACGTGATAAAGACGATAAAATTTCAACAATTGTTTCTGATATTAATAATGGTAGAATCATTTTCTGTGAAGAAAGGGTGGAGAAAGATGCGCTTGCTCAACTCATGGAATTTAGTGGTCAAAAGTTTACTCGTCATGATGATTTCGTTGACTCAGTTTCAGAATTCGCAAACAGGATTGATGAAATTAAAGTAACTAACAAACGTATTCAAACAATGGATAGGCGTGAGTTAGGAATATAAAGGAGTGAGAATTTGATAACATCGGAACAGATTTCAACCGCGATAAATAAGCATAAAAAGGAATTGCCACGATTACAAAAATTGTATCGATATTATAATGGTCAACATGACATTTTAAATAGGATCATTCCAGATCCTCTAAAGCCCAATAATAAAATTGTTACAGGGTATCCTTCATTGATTATTAATACCTTAGTTGGCTACTTTGCTTCAAAGCCATTATCCTACTTGAGCATGTCAAATAATGAAAAACTGCTATCAGATTTAAAGCGTATATTTTACTTAAATGATGAGGAAGACGTAAACGCTGAAATAGTTAAGGGTTTTTCAATATGTGGTAAAACTTACGAGTTGTTCTGGATAGATGAAAATGATGGTAGCGTTAGATTTGCGGAATATCCTCCCACTGAGATGTATGTTGAGATGGACAAACGAGATAATATCAAGTTTGCTATTAGATATTGGGATGAAACAAAAGATGATAAAACAAAAGTTACATATGTTGAGGCTTACGATAATGAAGGTATTTATTATAGAGTTTCAGACAATGGTGGCACCTTTCTTCCAGATCCAAATGAACCGGATAGAGAGCATTTCTTTGGTGAAACGCCAGTAAATATCTATCGTAATAATAAGGAAGAAAGTGGAGACTTCGAAAGCTACATTCCTATGATTGATGCTTTGGATAAACTTATGTCAGACAATTCCAATGAAATAGAGGCTTGGGTAAATGCTTACCTTGTATTAGCTGGGCATGATGCAACCACTCCTGAAGATGTTTTGAAACTTAGGCAAGACGGTGTGTTATTAGTTGAAAGTGCCGATCAAGCCAAATTTCTAACTAAGTCAGTAAATACTGAATTCCAGCAACAATTTTTTGAAACCCTTGATACTCTGATACATGATCAATCAGGAACTCCGAAACTAACATCAGAAAAATTTTCCAGTAACCTCAGCGGAGAAGCACTAGGATTCAAACTTTTTAGTCTGGAGACGAAGGCAACAACCAAGGAAAGAAAAATGGAAAAGGCTCTTCGGAAAAGGATAAAATTTATTTGTACTATTTTAAATAAGCAAGGTGCGGATTACGATCCTTTTGATATCCATTTTAATTTCGTTCGAAATCTTCCGCAAGATGAAGCAAAGGTAACAGATCAAATTACTAAAATGGTTAACATTGTCGATAAGAAAACACTATTGTCATGGCATCCTAAAATTTCAGATGTTGATTTAGTTCTAAAGAGATTAGCAGAAGAAAATGATACTGTTCAATTGGATGGTGTGAAAAGAATTAATACAAAATCGGAAGTTTCCTGATGAGTGATTATATAGATGAATTACTTGATGTATTGGAAAAGGAATTAGAGCTTGCAGAATCAGAATTTGAAGAAGTTTTAGAAAGCTACAAAAAAGCAAGAAATAGTATTAATCACCTTATTGCTGATTTGTTTATTGAATATGCTAACGATGGTGTTTTAAATTATCGTGAGTTACAAGCTAATGGTGCTATAGATGAGCTTAAAAGGAAAATTGAGCAAGAGATAAGCAAAAATATAGATATTGAGAATGCTGCTTTAGCTGCTATATTATTCTCGCTTTTTCACCGTGGATATACTAACTTCGTAGATAAATTTAGATCGCTCGCTAAGCGTAATCTTACAAAGAAGAATTTATCCTCATCTATAATTGATGAGAATGTTAATTTTAATTGGTCAGGTATCCATTTTTCAGAAAGAATCAAAAAGAATCAGTCAGCTCTATTTGCTACCATATGGACAACGTTCATCATTGGCATTCAAAATGCTGAATCAATGGATATGATTGCAAATAAAGTAAATAAGAATTTTGATACAAAGGCAGGCCAAGCTAAACGTTTGCTTGAAACTGAAACTCCTAGAGTATTAGCCGATGCAACAGAGGTGATTTTTAGGGGCAATCATATTCTAAAAGTTGAATATCAATCAGCTTTAGAGGTAAATACATGTGGGGAATGTGCTTCATATCATGGTGAAGTCTTTGATTTAGATGATACTTCTCGTCCATTAATACCACAACATGCTCGATGTAAATGTTTTTATATTCCAGCGAATGAATACATCAAATCCTAGTCACTAGATTGTGGCTTTTTATTTTGTCTTGGTTATCAATTTCAGACGCTATAAATAAGAAATTGGAACAAAAATACATACGTTTCTAGGGCTGTAAAGTGTTAGAAGGGTAAGGAGGAAATTAGATTGGAATTAAAAGATGTAAAAGAGTTTTTTGAACACAACAAGGAATCTGACGAGGTAAAGGAATATCTACAGGGCTTTAAGGTAGTTAGCGTTGAGGATATACAAACCTTAGCACAGTCAGATAAGGCAATCACGAGTTGGCTCGACTCCGAAAAAGATAAGCATTACAACAAGGCCTTGGAAACTTATAAAACGAATTCATTGCCTAAGATAATCGAAGAAGAACTTGCGAAACGTAGCGGAGCTTCTAAGAGTCCAGAACAGCAAAAAGTAGAAGATGCACTAGCAGAAATTGCAAGATGGAAGACCAAAACAATCCGTGGATCTGTTAAGAATGAAGCTTTGAAGTTTGCCACCGAAAACAAATTGCCATCTGATATTATTGACTACTTTATCGCTCTTGAAAAAGAAGACGATGAAGATGGAACAAAGAGTATAGAAGCGACAATGGCTAATTTAGCAAAATTTAAGGACTCATGGAGCAATCAATTACAAACAGTCGTGAATGAGAGATTAAAAGCAAGTGGTCATACTCCAAAGGATATAACAACTCCACCAACAGCTGAGAACTTGGAGTCTATGTCAATGGAAGAGTATAAGAAAGCAAGAAGTAACTAAAAAAACTAACCCAAATTGAAGGAGTTTTATAAAAATGACAAACCAATTAATTACACCGCAAATCGTAGCAAAAGAATCTTTGATGGTATTAGAAAACAATATGGTATTAGGAAACCTTGTACATCGTGACTATTCCAATGAATTTGTAAATGGTGTAGGTGATACTGTTAATGTTCGTAAACCTGCAACTTTCATAACAAATGAATTTACAACTCAAATTGAAATTCAAGATGCTAAAGAAGCAAGCGTACCTGTTAAACTTGATACTCATCTAGATGTGTCATTTGAAGTAACTGCAAAAGATCTTACGCTAAATATTTCTGATTTCTCAAGACAATTTATTCAACCAGCAGTAAGTTCTATTGCTCAAGCTGTAGACGTGAAGATTGCTAAACTATACCAAGATATTCCTTTTACTTACGGCATTGCTTTAACTACACCTGGTAACGTAGCAGACATCACTGGTGCTCGTAAAGTATTAAATGGAAATAAAGCGCCTATGACTGAACGAAGCCTTGTACTTGATCCTGAAGCAGATGCTAAATTCCTATCTTTAGATGTATTTAACAATGCTGACAAAGTTGGAGATAACGGTACTGCATTACGTGAGGGTTCTCTTGGTCGTAAATTTGGATTTAATATTTTTATGGATCAAAACATTCAAAATCACGATAGGGGTACACTTGTTGCAGCTAGTGCGAACATTGTTGTTAAAGGTGCTGTTGCTGCGGGATCATCTACACTAACACTCAAAAGTAGTGGGGCTACACTAACAGGTACACTTGTTAAAGGTGACTTATTAGTAATTGACGGAGTTAATTATCTAGTAGCAAAAAATACAACAGCTTCAGGTAACGAAATTGCAGTGACACTTGCAGTTCCAACATACAAAACAATTAGTGATCTAGCAGTTGTAGGTGTAGTAAATCCACATACAGCTAACCTAGCATTCCACAAAAATGCATTTGCTTTCGTATCTCGCCCTCTTGCATTGCCTATGGGTAACAAAAATGCGTTTATCATGAACTACAATGGTCTAAGCATTCGAGTTGTACAAGATTATAATGTAAACACTAAAAAAGACGTAATTTCTTTAGACCTACTTGGTGGATTTAAAACGCTTAGTCCTGAACTAGCTGTTAGATTACTAGGTTAATAATTACATAGAAAATAATAAGGGCAGGGAGTTCTCCTTGTTCTTATTTCTATTACGAAAGGATTGTTAAATTTGAATTGTGAATATTGCCACATTGAATTTTCAACGAAAGAAGGCTTAGATGCACATAGTCAATCTTGTCTACATAAAGATAATCCACTACCTAAGATTAAAAATGAAGAGAAACCAGTTAAGAAAATTCGTAAAAAATCTACAAAAGTAGGTGATTGAATTGTCGTATTATGATTCATTAGATAATTTAAAATTGATTATCGGTAGGGATACCATTGATGATCAGAAAAGTGATTTACTTCAATTATATTTATCAAGGGCTGAAAACTTTGTCCTTGATTATTGCAACCAAGAGGAAATGAAACCTTCCATGTATGAAATTGCTGAGGAAATTGCATTATTCAATTATCGAAATAAAGGTGTAGAAAATATGAAAGCAGAAAGCAAAGGGAAGTTATCAGAGAGCTATCGAGATGATCTTCCTAAAGAAATTTATAAACGTTTAAACAATCACAGAAGGATGCGATTTGAATGAGGTTAATGAAAACAGGTTGGTTTTTGAAAGAAGAACGAGTTAAAGTTGGTGAGACACCTTTTGGGGATGCAAAGTACGAATATATTAGTCAGCCTTACTACCCATTTGATATGGAGTATGAACCCTATAGTCCAGAGTTAGCTAGAACGGATTATGCGATAAATGTAATTAATATTAAATTTTTGATGTACACGTATCCTGATGATCGGATGAAATTAGATGCCGAATTTGTCTATGGTAATAGACGATATAAAATAATACATCCTCCTTTGATGTATGACAGACATTATGAAGTGTTTATTAATGATATTGGCCAATATCCAGCAGCAAAATAATACAAAATACACAATATACGTCATGGAGAAATTAAAAGAGTATATGGAAATAGATAATAATAGTGACGAAATAACAGATGGAATAAAGGATTCGTTACTCAAAATTAAAAATGAATATGATATATCCATTGTCACATTAACAATATAACTTATGTGAAGGTTTAGATACTGCTCCAATGCCGTCTTTATCTTTGGCTTAGTGTAGAATAAATTAGGAAGTGAAAATATGAATTGCAAAGATAACTTCAAATACACAGGCTTTAACCATCTTATCTAATTATTGGGTAGTGGTTAAAGCCTTTTTTGTTTTTCATTTATTACAACTCATTTTAACTAGAAAAGATGGTCAGGAAATGAATAGTTACCGTAATCCTAAACTACTTTGTGTAATTTACCTTCATACATAACGTATTTCATTACAATTCCACGCCTCGCTTTTCAGCTAGGTGAAAAAGACCAGCTATTACAAGCATACCGATCCATTTAACAACGAAATGAACTATGATCAGTACGTTATATATGTTTAAAAACCCATAGTCAATTGTTGACTTAACTATCCAAAATAGTTCAGCTATGCCAGGTGTTAGAAAAGTTATAACAGCACCTACTAATCCGTATTCACCCATCGACATAAGTACTGTATAAATATGTATAGCAATCCCACCAAATATCCATACAACGTTAACTAAAAAGCTATATCCATTTATTAGTCCTTTCATTTACATTTCCCCCTCTATATAACTAGGTATTCTTCCCCGATATCAAGAATCTTTTATTAGGTTGAAAATCATTCTAAAAGATATAAGAATTGGTAAAAACTGCTTTTGTGAGAAATGTGGGTCATTTGGTAAAAAGGTGTAAACTCATGCTAGAATAAGAGAGGTAAAAAAATTAAGGGGGAACCAAATTGTATAAAAAGTTATTTTCAGTAATGGCTGCTTTAATTCTACTATTGTCTATCATTCCGAAAGTAGAAGCAGCAAGTAGTTTTAAAGATGTAACTACATATAAAGACGAAATTGAATTTTTAACTTCTAAAGGAATTATTAAAGGTTATGATGGTGGATATTTTAAACCAAATGATGCCATAAAAAGACTTCAAGCAGTTCAAATGATATTAAGAGAAAAGGGTATTACTAATTTCGATGCTCCAAACCCTGGATTTATTGATGTGAAATCCGGAGATTATGGATATGGAGAAATTGCTAAAGCAGTACAGTTAGGTATTATCAGTGGTAAAACTAATTCTAAAGGACAAAAATACTTTGATCCATTCGCACCCTTGACCCGTGGGCAAATGGCGAAGATATTCACACTTGCTTATAGCCTTAAAGGTAGTTATCCAGCTGACTTTAAAGATATTAATAAGAGTAGTGAGACATATGGTTATGTGTCTTCCCTAGCAGCTAATGGTATTACTACAGGTTATGAGGACGGAACTTTTAAACCTAATGTACAACTAAGCCGTCAACATTTTTCTGCGTTTATGGCTCGATATCTTGATGACAAATTTAAGCCAGCTAAAGAAATGTTTACTCATTTCATTGATGTTGGACAAGGAGATTCTATCTTAGTTCAGACTCCTAATGGAAAGACAATTTTAATTGATGGTGGGAAGCGTTCCGCGGGGGACAAGGTTGTAGCTTATCTTAAGAAAGCGGGAGTTACTTCTATTGATGTTTTAGTAGCTACACACCCAGACGCGGATCATATTGGTGGATTGATTAGTGTGTTAGAGTCAATTCCAGTGAAAAAGGTATTAGATAGTGGAAAAACTCATACTACTGATACTTATTACGAGTATTTAAGTTTGATTGATACTAAAAATATTTCTTATGAAGTACCAACAACAGGACAAAATCTTGCCATCGATTCTTCTGTAAAAGTACAGGTTCTTAATTCAGGAGATCAGAATGCAAGTGATAATAACGATAACTCAATTGTTCTTAAATTAACTTATGGCGGTATTAGTTTCCTTTTGACAGGAGATGCTGGAATTGATATCGAAAATAAAATGATTTCGAAATTTGATCTAAAGAGTACGATTTTAAAGGCTGGACATCATGGAGCGAAAACAAGTACATCACAAGCATTTGTAAATGCTGTTAAGCCAGAAGTGACAATATTATCTTATGGTAAAGATAATTCTTATGGTCACCCTGTTAGTGAAGTGGTTAGTCGGTTGAAGGCGGCAGGTTCGAAGTTATATTCTACTGCTGAATCTGGTGACATTGCTGTGAAAACAGATGGAAAAGGTTACACTGTATTTTCTACACCATGGAAGGGCAATGAGTCTGTTCCAACACCAACACCTACCCCAAAAGCTAATGTAAGTATAACAAATGTTGATGAGGCTAAAGAAATTGTAACCATTAAAAATAATGGATCATCAGATGTAAATATGACGGGGTGGAAATTAGTAAGTGTTGAAGGGAACCAAACTTACAATTTTCCAAGTGGATTTGTTTTAAAAGCTGGTAAAACAGTCACTGTTACTTCCGGTCCTAACGCAGTTAATAATCCACCAACTTATTTAAAGTGGACTACAGCAAATATATGGCTTAATAGCGGAGATCCAGCTGAATTATATAATGCCGAAGGTGGTAAAGTGAGTGAAATGCGCTAAGTACGCAATTGATCGTTTTGAAGGTGATTTTGCAGTTTTGCTTTTAAAAGAAGATGAATCGATTCAAATTGATGTTTCTAAAGATCAACTACCTGCAACAATAAAAGAAGGAGATATTTTAGAACTTCAATTAAGCGTTGAGAACGAAATAATTAACGTTCGTTTACTTAAGGAAGAAACCAACTCTGCAAAAAAAAGAGCTGAGGATCTTCTTCAAAAGATAATAAATAAGAACAACTAAAATAAGCCCTTCTCTTAATTGAGAGGGGCTGTTTAAGGTATTTCTAAAATCCATTCTATATCAAATAATCGAGAATCGGTTTCTTCAAAAGTCTCCTCAATTTCAGTAGTTATTTCTTCTAGATCAGATCTTAGTTCCTCGTTTTCACCAACAAGTTCTTCATTTTGAGTTTCTAAATCAGATATTCTTGTATCCAACTCCTCAATAACGTTCTGTATTTCATCCATCGGCGATTCATAGTCGTAATTACCTGTTGGTTTACTTGCACAGCCACTCAAAATAATTAATGGTATTAACAATATCCTTTTAAGCATTACTCCACTTCCTCATCGTACAGGTCATCTACTTTAACTCCTAATAATTTTGCTAATTTAAATGCTTTTTCAAGTGGTGGGTAGTTTCGATTGTTTACCCAATTTGACATCTGCTGTGGTGTTACTTCTAATTGTGCTGCAATGTATTTTGCTTTAAACCCTTTTTCATGGATTAAATTCCCTATAAGACACCTCATTTTATCACCTAATGTAATATTCTTCATTTTTGAATGTATTCCTTTACAAGAATTTCTGTATTAAAGTATAAGTATTTCTGTATATTCAGGCAATATTCTCTCCATTCGCCCATATCATTAATTAAACAGCTACCCTATTAGCTATCAAACTTCACCAAACTCAATTATAGCTTTGTCCATCGCTTATATATTTGAATTTCGAGATTTAAATAATAAAAAAAGGAACGATAAAAATCGTTCCCTGGATAATCTATTGACGGAAGTTTACTAGATTTCTACTTGAATCAATGGTAAATGCACCAGTTAAAGTACTAAATTGTGAAGAGTCAAGTACAGTACGATTGTCATCGACATGAGCAGTTAAGTTAATTCTATAATGACCAGCAGGTAGACCAGCGGTACTTATATTAGTTACAGATTGGAATGATGTATCTCCTCCAGTATAACCATTAACAATAAAGGAATTAAGAGATCCTGTTTTAACAATTGTTCCGACTGAATTTTGTAACGTAAATCGTTGTGAAATAAAACCAAGTTCAGAAGATCCAGTAACAGTAAATACTGATTTTAATGAATCTTTGCCACTAGAGGAATATGTACCCGTGACTGAAGAAATATCTTCAAATGCTGCAGATGCAGACTCAACTTTGAAACCAGGCACTTCAGATAGTTGAAGTATACTTAGACCGCTTAATGCAATCGCCCCTGCTAATGTTATTTTTGACAAATTTCTAAGCTTTTTGATTTTCATTTGTTAATCTCCATTCATTTGAAAGTTTGGTAGTTTATATATAAATAATCCAATTACAACCAATTTATTGTATCATATTAACAATTTTTGTGCAAATAATAAAAAAATTAGGAATAGTGTTATATATTTAATGATTTGAATAGATGATTAATTAAAGTTTGTTTAATCTCTGAGACTACAAAGGAGAAAGAATTAATAGTAGTATGGTAGATTATTTCAAATTATCTGATGTTTCGATAAATGGATTGCTTGATGATGTGATTGATTAATTTGTTTTTAACGAAGAATCATTATGGGAGGCTAATTTCACGAAGATACATTTACAAACTTTTTCCATGCTAGTAATCACTGTTGGTAGGGGGGTTCTCATTGTACATTGGTTAAAAATAATATCACTTGCGGATTTAAAAGGAGGAGTACAATTACAAAATATCCAAATTATTAACTCCTAATCAATTAGGTCAAGAAGGAAAGTTTAAAGAAGAATTAACATGTACTTAAAAGCATTTTATATGACTATTTAATTTTGATATTTTTTGAATTTACCAGAATAGTTGTTCTCAAAATTATTTAATGATATAGTTTATGGAAAATAAATAAAAAAGAGGGAGATTTTATGAAAAAAATATTTATTGGGATGATATTGCTATTTTCCTTGGCGACAGCTAATATTACCTCTGCTTCAGCAGCGGGATTTGTTGCATTTGGAGATAGTAACACCGCTGGAAGCAACTTCCCGCAATATGGATATGATATGAATTTACGCTGGGTAGTTCTTACAGGAGCTATTGATGCAGGAGTTAGTGGAAATAACACCAATCAAGCAATGAATCGTTTTAAGAAAGATGTTTTGGATAGAAATCCTAATAGCGTCTCAATTATGTTTGGTCAAGTTGATCAAGTTTTAAATGTAAATGGAACACCATCTGTTAGTAAAGCTCAATTTGAATCAAATTTAAATTCAATGGTAGATCAATTACAGGCTAAAGGTGTAAATAAAATACTCTTAATGACTAATGCACCTATACATCAAACGATTTATTACACTAGATATCCTGAGTTAAAGCCTGCATATGAAGCTAAAGGTGGAGTAAGACTTTGGGCAAATAGCTATAATGAAATTATTAGAAAAGTAGCTAAAGAACAAGGCGTAATACTTGTAGATCATTATGCGAATGCATGGGTAAAAGCAGGTGGCGGTGCAGGAAGTGATGCTCAGCTTAGTGCTAGTGGATTAATTGATCCTACAGGCACTCATTGGACACCAAGTGGACATAACATGATGACTTATTCAATTAATTATTATTTATCAAAATAGTTACTAATAGATTCAGAAAGAATGAAGATTGTGAGTTTACATTTGTAATATTTCACAATCTTCATTGATGAATAAAATATTATTTAATTATTACCGAAAACAGGAGACTTATCACTGGTTTATTAGATCATAATTACAATAGGTAAATATTTTTATCTTTAATATAATTTACCTCTAATGTAATAATTAATCTTGAAGGAGTGTTATCATGAAAAGCAAGATTGTTTTCAGGAAATGGCTCATATGTTTAATTGTATTTACATTAACAATTGCATATTTACCACTTTCAAATTTATCAGTAAAGGCTGCTGCTGCAAATGCTCAGCATTCAGACGAAGGTAGAAAAACAAAAAATAATGAAAAAGAGGAAATATTAGACTTAAGAACAGAAAATTCCAAAACCTTTATTAATGAGAATGGAACTTACACTTCTGAGATTGCTCAGGAAGCCATTCACTTTAAGAATGAAGAAAACGAGTGGGAAGAAATAGATAATACATTGATTGAGAGTTCTGATAAGCAATCATATGAAAACAAATCGAATGAATTTTCTGTAAATTTTAAAAAATCATTTAATAAAGAAAAAAACAATGTAAGTTTACAGGATGGAAACAAAACTATTGAAATCGGATTAGAACCTATTAATGAGGACAATAAGGAATCTAAGCTACGCTCGATGTTACCTGTTAGTTCTACTAAGGGAATTGTTAATGCAGAATCGATTACATATCCAAATGTATTTGACGATATAGATGTCCGTTATTCCATTGGATCAGATCGAATAAAAGAGGACATTATCTATAAGGAAAAGCCTAAGAATGGTTTCCCAAACAAATTTACTTATAAAATGAATTTAGATGGACTTGATGCAATAAAAGAAAATGATATTATCTATTTAATTGATCCCAATACAAAAGAGAAATTATACTATGTAGATGCGCCATATATGTATGATTCATTTATTCCAGATGGATTTAAGGTTGCTGAAGGGTTTGTATCTACACCAGAAGAAGCAATTTCTTACGATATTAAATTAGATATAGAAAAAGTAAATGGTCAGATGCTTTTGCAAGTCATACCAAATAAAGATTGGCTAGAAAGTGAAGATCGTATATATCCTATAACAATTGATCCGACGATTGTGAGGTTACAATCGAAACCATACGCAATTGATACTAATATTCGAAGCGCTACACCGACGACAACTGGAGGAAATGATTCGGAATTAGGGATGGGTAAATCATCAGGTAATACTATTCGTAGTTTAATAAAGTTTGATCTTTCATCCATTCCAACTGCTTCTACTATTCTTTCGTCAAGTTTGAACCTTTGGTATTCATCAACTAATAATAACGCTCCGATTGACATTGGGATGTATAAAGTAACCAAAGATTGGGCTGAGAATGAAGCATCGTGGACGTATGCGAAACGTTTACCATCTAATGCACTATGGACTTATGCTGGTGGAGATTATGTTACGAGTAATAAATTAGCTACTGTAACAGGGATTGGAGCACCTACTAATATTGATAATGATATGAAGAAATGGAATATTCCTATTCACATTGTCCAAGAGTGGTTAACGTATCCTGCAATTAATTATGGTGTATTGTTAAAGAGCGAAAATGAAGCACTAGGTTATTATAAAAAGTTTGCCAGTAGTGAGCAAGTAATTGCAGCTAAATATAAGCCTTTATTGACTGTCACTTACAAAACAAATGCTAGATTAGGGTTAGAGGATTATTGGACATACGATACTCATCCATTAGTTGGTGGAACTAGTTATACGAACTTAACTACTAGTAATAATGTCATTCAATATGAAGATTTTACTGTTTTAGGTCGTGCGAATTCAGGACTTACTTTTACCAGAACTTACAATAGTAAAAACCTGGAAAAGTCAGCGTTGGGATATGGGTGGACTTTTACGGGCAATGAGAAAATCTATCTAAATATCAGAAATACGGCTAACATTTTGAATTACCAAGATGAAGACGGTACAGATCACGAGTTTACGTATGATGGGCCAACAGCTACTTATTACGCGCCAGCAGGTAGGTACGAGACAATCAAAAAAACTGGTACTGATACGTATACAATGCATGATTCTTATGGTAATCAAACTATATTTAAAATACTCGAGTCCTCTAGTGATACGGATGTAAAAGTTGCTTATATTCAAACACAGATTGATAGAAACAATAATAAAGTCAATTATGAATATAATAATAAAAATCAGTTGAAATACATTAAAACTGACTTAGGTAAAGAATTAAATAAATTTATTGAATTAAAATACAACAGCAAAGATCTCCTAACTGAGGTTAATTACGATAACGATAAAGCAATCACTTTTACTTATACATCAAATGATTATTTAGAATACGTTGATGTATTAAAAAATAAAAGTGGAGAATCGTCACGAACTACTTTCAAATATAAAGATCAATTAATCTCTACAATAATCGATCCTAAGTTAAGAAAAACAGATTTCACATATAATAATGGAGATCTAGTTAAAGTCCAGGAACCACAAACGGACAGCGAAATAGACTCACCAGATCGACCAGGAACAAGTTACACAATGAGCAGAGCTGAAAAAAGGGCAACTGTCACAGATGCTGAAGACAACACAACTACGTATTATTCAAATGATAATTATGTAGTTGAAGAAATGGTTGATCCTTCTGGAGAAATAGAAGAAGCTAGGCTAGATACGAATTATAATGTACTTTTTAGATATAAATATGATGAGAATGGTAATAAAGTAATAAACGAATCTAATAAATATGATTCTTTAGGTAATTTACTAGAAACTATAGATGCTGAAGGAAACAAGAATAGCTATACGTATACAACATTTAGTAATATTAGCAGTGAAACGGATTCAAATGGTAAAATAACCAATTATCAGTATGATACAAAAGGTAATTTAAAAAAGATTGAAATTAATGATAATAACGCTACAAATAATAAATTAACTACAACCTATGAATATGATACCTTTGGAGATATATTGAGTATAATAAATCCCGACAATTCGAAGTCGGAATTTATAAATAATTACGCTGGAGGAATAAAAACAGAGCAACTGACGGATGCTCATGGAAATATTGCAATTACGAAAAATGATCTAAACGGAAATTTAAAGGAATCAATTGATGGAAAAGGAAACAAATCAAGTTATGCATATAACTTAAAAGATGAATTAGAGTTAGTAACTGATGCAAAAGGTAATCAAACTAAGTATCTTTATGATAAGAGTGGTAACTTAAACTCAGTGGAGAATGCTAAAAACTTTAAAACTGAATTTGGATTTAACGGGAAAAATCTTTTAGAATTTGAGAAAAATGCTTTGGGTCAAAAAAGGGAATATTATTATGATGGCAATGGTAATTTGCTGGATAGATTACTTCCTAATGGCTCAAAAATAACAAATCAATATGACGATTCCCAAAGGTTACAGGCAGTATTAATTAACGGACAAGTAAAATGGAAATTTGACTATAGTGATGCACGAACTGATATCTATGAGGGCGATGCTATTTTAAAATCAATAGAATATTATGATAACGGATTAGTTAAATCAGTTAAAGAGGGAGTTGATTATACCAACTACAAGTATCTAGGTGACAATTACAATTCAGAAATAGAGTACAACGTCTCTGGTGAATGGATAACCTTGAAGTTTATACCTGATGATGTATACAGAACGAAAGAAATTCAAAAAAATGGAACTACGTTAGCTAAATTTAGTTATACTTCCGATGGACTGTTAGAAGCAACTAATTACAATAATAATCCAATAGATAATAACAAAAACAGTTCGATAGTAAGAGAATATAATAAGACTCGTTTAAACAAGGAAGTACTTAAATCTAATCCAACTTCCATCTTCAAGAATTTCACATACAGATATGATGCTAATAATCAAATAGAGAAAGTTATGACTGAATCTGGTGAAATTATATATGATTATGATAAATTGAATCAATTGACTAGTGAGAAGTTAGAAGATGGAACTTCCATTACCTATGATTATGATTCAGTGGGTAATCGTATAACTAAATCAATCGTTTCAAATGGTACGACTAAAACTAATGTATACAAATACAATAGTGCTAATCAATTAACAAAAGTGGGAAATCAAGAGTACACTTATGATTTGAATGGCAATTTAAGAACTGACGGAAAGCATACTTATACATTTGATGATTTAAATCAACTTAGGGAAATTAAGGAAGGTTCAAAAATCATTGCATCATATGATTATGATGAACAAGGTAGAAGAAATTATAAGAATGATAGTAATGGAAAAACGTATTATTACTATGAAGGAAACAATGTCGTGTATGAGCAGGATGCTCATTTTAATATTATCAAAGAGTATACGTATGACGATAATAATATTCCGTTAACCATGACTTATCAAGGGAAAAATTACTATTATTTAACCAACTATAGAGGTGACGTTCTTGGTTTAGTTGATAGTAATGGCAATATAGTGGCCGAGTACCGCTATGATGCGTGGGGAAATATCCTATCACAAAGCGGATCAATGGCTGAAATAAATCCCTATCGTTATGCAGGATACCGTTATGATGAAGATACGAAGTTATATTATCTGATAGCAAGGTACTACAACCCTGATAATGGTGTGTTTTTATCGCTTGATCCAGTGAGAGGAGAATTGAGTAATCCTATTACATTGAATGGATATAATTATGCTAATAATAATCCAGTAATGAATGTTGATCCTGATGGTGAATTATCAATTCCAGTGACATTAAAAAAATTATTAAGGTCATTTATTAAATTAATTTTTAATGACTTTATAGCTAATACTGTAACCAATGCTTTGTTGATAATCGCAGGTGGTGGAATTGGAGCTTGGACAGCTAGAAAACTGGCTATGAAAGGTTTTACTAATTTAAATCGCAATGTTGGAAGAAAAACAATTATTGGGTTTATCACTGGTGGAATGACTGGTTATGGTGTAGGTAAGTGGAATAGTAAAATTGTTTCTGTAATACAGTATTGGGCATATAAAACAACAAACTACGAAGCGAAATTTGATAAAACTTTTGTAGGTAGGAGCATTGACAATGCTTTGAGAAAGACAAGGGATTATCTATTGAGAAGGATTTGATTTAATTGGAAAATATTTTATTAAGTATATTATTGTGTATTATATTGTTTTTCTTGTTAATTAATCTTTTCGATAGATATTTAGGGTTACAACTCTCAGCTAGTATATTAGGGTTATTTAGACTTCATAATAACGAATTAGAATTATTAAAAAGAGCAGTAACTAAAAAAAAATATAAGAAATATAAAGCGGATATTGTCTATTGTATAGGTTTGAAATATTCAAAATTAGAACAATATGATGAGGCTGCAAAATACTTTCTGGAATGTTTTAAGGAAACAAATATTTTTTTTAAAAAAGAATATAATTTAGTTCTCAAAACATTTGTTTTAGCTAATCAAATTGAAGAAGGGAGAGAGATTTTTAATCTTTTTCTCGAAAAGGGAAAAAGTGAAGTTAAATATAATACTATAACAAAAGAATATAAATTATATTATAACTGACCAGGTATCTATTACGTAAGTCCGAATTATAAAAAATAAGCACATCATTCCGGTACGTATCACAAATAGCCGTATATCACGATTTTTTTAATCGAATATACGGCTTATTTTATTTTCTGCTACATGTTGCCTGGATTGTTTTTGGCCAAGGCATATAGTGATCTAAAGTAGCTGGGTTTTGATGGATGTCAAGGTTCGGTAGATCTTCCAAAAGTTTCTTTAAGTATTCGTAGTGTTTATGGCATCATAAAAATGTAGGTTATGGCAGTTAATTGTATTTAATGGCGATAGTTATCGCTATAAAGAGTCAGTAACTCTGAACTAATAAAACGTTGGCAAGTAGATACATTTTTGAATGCCGTTTAATACATTTTTTGCTTGCCAAATACACCATCTAAGATTCACAGAACTAAAGAGGAAGTTGATATGGTTATGGAAAAGGTCCCCAATATTATAGTTGATGAAATATTAATCGATATTAATAAAAAAGACGATAAAAAAGACGATAAAAAAGAATTATAAGTTCTACTTTTGTTGGAGTGAAGGGGCATGAAAATGGATGAATTAAATAAACCAAAAAAGAAAACTAAAGATAAAAAGTTCTATGTGCGAAGTGTTACATTTTTAAATCAATTTACAATTAAAGATTACATTAGAAAAGAGGCGCAGATTATATTAGAGAAGTACAAGTAAGGATTGATTGTATCAAAAATGTAGATGATAAGGAATGAATTACTTATGACAAGTCCCAATAAAATTTTAGCAATTGCAAATCAATTTGTAGATAAGTGTGGAATTGGTTTACCGGTACATAGTGTTGACAATCGGCAAGAAAGAATTGCAATGTTGGATAAGAAAAATAATAGGATTATCGTTTACTCCACAAACGTCTACTCTGCTTATGAAAATTATAAATTATCTATAGAAGATTATATACAGATAATAATCAGCAGAGAGTTAGGAAGGTATTTAGATCCTGACTATGAGTACAGAAGTGAAAAGATTAATAGAGGATACGAATTTGTCATCAAAGGAATTGAATCAGATACAATAAAGGAATACATGGAAAGTTTAAAAAAAGAGGAGGAAACTGTTGCAGGTGAAATAGGGCGGAAATTTATAAGAGAAGATTTATATGAAAGCTATGATTCCATCAATGAAAGGTATGTCATTTTAGCTAAGGAAAAAACAGGTAGGTATGTAACAACAACTAGGATGAAATTAGAGATAAGCGAAATAAAGAGAATGCTAACAGAGAGTTGACCAACTTATTTACAATAGGAATGTTTAATGAACGAAAAACCCCTACTCGGTGTGATTAATTTCAATCAGTAGGGGTTTTTTGTTTGATACGTTCTATTAAATCTGTAATTTCGCAATCTAAGGCTTCACATAATTTATCAAGTGTATCGAATTTAATACCATCAGTTTCCTCATTGTATAACTTTGTTATACCGTTTCTGTGTAAACCCGTCATTTTTGATACATCTGATATTTTAAGTTTTCTCTCTCCCATAACTCTAGATAAATGAACTTTTATCATATCATTTCCACATCCTCTAATTTCCCTTAATTAATTATATCATTCCAATGAAACTTTTTTCAATTACAATGTTGACAATTAACACTGTAGTGTATATTATGATATTAATAGATTAACACTACAGTGTGCATAATTCACACTGGTTATGGTATTTTAACTAATGTAGTGTTCAGGAGGTGATTCGATGTTTATAACTGTTTTAGTTAGTAAGCATGACGTAACGCAGAATGGAAGACCACGTTATCACAAACTCCTTGGTAAGTTGATAGGGAAAAATGAAGTGATCTATTTTGATGACAATAACATTTATTATTGCATTGTAAAACCAACTTTAGTTAGAGGTACATTTTTAAAGGTGTCTACCTATGCGTTATTAGCTGACAACGTAAAGATTACTGACAAAAAGCTGATGATTGACGCGATGGAAAAAGCGATTAATGAAATAACAGTTAGACAGCTTCTTCGTCAGTATTTACTGGATTCTCAAACTGAATGGTGGAATCATCCGATTGAGTTTGAATTAATCAGGGAAGGCGAAAGTGAAATTAGAAAGTTTTAGGTCTGGTTCATCCTGATCCTGAGATTAAAAGTAAGTTTCAGGATGAATCTCCGTTTAAGTGGGAGTCATCGGAAGACATGAGGACTCGGACTTTAGTTCCGTTTCCTCTACATAAAAATTCGAATTATAAAGGGGATAACTACAATGACAATCAATAATTCAGAAAAATCAAAGGAACTAACTTTATTTTCAGGCTGGAATAACTTAAATCTTACTGTTTCTACAAACTTCCTGAGTGAAGATGAAAAGAGAGCGTTTGAAATTGTATCTAAGAAGCTGAGTAGGAATGCTATTGCTGCTATCGACTTAACTATTACATTAAATAATGGTACTGAGTTTAAAGCAAAAGTCCACGACTGGGAAAGTGATGATGAACTGGTCGTTTATGATGAAGGGGAAGGTGGAATACATTGAGGTCATTCTTAGCAAGGAATCAATTCAGTGTAGCACTATTTGTTCTAGTTTTTGTGTATGCGATATATGCCAGTTTCAATATAAAGTAAAGAGCCTAAGTAGTTACAGCTACCTAGACTCTCGTTAGAAAACGCATTTCACCAGAAATACAACTGAATAGGGAAACTAATCAGCTTCTTACTATTGTATTATTTTTGAAATCTATAATCAAGAGGCTTGTTTCCCTATGCATAAAATTAGGGAGAGATAACAATGAAAAGTGGTCATATTAGTCAATTTACTCATCTGTCGCAATTCACCAGTCTAATTGATTTCAATAATCATTTTGAGCAACATATGGTTGATTACAAGGCTTCATTTACCAAAGGGGAACTAGTTGCTTTAAGACGTCTTGTTCGCTTCAGTGCGTCCATACCGGGTATCTGCAATGCTAAGATTCAGACTATCGTAGCTGCTACTCATACAAATGAATCTACAGGGATTTCACGTTCAACTTTCAAGCGTATGTTAAATAAGGCTGTCGAGTTGGGCTTATTAGTCATACACAATACTTTTAAGAATGGAAAGCTAGGTCATAGTGTTTATGTTTTCAATAGGTACCAAAGTGGGCAAGAAGAAAGCGTAAAATTGCGTTCTCCTAATGTTCCACTTAAAGAGGGGGGCTTTTCTATTTCAAATTATGTTGAACCATCTAAACAGGAAATATTGAACCAACAAGAAACTGTCATTCTTTCTAAAACTAACAACATAAAAAATAATAAACGTACTGAAATGCTATCTACTGAATTTACGAGTGATAATGTTCCACAAGATTTTACGGAATTAGCATCAATTCATTTCAAAGATGCTAGAACAATCGAAAAGCTATGGTCTAAGGTTAATATGGCAGCCTATCCATTTTGTTTTGAAGTTGATAAGGCAATGAAAGTTAAGGTGGGAATTGTAAGCCTCAGACAAGTGATTAGAGCAATGAAGGTTAAGGATGTTAGGGACAAGTTTGGATACTTTTATGGTGTGTTGGAGAATAAATTCAGGGATGAATACTTTGAGGATATTACTGAGAATGGATTTAGTTTGGTGGGCTAGGCGTGTGACACTTGGTGACACAAAATAAAAAAGCAGTCACGAAGACCGCTATAAACAAGGATATACACAGGTATAAGTTGTGACACCAGAGTCACGTAGTCGAGTCACAATTCACCATATTTTCGTGTGACTCGTCCAAAATGTAGATGTTTTTTATCAATTTGTGGTTACACAATTATCCTGATATTACACCAATTATTAATGATTTTATGGTCACTTATTCCACCTATTCCTTCTGCCTAATCCTCTCCAAAATCGCCATCACATCATCAGGCTTATGAAATTCAATCGGTGACACGCCTTTCTCAAACACAATGGATTCCGCATCCACAAGTAAAACATAACGGCCATTAATTTTCCCTAAATGGACATTCTCGCCGAAATCAGAAAGCAATCCTTTCACAGAAGTATTGCCAATTGTCATCCGCATCTCCGCATCAGGTGTATGTTCAACAATTTGTGCTGTGGCTTCAATCACTTGATGTGTGTCGAGTCGCTCTTGAATCTCCCGTTTTTCGCTCGATTCCCAAACTTCCATCGCCTGTTCAAATTGTTGCAGTTCTTCGCTGTTATCAGCGAATGTTTCTTGAACATGCTCCTGTACCATATTCATGACTTGTGCTTTCATAATTTCAGGCATTGATTCACCATAATCAACGAATTTCAAGAAGTCTTCGAAATAACGAGCATGTGATGCTTGATGGATTTTTAGTTCACCAGTTTCAACCATTCCTTCTTCTGGCATGTAGGGATATTGGATGGATTTCATGTTTTTCGTTGTGATGGCCATTTCTACGTTGCGAATTAAAGTTGCTTCGTCCGAGATAGAAGCGACTTTAGGTTCGAAATCGCATTTAAGCAGGAATACGAATGGTTCATCAAAGTATTTTGTTAATTTTGCACTTGCAATGAGAAAAACCCCACCGCGAACTGCACTTGTGTCTAAATATGCGCTGACAAATTGCTCATTTTCTTCATGAAATTGTTCCTTTGAGTCCGCAAAACGAACACGATTGAATAAATTATAGTTCGGATTAGAGTCTAACTCATGACCTTCCTCGACGATAAAAAAGCCAATTTTAGTTGGAACTTGTTCGGCTTTTGGATGCCGATCTACTTTACGCTTGCTAATCTTCATTAATTCCCCATCAAGGAAATCCTTGAGTGAACTTTCTTCATACTCTTCTTCGTCCAATGTTTGGAAATGCTTATATCGTTTGTCCGCCTGATCACCTTTTCCCTCGACAGATATAACGTAAAAGGATAAATATTGTATTGAAAAATCCATTGCATTCACCTATTTTCTTTATTTCATGCTTATTTAGTATAAGAATGCGTGCTTGTTCCGTCAATGAGCATGTTTTAGTTTTTGATAGAACAGGGATGTTCAATCATTAAGAAATAGTATTCATTCAATTGGCAGGAAAGCGAGTGTTAAATTTACCATTGTTGTTAAAGTTTTAAAATTTTTACCGATATATAATTAAACGATTTAATACAGTTTTGAGGAGCTAAGATGAATGAACCCATTTATTAAGAGAAACAAAAAAAAACATGAGGGAAACTTGTACGAACAATATGAAGAGATCGTTGAGATTAATGTTGAAAACTATCAGGATGTTTTAACTCAAATGAACATGATTCAACTAACGAAAAAAGATTTATGTATTGCGCGTTCGTTTCAGCCATTGGTTAAAGAAAATTTAGAAGAGATTGTTGGAAATTTTTATCTGAATTTAGAAAAACAGCCGGGGCTGATGAGAATTATTCAAGATAATAGTTCAGTTGAACGATTGAAAAAAACATTGTTTCGACATATATATGAAATGTTTAGTGGACAAATTAATGATGAATACATAAAGCAGAGAAATATCATTGCACATGTGCATGTTAGAATTGGGTTGCAACCAAAATGGTATATGTGTGCATTTCAAGATTTACAAAAATCATTAATTGATTTGGTTACACCAATGGCAGAAACTATTGAAGAGTACCGTGAAATCGTACTTGTAATCACAAAACTATTAAGCTTAGAACAACAAATCGTTCTGGAAGCTTATGAATTGGAAAGTGAAGAGATCCGTAACCAAATTGAATCGGAAAAACAAGTTATTAAAACGACTATACAAACAAACACTCATGAATTAGCGGCAGTCAGTGAAGAAACGAATGCTGCTACACAAGAAATTCAGAATAAAATCAGTGAAATTCAATCTTTAACAGAGGTAGGCTCCAATATTGCAATTGATACTGTTCAAAAGTCAAAAGAAGGAGTTACTCTTTTGAAAAATGTGGAAACGTTGATGGTCAACTCTCAAGAAGCCATGAATCAATTCTCTAACCAGATGGAGCACTTAACTAATACTTCGCTTAAAATAAATGGAGTGGTTACAATGGTTACACAAATCGCTGACCAAACAAATTTATTGGCGTTGAATGCTGCAATCGAAGCAGCAAGAGCTGGTGAAAATGGTAAAGGGTTTGCTGTCGTAGCAGGAGAAGTAAGGAAGCTTGCTGAAAATACGAAGAAATCAGTATCTGAAGTTTCATTGTTAATTAGTGGAATCCAATCTTATACAGAAGAGATGAGCTCCTTTATAAATTCAGTCAAGGATGATATGAAGAATGCAAAGGAACATTCTGGAGAAACGACGGTGTTTTTTAATCAAATTCTATCTGCGATGGAAAAAGTAATGAAACAAAATGTGAATATAGCTGGTGAAATGACCGATTTTACAGAAATCTTCCAAATTCTTAGCTCTGGGTTTGATAAAGTAGCCGTTTCTTCAGATGAATTAAGTCGCTTAACGACAAATTTATAAGTTGAAAACTAAGGAATCTGAATCGAAAGATAAATGAGGGTGTCCCATAAAGACCTAGCACTCTAAATCAGTATACAGTGTTCCATACACTAATTTTGTGCTGTATTTAGTTATTGCGAGGTCTGACCTTTGATTTCGAGAATAATTATTACAGGAATTTCCTCGTTAGAATATATAATAATTCTCTAGTCAATTAAAAAATGAAGTAAAAAGCCAAATAAACATTTTTGTTATGAAAAACCCGAATTTCCAATGAAATTCAGATCTCATCTGAAAAAATTTGGTGATTGAGTTTACGGTTATTTCAACATTAACCCCGTTAGAATATTTAATTTACTCCTATTGTCAAAAAAGTAAAAGTAAAAAATGTTTCTTTAAGGGGCGGATTGAGAAGAATGTATCTGAAGCTAAATTAAAGGAAGCTAGAAAAGACAAGAGATTTCCTATTATTAGATAGGAATTTTAAATTATGCTAATGTATATTTTTGGTTCAATAGATAGCTGTCAGTGTGCTATTTAAAAGTCTACAAATAAAAACCTTGTCTGCTGATTAAAAAAATGGTATAGTAATAAAGCGATGAGCTAATTTGCATAAGACGAGGAACATGCTTAACGCACGTTAGGGATGTGGCCCAACGGTTTCTCGCCGCAAACGCATCAAAGACGCCTGCTTTGCAGGCGTCTTTTTCAATGTAATAAATGGAAACTAGGTTACCCTAAAAAACACGTAATTAGATCTCGCATTTTAGGTTATAAAGACTATTAATTGTGTGTAGTGTGCACAAACTAACCATTATTGGAAATCACGTTTATTTTTTTGAAACTTCTTTTGCAATTTTTATGTCTTCTTTTACATCCTCTTTAATATCATCTGTTAATTCTTTTGTCGCTTTTTTAAATTCCCGTAGTGAATTTCCGACGGCTCGTCCAATTTCAGGAAGCTTACTAGGACCAAAGACGATAAGTGCTAATATAAGGATGAGAATTAAACCTGGCACACCAATATTGGAAAACATATTTTCACTCCTCTTGTGTAGATATCTATTATTATAGACTTTTATCAAGCGTTTGCAAGATGGATATTTAGCGTAAGACTCCTGATCATACTAAGAATAAAAAAGTAAAATGAATTGTATTTTTCTCAATCATTTAGGCTTGCAATCTTTGTTCATTTCAGATATTATACTAATACAAGCTGCGTTGTACGTATTGATAATTAAGTTTTAACCTTTAAGCTGTAATAGGGAGTTTTATATCAAAACAAGAATGTCAGGCCTTTTTCATTGACTGAGGACATACAGGACTGTTTTTGCAAACACCCACTTTGAGGAGTGGTGGTTTAAAACTTTATTACTGAGCTTACGGCAATGGCGGCTACCTAATTGTTAGGGACAAAACCAGTTCTTTATAGAACTGGTTTTTTTAATATTCCAAAAGAAATCTCTCGTATCCAAGGATCCAATTCTTGGGTATGGGAGTGTTCTACATATATGTCTTAAGATTTTCCACGCCTCAGGAAACAGCTGAAGTACATGAATCTCATCAATTCTAAGGATTCAGTATCTGTTTTTAACTCCGCTAATTCATTAATATATTGTCTTCATTCGTCTAATCTATCTTACCAACATTTTAATCTTTTTATGAAAGAACAGATGTGTTCCTGCAAAAGGAGCTCATTTAAATGAAAATTATAATAGGACTTTTAGCAGTTCTTGATTAAATTTGTCTTTTTCATCATAAAAAAGACCATGTCCGCTATTTTCAAAAGGAATGAGTTTAGACTGAGGGATATTCTTGTGCATCACCTGAGCTAATTCATACGGACATACTTGATCTTTTTACCATGCAGAATAGTTGTTGGAATCCTGATTGCAACTAAGTCGTTTCTTAGATCTTCATCACGTAAGGATTCAGAAGCCTTAATTGTCCCTTGACCAGATGCTTCAAAACCAAGTGTCAAAAACCAGTCGTTAAATTCACGACTAATTTTACTTGCAAAAAACATTTTGCCGAATTCATCAAGTATCTTTGGTCGATCCTGATAGGCTTGACTAATAATTGAATTTACTGCCGAAACCGGCATTCCATACGGAAAGTTATTCCATTGAACAAACGATGGGGCTGCAGCGCCTGCAAGAATTAATTGGCTAATATTGTGCCCGGCGTGTCTAGACATATAACGGGTTGCAATGACACCACCGATTAAAAAGGCAATTAAAGTAGGATTAGTTAATTTTAACGTGTCAATAATCCCGCGGATATCATCAGCCATTGCGTTATACGAGTATAAGCTAAAGGGGCGATCTGATTTTCGAAATCCACGTAAGTCAAGTGCAATGCAGCGAATCCCGTATTCAGGCAGAATATCTAACTAATATTCGTACATTTTATGATTGACAGGCCAACCATGAATAAATAAGGCTGGTTTCCCATTTCCAATATCCTCTACAAAAATATTTACATTGTTATCAGTCTGGATATAATAGGCCATTAAATCACCCTCTCATTCACCGGTATATGGATCGAATGATGAAAAAAATGATAAGATATTCGAAACTATTTACAACGTTTATCCCTGAATTATCTGACCAAATAAAAAGATACTTGCGAAATCAGACAAGATGATATAATCTTAATCCCAATAAACTTTTTATTGCGAGAATTCAAAAAATGAATAATATTCAAACGATAGGTGTTAAAAGCAACAAGCAACATGTTTTTAACTTAAAAGGGAAGTTCGGTGTAAATCCGACACGGTCGCGCCACTGTTATGGGGAGTTCTTTATCGTTAACCACTGTTTCATCATGAAATGGGAAGGGATAGAAAACGATGAACCTAAGTCAGGAGACCTGCCTATTGGATGCGCTTATTACCTACGCGAAAATAGGGAGGAGTGATAGCCGTATGTTGAAACTGATTGCTAGTCTCAACTCTAGTTAACTATGTCTATCATTAGTCTCTCTTTATTGCAAAGAGAGACTTTTTTATTGAGGCAATTAAAATTGAAATGGGGGAACAATAATGGGAATTAAAAGTTCAAATGTAGGCTATCCGAGAATTGGTGAAAATCGCGAATGGAAAAAATGTTTAGAATTGTTTTGGGCAGGAGAGCTGACCGAGTCGCAATTTACAAGCAAGATGGAAGAAATTCGCCTATCACATTTACGAAAACAACAGGAAAAAGGAATTGATCTCATTCCTGTCGGTGATTTCAGTTATTATGATCATGTATTAGATACAGCTGTTATGTTTGGGCTCATCCCAACACGATTTAAAACAGAAGGAAAGCAACTTTCACTTCAAACCTATTTTGAAATTGCCAGAGGCAGTAAAGGTAAAGTAGCATCAGAAATGACAAAATGGTTCAATACAAACTATCACTATATCGTGCCCGAGTTAGAAGATGCACAACCGGTTTTAGTAGAAAACTGGCCATTGAAATTATATAAAGAAGCAAAAGAAAAATTAGGGATAAATGGGAAGCCTGTCATCCTCGGGCCGATCACTTTTTTGGCATTGTCAAAAGGATACGATGATCAAAAACGCAAGGAATTGTTACAAGCGCTTATTCCACTTTACGTCGAAGTATTGCAACAATTAGAAGAAGCGGGTGCTGAGTGGATACAAATTGATGAACCACTTTTAGTAAAGCAGATTGATCGTGAAATTTTACGTGATGTTAATGAAGTGTACACAGCTTTTAAAAAGTCCGTCCCAAACGTAAAAATCATTCTACAAACGTATTATGAAAGTATCGAACATTATCAAGCCATCGTTCAATTACCAGTTGCAGGAATTGGTCTCGATTTTGTTCACGACGAAAACATGAATATTGCTCAATTACAAGCAATTGGTTTCCCGAAAGATAAGGTTTTGGCAGCAGGAGTCATTGACGGCCGAAATGTCTGGAAAGCCAATTTACAAGAGAAAGCAAAACTCATCGGAACATTAACAAGTATAGTTGACGATAATCGTCTCATAATTCAACCATCTTGTAGCTTACTTCATGTTCCTGTGACAGTGAAAAGTGAACAAAGCTTAGAGGCCATTGTTAAAAATGCACTATCTTTTGCAGATGAAAAACTGGATGAAGTGGTCTTGTTAACGAAATTTGCAAAACATGAACTAACTGTTGAAGAGCTTGACAAATGTGACCAAGCAGTTAGATTATTAAATCATTCATCGTTCCGAAACGTGAGAGAAGTGCAAGATACATTAGTAAATTTATCTCATTATTCAATAACTCGCGTAGATGCAAGCGAACGAAAAGCATTGCATGATAAACGATGGGATTTACCATTACTTCCAACGACAACAATCGGTAGTTTCCCGCAAACGAAAGTGGTACGAAAGCAACGTTTGAAATGGCGAAAAGGGGAACTATCAAACGAACAGTATGAGCAATACATTAAAGAAGAAATTAAAAAGTGGATTGATATTCAAGAAGAACTTGGTTTAGATGTACTCGTTCATGGTGAATTTGAACGGACAGATATGGTTGAGTTCTTTGGTGAAAAATTAGCAGGTATTGCGATTACAACGTATGGCTGGGTGCAATCATATGGTTCACGTTGTGTTAGACCACCAGTTATTTTTGGTGATGTCGTCTTAACAAAACCAATGACAGTAAAAGAAACGGTTTATGCGCAAAACTTGACCACAAAACCTGTAAAAGGCATGTTAACAGGCCCTGTGACCATTTTAAATTGGTCATTTGTGCGTGATGACATAAGTCGTAAAGATGTCTTAAGTCAATTGGCATTGGCAATCCGACAGGAAGTCGAAGCTTTAGAAGCAAGCGGTATCGGTATGATTCAGGTCGATGAACCAGCCTTAAGAGAAGGATTGCCGTTGAAAACAGAAAAAACTGAAACCTATTTAAAAGTAGCGGTTGATGCTTTTAAATTATCAACATCGTCTGTGAAGGAAGAAACACAAATTCATACTCATATGTGTTATGCGAACTTTGAAGATATTATTGAAGCCATTGATGCACTTGATGCAGATGTCATCTCGATTGAAACGTCAAGAAGTCATGGTGAATTAATTCGCTCATTTGAAGAACATTTGTATCATAAGGGGATTGGTCTTGGCGTGTATGATATTCATAGCCCGCGTGTACCAACATTGGAAGAGTTATCACAAAATATAGAACGTGCCCTGCAAGTCTTAGATTACCGTTTATTCTGGGTTAACCCTGACTGTGGTTTAAAAACGCGCGGTATTGAAGAAACAGTCGTGGCATTAAAATTAATGGTAGAAGCAACAAAGCTTTATCGTGAAAAGCTTGAAGTAAAACAAACACTGAATGTATAAGAAGGATAATAAAAGGTGTAGAAAATATGGTGAATGCTTAAGCCTTAATAGCGACTTATCAAACGAATGAATAATCGTTTTATTCGGAATTTTCACCAAATTATTTCTTGACATTTGTTAATCACAGCTATAGAGTAATAGTTAATTAAAACTAAATATGTAACTTTCTTATCCAGAGAGGTGGAGGGACTGGCCCTTTGATACCTCAGCAACAGACTTTTTTGTACTGTGCTAATTCCAGAAGCGAAAAGCTTGAAGATAGGAAGAGTGAATAGCCATGGTGCAAAAACCTCTTCTGATCTTAAGAAGAGGTTTTTTATTTTAACACGCGAAATAGCGGTAAAAACTAAAGAAGGAGGATGATTTTAAAATTAATGGAATATTCGTGATATGACATCAGTATTAAATGAGTAAATTTATAGCTAGATAATTTTGTTTTTTTAAAATCAATACTTCTCGAGATGTGCGAAGGGATTGTCCCGAAAAAACCTCAGTAACCGGCATATGCTAAAGCGAGTAAGTGAATGTTTGATAGATGGAGAGAATGTTTCGATAATTCCTTCATCAACATGTTGTTTTTTTCTTATATAACAACGAAATTAGTGAGAGTATCCTAAAACGAGAGCGTCACACCACAGAACTTCAATATATCGTTAAAATTATGTGTATATCACACAATAAACCGTGTATAGGGAGTTAAGGTTAGATCTCTTTAGGACGCCCTCAGAAAGGAGGGATTTATGGATTTTCGTCAAGAATTGAAGAACAGAATATTAGTTGGAGAAGGAGCAATGGGGACATTATTGTATTCCCACGGCATTGATCTTTGTTACGAAGAATTGAATATCACGAATCCCAATCAAATTGAAACAATTCATCAGGCATATTTGAATGCGGGAGCAGATATTATCCAATCGAATACATATGGAGCTAATTTTCATAAATTAAAGAGGTATGGATTGGAAGATCAAGTAAGTCAAATTAATCGTAAAGGCATTGCGATTGCTAAAAAGGTCGCTGTACAAGGGAACGCATTTGTATTCGGTACGATAGGTGCATTAAGGAGTATACGTAAATCAGATTTAAGCTTAGAGGAAATCAAACGTATTTTCCGAGAGCAATTATATAGTCTCCTACTTGAGGCACCAGATGGACTATTGCTTGAGACATTTTACGATTTGGAGGAATTAGAGACCGTTCTTCAGATTGCACGGCAAGAAACGGATTTGCCAATTATCTCAAATGTCTCATTACATGAACTTGGAAATTTACAAAACGGGATGTCGTTAAACGAGGCTTTTCAAAGATTAGAGCAGTTGGGAACAGATGTAGTCGGCATCAACTGTCGACTTGGTCCGCATCATATGATTCGCGCATTGGAATCCGTTTCGTTACCAAAACAAGCGGCACTTGCCGTTTTTCCGAATGCTAGTTTACCAGATTATGTCGATGGAAGACTTGTATATGATGCAGTACCTGAATATTTCGCTTCATCAGCACTAGAGCTCAGAGAGCAGGGGGCATCCATTATCGGTGGCTGTTGTGGCACGATGCCTATCCATATTGAAGCAATAAAAAATGCGGTAAGATTGTTAGCGCCTGTTCTAGAAAAGGAAATTAAAGTAAGGGAAATTGAGATTATCGAAGTGGGAAATTCTGATGAAGGGCTAGCATTCCATGAAAAAGCGAAAGTGGAAAGAACGATTTTAGTAGAATTGGATCCGCCGAAAAAATTAGGGATTGAAGCCTTTATGAATGGTGCCGTTGCCTTAAGGAAAGCGGGGGTAGATTCCGTTACAATGGCTGATAATTCGCTCGCCTCACCGCGAATTTCCAATGTGGCATTAGGTACACTTTTGAAAACACAGCATGAAATAAAGCCGCTTCTTCATATAACATGCCGTGACCGTAATTTAATAGGTCTACAATCGCACTTGTTGGGGCTGCAAACGCTTGATCTGAATGAGATTTTAGTCGTAACAGGTGATCCATCTAAAATTGGTGATTTTCCAGGTGCGACATCTGTATATGATTTATCATCATTAGATTTAATTAGTCTTATCAAACAATTTAATGAAGGACTTTCTTATTCAGGGCAAAGTCTAGGTCAAAAAACGAATTTCAAAGTTGCTGCTGCTTTTAATCCAAATGTCAAATATCTCGATAAAGCAGTTAAGCGGGTTGAAAAGAAGATTGCCTGTGGAGCTGACTCCTTCTTGACGCAACCGATTTATTCCGTCAAACAAATTGAAGATGTATACGAAGCAACGCAACATTTAGATACACCTATCTTTCTTGGTATTATGCCATTAACAAGTTCAAGGAATGCGGAATTTATCCATAACGAAGTGCCTGGTATCAACTTGCCAGAAGAAGTCCGCAGAGCGATGGCATCTGCAGGCAATGATCCAAATAAAGCCAAAAATGAAGGGATAGCCATTGCCAAGGAATTGGTGGATGCTGCAATGGATAAATTTAAGGGCATCTATTTAATTACCCCGTTTTTATACTATGAAATGACGGCAGAATTAACGCAACATATCAGAAAAGTAGATAGTAGGCATACTTCGGAGGTGGGAGCATATGAGTAAACGGTTAATTCAGGAACAAATGAAAAGAAAAATTTTATTATTAGATGGCGCGATGGGGACCATGTTACAAGCTGAGGATTTAACCGCTGAGGATTTTGGTGGTGAGCAATATGAAGGTTGTAACGAATATTTAACGATTACCCAACCCGATGTCATTCGTTCCATTCATGAAAAATATTTGGCAGCTGGTGCAGACATCATCGAAACAAATACATTTGGTGCAACAAGTATCGTGCTTGATGAGTATGATATAAGTTATCTGGCATATAAACTAAACAAAGAATCTGCCGAGATTGCTAAGGCGGCCTGTGAAAAATATTCGAGTAAAGAATGGCCTAGATTCGTGGCAGGAGCTATGGGACCAACGACAAAAACATTGTCTGTAACTGGTGGAACGACATTTGAAGCATTGACCGCTTCTTATGAAGAACAAGCGTTAGGTCTTCTTGATGGAGGGGTAGATTTACTTTTAGTTGAAACATGTCAGGATATGTTAAATGTAAAGGCAGCCTTTTCTGGAATCAAAGGGGCGTTTGTCAAATACGGACGGGAAATCCCGATCATGATTTCTGGCACAATTGAACCGATGGGAACGACACTTGCCGGTCAGTCGATAGAAGCATTTTATCTTTCATGTGAACATATGAATCCACTTGCAGTCGGATTGAATTGTGCGACTGGACCAGAATTCATGATTGACCATATCAGAACACTGGCGAATTTATCAAATAGAGCAGTTAGTTGTTACCCTAATGCGGGACTCCCAGATGAGGAAGGGCATTATCATGAATCGCCGAATTCTTTAGCAGAAAAAATGAAACAGTTTGCAGAAAAAGGATGGGTTAACATTATTGGTGGTTGCTGCGGAACGACACCTGAGCATATTGTTGAATTGGTAAAAGTACTTGAATTGATTGAGCCACGAATAATTGAAACTCATACACACGGTCATGCAGTATCAGGAATCGAACCTCTTATCTATGATGACTCCATGCGTCCATTATTTGTCGGAGAACGAACAAATGTTATCGGATCGCGTAAGTTCAAGGAATTGATTAGAGAAAAGAAATTTGAACAAGCGGCAGAAATTGCTCGAGCTCAAGTGAAAAAAGGAGCTCATGTTATTGATATTTGTCTGGCTGATCCTGATGACGATGAATTAGGGAATATAAAAGAGTTTGTTACTGAAGTGGTAAAGAAAATCAAAGTACCACTTGTGATAGATACGACGGATGAAGCTGTCTTGGAGGAAGCGTTAAAAAGATCGCAAGGGAAGTCAATCATAAACTCCATTAACCTGGAGGATGGAGAAGAACGATTTGAAAAGATTGTGCCACTTATCCATCAATATGGTGCTGCCGTCGTGGTGGGTACAATCGATGAAGAAGGGATGGCGGTTACAGCGGAAAGAAAGCTTGAAATCGCCAAGCGTTCTGTTGATTTACTTGTCAATAAATATGGTTTGTCAGAAAGTGATTTGATTTTCGACCCACTTGTTTTTCCAGTTGGGACAGGCGATGAGCAATATATCGGCTCAGCCCTTGAAACGGTGAAAGGAATTCAGGCAATCAAAGAAACATTTCCGGATTGTTTGCTGATTCTTGGGATATCTAACGTTTCATTCGGTCTCCCACCAAGGGGAAGAGAAATACTTAATGCCGTTTTCCTTTATCACTGCACGAAGGCGGGGCTGGATTACGCAATTGTCAATACGGAAAAACTAGAACGTTTTGCTTCGATACCGGAAGAAGAGATCAAATTGGCTGAAGCTCTTTTGTTCGATACATCATCAGAATCATTAGCCACTTTCACAGAATTTTATCGTGGTAAAAAGGCGGAGAAAAAAGAAAATGCGGCCATCTTACCTCTAGATGAACGATTGGCCAATTATATAATTGAGGGAACGAAAGAAGGTTTAATTACTGATCTCAATAAGGCGCTTGATCGTGGGGATGCACCGCTTGAGATTATCAATGGACCGCTAATGGATGGCATGGGGGAAGTAGGACGTCTATTTAATGACAATCAGCTCATCGTTGCTGAAGTTTTACAAAGCGCAGAAGCTATGAAAGCGGCGGTTACATATCTTGAACCGCTAATGGAAAATGAAGAAGACAGTGCAAAAAAAGGAAAAGTGCTACTAGCGACTGTCAAAGGGGATGTGCATGATATTGGCAAGAACTTAGTGGACATTATTCTTTCCAATAACGGCTATGAAGTGATTGATCTTGGGATAAAAGTATCGTCACAACAAATTATTGAAGAGGTTCGCAAGCATAACCCGACAGTTATTGGACTTTCAGGCCTGCTTGTAAAATCAGCCCAGCAAATGGTTCTCACGGCGCAGGATTTAAAACAAACAGGCATCGATATTCCCATTCTAGTAGGGGGTGCCGCATTATCACGTAAATTTACAGATTTTAAAATTTCGCCAGAATACGATGGCCCTGTTTTATACTCAAAAGATGCAATGGATGGGCTTGCTGTCGCAAATATTTTACATGACGATCATAAAAAAATAGAGTATCTGAGAGAATTAAGTGAAAAACGGGAGACAGCAAGGGTCAATGCGGCGATCGTGGCTACGATGGAAAAACCGGAACGAAAAAAGGTAGAAGTAAAACCGTTATCTGTTGTTCCTGTCAAGAAGCCACTTGATCAAATACGTCATATATTGAAGGATTATCCGATAGATGTTGTTCAGCCATACATAAATCGGCAAATGTTGATTGGTCACCATCTTGGTTTGAAAGGAAAAGTAGCTGAACTGGTAAGAAAGGGTGATGAGCGGGCGATTGAACTGAATGAACTTGTAGATGAATTAATCACTTTCTTAAAGTCGGACCATGAGTACGGTTTAAATGGAATTTATCAGTTCTTCCCTGCTCAAAGCGAAGGAAATAAGGTCAAAGTATATAATCCTGACAACCACAATGAAATTTTGGAAGAATTCGATTTTCCTCGTCAGGACAGTGGCCCTTATTTATGTCTTGCCGATTATGTAAAACCTGTTTCGTCAGGTGAAATGGATTATGTCGGCTTCTTTCTTGTTTCGGCAGGCAAGGGAATTAGAAAATGGGCAGAAAAATGGAAGCAAGAGGGTGACTTTTTAAAAAGTCATGCGATACAATCACTTGCTCTTGAAACGGCGGAAGGATTTGCTGAAAGAATGCATCATTTGATGAGAGACGCACAAGGTATTAGTGATCCGATAGATATGACGATGAAAGAACGTTTTGCAGCAAAATATACAGGTCAACGTTTTTCATTCGGTTATCCAGCATGCCCTAATCTCGAAGATCAGGAAAAGATTTTCCGTCTCTTAAAACCACAAGATATTGGGGTAGAATTGACTGAAGGTTTTATGATGGAACCAGAAGCTTCCGTCTCAGCAATCGTTTTTGCGCACCCTGAAGCACGATATTTTAATGTTGAAAGGTAAAATCTTAGTAAACAATAATTCTTTATAAACAATCGATATATTAACAACTAAAAAGGTACTTGTGAATACATAGAGTAGTATTCTAAGTAGATTTTTGTATAGAGATGGAGAATATTAGATTTGTTTTTTAGGTAGTCTACCATTATCTACAAATGTATTCATATTACCACTACTGGTAGTCTAACTATTTAAGCTGTGGACTCATTAATATTTGTACACAGCATATTTTATTTGTCATTAATAAATCGAAGGGTAATGACAAAGTAATGCTGATCCGTAATCTTATTTAAATCGATTTTTGACAAAAAATAACTTTTCCTAAGCTATCCAAAATGGACAAAATAAGTGTTAGTTATTACAAATACCTGATTTGGTATATATCTACTAGTAGTATATATTTCTTATCTTTCTCAAGCTGGGGAAACTTAATAGCATTCGTCATCTATCTACAAACATCGTTCCTTTTATAATTTTTGTAGACCCTGCTTTGTCCTTTCTCTGGGATATTTGCTTGCTGGACATATTATTGATTTTTGGTGGATTGATCTAGACGCTCAAAGCTTTTAAACCTATTGTTCATCAAACTAAAAACTATTGTAGAAAAATGATCAGATAAAAGATAACTTGGTTCGAGAGCTGCTTTAGTTGCAAAAGAACTACTCTTAAGCGACGTTGTTGTTACTCATATTCAGAAAATTATTAAAAAACAAGAAAAGTAGATAATTATAAATAGCACCGATCGATTTAAAGGGAGGTGTTTTTTTATAATTATAGAAGTTTGAGTATTTTAGATGAATTAAAATAAAAAGGTGGGTAAAAAGTAGTGAAAATGCAGCTGGATAATAATGGTGTGAATATTATCAAATTTCGCAAACTAAAAAGCCCATCTTTTGATTTTAATTACTCCTGTAAAATATCTATCCATAAATCACAATAAAAGTTATACTGTAGTAATAATGCTACTTTTATACCACTTAGAATAAATACATCTTGGAAATAGTTTATAAACAAAGGGTGGTAAGTTTGAGAGATAAAATAGTCGTAACGGGATATGGGGTAAAAGCACCGAATACAAATAATATAGGACAATACATATATAATTTAAAAAATGGGGTTTGTTGTTTAGATACTGTTACAGACCTTTCACCAAATGGAGAAAAAACTATTATTGGACGTATACATAGTGGTTTAGATGAATTTGAGTCTGATAAGAGGTTTAAACGATTACCAAGGGCTACTTTGCTTGGTATGGCATCAGGAAAGGAAGCCTTGAATCAAGCGCGACTTTCGAATTTAGCGGATAAAAAGGTTGGACTGTTTTTTGGAATCTCAGTGGGAGCAATTGGTGAGAAGCTTTTTCATGATTCGATCATTCATGTAAATGAAAATAATTATAGGAATGTGCCCATAACTTTTTCACATTTTTCGAATTATCATAGCATTACTGCTGAAATTGCCCATTATTTATCAATAAAGGGGATAACAAAAACGATAACGACTGGTTGTACATCTAGTTTAGAAGCTATCCAAGACGCAATGGTTTACCTGAAGAGTGGTATTATAGATGTGGCTGTTGTTGGAGGTACAGATAGTTTAGTAAATAAAATGGCTTGTTTTGGTTTTGCCAAAACAAAGTCAATTCCCATAAATCAAACACTAAATGTAGGTGCAGTACCATTCAATCAAAATAGTAAAGGGTTTGCTATTTCTGAAGGTTCTGGCGTAATAATTCTGGAAAGAGAAGAAGATGCACGAAAGAGGAAGATTGAAATCCTAGGTGAAATTGAAAATATAGTTTCGAACAATGATGGTGTACATATCTATTCTATAGAAGAAACTGGTGAACAAATGATTAGCGCTTTAAAAGAAGTGATAGAAGGGAGAACACCAGATTATATTAATAGTCAGGCATTAGGAATTCAAGTGAATGATAGGATTGAGGAACATTGTTCAAAAATATTATTTAACCACAAGGTTCCTTATACTTCAATCAAAAGTATGATTGGTAATCCATATGGAGCTATTGGAGTATTGCAGGTTATTTCTTCTTTAATTAGTATTAATCACGGATTTATCCCTCCAACAATTCGAACCAATAAAGAGGGGTATGAAGAAATGAACATTGTAACAGAACCTTGGCATCAAGAGGTAAATGAAGTAGCAATAACGAATCATGGTCATGGGGGTAACAATGCCTGTGCATATATAAAGAGACATAAATAGAGTGGTGAGTTAGAAATGATCATATCGTTTTTGATTATTAGTATAGGTATAATTCCTATAGTATTGGCGATTTCTATATTAAAGATTTATAAAGGTTCGGAATTATCATATGCCTTATTGTTTTATATGCTATCCATTAGTTTTTGGCAAATAGATATTGCAGTATTATATTTAAAAGGGATCCTTTCCGAAGAACTTATTCTCTGGCTATTCAAGTTTTTTAGGGCAGGTCCAACATTCATGATACCCTTAGTGTTTTATTTATCCTATGTAACCGTAAAAAAACATTCGGCATATATTAAAGATAACCAATTTTATCGTCCTTTAGTATCCATTTTTACTCGGAAAGTATTGGTTTTATTAGTGGTTTGGAGTACCTTTGTTTTTATTGTTAATTTAACAGATTACGGGGTAAGTGGATTGAGAGAAGTCCAGATTACCAATACCAACAATACTTTTTATTTTCCAGAGTATGGACGGCTGCATTCTTTATATGTATTTCACACAGCAAGTTTTCTAATTTTTATCGCTTTTTCTTATTTTGTTTCTAAGTTTATTCAGAATATTTATTTAAAAGGATTTTTAGGTACATTTTCTTTATGCTCTTTTTTATTGTATCTTTCAGGTTTTTTAAACTTTGTACCTGGAGCAGGAGCACTGTATAGCAGCTTGGGCGTTATTATTTTTTCTGTCATCATAATCTTCTCTTTTGTAAAAATGAATACAATGATGACAATCAATTACAACCGATTATTAGAGCGTCAAAAGAAGCTAGATTATACGGGTAATTTAACTGCGAGTTTAGTTCATGAAGTGAAAAATTCACTACAAATTATTAAAGGCTATTCAAAATTAATGAGTGAGCTAACGCCGTTACCAGAACAAGGTAAAAATATGAATGAAATGATTCAAATTGCTGCAGACCAGCTTCATGATTTAACAGTAAATTACACTGAATATATAAAATATAAATCAATTGAATTTAAAATGTTCGATTTAAATGAAATAATAGATCAAGCAATTGAATTATCGATAGAATCACTCAAAGAAAACTCTGTAGAAATTTCCTTTGAGAAAAAATATAAAACTTTAAAAGCTTATGTAAATCATACATATATGAAACAAGTGTTTGTAAATTTAATTAAAAATAGTTTGGAAGCTATTCCGCAGGAGAGAAAGATCAGACGAATCGCATTATCTACTCAAGTTGAGGGTGATAAAATCATTATAGATATCGTAGATACTGGAACAGGGGTGCCTTTAGAAAATTGGGATGCAATTTTTGATCCTTTTATATCTTTTAAGAAAGAAGGACTAGGTTTAGGGCTACCTTTTATAAAAAAAATCATTTTTGAACATCGTGGAAATATAAAAATTGTCGATAGCAGTTCTCATGGAACACATTTTCAAATAATATTACCCCAATATGTATTCAGTGACTTTTATACTCATTGAGTGATTCGTATAAAATATTTTCCTGTTGAATAAGTGAAACTTCTATTAGTAGGATGTTCTTTCATCCCCCATCTAACTTCTTTGTTTCTCATAAGCTTGAGGTGGGGGCTTACTGCCCATTCGTTCAGTGTGGGATGAACAAGAAATAATATCTTGGATATAATATAAATTATAGGAAAGCACCTAATTGGGTGCTTTTTATTTTTCCGTAAAGGTATAATCGCAATTAACACAAGTAGCAAACGACAGTATATGTATTTACTGCTTAATATGGGACCTTTTTAGTGAATCGTGTCTTAAAAAGAGGTCTGATTATTTTGGTAAGTCGAACAGCCTACCACGCTCACCTCTCATTTTAACTTTAGGCTTGTTAAAGCTCATTGTTGATTGAAAAGAAAGGCGTGTGAGACTCCTGCGGGGAAAGCGAGTCAAAAAGAGAAGACCCCACAGGTTGCACTGCGCCGAGAAGACTCCCGAACCGCCCGCACAAAGCGAACACCTCTCACTGCAATCAACAGGCAAGTTTAACAGAGCCTAATTATAAAGAGATGGATACAAAACGTATCCTTTCTCAACGTGAAATTTAATTGCCAACAACCCATAGAGGTATATATATCCAGTGAAATGAATAGTAAAGAGTAAAAGGGGATGGTTACAATAACTATGATTGTTTGGATAGTTATATCAAGTTTTCTTTTATTTATTATCCTTGAAACAGGAATATCTCTTTGGGTAAACAATTGGTCATTTGAATTTCGATTATCTAAATTAAAAGAACTCTCTATTAAAAAGTATATAAAGATTAAGCATGGTAGGAAAGAAGGGAAGAGGTATACCGAGTAATACACAAAATTTTAGTCAAGATCAACAGTTGCCATTGTGGTGGTTTTAAAATCTATCAAACGCTGGTGTTTAGCCTATTAAATTAAAAGTTCAAAATAGACTAAGGTTTATAGCAAAAACTCGTCCCTATTCATAGAATAAAGAAACGCTGTAATCAGTGCTATTAGATTGGAGCTACCCAAAACAGGTTATAAGTGCGGATTCTCCACATTTAGCATTAGTAAAGGTCGTGGCGCTTGCATGTTTTGGGTTAAATTGAAGGGAGAGGATAGCGTTGCCTAATGTTCAATTAATACCCTTCCATGTAAAAGGAATTACAGAAAATACTTTTGAAGTCCCACGTGGGATTAGAATGATTCGTGCGCGTTCTATTTGGAGAGAAGGGTTTAAGGGTGAGAACATAGTCGTAGCCGTAATCGATACAGGATGCCAGCCAGACCACCTTGATTTAATGGGTCAAATTATTGGAGGGTATAATTTCACGGGCGATTATAATGGTAACCCTGCCAATTTTTCCGATAATAATGGACATGGGACTCATGTTTGCGGAACCATTGCAGCAGCAGAAAATGGGTTTGGCGTAGTTGGTGCAGCACCTAAAGCGAAGTTACTAGTCCTTAAAGCTTTAAATGGATCAGGAGAAGGAACAACAGACAACATTTCTTCAGCTATTCAATACGCTATCAATTGGACGGGCCCAAGAGGGGAAAAAGTACGGGTTATCTCTATGTCATTAGGGGGACCGAACGATGATCCAGCCTTACATTCATCGATTAAAAACGCAGTTCAAGCAAATATAATGGTC
Source organism: Peribacillus sp. JNUCC 23 (assembly GCF_053653995.1). The sequence goes on from NZ_CM132202.1 coordinate 2,011,537, forward strand.
GTATGTGCTGCAGGAAATGAAGGGGATGGAATCGCTGATACAGTCGAGAATAGCTATCCAGCTGCTTACCCAGAAGTTGTAGCAGTAGGCTCAGTTAACCAGCGTGGACGCATATCTAGATTTAGTAATTCTAATGGTGAAGTAGATTTAGTAGCCCCTGGAGAGCAAGTTGTATCAACCTTTCCTGGTAACCAATTTGCCGTCTTATCAGGTACATCGATGGCTGTTCCTCACGTGTCAGGAGCGGTTGCACTTTTGATAGATAAATATGAAACAATTCGTGGGCATAAATTAACAGAGTTAGAAGCATATAATGAACTCTTAAATCAAACAGTTTCACTGGGCAATCCAGAGACTCAAGAAGGGCATGGATTGCTGAAACTAAATCACCAGAAAGTAGAAAAATTAAAAGAACTTTTAACAGGGTTTAGTTTGCGCTTAGAAAACAGCTAAGATTATTAACATCATAAATACAGTGTATATTATGACTTTCCATGTAAGAACTAATTACAAAAAAGGCAAAGGGATAGCTACGTCGAAATTAGAAAGCGACAATATCGCTGACTTGTAGCTTTGATTTTGACAATGAGGTATGTAAATAAAATAACTAAAGATATTTTCCCATAAATAAAAACTGTGGGTTTGGATGCAATAGAAAACGGCAGCGATACTTTGCTGCCGTTTTCATTTCTAATTATGTTCTTTACTATCTTTTGCTTGTTTCGCCATTTTTTTATGTATTTCTGATTCAATTGCCTGCACATGATCATCTTCAAGTTTTTGCATTGGTTGAGGATGAAACCATTGAATTTCTCCTTCATGAACAAAGCCTTTGTATTCATCTCCTTGTACTTGTAAAGTGAATTGTTGGCGTTCATGTAGCCGGTCTTCAAATGCTGGGATTATTTCAAAATCTTTAATTCCACTAGAAACGCCGTATTGACTCATTAATTCATATATGGTATTTTCAATAATTTCTACTTTACCTTCACCAATCATTTGTTTTGGATGAGGATGAAGCCATTGAATCTCATCCTTATGAAAATGACCTTTAAACACATCTTCCTGAATCTTAAAGGTAAATGCGTGACGCTGATAAACCCGATCCTCAAACACTGTTTCTACTTCAAAATCTTTAATTTCAGACATACTTAGCCTCCTTAAGAAAGTTTCTAAATAAGTATGTTCCCTAGCTTATACTAAATATCCTAGTTTTGCAAGAAAAGGGAGTGTATTACCAAAAAATAGAGTAATATTTCATTAATATGATATATCTGTGATATTTGGTAATGTTACTTCAATTAGGTGGGAATGCTGTGCTAGGATTTTTGAATCAAAGTTTTGTAAAGTAAGCATTTATAGGGTGAATACCATCTGCGTTGTTTCGAAAAGCTCCGGTAGTGAATGTACCCCGATTGTTCGCTTCATATAGAATTCGTATAGTCTTCCATAAATCTCAAGAATGATAAGATTTGTTGTATAAGAGGAACTTATTGAGGACTTAAAACAAATACAGAAAAAGAAACTTATTAGGAGATAAAAAATCTGAGAATCATTTAGATCCAATCCATAGATTATTAATGGGAAATCGTGTACTCTGTAAAAGTATGTTTTACAGCACTTATTTTTTACATACAGATATAAGACAATGAAGGTTCTTCTAATGAAGATATAACTTTGTAGGGAATCATATTTCAAGACAGAAATTGAACAGGAAAGAGGAAAGGGAAGAATGGAAACACGAAGCTATAAGCAGTCTACGATTGTAGCGCTTCTGCTTGCAGGAGCGTTTATTGCAATATTGAATCAAACACTTATGATTACAGCAATACCGCCGATTATGAAAGAAATGAATGTTACGGCGAATAGCGCTCAGTGGCTAACGACCGTTTTTATGTTAGTGAATGGGATTATGATACCGATCAGTGCCTTTTTATTGGAGCGTTTTTCAACGAGGCAGCTCTTTATATCCGCGATGAGTATTTTCGCTTTCGGAACATTAGTTGCGGGTGTCGCTCCTAACTTTGAAATGCTTTTACTTGGAAGAGTGATACAATCAAGCGGAGCCGGTGTGATGCTGCCGCTTATGCAAACCGTATTTTTAATGATTTTTCCAGTTAATAAGCGCGGAGCAGCAATGGGTTTAGTTGGACTCGTCATGTCCTTTGCACCGGCGATTGGTCCAGCCTTGTCAGGATGGGTAACCTCTCATTATTCTTGGAGGCTCTTATTTTTCATAATACTACCGATTGCTCTTATTGATATCTTGATTGCATTTTTTGCAATGAAAAATGTGACAGAGGTAACTAAACCAAAAGTAGATATCCTGTCAATTATTTTTTCTTCTTTCGGGTTCGGAGGATTACTTTACGGATTTACGTGCGCTGGAAATAATGGCTGGCTAGCCACAAGTACGCTCGTCACGCTAGGGTTAGGTGCATTTGCACTTGTGCTATTTATTACAAGGCAATTGCGATTGGAACATCCAATGCTTGAATTCCGGGTGTTTAAGAATTCTATTTTTCCGCTAACGGTGCTCGTTGGAATGATTACCTTTATGGGATTAATCGGGTCAGAGACGATCATCCCACTATTTATGCAAAACATGAGGGATTTTACAGCATTTGAAGCAGGCCTAGCCCTATTACCCGGAGCACTAATTACCGGTTTGATGTCACCTATTACAGGGAGAATTTTTGATAAAATCGGTGCGAGATGGCTAGCGCTTACGGGCTTAACGATTATTACAGTGTCTTCGTTTGCCTTATCGAATTTAAGTCCCTCCACATCCTTTACGTTCATCACGATTATGTACGGAATTCGAATGTTTGGTTTATCGATGGTAATGATGCCGGTCGCAACGGCAGGATTAAACCAACTGCCGAAACGGTTGATTGCTCATGGAGCAGCCATGGACAATACCATGAAAATGATTGCGGCGTCGGTCGGTACTGCTATTCTTGTCACTGTAATGACTACGACGGCTGAAACAGCCCAACAACGTCCGGAAATCTCTAATCCAGATATGTACGGAGCAAATGTTGCGTTTATCGTCATCTCGATTCTCTCATTAATAGGCGTAATGATTTCTTTTTTCATAAAAAACAAGAAGTCACCGGAAGAAGTAAAGGAAAAACAATCTGAGGATGGAAGTGCAAATGAGCAGTAATATCACGTATTCTTGCGTTCCATAAACCGAAGATGAAAAGGGTTCTTGATACTCTTTTTATCATTAATTCGAACTTGTGAGAAAAGCCATCTTCCCCTTTATACCTAAATTCCTTATGATGGGTTTAGAGGGGAATTAAGGAGGCTTTAGATGTTATTGTTTTTCAAAATTTTTGTATGGTCGATATTTGCTGCTTTGGTCAGCTATGTCATTTTATCTTGGAAATACCAGGAACAAATTAGGAATAAGATAGAAGTAATCCGGAAAACATGGTATCTTTTATTTGTTTTAGGTGCAATCATTTATTGGAGCATGTACCCTACAAGTATTTTTGTCGATTGGAACTATTATTTGATTATTGCCCTCGTATTTGTGTTGATTGATATGTTTGTTTTTCTTAGTATGTATTTTACAAAAATTGGAGACAACGAATTGTCCTTTGCATCGAAGGCGATTGCTGAAAGTGATCAATTAATTACGGATAATCGGGAAAAACTAAAGAATATGTTTCAATTATTAAAGAAAGAGGGAATACCAGAATATTACCAAACTAATTCGGAATATTTGGCCTATTTGGGAATCCTTCTTCAAGCTTATGTCGAGAAAGACGGAATGAGCGTTCAAATCCATCCTTTTAGGACAGAAGAGGAGAAACAATTGGCGTTAAATGGATATCCTCACTTGAATGAAAGTGCCATCCGTGCTACATTGGAAAGAGAAGATACGTACTATAATGACGATGAAAAGATGGCTCTACATCCTGTAAGTCTTTTAACAGAACCTTTTATAATAAAAATAAAATCTCGCAATTTTGTATCAGAAGTGGATTGTTTACTGATTGCTTTGCTGATTATGATGTTCGATATGGTTATAAAACATAGATAAGGGCGGTGAAGGATCTTGAGTATTTATAACAAAGCCAATGAAAATGACACTGTTGCTGTAAGAAAACCAAAGGTGAAAATCCCAGAGGTCAGTTTAAGTCCACATACAAAAAAGGTCATGGAACAAAATGAACGCATTATCCTAAACCAAAAGACTAAAGCGCCGAGATTAAAACGACTAAGAGAAATATGGTAAAAAAATAGAGGATGCCCCATATGAATGCCCCGCATTTATTACATACAGTTAATGAAGTGAAAGTAACACTAAAAACTGTGTGATGAATACGAGGTCAGACACTTATGGGACATCCTTATTTTTTCATGGTTTTCATAATATTACATATACTATAAAAAACATATATGACGGAGTGGAATCATTTGAACAGAAAACCCGAGAGAGTGAACATACCGGTACCTTCAACATCTCCATCGGAAAGAAAAATTCATGAGCAAAATGAATCTGTAATAAGGCTTCTCAGGAATTTAAAAGAAAAACGCAGGATTTTCGGAAAATGACTTTTTTTTAACAGGCTGTAATAACCCCAGAATTACCATCAGTGGGACTAAAAATGCTTCACTGATGGATGGTGCTTCGCTTTATTTATAAATAGTGCTAGGTATTATAATTACTGGCTGTCCAGAAGAATAGGGTGCTACTTCATATGATTGAAAAATCAAAGCGATACCATCATCAACAAAATAAAATGCATGATCTTTGGTCACCTTAAAGGCATTTAATGTATCACTGTCAGTAAAAAATACATCTGGATGCTGTTTGATATATTCTGTGGCATAAGTTGTTACCTTAGCAAAATTGGCATCATTTATAATAATATCATCAAGCTTATACCGTTTGCCGTTATCTGTATTGAAATTATAAGTCGTGACTACTGTATTTCCGTGGGCACCCCCAGAAAATTGATAATCATATATCAAAATGCTGATTTTATGATCTTTATTAAATAATACTTTATAACTCGAATTATATTCATATTGACACGCAGAGGGCGCTTCTTTACAAAGGGGATCGCCTTGGATTTTTTCCATGGACTTCTTTAATTTCTGATAGTCATTATACGAATTTTGTATATGTTTTTTTAAAATAGCATTGATTTTGTTTTGAGCCGTTTTGTTCTTTAAATCAGATATTTGGGGATAAGTTAAAAAATCTAAATCTTTATATGTGTGTGCCATAACTTTAACTGGAGCACTGGCATAAGATTTTGCTGAAGATAGTGCGAAGAAATTCAATAGGAAAAAAATAATCATCACCAATAAAGCTTTCAATACGAATGGTTTTCTCATAGAATGCCTCCAATAATTTGGTATATGCTGTTAAGCTAAGTATTCTTTAAAAAGGTGTTCTTTATCCAAAGGGAAGTAAGATAAAGATAATTTTTCAAAACAGCATAAAAAAAGAGAGTTATTTATGATCGATAAAAACTCTCCATTAAATAAATTATAGGATTCATCAATACAAGCATCATCATCATGTATAATCGGTTCCAAACAGTGTCCTTATCTTCGGAGATTCAGATCTGTAAATTCAGCTTCAAGAAAATCTGCTTGTTGGTGCGAAAGTTTAATTGTGACTTCATTATTGTTTTCATCGGAAGCTTTAAAAAGAACGTAGCTATCGACTGAATTACGCAAAGTCACATTGCTTAGTGTTAGATTCATATTAATAAGTTCATACCTGGCTTTCATAGTTAAAAGAGTTCTCCGAATGCACTTCAATAGTATGTGTCCATTATATTTTACTTGATGATGTATAAATATACAATTGTTCTACTTACGAAATTACTGAAGAAATAGTGAAATATAAGATCTATTTTTGCAAGTGGCTAGTAAAATTATTTGTATAGCTATGATACTAGTAATACGAATCGTTCGTTAAGTAATTTGGAAGGGGAAAGACCATGGGAAACAAAATTGCGATTGTAACGGGTTCATCCAGCGGATTTGGATTATTAACTTCATTAGAATTGGCCAAGCGAGGTTTTCAAGTTATGGCTACGATGAGGAATCTGGAGAAGAAAGCTGAACTAATAGAGAGGGCAGAGTTGGCTGCAATTGCTGATCGGATTGAAATCTATGAGTTGGATGTTACGTCTGAAGCTTCGATACGTCGGTTGAGAGATTGTATTGAAATGAAAGGAAGAGTAGATGTATTAGTGAATAACGCTGGGTATGCGGGTGCTGGATTCGTGGAAGATATTCCGATTGATGAATATAGACAACAATTTGAAACGAATGTCTTGGGTGTAATTGCAGTAACCCAGACTGTACTTCCTTTTATGAGAAAACAAGGCAATGGGAAAATCATTACAATTAGTAGCATTAGTGGTACAATGGGCTTCCCTGGATTATCTCCCTATGTTTCTTCGAAGTTCGCTATTGAAGGATGGAGTGAATGTCTTCGTCTAGAGCTGAAGCCGTTTGGAATAGACGTTGCCCTCATTGAACCAGGCTCATATAAAACCAATATTTGGACAAATGGAAAACACATAACAGAAAAATCTCTACATAAAAATTCCCCATATCATGAATATCTCATGAAAATGGAAAACTACCTTAAATCTAGCGAAAGTTCATATGGCAATCCAATAGAAATCGCTGATAAGGTTGCAAAACTATCGACAAGTAAAGAAATGAAGCTCCGTAATAAAATTGGAAGAGGCGTTACATTAAGTATTTTACTAAAAAGCATACTTCCATGGAGAATTTGGGAGAAAATGATCTTAACGCGATTGGATAAGTACTAATAGGATTTATTTTACTTTTCCTAGGTGACAAAAGAAATGACCAAAATAGGGTGGGAACAGATTGGATAATCATAAGCAAATACCAACTTTTATATACACGTATGCTTGTCGTATGGATGAGCGTGCACTTTGTTACATGGAGATGCGGTCTTTATTTGGGATCGAGACGAAAACAAATATTTTGAAAACAGGTATTAAAGTCGATCCGAGCCGGAGTCCTTTTATAAAAGAAAGAATTGACGTCATATTTGAAGGGGATGACCTATCAGAAATCCTAGAGCAGGTTCAATCTATTGAATTGCATGAATCGACATTCAAAGTGAATTTTGTGAAAATTAATGACCTTGATAAATCGGAGCAAATTGAATATAAGGATCGTCGTAAGATAGAACGAGAATTAGGTTTACGAATCAATGGAGAGTTCGATATCCATCAACCTGATTATGAGTATGGCGTAGTGACCAAGGCTGGGCGTTGGTACTTTGGAAACTATCGAAAAGGTGAGTCCATTTGGCTTCGCCATCAAAAAAAGCCTCATGAATATTCGACTGCGCTCAGTACACGTGTAGCAAGAGCTGTTGCTAACATTGCGGTACCGAATCCTGATGGGGTTCAAGCGATAGATCCATGTTGTGGTATTGGGACTGTTTTGGTTGAAGCACTGTCCATGGGAATTGATATTGTCGGGCGCGATATAAACCCACATATTATAGATGGAATAAATGAAAATATTGCCTATTTCCATCTTGAAGGCGATGTAGCATGTGGTCCAATTTCAGAAGTATCAGAGGATTATGATGTAGCCATTATTGATATGCCATACAATTTGTTTACACATGCTACACCTGAGGATCAACTATCCATTCTAAAACATGCCCGCCGTATTGCTAGTAAAGTAGTCGTGATATCGATTGAAACAATTGATCAGATGATTAAAGACTCTGGATTTGAGATTACAGATCGATGTATAGCTAGAAAAGGATTATTTTCAAGACAAATCCTTGTTTGTGAATAGTAGAGAGATCCTCATACAGGATGAATGATGCGTAACGCGATTTTGATTGACAGAGCAATAAACATGGGTAATCACTCAATTGAATGTATGAAAATATGATAGAGAAACTCTCACTTGATGACGTCGAACTTGTAGTTTGACGTCACCAAGTAAAAAAACTGTTATTTTACTTGATAACAGTTTTTTCTTTCTCTCTTCTATACATCCTGAAAATCTTTCTTTGTCCTCGTCTGTTATCCTCCTGCATTTTTATGTTAACTTTAATTTTTTGAATATAAACCGTGATTGACTACGCTAAATTTTTAACATGAATTGAGATTGTTTATAAACTTCTTTTATTGCATTAATAATGGGACATTTTCTTGGGGAAGATGGTATTTATTCTGTTAGCTCAAATGCGCGAAACAGTTAATCAATGATACTTAATTTAAAAACAAGTTAAAAAGTGTAAGAATACCTAACGTTTGATATTGAACAAATAGTCTTCATACAATATAATGGTAAAAATAGTATATTTTGATTGGTGAAGGAGGCGTTTTATTGATTTTTGGCTATTATTTTCAATTCTATCCAACTTCATACGGGTAAGATACATGAATGGAATGATTATGTACGTGTATTTGTTAAAAAGTCAGAAAATTAAAAATTTTATTTCTGGAGATTTTCGATTGATTAGACATAAAGAGACAACTGTTTTGGTGGATAAGGAATCAAACTCATCGGTTCTTGCGTGCATGAATGAATGTATGTTTTTCATTAAAAATTCCTAGAATCACTTCTACATACTATAACACCTCTTTAAAATGATTAAATAAATCATTAGTAATTGTCTTCACTTCTTCACATTATTATTTGTTCAGTATGAAAAATGTAGACGAGATATCTTGTACCCACCTTATTAATAATAGAAAGGATCGTGGAACTATGACTGAGTTTATAACCAAATTAAGTGATATTATTTGGGGGCCACCGCTACTAATTTTATTAGTAGGAACTGGAGTTTATTTAACATTTCGTATATCTTTCCTTCAGTTTAGTAAACTACCATATGCTTTAAAACTCGCTTTTTCAAAGAATCAAGATCAATCTTCAGAGGGTGACATCTCTCACTTTCAATCATTAATGACGGCTTTGGCTGCTACGATTGGTACAGGTAATATTGCGGGTGTAGCTACTGCCGTTGTCTTAGGTGGACCAGGTGCAGTATTCTGGATGTGGATTACGGCACTTGTTGGAATGGCAACCAAGTATGCTGAAGCGATCCTTGCAGTAAAATACAGAACAGTTGGAAAACGTGGCGAAATGGCTGGTGGTCCCATGTATTATATTGAAAGAGGGTTAGGATGGAAATGGCTAGCTGTTCTATTTGCTCTTTTTGGTGCCATTGCTGCGTTTGGTATAGGTAGTACAGTTCAATCCAATTCTGTAGCTGCCGCAGTTGAATCTAGTTTTGGTCTAAACCCTTGGATAACGGGTGCGATATTAACGATTGCAACTGCCCTTGTTATTTTAGGTGGTATTAAAAATATC